>JBEHWX010000029.1:0-59584 GCA_048498995.1 Bacteroidota bacterium
TCTGCCATAGTCTTCCAAAGGTAGGAAGATTCCGGGACCGGAGGGTAGGGGGAAGGGAGGGAGATGGTTGATACGATATCAAAGCGGCGCCTCAATCTATGATTGGGCGCCGCTTTCGAGTATTGTCGGCCGATTCACTATAGAATACCGTCAGTCCGCGCATATCCTCCGCGCGCGGCCACCTCCATCACACCACTGGTAGACCATATCGCTCCGCGTACTCAGCACGCAGCAACGATACATACCAGTCCTCCAACGAATCATACTCCCACAGCTCGCGATAGTCGTCACGATCGAGAAGGATCCACTTCCCATCATCCAACCGAATTGCCGTGAGGGCAAGCCCATCATGAACAACCAGATACCCGGCGCCAAGGCCTCTGCTCCGGTGAAACGCGTTCATCATATCCACATCGTTGGTGGCATCGCCACTGAATGGTGCGAATATGGTCTCGGTTTCGAACAGATCTCCCCCGCCTGTTCTGGTCCACAACGAGAGCAGGTCATCCGGAATCCGCAACCGACGCTCAGTGAGCCATTCGGCGATCCGTTGCCGTGAAATCGCTCCGCTCCAGAGGAAGAGCTCAGGTCGAATTTTCTCATCGTTGGCCAGTCGTGAACTCATCGCGTTCTCTTACCTGCCTCCAGGAAACCGATAAACTTACCGGTTTCTTTGTCAACCCTCACTCCCTGGCCAGCCGCGTTGTAAAAATCCATGGTAGTCTTGCCGGCTGCCGTGCTAACGGGATTCGTCATAATATCCTTAATCAGTGCCTCGGCATTTGCCTGAGTCAAGGCAATCCCATCGAATGCTGAAACACCTCCCTTGGCATGACCTATCTTTTTGGCAAGTGCCCTGGCTCCTTGTGTCGTCTGTCCCACTGCATCTCGAGCCGACATGAGCGTAACTTCTAGATTCTCTGTGACGAATCTGGATATCCGCAGACTCGAAGCCGCGAGGCCACCCAGTCGGAGGAGCTGGCCTCCGACCCAGAAGGAACCAACAGTATATACTCCAGTCCCGAACATGTGCCCAATCTGATAGCTGTTGCCCGTTCGCAACAGCTCCATTCCTTGAGCGAAGTTCTCACCCAACTTCCTGATCGGTTCCAGGGGATTGGTAACTGTATTAACAATCGTATTACCAATATTCTTTACCGTCTGAATCGGATGCAAGACCGTGTTCTGGACCGATTTCCACGTGCCGTTTGCTCCATCGGCAATTCCATCCCAAGCACCCGAGAAGAAATCCTTCACGCTATTGAGAGATGCTTCGGCATCCTGTCGGAGCTGACTCGAGATATAACCTTCCGGACTACTGTATGGATACGTCGATGGCTCGAGTCCATCGAGGTCGATCGCCCAGATCGGCATATTGCCCGCGAACTGATAGGGAGTGAGCTCAGGATATTTCGGTTCTAGCGGATCTTCGCTCAGGAACCTGGCCATCCGCGGATTGTAGATCCTGAATCCGTAGTCATAGCTGTTCCCGGTCCCGTTCGGCTCGTTGTCCATCTCCTTGCCGTTGTACCCGTAGCGGTAGCCGGCCTGGTTGAACGTCCGCTCCGGCTGCTCCATGCCGAACGGATAGTAGTTGTGATAGGAGATCATATCCACGATGAACGGCGTCGTGCCCGGCGTTCCGGGAAAGCTCGTGCCGCCGTTCCAGGATCCCTGGAAGGATTTCTTCAGGTCGCGGAACACCACCCGCACGTCGCCGAGATGGTCCTTCAGCTCGTACTGCTTCTTGAGCAGCTCCCGGACAAAGATCCGCTCGTTCGTGTTCACCGAGGAATCCCGGTCGGTCCAGGGCTTCACCTCCGCGAAACGGTCATGCAGTTTGTTGCCGTAGATCGGCAGCTCCGCCAGCCGGGTCTCGATCACCGTCCAGGGATTCATCCCCGGCGTTGGGGGAGGGGGAATCGGGGGAGGGAAGTTCTCCGCCGTCGGCGTGCAGCCCCCCGGCGGCATCACCTGCGTGGGGTTGTAGATGTACGGACAGTTGTCGCACAGATCCCCCACGCCGTCGCCGTCGTAATCCTCCTGGAAGGGATTGGCCACGGCGACGCAGTTGTCGCAGATATCCCGCCGCTTGTCCTGATCGCTGTCCGGGTTGGTCACGCTCGTCGGTTTGTTGCAGTAGCTCGGGCTCTGCACGCGATGGAGCCGCTGCTGGTAGATCGCCAGCACCTTCTCGTCGGCGCTCCGGACATAGTAGGTGATCCGCGCGGTGTCGCTGGCCTCGTCCTCGAACACCTTCTTCACCCGCTGCCCCGCCGCGTCGTAGTAGTAGGTGATCGTCTGATCGGCGAACGGCACGCCGGTCACCTTCCTGATCTTCTCGATCTTCCCGGCCGGATTCCACTTGATGGCGACGCCATCGACGAAGTCCTCGACGATGTTGCCGATCTGATCGTAGGTGTAATTGCCCGGCCCCTGCGTCTCCAGATCGCCGTCGTAGGCGGTGGCCGGAATCGTCGGCGCGTCGGTCACGAACTGCAGACGGTTGTTCGTGGTCGGCACCACGCCCGGACCGTAGTTGTAGGTCAGGTTATCCATCGCCAGCCCTCCCGGACGCGTCCCGTAGCCGTTGCGCATCAGGGTGAGGATGTTCCCGTTCGGATCGTAGGTGTAGCTCGACCGGTAATCGTTCGTCGGCATCCAGGCACTTCCCCCGTAGATGGTGAAGACATCGGTGAGAAGCCGGTTGAGCCGGTCGTACTGATAGGTCGACCCGGTGGTCATCAGCTCGTACTGCGGCAGCCCGTACGGGCCGGGCGTCGGGGGCGGCTGCAGGAGCTGGCTCGGGAAGAGCGTGTTCGTCCAGCTCGTGACGTTCCCGTTGAAGAGGTTGCCGCCGCTCAGGTTGTACGCCCCGATCGTCGACGGGGTGGAGGTCGCGGAGTTGAAGGGGGACTGCTTCGCTCCGCCGCCGAAGCTGCGGAGATAGTCGCCATCATAGTAGCCGAGCACCATGCCGAAGGCGTCCACCCCCATTCTGCTGCCGTTCAGTCCATCGGTCAACGGATCGGAGGAGTTGGTCGTGCCGAGCCGGACGTGGTTCACCCCTTTCAGCCATCCCTCGATCGTGTAGGTGTAGTCCACCCCCTGGAGGTTATCCTCCCCGAGCACGATCCGCTTCAGCGGCCCGTGGGTGTAGTAGGTGTACTGCGCGTCGCGGTCCCAGATCTTCGCGTCGAGCGAAGTCTCCACCATCGCGAGCTGGTTGTCCGCGTCGTAGGAGTAGCGATGATGGAAGCGATCGGCCGAGCGCTCGTTGTATCTGATCTTGAGAAGATTGCCGCTGACCAGATCGTATTCGTAGGCGATGTAGTTGGCCCCCAGCCCCGGGATATACTGGTTCAACCACTCGACGTTGCCGTGCGGGTCGTAGCTGTAGGAGGTGCTCACGCCGCGATCGTTGTAGGTCTGGCTGATCCGCCCGCGGAGGAAGCGTTGCGGCGCTCCGATGTTGTCGCCGTAGTAGCCGGCGCCGATGTTGGAGGTATAGACCGTGCGGGTCCAGTCGTGGACGCCGATCGTCGGGAAGTCCCGCGCGTTGACGTACGGCTCCGGGAAGAGCCCGAGGATCGCGTAGGCCTCGCCGGTCTCGACGGCGCGGCCGAGGCGGTCGTACTTGGTGTAGGAATAGAGCCCGAGCTGTCCGGGGAGCATCATCATCTGCTTGGCGTTGCGCGAGAACCGGAGCTCCCCCTTGTCGTCGTAGACGAACATCACCGGGCCGCCGTCCGGCGTCGTCTTGTTCACCATCTGCTTCAACGAGTTGTACTCGTAGGTGGTGACCATCATGTGCTGCGGATGGGTCATCCGATCGCGCGCGGTCAGGTCCACGCCGCTCGGCGGCACCGTCCGGATCAGGCTTCCGGAGCGGTTGTAGTAGAAGAGGGTGAAGTGATAGTAGTCGAGATCGTACGTGAGTCGAAGGAAGTCGTTCACGTGCGTCGGGTCGGAGCACTGCGTCCGGTAGTCCCGCTCGATGGCCTCGGCGCCGTCGTCGATGCTCCTGCGCACCTGCTCGTCGATCATGCCGCGGAGCGTGCGCCGGGCCTCCCGCTCGCAGGTGATCGGCTCGAACGTCCAGTCCACCGTCGGAATCTCGAGCGGCATCCACTCGATGCAGACATCGGCCTGGCAACTGCCGGCGCAGATGTCCGAGCAGATCGTGACGTAGTCGGTCTGCGGCGTGGCGCCAAGCGAGCAGACGCGGACGTAGCGGAGCTCGCAATCCTCGGTGATCTCGAAATGGCCGGAGATGCCGGGCCCCTGCTGGAAGATCGAGGGGACCGACGTGGACGGGCAGTCCTCTCCGGTCAACGTTCTGGCGCCGTCGCCGTCGCGGCGCGCTCCGAGCAGTCCATCCTCCTCCTTCCTGGTCGAGAAGTTGCCGCAGATGGGCCAGGAGCAGCCGGAGATTCCGATGCTGTTGAAGATCGATCCCAGGTAGGCGCAGAGCGAGGTCGAGTTGTTCTGCTCGTCGTGATGCATCTGGTTCCACTGCCGGAGGCGATCGTTCAGCAGCTTCACCACCATCGAGGTGAAGTCGGCGCCGCCGGTGGTTCTGCTGATGTGCGCCATCCCCTCCGGACATCCGCCGGCGCTCGGATCGTAGATGCCGACGCGGTAGGCGTAGGTCATCACCCGCTTGATCCGGTCCCGCTCGGCCTGCGTGCCGGCGCCGTCGACGTGCCGTCCGGAGCCGCTGCCGGTGTGGGTGATCGTCAGCGAGCAGCTATCCTCGCAGGCGGCCACGAGCGCGCGGGCCTGGCAGTAGATCTGTTCGGTCGAGATGTCATAGTAGGTGTACGCCTGCTCCCATCCGCTCGGATCGGTCGTGCTCGGCTTGTACTTGTCCCCCTGAACCACCTTCCCCCCCGCGCGGTAGGCATCGGAGAGCGCCTGCACGAACCCCTGGTACTTGTTCTCGCAGGAGCTCTTGCAGGAGTCGACGACCGCGGCCACCATCGCCTCCAGACAGGCCTGATCGGCCGGATCGCCGCAATCGGTCGGGACCACGCCGTCGTCGGCACTGAGGGACCTGGTGCACGACCGGATGCAGTTGTAGAACGTTTCCCACTGCTTGTCATCGAGGTCCTCGGTCAACAGATCCTGTGGCCAGGGCGAACCGAGCGAGAATCCGTACGCCGTCTCGCACTCGGTCACCCGCGTGGTAGTGGAATTGATGTCGTAGTGGAAGTACTTGTAGGCGTACTCGAGATACCCGTATCCGTACTGGTTAGTTCCTGTGCAGTTGCCGTACGCGCAGGTGGAGATGCCCGCATAGGTCTTCCCCGCGCAGAGGAGGAACGTTTCGAGCAGATCGAAGTCGGGGTTGATCTCATCCGGATTGCCGTCGCCGTGCATCGTCGCCATCGCTCCGTAGGAGGCAACGAGCGCCTGCCAGCAGGTCATCAACTTGCCGCAGTCGTAGCCGTCGGCGATCATGTGCGAGATCATCGCGTCGAAGGCGCCGGTGCCGCCGGCGAAGGGGGAGACGGCCGGATACGTTCCCTGGCCGTCGGTCAGGAAGTAATCGTTCAGGGTGTTGCCGAAGTAGGCGAACGTGCCATCGGGCTTCTTGAAGCCCGGGCCGCTCGGGCCCCAGCGGTCGTAGAGCATCTGCTCGAAGCTCGGCAGGGGGCTCGGACAGGTCACCTGATCGCAGGCCGGCTTCGGAAAGCGGATCGTGGTGCAGGCGTTCAGCGGAATTCTGTAGCCGGTGGTTCCCTCCTTGTAGCTCCCGCCGTTGGCATTGTCCAGATAGGTGTAGAGCTGATCGAGCGTGCCGGTCTCCAGCAGCTCGTAGACATGCTCGAGCACGGTCGCCGCCTCACCTTCCAGCACGTCCTTGACCTGATCGCGATGATGCGTCAGCCAGGAGGTGCCCCGAGGATTATCCGTCGTGATGCTTCCCACGATCGTGGTGTTGGGAACGATCCGCCGCTCGATGAGGTAGGTGGCCGGACCGTCGAGCGTCCAGGTGAAGGCCTGCACCAGCTCGCTGTTGGCATTGCAGGCCTGCGCGGGAATCGGGATCTCGAGGCGATGAACGTCGGTCGGGTCCTCGACGTTCATCGCCGTGATGATCACCGTGTAGTCGCACGTGGCGCAGTAGCTGCCGCAGGCGCCGGTGATCGTCGCCGGCGTGATCCTGTAATCGAACAGCACGGCGGTCGGCTTCGTCAGGGCAAGTCGGGTGCTCTTGTCGTGATCCGAGACCAGCGGATTGCCGTTGATCGTGTCGACCACCGTGGGCCCGAGCGAGCGCTCCTGGTTCAGCTCCGCCAGCAGCTCGTTGGTCCCCTTGCCGAGGCAGGTGGCGAGCGTCTTCCCCTCCTTGGAGACATACTTGACGGAGGCCACCTTGTTCGGATCGATCGTGATGATCTTCTCCACGCTCTCGGCCACCGGTGCCTCGTCCCCGAACATCGCCACCAGCTCGAAATCGGAGACGCCGGAATAGAGCGTCTTCGTGGTGCGGTCGACCACGCCCGATCCCTTCCGTACCCTGAGCGTGGCGCCGACACCGCTCTGCTCGATCGGCCGGCTCGTCCCGTCCCTGGAGTAGAGCGTCCGGGTGAAGGCGTAGCCGCCGGCATTCGGTATCTGAAGATTCTTGTTCTGGTCGGAGTAGTAGGCGTCCAGCGGACCGGCGTCGACCGCCTGCGGATTATCGAACGTGCTCGTCCCCCCCGAGGTGGTTCCGGCGTCGAAGTGCCTGGCCGTGTAGAGCTCGGATTGCGTGGGGCTCGTCTTGTGCTTCAGGAACCCGGTCTGGTAGGTGAAGCCGGGAGTTGTCTTTACCGGAGCGGCCATCGATACGAGGGCCGGGCGCCCGCTGAAGTCGTAAAGCGTCTGGCTCACCAGAAAGCTGTCGCGCGTCTTGACATACATCTGCTCCTGCGTCGGCTGGAGGAGATTGGTGGCGTAGGTCATCTTCTCCCGGATCTTTCCGGCTCCGCCGGCTCCCTCCATGAAGGTACGGTTGTAGATCCAGTTCCGATCGGCGTCGGTCAGGAAATAGTAGAAGAAGACGCTCGGTTTCATCTCGTCCGGCACCCCCTGCTTGGTCACGGCGTCGATGGTGAGCACGTCGCCGTCGGCCGGGGCCTTCGACCACGCGCCCCAGTTCCTGCTGTCGCCGATGCCGCCGGGATACTTCGACCCGATCGGCCTGACGCGCCAGAGGTAGTAGCCGTTCCCCTCGGGCACCATCAGCTTGATCGAGGTGGCGCTCGTGTCGGTCTCGATCGTCGTGGCGCGCCCCCAGTCCACGGTCTCCTGAATCGACTCCTGATCGCCGGTGCGGTTCGGATCGCGGTTGAAGAGGCGGAGGATCTGGATCTGATAGTTCGGAAAGATGTCGTTGCACCCCTCGGTCTGCCCGCCGACGCGCCACTGGAACGTGACCGGATTGGCGCTGATTCTGTCGTTGAGCGGGGTCACCTCCACCAGCGGATCGGCCTGCGCCGGCGCCGGGCGGAGCGGATCGACCTTGAACTCCTCCTCGTAGGAAGCCTCAAGGCGGATATTGCTCTGTAGACTCGCGGTCACCGGAGCGGGAAAGGTGGGCGATCCCGGAGCATAGGTTGCCGAAACGTCGATCCGCTCGACGTTCGCGTAGCCGCTGGTGAAATCCTCCGACCAGAGCTGTTCCGGCACCAGGTAGGGGGTGGCGGTCGACTGGATCCGGAGCGAGAAGAGCCTGATCCCGAGCGGCCCGTGGGTGGTCTTGTCCACGTAGACCACCGTAACGTTGACCGTCGCGTCGAAGATCTGACGTCCGAACTCGTAGTTGAGCGGCCCCATCATCAGGCGGACGTTCACCACGGCCCGTTTGATCTGCGTCGGATCGGCGCAGTTGATCGGCACCGGATTCGGAATCACCGTGAGCGTCTTCACGGTCGCCGCGCCGATATCGGCGTGCACGAAGGAGACGGACGTGGTCTTCGGCGTCGCCGACAGCGGAAGCACCGGCGGATCGACGGCGGCGCGCCCTCCATCCTGCGCGCGGGAGGATCCGGGCATGAAGAGCCCGGCCGCGAGCAGAAGAAGCGCGAGAGGGAAGATGGTGCGAAATGCGCGAGCGAGCGTGTCCACGGCGTCGTAGTGTCTAGTGGTTGGATCGGATGCTCCTGGTGTCGACCAGCCTGTACCCTCTGTACTTCGGCTGTAGGCCCCCCTCGGCCGCGAGGAACTGCGCGCCGGCCGGCGTGGCCAGCGCCTCCGGCGAATGATCGAGGTCGATCGTCGTGAACGCGGTCTCGACCGAGGCCACCGCCCGTTCGGCGGTGTAGTCGATCAGCGCGCGCGTGATGAACTGCCGTCGCGTGTCGACCGTGACGGTGATCCGCCGCACCTGGAACCGGCGCTGCGCCCGGCCGTTCATCACCATCGTCACCACGGTCTCGGCTCCTCCACGCTCGGCGGCGGTCACCGATTCGCACATGCTCAGCAGCGTATCGTTCAGCGACATGACCTGCGACATCCGCCGGTCGCGCGCGCCGGCCATCCCCGGGGAGCTGACGCCGGTCACGTAGATCTTCTTCTCCTGGGGCACCAGCGTGTAGGAGGCGGTGGCGTCCTGATACACCGAGATCCTGTCGCTGAGAAAGCGCATCCCCCGGTCTCCGGCGGTCAGATCCACCTTCATCACCACCGGCTTCTCCTTCGGATCCCTCGGCCGGGTGGTGACCGTGTAGACGAAGTGGTAGGCGCGCCCCGCCGGCGGCGGCGTCGAGGATCGGCGCCATATCGAGCGGACCATCGCCAGATAGTCCTGCGGACTCCGTCCTGCATGCGCCGGCACGGCTCCGACCAGTAGCGCCGCCAGAAGCACTCCGGCTACGAGGCTTAGAGCCACCGACCGTCGCGATCTCCGGCGATCGGCCTCCGAACGATGGATCGCCATGCGATGGATCATCGAGCATATCGGGCGTGCGGACATCATTCGTTCTCCTCCGTCTTCCGCTGTCGGTACCATTCGAGGATGTCATCATCGGTCATGCCGAGCTTCTCCTTCAGGAGCGAGACCTTCCGCTTCTGCAGCTCCTTCAGGGCCGCATCGGCCTCGGCGCGCTCCTGTTCGGAGAGATCGCCGTCGAGCCGCCTGGCGCCGAGCTCCCGCATCCGTCCATCGATCGTCCGGAGCTCGTCGAGCACCTTCGCCTTTTCCAGCTCCGGCAGCGCGCCGGCCGGCAGCCGGTCGAGCGAGGGGAGCGCGAGCGTCGTCGAGTCGAGCGCGAACGGATCGACCAGCTTCGGCGCGGAGATATCCGGAAGGGAGAGCTCCGTCGGATCGGGAATCGTCGGGTGCTCGCCGCCGAGCACCTTCACGCTCTGCGCGTCCGGCCCGATCCGCACGTCGAGCAGATCGAACGATCCGCCTGCCCCCACCGGTCCGCTCGAATCGCTCCGCATGCCGGACTCGGCGAACGCTCCGGGCCAGTCGGCGCGCATCCCCCCGGCCTGGCCGCCCCCCTGCTCCTGCGTCTTGTTGCCGTAGGTCCAGTCGCGCGGATCGTCCGGCGTGTGGTACTGCGTCTCGGCGATCGTCTTCATCCCGCGCTCGGTCTCCCGGATCTTTCTCACCAGCTTTCCCTCGCCGTTGTACTGATAGTAGAGGCCGAAGTGCTGGTCGTCGAACTGGGTGATCAGGCGCATCGTGTTCGGATCGTAGACATAGCAGTTCATCTCCGTCTCGCCGGGCTGCACCCGGATGTCGTCCACCCAGCCGGAGCTCGAGAAGGTGATATCGACGCTCGATCCGAGGCCGAGCTGACTGCCGGCGTAGGAGTATTCGAACAGCACCCATTCGCCGCTGCGGGCCACCTTGCGCGGCCCGTCGGCCGGCGCGATGCCGAGGATGGGGGAGGCCTGAGAAAGGATCACCGGATCGTCAGGCGTGCCGCGCGCCCAGAACCTGATCAGCAGCCCTTCATCCTTGATCTGCTGATTGATCGTGATGCCGCTGACCAGAACCGTGGGGCTAGTGAAGTGATAGGATTTCCTGCCGGAGTGGGCCACGTCGGTCACCACGCCGGCGGCGGCGCCGGTGAGGGTGGAGGGATCATCCTCGAAGCTCTTGAACTCCACCGTCCCATACTCGGCGTTCCGGGCAATCAGCCTCGGCACCGTGTTCCTGTGGGCGAACTTCGCGGTGCTCGGAACACCGAGCGCGTCGAGCTGTCCGACCACTTCGCCGAAGGGAGCGTACGCGGTCACCGAGTCGCGCTTGAGCCACCTGGTGAGATCGTTGGCCTTCTCGACCTTCCAGTTGAAGAGCCTGAACTGCGTGAAGACGCCGGCGTCGCGATAGCTCCGGCCGCTCGAGTTGCCGGAGAGCACATCCGACTTGTAGAGGGAATTCTTGACCGGGCGCCACTTGCCGCGGATGCCGAGCTCGTGGCTGCTGAAGGGGAATACTCCCGTGGGCAGACCGTACTCGGTGAAGGAGTAGGGCCAGACATCGGCGTAGGTCTGCGCGAAGTCGTCGATCACGCCGAGCATCTCCTCGTGGCCGGCCATCGGCTCGCAGAGGATGAGGCAGGAGAAGGGAATCTTGCAGCACTCCCCGCAACCGCCGTTCAGCTTGTAGATGATCTGTCCGGTGAGGGTGTCGATCTGGAACGTTCCCCCCTCCGGGAACGTCATGCAGCATTGATCGCCCGGAACGATGTCGGTGAGGATCTGCATGATCCGCGTCGAGCAGGGCCCCGACTCGATGTCGCCGTTGTTGAAGTAGGTGAAGGTCAGATACCCGCTCGCATCGTTGCCGAACCGGCCGTAGTTGCTGGTGAAGGTGTTGTCGTTGAGATAGTAAGCGGCCAGGTCCCGCGCACGCTGGGGCATGTCCGGGTTGCCGTTCCCGTCGACCGCGGTGAAGGTCTTGTTCTGGCGACAACTCCAGGTGACGTCCGGATTGTCGCTGGTCCACGCGGACTTCACCCTGAACGCTCCGTCGCCGGCGACGGTCCCGCAGGCGGCCGAGCCTATCGCGGCCGAGGTCGTCAGCGTGCACGCGCCTCCGGCCCGATCGAGGATGTCGATCGTCAACGACTGACGGTCGAGCCGGGCGACACCGCCGACCCGGTCGACGAGGAAGCTCGGATTCGTCGGAAAGAAGTGGAGGAACGAGCTGCCGACCTTCGGGGTTCCGAGGATGTCGTAGCTCGTCGAAAGAATGTCGCTGGCGCCGGAGGCATCCTTGAGCGTCGTCAGGTAGGAGGAGGGGAACCCGCTTCCCCAGGGCATTTCGTAGGCCGGCACCGCGGCGACCGTGGAGGCGCAGGAGGTGAAGAAGGGGAGCGAGCCGATGCCGTCGAGCCCCTGCACGTCCATGGCATACACGGCATCGAGCCAGTCGTTCAGGGCGCTCACCAGTGGATGCGAATCGATCGGCACCTCCCGCGTGTGCGACAGCGTCAGATCCACGCAGAGCGTGACGTATCCGGGCGTGTGCGAGATGCGAATCACCCTCGGCATCCGGGTGTCGGCCGTTCGGCTGCCATCGCCCCGCTTGGCCGATGGCGTCGGCTCGAGCAGGCGGACCGAGTCGCACTCGCCGTTCATTCCGCGGAACTTGACGAATCCGCCGCCGGACCTGACGACGTACCGTTCACCCGTCGCGATCGATGTGTTGATGTCGTCGACCAGGCGCAGGCGATCGTCCATGGTCTGGGCACGCGCGGAGATGGCCGCGCCACACCCGATCAGCAGCAGCAGGAGCATCCGAAGGAAGCCGGACGGAAGCACCGGACGCCCCGGCGCGGGAAGGCACCGGACATGCCCGCGCCCTCCGCCGGGCCGCTCCGCGGATACCACTCCGGCCACGTGGGAGCGACGCTCGGCCCTCTCTATGGCAATTGTCTCCATGGCTTTCCTTGCTGGTCTCATCATGGAATCTGCTTGGTCGCCCATCGGCGGGGTCCATACGTGGTAATGCTTCCGGCCGCGGCGGAGAGCTGGTTGGTCTTGCCGCTTCTGACGACCTCGAAATCCACCTCCTCCATCACGTTCGTGCTCGGCGAGGAGAAGGATACCGGCTCGAGCTTGAGCCGGTTGCCGATCACATCCAGCACCTGGTAGATCCCCCGATCGCCGGGGGCGGTGAACACCGGCCGCGTGGAGGCATCGAAATGCGTGAGCCTGATCAGATCTCCCGAGCTGAACCGGGACGTCATGCGGCAGGCCGCGGCCGGATCGCTGTAGGAGATGCTCAGGTAATGCACCCCCTGGTCGTAGAACTTCTTCACCGTCACCCCTCCCTTGCCCGAGAGGATGATGGTCCTCTCGTTGGAGGCCTTCTGCCCCATCGCCTCGTATTCCTTCGATGCGGGGAAGGAATAGGTGTGATAGAGCCCCACGTGCTTCGCGGTGGCCGGCGCTCCGAACGGTGGCGACAACTGCAGCTTGAGTCCGTCGTAGCCGTCGGACGTCCGCGTGAGGAATGGCCGCCCCGTGGCCGGATTGAACGCGACGTTATCGGTACGATGGTATACTCCATCGCGATAGACGGTCAGCCCCTTCAGGATCGCCGGATAGCGGACCACCTTGGAGGTAACGTGCGTGCGCAGCTTCTTCTCGCTGTAGGCGATGCTCGGTGCGGCCGTGGTGATCGGCCCGAACACGAAGGGGATCCAGGGAACGATGCTGACGCTCACGTCGATCTCGACGTTGCCGTCGACCGCGATATCCTCCACCGAGCGCCCCATCATCGTCACATCCATCTCCTTGCCGGGGGAGCCGGGCGTGTCCACCTCGGAGACGCCGTCGTTCATCATCACGCTCTCGCCCGGCTCGAAATAGTCGTACTGCTGCTGCGCGCTCATCGACCAGGTAGTGGTGTCGGCATACGTCCCTCCATAGGTGGAGATACGCCGCGGCTGGCCGTGCATGTTGTTCAGCACGAAGCGATATCCTTGAGTCATCCAGACGTTGGCCTTGCCGAAGGAGACGGGGCCGAGCGGCACCGTGGGAATCCAGTCGCGCACGGCGTCGATCTGCGTTTCGTCGACGCTCCGGCCGTAGATCGGCGAGGTCGCGTCGAAGGGATAGTCCTTCGCGGTGATGAACTCGTTGACGACGAAGCCGTTCCTGGTGCTGCCGGCATGGATGGGCCTGACGACGACGCGGGAATAGCCGACCGAGGGGGCGGGGAGAAGAGACTCGCCGAGCGGCCCCTCGAACTCCTCCCGCTCGTCGCCGGCGATGATGCGCTCCATCGATCCGGCCGGCGTCCGCTTGACCAGCGAGGTCACCAGCGAGCTCTCCTCGCGTCCGGTCGCCGGCTCGTTGACCGCCACGCCGCTGCTCTGTCCGTCCGGTGTCTGATAGAGATATTCGCTGCCGTAGAGCGTCGCCGCGCCGGACTCGAGGCCCGGATCGTACATCAGCAGGCGCTTCACCCGCACGCCGCCGCCGAGCTTGGCGCGGGTCATCGGCACGCGGAGATAGGAGAGGTCGTGGTTGATGTTCTCCGCGTTGCAGACATCGCCGGTGAGCGCCTGCGCCACGGTCTTGCCGAGGAGCGTGGTGATCACGCCGATGATGTTGCCGTCATCCTCCAACCCTCCCTCGCTCGCGTCGCAGACCTGCCCGATCCGGAGATTCCCCCGCTTGGAGGTCTTGTAGAGATCCTCGCAGACATCCGACGGCGTGTCGTAGCTCTCGCTAGTGGAGCCGACCGAGATATAGAGCCCGTGGCTGTCGACGCCGACATCCTGCACCGAGGCGAAGCCGGTGATATACTCGGAGGTGCAGTTCTGCAGGTTCGCCGGCATCGTCACGCCGAGCAGCGATCCCTTCAGGGGAAAGAGCATCTTGTAGTAGATCTTCTCCCCATCATCCTTGAACCGCTTCCTGATCATCGCGGCCAGCGTGTTCAGCTCGACCGCCTGCGGCGAGCCGGCCGGCTGGTCGTCCCGCAGGCCGAGATCGCTCACGTCGAGATAGAATCGGTTCGCCGGCGACGGATTTCCGCTCACGCTCTTGAGCGATACCATCGCCATCGCCGGGCGGTCCTGCACGTAGCGGTAATCGTTCTGCTCGTACTGGACGTGGATCTCTCCGCCGGAGGGGAGCTTGATCCACTTGAGCTGCCACGCGGCGGGATCGAACTGATCCAGATCCGGGGCCTGGTTCACCCAGGGATTCATCGCGTCGTGCCGGACGCGGCCATCGTACTGGTAGTTTCCCCACCGGTCGAGAATGAAGGGGGAGTAATTGGGGTTCTGCGCGCTCTGAGTCATCTCGCTGGTGGACATGCCGGGGAATCTCAATGGCTCGGGGGCGCCACCGGCGAAGAAGTGATCGGCGAAGCCGACGATGCTCCCGTAGGTGCCCTGCACCTCGGTGGCGAAGTACTGGCTCCGCTTGTATTCGTAGCCGAAGACATAGGGGCTGATCCGCGCGTTGAGCGCCCCATCGTACTCGAACCAGATCTTCCGGAGCGTCAGGTGTCCGGAGCCGGACTTCGCGTTCGGCAGATCGCGGCAGAGGGAATAGTCGTAGTCGAAGTTGACGGTCTGCAGGAGCTTGCCGGGATTTCCCTGCGCGTTCTTGGCGTAGAGCTCGATCCGGATGAGCTTCCGCTGCTTCACGTTGGTGCCTTCCGAGCCACGGCCGTCGACGCCGTCGGAGGCGGATGGCTCGTCGTGGTTCGCCTCCCAGGCATCGTCACGGTCGCCGGTGATGAACTTGGCGATATGCGTCTTGGTCTCGATCGACTCGAGGAAGTAGAGCTCCTTGTCGCCGAGCACCACGCTCCCGACGTCATCGTCCGGGTCCGAGAGGCTGTTACGATTGTAGAGCAGGCCGGAGTAGGGGATGCGCCAGCGATACCACGAGGCGCTGGCCGTGGCGCCGTTGTCGGTCTTGTCGGTCGAGCCGGCGGTCCTCACATAATTGAACTTCGTGTAGCCGCCGTAGTCGTCCGGCGACGGTCCGTTGCTCGTGCGATCCACGAAGTCGGAGGTGGTGATCTCGGTCAGCAGATAGGAGCTCGCGTACGGAGCATCCCTCTCCTCGCCGGCCACCACCTCGGCGTCGGCCGGCGTGGTCGAGCGGCGCGCTATGTGGTTCCGGTCGATGCGTCCGCGGCTCAAGCCGGCCAGGCCGAACTGATAGTTCCGTTCGTTGCGGGAATAGACCGGGAGCCCGTAGACGTAGCTCTGCCCATCCTCCCCCACGACCGAGAACTCTCCGATCTGATCCTTCATCGACGTCTTCGTCCTGTCGACGTGCGAGCGCGTGGTGCCTCCCCGCTCGTAGGAGTTGTAGTAGCGCCGGATCTGGGGGAACCCCGGGATGTAGTGATACGAGCTCTGCAGCATTTCGGCGTTGGTGTGGTAGCCGATGTAGGAGGCGCGCCCGCTCCGGCGGCCGTTGTTCATCAGCTCGAAGACACCCCTGTTCGACAGGCTGGGATCGGCGCTCCTGAAACCGTACGGCCCTCCGAGATCGTTCCCGGCCTGCGTCGCGTTGTCGTTGTCGGCGTAGAGGACATTGCCGCCGAGATCGTTGTTGAGTCGGAAGAAGTAGGGCTCGTCGTAGTCGCCGTCGTCGGTGGTGCCGTACTTGGCGAATCCCGATCGCGCCGCCGGCTTCCAGCCGGAGACCGAGAGCGTGTGGACGCCGATGCCGATATCGAATCCGACGCCGAAGTTGAGCACGCCGGCGTGCACCTCGCCCCCCATCTGTCCGATCGTCGTGATGCTCGTCTTCTCGTTCGGGTAGAAGTGTCCGGGCCGACGGTTGTACGCACGGAACGCGCCGCCGACTCCCTGGCCGGTGACCGCGAAGTTGTCGGCGTTGCTGAAGGGGATGCCGAGATACAGATCGCGCTTGTTGTAGGGAGCATCCTTCTCCACGTAGTAGTCCATCATCGACTCCTCGTCCGCCTCGGCGGAGTAGAGATAGCCGTAGGCGTGCAGATCGTCGGGGAGCTCGGAGGTCTCCTGCTTCGTGTAGCTGCCGTTGAGGCCGACCTCCGCGCCGATCGGCAGGAAGGCGGCGCAGAACAGGGGAGAGAGGGAGAAGTTGACCGAGCTGCCGGAATAGGCCGAGACGTTGACGGGGCGCATCGGCTCGGCCCAGGTATACATGCCGTACTGCCTGCCGAGAAGATCGAGCTGCCGGAGGCCGGACATCGACGCGGCCACGGTGCTGCTCTGCTCATCCAGCTTCGCGGCCTTCGCAAGCCCGCTGAGAATGCCCGCCGTGTTGATCGAGTAGGAGAAGCTTCCTCCCCCGTTGTCCACGTTGTAGCCGAGGCTCCCGATGCCCTTGGCATCCACGCTGAGTCCGGCGGTGTAGCCGAATCCCTTATAGTTGTTGTAGCGGAGCGAGGCCTGAAGTCCGAGCCCGACGCCGTCGAAGCTGAAGATCTCGGTCGTCGCGTGCGCGCCGACGGTCACCGTCCAGTTCGGCTTGGTCTTGTTCCAGTATCTGACCGTCGCCCCCTTGCAGTCGTCGGGGAAGCCGCGCTTGTTTCTGGTGATCGCGCCGGGGTTCAGGGTCCATCCGTAGCCTACCCAGGAGGCTTCCCCCTCGGGGGATTCGCCGCTGTGGTAGGAGAGGGAAACGGCGTAGCCGCTTCCGTTCGGTCCCGGAACGTTCAGCACCGGAAGGTTGTAGGTGAACGCGCCGGTGAACTCGTTCACCATGCTCGTTGTCGTCACCGGCTCGAAGCTGGAGAACTCCGGCTGCGTCGGACCGCTGGTGAGCGCCAGCGCCGCCAGCGGTTGCACTATCTCGAGGACGAGCGCGCCCAGCAGGGCGCGTGCGATCGACCTGATGACCTTCTGATTCATGGTGCAGCGAATGGATCGTGTCGTTGATGCGGGCCGGGCATGGCCGTCAGTGCGCGAGAACCACCTTCCGGGCAATCTCCCCGTCGGGCGTCGTCAGTCTACAGTTATAGACTCCCTGCGGGAGCCGCTTTCCGTCATTCCCCCGTGCTTCCCACGTCGCCGCGTGCTCGCCGGCCGGCTGTGCCTCGTCGACGAGCGTGGCCACGAGCTCTCCCTGGAGAGAGTAGATCGCCAGGCGGACCTGTCCCGCCTCGGGGAGGGCATAGGTGATCGTCAGAAGGGAGGTGAAGGGATTCGGGGAGGCCGCGAGCGAGACGGTGCCGGCGCTCGTGGTCGAGGAGCCCGCGCCGACGCGATAGATCGCGTCGACCGGAACGCCGGTGAAGCGCTCGGTGGTCCGGCGGCCGTCGTTCCATCGCACCACGACCGAATCGATCGCTCCGGCCTGGCCGAGTCCGAAGTGCAGCCGCATCGGCCGCTGCATCAGCAGCCCGTTGCCGGATGCGAGCCCCTGCGTCTGCGCCACGCCGCCGGCGTAGACCGTTGCCTCGGCGCCGACCGCCGAAGCTCCCCCCCTCGAAACATCGAGCTCGACGAACCGGTTCGCGTAGGTGCCGGTGTTCCGGAACAGCCGCAACCGGCCGTCGGCGACCGTCGCCAGATCGAGGAGGCCGTCGTTGTCGTAATCGACCCAGACTGCGTCCGGTCCGGCGGCCACCCGCTCGAGCCCGTAGTCGAACGTCTTCGTCTCGAAGCGATGATCGGGGGTCTGCTCGCAGATCGACAGATAGCGGCACTCCGAGGAGGTCGTCATCACAAAGTCGGGGAGGCGATCGTTGTTGACATCGCCCCATGCGCCTCCGGCCTGCCGCGTGTCCCGCTCGATCTCATCCCCTCCGGGGGCAAGCTCGTAGGCGGGGGCGCCGGCGTTTCTGTAGATGCTTCCGCCGGCGGCCGCGTCGCCGGCCGTTCCCTTGTCGGTGGCCGCTCCGTCGGCGATCGATGCGCGCGGAAGCGGTCGCGGCAGAAATGCCGCGGGGAGCAGCAGGTCCGGAGCGCCGTCGCCGTCGTAATCGCGCCAGTCGCATCCCGCCACGCGGGCGCCGCGCGATGCACGCATGATCTCGCTTCCGTAGACGCCATCCTTCCCCCGCCGCCAGAGCTCGTTCAGGCCGTTCTCCCTGACCACGTACAGCTCGAGCCTGCCGTCGCGGTCCACTTCGACCCAGGCCGCTCCGGCGCATCCGGATGCGCCGGAGTCGACCGCCAGCAGCGAGCCGCCGTCGCGGAAGCCATGCCCGGCGTCGTTGAGAAGAAGGTGATCGCGCCTCCCGTCTCCGGCGCTCTGGCCGACGAAGAGATCCAGATGATCATCGCCGTCGGCATCGGCCACGGCGAAGCTGGTGGGATCGGTCAGGGTGCGAAGCTCCAGCTCACGGCGCGTGAAGCCGCCATGCGTATCGTTGATGAAGAGCGCGGCGGCGGGCATCGAGGAATCGGCCGATCCGAGGAAGAGAATGTCCGGGTAGCCGTCGTTATCGGCGTCGATGAAGAGCTGGGCGCGCGGCGCTCCCGACAGTCCCGCCGAGGCGGTCACGTCGGTGAAGGTGCCGTTGCCGTCGTTTCTGCGGAGCCGTCCGTCGAAGAGGAGATCCAGATCTCCGTCGCGGTCGATATCGCCCCAGGCGATGCCGCGATTCCAGCGGATCGAATCGTCGGCGATCTCCTCATCGGTCGCGCCGGCCCTCGCGTCGACCATCCGCGGCGCCGGCGGCGCCTTCGCGTAGGTGACCGTCGCCTCGATCGCGTAGGCGTAGGCGCCGGAGCGCCAGCCGCCGTCGGCGTACTTCAGGAACTGGAAGAGATATCTGTCGGTCGGGCTCGAGCAGCTCGGCGTCTTGGCCTCGTTGTCCGAGAGAAGAACCACGCCGGGGGCGAGGTGATCGACGGCCACGAAGAAGTGATGATGGTCGATATGCGCCGGGTTGCGAAGCTCGACGGTGATCCGCTCCACGCCGGCGCGCGTCTTGGTGATCCTGATCGGCGTGACGAGATCCCGCTCGATGATCGGCGCGGGGAGCCCCGCCTCGTACCCGAAGACGTGCACGGTCGCCGTTCCACGGGCGCCGCCGAGCGTGATCGTCACCCGCTCGAGCTCGCCGGGACGCGGGATCTCGAAGCGCGCCGCCTGCATCACGATCTCCGGATCCCGGTAGTAGACCAGCCTGCTCGTCGGATTGTACACCCGCAGGGGCGCATCATCCTTCGCGCCGAGGAGCGTGACCGGCAGCAGAAGCGTCAGGGACGCCAGGAGGATTCGGGTGTTGATGCTCATACGTGGCTCGTCGTGAGGCGGAGAGGAGCGGCGCCGGCGCCGCCCTGGTTCCGCGATACATGTTGCGCGCTCCCTCACCGGAATGACCATGCGGTCGACGCCTGAGGCGGGGAGCCGTGGATGCGACGATGGGGACTACGGATGTCCGCGATGATGCGTGATGCTCTTCCGGAGGGGAGCGGAAGGAGCGCTCGTGGAGCTATTCGGGACACAAGAAAACGTGGCGGCGCGCGCGATTCAATGGAGCATGAGCCGGCGGCGGCTCTCGATGAGCGGGTGGCGGGTTTCGACGAGCGGGCGGCGCGAGCAGCCGGACCAATGGAGCGCTTGCCCGGACCGATGGAGCACTTGTTCGAGCCGGTGGAGCGATCGCTCGAGCCGGCGACGTGATGGATGAGCGGGATGCGGAGGGGCGATCACGGAGACGAGCGTGGGATGACGCGTCGTCGGAGGGAAGCCGAACGGTGGGGAGAGCGTGGCTGTCGGATGGCGATGCCGTTCACGCGGTACGTGCTCCCCGCGTCCTCCGAACGGAGAGGGGACGCGGGGATGAACGATATCGCGCGGGCATCAGAGGGGCATCTCCGGCACCGCCTGGAGATCGGAGCCGAGGAACGTGAAGTGGCTGATGCCGGTGTCGAAGAAGGCGTCCTCGAACGCGAGGTCCAGCGTCTTCGCCGCGCCGAGCGCCGCGTCCCGCGCGAAGACGATCACGACGTCCCGCTGCGGACGGAGGCCGTAGGTGTTCTCCATCAGCGCGAGCGCCGGCCGGTATTCATGTCCGTCGGCGCGGAGCGTCAGGTAGTTTCCCATCTCGAAGTTCATCTTCACCGCGCGGTCATTGAACTCCTGGTAGCTCCCGATGCCGCGCGTCATCACGTCGCCGGAGCTGTCGGCCGCGGCGATCGTCAGCATGAAGCAGAGGCTGTTCCGATACGCCCGCAGCAGGCTGTCCCGCTTCTCCGCGCCGGCCCCGTTCTCCCCCTGGAGATACTGGTGCGCGAGATATTCCGGCGGCAGATACTTGACCGTCAGCACCACGCCGTTAACCACCTGACGCTTCATCAGGCCGCGCTCGGGATCGTTCACCCAGCGGTAATACTCGCTCAGATCGCGCGGCCCGGAATCGGAGCATCCTGCCAGGACGAGGGCGAGGAGAAGGGAGTGAGGAAGGGATCGCCGCATCTCACTTCCCCGCCTTGCCGCCGGTTCCATAGGCGGCGTTGAGTCCGGCGAGCACCTGATCGGTGATGTCCAGTGCGGGCGCGCCGTAGAGCAGACTCCCGGCCTGCGTGGTGCCGATGATCAGGTCGTAGCCGTGGCTCTTGCCGTACTCCTCGACGTACGTGTTGATCTGGTTGAGCACCCCCTGCGTCATCTTCTGATCCTCCTCGGCCGCCTGTCCCTTGATCAGGGAGGAGTGCCGCTGGAGATATTCCTGCTGGCGCTCAAGGTCGGCCGCGCGCGCATCACGCTCCTTCGGGCTCAGCGCGGGAGCGTCGGCATTGAAGCGGCTGACGGCAAGACGGTAGTTCGATTCGAGCGTGTCGTATTCGGCGCTCCATTTCTGCTGCTTGGCCTCGAAGGAACGTTGCGCCTCCTTCATCCCGGCGAACTCGTAGACGATCCGCTGCGAGCGGACGTAGCCGATCTTCGGCTGGCGGGAGCCGAACCAGATCGCGGCGATGCTCGCCAGAAGGGCAATCAGGGCGCAGGGAAGCGTCAGCTTCGAGGCAACGGAGCGGGACGTGGTCTCTGTGGGCATGGCATGTACCGATGGTGTCGATGGGAACAGTGGGGGGCGAATATGCAACCGCGCCGGCGATTGTCAATAGCGGGCGAAACTTCGCGAAGGGTCGGGTGGCGCTTCCGGATGGTGAGATCGCCGAGAGAAACGAGCCGGGTGAAATCGACTGACGACCTCACCCGGCTCCGCTCATTCCATCCCGCTCATGCTCCTGCGGCAGGCGAGGATCCAGACCAGCATGTTGTGAATCCCATGGAAGGGAAGCCCCTGCTCGGCCGGCAGAAGATGGCACTCCCCGCGCCGGGTGATTATACCGATGTACCACGGCTCATCGCTGTCGTCGAGCATCGCGTCGAGCCCGTAGTGCGCCATCGGCACCACGTCGTCGATCTCCGTCCAGTCGACGCGCGCCGGCCCCCGCGAGCCGTCCAGCAGGATCCGTTCGGTGGTGACCAGGAAAGCCCCTTCCTCCAGGCTGGAAGCCATCAGCGGGACTTCTCCGGGAGCGCAGACTCCTTCGCTCACCAGCTCATCGATCCCTTCCGGATCGAGCGTGTCGAAGATCGCGGTGCGCCCGGACGTGCCACCAGTGCGGAGCATCCGATCGATCGCCTCGCGCGGCTCCCGATCCTCGAACGCATTGCCGCCGGTATCGTTTCGTAGATCGCTCATGATCATCATCTCGCGTCCTCCATCATCGTCGTTCGAATCGTCTCGAATGCCTCGCCTTCCCCTACATCGGTGAGAAGCGGTCACGGTTCGGCCGATGCCGATGGGCGGCCACCGAGGGCCGCCCGAGAGATTGCATGCGTGTGCGCGTGGAGCATCCATATGGACCGCTCCACCATTGCGTTCGGGCCGTCTCCGTTCTTAGACGCTCTTGCGATACGCCTTGAAGGCCTGCGTGGCGAACACGCCGGCGATCAGCGCGAAGAGCGCCAGGAATCCTCCGTACTTCGCCACGAGTCCCCAGTCCTGCCCGAACATCGCCGAGCGGGCCGCGGTCACGCCCCAGTTGACCGGATTGAAGCGCGCGGCCCCCTTGATCCATCCGGGCATCAGCGACGAGGCGATGAACGCGGTGGAAAGGAAGGTCAGCGGCAGGCCGAAGAAGTTCACGATGCCGATCAGCGTCTCCTCGCGGCGCACCATCACGGCGATGCCGTTCGAGATGGCGGAGAATCCGGCGGCCAGCAGCGCCGTCAGCAGCAGAATCGCCAGCGCGCCGGGAATGCCGCCGTCGAGGCGCCCGCCCAGGAGCAGTCCGACGATCAGGATGATGATCGACTGCGTGGCGACGGTCACGGCCGAGTGGAGCACGCGCGCGGCGATCAGCGCCCCGCGGCTCACCGGCGTGGCGAGCATACGGTCGATCACTCCCTCGCTCAGGTCGTTGAGGATTCCCATGCCGGACCAGGCCGAGCCGAAGAGAGCGGTCATGATCACCACGCCCGGCGTCAGGAACTGGATGTAGGAGTCGGCCGGGAATCCCGGGAGCTCCACCACGCGACGGAAAAGCTGCCCGTACAGGCAGAGCCAGATGATCGGCTGCACCAGCGTCACCGCTATCCAGATCGGAATCCGGATCGTGGTCCGCATATGTCGGATGAACAGATACCAGGTATCGGAAAGAAACGTCATCGTCCGCGCCCTCCTCCGCGCTTGTTGGGACCGCCGTTGCCGTTTGCCCCCTCGGCCGCGAAACGGTGTCCGGTGTGGAACAGATACACGTCGTCCAGCGAGGGACGGCTCAGCGTGGCCGCGCGCACCGGGACGCTTTCCCGCTCGAGCGCGGTGATCAGCGCCGGCATCGCGGTGGCGCCGTGGGTAACGCGCGCATGTACCAGCGCGCCATCGGCCCGCACCTCCAGCACGCCCTCCACCGGCGCCAGCAGCTCCGCGGCGCGGCCGCTCTCACGCTCCACGTCGAGCGTCACCGTATCTCCCTGAATGCGGGATTTCAGCTCCGTCGGCGTTCCCTCCACCACGACCTTTCCGTGATCGACAATCGCCAGGCGGTCGCAGAGCTGATCGGCCTCCTCCAGGTAGTGTGTGGTCAGAAGCACCGTCAGGTTGCCATCGCGCCGGAGGCGCGCCAGATCGTTCCAGAGCGCGGCGCGGGTCTCCGGGTCGAGTCCGGTGGTCGGCTCGTCCAGGTAGAGCACGTCCGGGTTGTGGACGAGTCCCATCGCCACATCCAGGCGCCGCTTCATGCCGCCGGAGTAGGTCATCACCAGGCGGTCGGCCGCGTCGTTGAGCGAGACCATCTCAAGCAGCTCGTTGACCCGCTTCGGGATCTCCTGCTTCGGAACGCGCTCGATATGCGCCTGCAGTGTCAGATTTTCGCGTCCGGTGCCGAACTTGTCCACGCCGGAAGCCTGCGCCACGTAGCCGATGCTCCGGCGGACACCCTGCGGATCGCTCATCACGTCGTGGCCGGCCACGGAGGCGCGGCCGCCGCTCGGCTCGGTGAGCGTGGCGAGGATGCGGACCGTGGTGCTCTTGCCGGCGCCGTTCGGGCCGAGCAGTCCGAAGATCTCCCCCTTCCTGACGGTGAAGGAGACTCCCTGGAGTGCCTGCACGGCATTCTTGTAGGTTTTGGTCAGATTCTCTACGATGATTGCATCCATCGATAGTCCCGTGATTGTGTCTTGGAGCCCCTCACAGTATGATGCCCCTCGAAGGGAAGCGGATGGGTAGCCGCACGTCGTTAGCGTGCGCCCCTCATGTCGTTAGAGGCTCTCAGGGCTGATCGTTCGTAGTCGGCTCGTCGCTCGTCGTGGCGCGCGCCTCGCTCTGGGGGGAGTCTATCACGCGGTAACGCTCGAGCGTTACCTTGCTGGCGCCGCCGTTGATCATCAGCTCGTAGCGGTCCTCGGCGTCGACGAAGCCGGGCGTCTGCCAGCGGGTCTCGCCGCCGATCGCGCCGAAGTAGCTATCATCCAGCGAAAGCCCGGCCGCGCCGCCGTTGACCGTCACGCGGATCTCGGTGCCGCGCGGCCTGCGGAGCGTGAGATGGGAGACGCCGCCGGTCATCGTGATCGGCACAATCCCCTTTGGCGGGGGGAGCATCACGTTTACCTTGCTGAGGCCGCCGGTAACGTTCAGTCCGGCCAGATCGATATCGGTCAGGTCGGCGTCCAGCTTGGAGGCGCCGCCCCAGATCTCGATGGTCCAGGGGAGGGTCGTGTTCAGCAGGATCTCGCCCGGCCGTTCGCTCCAGAATCCGCGCGAAAACGGGAAATGGCGGTAGCGGACGGACACCGTCCCACCGGAGACATGGACATCCGGCACGGGCCGCTCGAAGCGCGCGTGAAACAGCTCGGCGATTCCCTGCTGGCCGCGAACGATCACGTGCGGGGCAACGCCGGCGGAGAAATAGAGCCGACCGGCGCGGACATTGGTCAACGGGGCGCCGAAATACTCGGCATCCTCATCCTCGATCGTGACATGGGCATGCGGGTGATAATCCGCGTCATCAATGGAGCTCATCATGATCACCTTCGGTTAATGTGTCGAGAAGCCGTGAACGGGAGGGGAGGAGTCTGCGGGCGGCCGGTGAGAACGGGGACGCGCCGGAAAAGTTGCGGCGCCCCGGTTCTTTCTTCCAGCCTCGACTGCGCGGGCCATGGGGAGGGGTGAATGGCCCTGTCGCGTCGTCGTGCCCGGAGCGACGCGGCGATCCGGCGCCGGCTCGGGAGTCAGCCCGAAGGTGCCCCTTGCCATGCGTCGTCCGGGATATTAGTTTAGACAGTAAATATCTTAGTAACTAAGACAACTGCAATATATGGGCGGCCGTGCGAACAAGTCAAGAGGGGGAGCCAGGCGACGGGAGATTCTCTCGGAGATGGGGGATGAGTCGCGCCACTTCAGCACGGCGGTGGTGGTGATGCACCAGATGATCGCCGAGCGCCTGGGGCTGAGCGGCGGGGATCACAAGTACGCGGACGTGGTGCTGAGGAAGGGTCCGCTCACGGCCGGGGAGCTGGCGGAGCTGACCGGACTGACGACCGGAGCGATCACCGGCGTGGTGGACCGGCTGGAGAAGGCGGGGTTCGTCCGTCGGGAGCGCGATCCGAACGATCGGCGGCGGGTGATCATCCAGGCGGTCCGCGATCCGGAGCGTGAGGCGGAGATCGGTCGGCAGATCCATGAGGTCTTCGAGCCTGTCTGGCGTCTGACCGACAACTTCACCGACGAGGAGCTGGAACTGATCCTCCGCTTCATGAAGGGCAACCGCACCGCGATGGAGGAGATCATGGAGGGAATGAGGAAGGGGGGAGGTTGAGACGCTCCGAAAGCCCATGAACACATCCGGCCAGCATCTCAACCTCCCGTAATCAGCCTGTCCTGGCAGGGGGCATTGCATTGGCACCGGGCAGCCCCTTATTCGAGGAGCCTCGCTCTCAATCGAATACTACTATCAGGAAAAAAGGCCCGAGAGTTTTATCAAACCATTCGCCTTCTCATTTTCACATTCGTCTATTCATTCACCTCATCACACTCTATCGCAGCACATACAATCTCGAATACAGAACCACTATGACAGTTGACCGTCACCCTCACGTGCGGGAACACGATACCCATGGATTCCGAAGGCACTATCTTTTCATGAAAATCCGAAGAAACGCCAAAATGGATCGAATTTATCATATCTGCGCCAGCAACGTAACCCCAAGCCAAATACCGGAACGCATAAACATCCTTTGCAAGCAATGTTACACGCTTGCCAGCCAAAGGCACATAACCAATATTTCCCGGGCACTGCAATGTGAGCGATAACGATTTACTCCAAAAATCCGACATGTCATACACAACGCGAACCAATTCGCAGTCATGAAACCAATCAAACGCCTCAGCGATATCGAGATGCATTATTACTCTCCAGGTATTTTCTCGGTTAGTGGAAGATGTGCATCGCCACGATCAATATGCATATGCATTGTAGCGGTATGAGTTCCCGGCTTAGCTCCTGGGTCAGCGAGATCTATCCTAACGAACTCCTTGAACTTATTGTTAATTTTTCCCCAGCTTCCAGTCCCAGCAAGTGTCTGCGGTAATCGTTCATAATCACGAGCTAATCGGCGAAGGGCAACCGCACGGCGATGGAGGAGATCATGGAGGGGATGAGGAAGGGGGAGAGCGGTGAGCGCACCAGCCGCAGCTTCATGTAATCCTACTTGCCCCCGCCCGCCGCACTACCATCTCCGGACATTTGTATAGTTACCGACCGTGTCCATCTCATATACGTTCATTCGGCCGCTATCATTATCTGTCGCGAATGCAACCGGAGTGTAATCCGGATAGCCGAAGTCTTCTCCCAAGAGCGTATGAAGCACGGTATGGTGAATGCCAACGATTTTTGAGTTGATCGCGACTGCGTAATCATGTTGTGAGAAGTCGAGATTCAATCGCGCCAGCTTCTGGGAACAACTCGGCGCAGCATGGCGCAAGCTTTCCACCACTCCGTGGAACTCCGCAGTATCGTTGAATGTATTACAACGGCCGATCTCTTTCTCTTCCGCGGCGTCAATGGGCACACTGTACACCATACGATACGCAACCGGCCGCGGAGCAGTCATTATACCGACTGCCACGGCAAGGAGGACCATTAGGAATGAGCCTATAGCTATGAAATAGCGCACAACACTCCTTTCAGAGCAATTCTCGCAATAACACTATTGCCTGGTATGCACGTTTTCGGAGAATCTCGAAGACATCGACAAAGCGATGCATCAGAATCACGACAAACGCCAGCAGATGCAGCCCTGCAAACGTCTGTGCAAGACATTCGTAATTTCGAGCCAGCAGGCTGAAGCGAGCCCTCCGTGCCCACCTCGGTGCCGCGGCAGCAACACAAAGCCTCGCTTGGCGTCCGTCAGTTTGACAACCTCCAGCTCAATGTCATGCGCTTCGGCGGCCTCGGCCACGACGTCCCCAGTGTAGACCTGATCGACATAGGCGATCTCGACACTCTCTCCGGTCGCCTCATGGACTTGGCGGGCAAGCTCATCAACCTGTGCTCTGTCCTGCTCATCGGCAGCAATGACGTGCAGCGCCAGAAGATGACCCATCGTGTCGACGGTGATATGAACCTTCGAGCCTTTGCGGTGCTCGGCATCATCATAGCCAGCACGTGATCCACTCTCCGGCTTTGATCGTACGGTGCGACTGTCCTAGATCGCCGCCGTCGGTTGCTCGGATCGGCCATTGGCTATGCACATGACTGCTCGAAGGTCACCGACCAGTGTCTGGAACACGCCGGCGGCCAGCTATCGCTGGGTCTGCTGATAGACGACCGTCCAGGGAAGCGGATCGTTGGGCATCATTCGCCAGGGCGCACCAGCTCTGCGATCCATCGAAGGCCGTTGAAGACTTCGCGCAGGGAGTGTTCTCGCCGCGAAGCATCCTCGGTCATCAAGGTGAGATACGGAGCCAGCGGTGCCCGCTCTTCATCGGTGAGATTGCCGAGGAAACCGGACGGGATCTTCTTCTCTCTGCGCTCTTTCATGCGCATAGTACGAATTCGACTGCTAAAAGCTCTATGGGTAATGTAGAATCAGCAACCTCAATAAATTTTCTCAACAACAAGAGAGGCAGAACCTTCTTTTAAAGAATTACAGTCATCATAATGCATATGGCTACCGCTTGGAACGGAATTCTGCGCCAGAAACAGAAGATGCATTGCCAACGACGTCAAGCCTTCAGCATTTGCCGATATCAGCACCGAGCCATCAAGAACCTCCACCTTAAGAATAAACCCATCCTTCCAGGAATATTCAATTCCACGATTTGGATCATAATCCGGCACAATCAGCAACTTTTCCATCGCTTACGGATCCGTTATATATACATTGAACATTATCTCGAACCATCATCTTCCCTGATTTCGCAAGATTCGGTACCAAATTTTCAATTTTGAAACGTGGCCCACCGTCAATCAAAGAACCAACATCTCATAGCCTTGAAAACAAAAGGCAGCCTTTATGTTTTCGATAATTCTTCGCCACGCTTCATCATCAACCAACTCGTACTCATGGGGCGGATCCCAACCAATGATTGTGTCCGAATGAACGCCCAAGCCGCTTGGCCCGGCCTGAAATTCAGAATCTACCATCAACGACTTGCCATCTTCGGAATATCGAAGTTTTGTGCATCCAGCACTTCGACCTAATGACAGAAGCGAGATGTGGCAGTAGACATGGAAAACCACATCAACCCAGCACAGTTATCACAGGCGCGTGTCAACAATCCGTCGACGACATCAACCTATAAGTCCAAATGAACAATCAAAAAATATGCTGTGCCATCTGAGGTCCGCCTTAACCCTTTAGTAAGGTAGGCAGCCTCATCAGCATAGTCTTTGTTTGCACTTACACCAGCAACTGCGTCGGTTTCGCCGTTAAGCTCACTAAGGATCTGTGCAGCCTGCGCTGGACTCACCTTAACAGGTATCCATGCATAATCATACTTACCATTTGGGTCAACCGGATTAAACGACTGAAAATCATTATACGGATCCAAAGCATGATCAAAAGCACCACTGCGCTTCCGTACATATTCAATATACTCCTCTGAATACACGATCAGAGGGTCGTCAACCATCCAATATTGGGGATAGTACAGATTGCAGGTCTTACCAAGATAAAACCTCAAAAATTGATCAACATCTGCATCGTCAGCAATGCCCCCCTCATACCTTTCAAGGAAACGAACGAGGATATAATCAACAACAGAACACATTCTTTTCAAGAAAACTTCAAACGTTTCTCCATTTCCCATATTATGACTGTCGAAATATTTAGCAAAACCAACATCAATCTCCTTTACCCCTGTCAAATCGGAACGCAAATCGCTCACCATAGCCCTAACAGCATTGACGTTACGGCTCTCCACACAATCAATAGCCGGGCGATACACGGAATCATATCGAGGAGCATCATACACAAGGAACAAGCAATCACTGTAATTCGACACATGAACCTCCGACGGAATTGCAAACATTTCAGGCATCGATAACAGACAGGATCCAGCCGTCCCTCGTTGCCGATCCAGACACCCGGACCGTTATCGAGCAATGCGACTCCGGCTCTCGCTTCGCCGCTATTGGCGCTTATCAGCACGAACCATCCTCCAGACACGCGTCCGGGTGGATGCCCCACCTGCCACGAATATTGAATACTCAGGGTTGGGCTTCAGCCCGGTACTGACACACGTATCTCCATATGCTCATTGCTTCGTCACGCAGTAAATGTGGCTGACCTTCGTCACGGAGTGTTGAAGGAATCTCCGCTCGAGAGCTAGGCTCGCTGATACGCATGCTCGGCTCGCGAGATCACATCTCCCAGCTCCGTGCCCCACGGCCAGGAATCCACGATCATTCGCCCCATCCCGGTGTATCGCTCCGATCGAGGAGGCAGCATGCCGGTGGTGAGCTGACGTTTCATCAGCTCCAGGGCCCTCCGGCAGCCTTCGAGCTGGGCAAGCGCCCATGGCTTCGGAGTGCCGTCGTGGAAAGCCGCAATTGCTTCCATAACGGCGTCGAGGGCTGTTTCAATCACGGCAAGGGCATTCTCTGTTGTCATACGCGGTAGGAATAAAGAGATCATCTCTAATCGAAGGTAACGTAAGGCCATATCTTTCCGCCCTTCATGCACCTTCTTGACCATTCCATCTCGACCGCTGACGGCCTTGGCAGGATCTCGGCCTCCGTTGGTGGCAATGAAATCCTGACCAGGGCCATCGTTGGGCAGTTCAGATTTGGGTTACTGAAGACAGCATCAATCTTCAGGATGCCCCCAGGCTGCGCGCCCCTACTCTCCGAGAATGACATAGTCACCTTCGTTGACTGAGGAGATCTTCGCGGCGAGATCATCATCGAGCTCTCGAACCGATTCGATACGCCCATCTTTGATAAAGACCGCGTACTCCATCATCTCACCACAGATCGGGCAGGGAATGGAAACCCCATATGCCGCGACGGTGAAGTCGGTTCTCTCACCGAAGTCAGCACTACCCCACAGAATATCATCCCCCACACGATACACATGCAGAGCGCCACTTCCGTATTTAAATTGGACATCCCGTTCGGCAACACGACCGCAACTCGCACAAGAGATAACCGCCCTTACAGTGCTGTACAACCCCATAGAATCTACCTCCGAAGATTACTGAAGCCCCAGTACGGAGAGTTTTCTCGCTGCAGAGCCTCCTCGGTCTTGAGGCTCTGGTTGGGAACCAGTTGGATCGCTTTTTACGGTAAGACCGCTGATACATCCGGCCTAAACCCTTTCTCTGAGCAGGGACCTAGCACATTGGGTGCATAACGGGCGCTGGGAGCAATCTACGGGAGAACGCCGTAGACGAGCCATGAAGAACGCAGCCCTTGCGGGATCTCAACACAAGTCCATGACAGTCTACCTCGATGATACTTGATCGATTGCCAATCCAGATAAGCAAACCACCTCGTGACGCGGCTGCTACTCATAGAGGTAATAGTTGGCGTCGGGCGTATTCGTAATTTTAACCGCCAATTCTTCCGACATAGGCTCGACTGACCTAATAATATTGCCACCAACAAAGACAACATAGTCCTCTATCTTACCACAAATAGGACAAGGGCCGGCGAACCCATAAATCGCTACATTCGCATCCGTCTTTTTCCCTGAATCCAATACCCCCCAGCGAATTTCATCACCTATGCGATAATGCAGCATATCACAACTCCCATACTTGATCTGGAGGTCCAAAGGAATCACACTACCGCAATTTGCACAGGGAGCAACAACATCAACAATACTAAACCAACCCAAAGCATCACCTCATCAGATATATTTTTCAGCTGTCATTTATAATAAACCCGACGAACGATTTTACCACTCCCCGGATCAATCTCACATTCAAACGACGTCGTCGAATACGCAACCAAAGGATCAACCGATGCGATTTTAAAATACCGATCATAGTTGGCGCTAGTCGGCATCTCCGCCTTCCAAATCACAGATCCGCGTTTATCCAAGGCCACAAGATTGCGGAATTGCCCAACGCTAGCCACAGAGTCAACGTCAAGCAAAACGACGACCGAATCGCCTACAGTAACAGCATCCACGATATCAAAATCGAGCTTAACCTGATGACCATCGACCTCAAGCACATTCAACAGAAATGAAATCTTCATCAAACGAGGCTCCCGACCCAAAATTTTCTCATGGAATACGACTAAAATCTCGAACTACTCAGCACCGCATGCATCCTTCTCCAAGCCGGGGCACGCAACGCAGTAGATCTTTGCAACCGCGTCCCAGCAGGAACTAGGGTCTCCCGAAAAATTCAGCCTTGCTTCCCAATGGGAGCGAAAGCATTTCTATTGCCCAAGCACGACTGCGAGGACGCACGGCAGTCAAAGAACCCATCCATTGTTCCACCACCAGTGAACACCCGACAACACACCTGATCCGCCTCTTGGACAAACGAACAATGGTGCCACCTGCATTGGGCAGTTTATCTTCGGCAACTTCAACCGCAACATCTTCGGTATAGCTTTGATCGCTACTGACGCTCCATCAACGGATCATCGCTTCGCCTCAAAGGACAATGAATGTGCAACAGCACATCTCCTACTCAACCCTCCCCGCCAATCCGTCCCTTAGCCTCGCAACAAATTACCCCACCAATTGGCGCAACGTCATATCGTGTGGCCTATACACATTACCCAAGCATTCCGCCATGAAAAATGCGAAATCGTCTTCCGTTCGACCACCAAACTCCCTCAGAAACTCATCCAACTGATCAGCGGCACGCCGGAGTTCATTTGGCGTTACCTTAGCAAGGTATCCATCGATCGCATCGTCATGGGTACCGAGCTTGCCGTACAGGTCCGCATCATTCCAAAATTTATGAAACGTTCCAGCAACAAAGCTTGCCGCATACCGATACCGATCCGAATTGCCATCACACATATGCGCTCCAATGTTGGGAGCCAAGCAGGCGCTTCTATCCATGTTGACATCCCGAGATTCAAGCTCCCAAGCCATTATTCCTCTGGATCAGTCGACAGAAGGCGAGGCAATGCGAAAGTACCCGCACATTAACCAACCAGTCTTCCCCGGGAATGTGAAGCAGATGCATCTGCGCGCTATTTCCGCGGCTTCCTCCTTTGTATACATCATTATGCTCCTCCGTAAGGATCTTCACACCTACCTCGCCTGGTAGCTTTCGCTCTCGGCCGCACTCTTTGTTATCAGCACTTTCGATTCCACTTCATGGCCGACAGATCCTTCCCCGCAGCGAACTGCTTTTCGTGCCGTCTCCAGAGATATCTGGACGGCGCCAATGTAGTTATCGCCGCCCCGCGCTCCACGCAATTACGCCGGCAACCGGCGAGGGCGGTCCACGCTCCCCACATAACGGAAGCGCCCCGCAGCCTGGTGGACCGCGGGGCGCCATTCGTCGTTCGATCTGTCGAGCCTCGGCTCGACGCCGTTACTCTACCGTCACCGACTTGGCGAGGTTCCGCGGCTGATCCACGTTGCAGCCACGCTCCACGGCTATGTAGTAGCTGAGCAGCTGCAGCGGCAGCACGTTCAGGATGGGGGAGAGAAAGGGGAGCGTCTCCGGCACGTAGATCACGTGCTCGGCCAGCGACTCGATCCGCGTGTCCCCCTCGGTCGCGATCGCGATCACGCGGCCGCGGCGCGCGCGCACCTCCATGATGTTCGACACGATCTTGTCGTAGATGTCATCCTTCGGCGCGATGAACACCACCGGCATGTTCTCGTCGATCAGCGCGATCGGCCCATGCTTCATCTCGGCGGCCGGATATCCCTCGGCGTGGATGTAGCTGATCTCCTTCAGCTTCAACGCTCCCTCGAGCGCCACCGGGTAGTTGTAGCCGCGGCCGAGATAGAGGAAGTTCTTCGCCTCGGCGAACTCCTTGGCGATCTTCTTCACCTGCTCGTAGCGGGAGAGGGTGTACTCCACCTTCGCCGGAAGGTCCTGCAGCGCGTCCAGAATCTGCTTTCCCTCGGCCGCGCCCATGCGGCGCATCCGGGCCAGCTTCACCGCCATCTGCGCCAACACCGTGAGCTGTGAGGTAAACGCCTTGGTCGAGGCCACGCCGATCTCCGGACCGGCATGCGAATAGACACCCGCGTCGGTCTCGCGCGCGATCGTGGAGCCGACCACGTTGACGATGCCGAGCGTCGTGGCGCCACGGCGCTTCGCCTCGCGGAGCGCGGCCAACGTGTCGGCGGTCTCGCCCGACTGGGAGATCGCGATCACGATGTCATCCTTCGAGATGATCGGATCGCGGTAGCGGAACTCGCTGGCGTACTCGACCTCGGTCGGAATCCCCGCCAGCTGCTCGAACATGTACTCGCCGACCAGGCCGGCGTAGAAGGAGGTGCCGCAGGCAACGATGATGATCCGCTTGGCGTCGCGGAGCTTGTCGGTCACCTGGCGGAGGCCGCCGAGGCGGACCGTGCTCTCCTCGAGCTCGAGACGGCCGCGCATCGAGTTCCGGAGCGTCTCCGGCTGCTCGAAGATCTCCTTGAGCATGAAGTGGTCGAAGCCGCTCTTCTCGATCTCCTCGATGTCGAAGGTGATCTCCTCGACCTTCTTGTCGATCGTGACGTCATCCACGATCCGCTTGGTGATGAAATGCTCGCGATCGAGCATTCCCATCTCACCATCGGCCAGATAGACCACCTGACGGGTATACTGAACGATCGCGGAGGCATCGGAGGCAACGATGTATTCGCCGTCACCCACGCCCACGGCGAGCGGGGAGCCGTTGCGGGCAACGTAGATCCGCTCCGGCTCGATCGTGCTGACCATCGCGACGCCGTAGGTGCCGACCACCTGCTTCAACGCCAGGCGGAACGCCCCCTCCAGGTCGCCGATCTTGTCGTAGTAGGCGCGGATGAGCTGAACGAGAACCTCGGTATCGGTCTGGGTGTGGAACGTGTAGCCGTCGGCCTCGAGGGTCTTCTTGATCGAGGCGTAATTCTCGATGATGCCGTTGTGGATCAGCGCGATCTCGCCATGCTGATCGGTGTGCGGGTGGGCATTGACGTCGTTCGGCTCACCGTGCGTGGCCCATCGGGTATGTCCGATGCCGACGGTGCCGAAGAGGGGATGCTCGGTGAGCATGCGGTCGAGCTCGGTGACTTTCCCCGCCTTTTTGGTTACGTGAAGTCCGCCATTGACGATGGCGATTCCCGCGGAATCATAGCCGCGATACTCCAGACGCTTCAGTCCGTTGAGGATCACCGAGGCCGACTCCTGCGAGCCGATATAGCCGACAATGCCACACATGCGTTGATTACTCCTGGTCGAAAAAGGGCTTTAAGATAACAATTCCGACGACCTGATCCGGTGGCAGAGGAAGTGCCCCGAACGTGGGAACGTAACAAGCCGTCGCACTCCCGCAAAGGGGAAAGCCGGCCCGGTCGGTCTCGCCCATCCATGAAATGAACGATGCCCGGCACCACATCGTGTACCGGGCATCGTCGTCGGCATCGGAAGCTCCGGCCAAGGGCCGGAATCCTCGTTATTTGGCGATATCCATGCGCTTCGTCTGCGTCCAGTCGCCCGAGACCAGCTTGTAGAAGTAGCTGCCCGAGGGGAGGTTGGTCGCATCGATCGTCAGCTCGTACTTGCCGGGCTGCTGATGCTCGGAGATCAGCGTCTGGATGATCTGTCCCTCCGAGTTGTAGAGGGTCAACGTCGTCGGTCCGTCCAGGCCGAGGGAGTAGTCGATCTTGGTCGAGGAGCCTCCCGGGTTCGGCGAGTTCTGTCCCAGCGCGTACTTGGCGGCCGAAAGCTCGATCAGGCGGAGGTTCAGGCCGCAGAGCGGCTCCAGCTCGATCGTGCCGGTGGCCGCGGTCACCCGGGCGCACTTCTGATCGTCCGGGAAGGCCACGTCCGCGCTCACCGAGCGCTTCAGCTCCACGTCGAAGAGGGCGCGGAACGTGGCGCGAATCAGCTCACCCGGCAGATTGACCGGGGTGGAGGAGACCACGTCCACGACCAGCTTGCCACGCGAGGAGGCCGCCGCGTTGAAGGTGGCCACCGCGCTCGGGTTGGCGCCGCCGATACGGAAGCTGAGGCTGTTCGTGTCGGCGAAGAGGAGTTTCGGATCGTAGGTGAAGGTCACGCGGTAGCTGGTGACCACGGCCGGCGTGATCGGCGCCTCCACGCGCACGGCGGCGTAGATCTCCTTGCTCAGCTCTCCGGTCTTCCCCTTGGTGCCGCTCATCTCCACCGTGGCCGGCACCACGATCTCCGTGGAGTTGCCGGTGAGGATGGCGGTATCACGTCCCTCCTTCGCGTTGCTCTCGACAATGAGCTTGCCGATCTGCTGGTTCAGCGTCGTGGGAACGTAGCGGACGGTGACATCGCGCGTGGTGTTCGGCTGCAGCGTGAACTGCGTGGTGCCACTCATCAGCGTGAAGTCGTTCGGGGCGTCGAGCGAGATCTGGTTGACCGTCACCGCCTCGGCGCTCGTGTTCGAGATCGTCACCGTCATCAGCGCGGTGTCGCCGCGGCAGATGGTCTTGTTGGCGTTGGTGACCGTGAGAACGCCGGCATCGCTCGTCGCGATTCCCTGCCAGGCCGACACCGTGTCGGAGGGCTCGCCGGTCGCCGTGGCGCCGAGCGGATCGGGCGTGAGCGCCGCGATGGTCGTGGTATGCGTGCCTCCGGTCGTGGCGGCGAAGAAGCCGTTGAACAGGAGGGTATCACGCACGCCCGGGATCAGCGTGACCGCCGTGTCGGCCGGGGCCGAGGAGAAGTCGAGATCGGTACCGCGGAAGACCAATCCGGTGATCATCACCGAATCGGTGAATCCGTCGACATCCGGCGGGATGAAGAACCGGACCTTGCGCTGCACGGACGGATCGTTCACCCGCATCGAGCCGAAATCGACATCCTCCGTCTTCAGACGCGGGATGATGCCGATACCGCTGAGCGTGCTGACGTACTCCTCAGAGGAGCCGTCGACGGAGTAATAGAGGCTCAGCTCGCGATTGCCGATCTGCTTCGGGGCGAAGTAGACCGGAAGCTTCACGGAGGCGCCCACGTCGATGATCAGGAAGAGGACCGTGGAATCGGGAATACCGAAATCACCGGCGTCGCCGACGCGCTTGTTGGTTCCGAGCAGACGGACGGGCGCCGAGCCAGTGTTCGTTAGCATAAGCGTGTCATAGTACGGTCCGGTGCCGACGCGCTTGCGTCCCCAGGCATACGAGGTCACCTGAAGCCCCGGCGCGATGCCGCGTCCGATCAGGACGCCGACACTGTCGTTGGCCGGGTTCGGCGGAGCGTTGTTCGGGAAGACAATCGAATCGACATAGCGCTTCGCGGCGGTCGGGCGGAAACCGACCTTGACCACCCGTGTCTGCCCCGGAGCCAGATCGAACTGCGTGAGCGGCAGGCCGTCCGGCGTCGTGAACACCGGATCGTACGGACCGGACTTCGGCGGGTAGACCGTCAGCGTGCCGCCATCGGTGGAGGCGTTACGCACCACGATCGTCTCATCCTTGGCCGGAGTGCCGACCAGCGTCGGGCCGTAGGTCTTCTCCCAGTCCATGTCGCTCACCTTGATGATCGGCGTGCCGACCGAGGCGGTAACGAGCGCCATGTTCCGGAAGCCACAGGCATCCTCCAGGCCGAGCGAATCGGAGAACTGGCCGCCGATCGTGGCATCGAAGCGGATTTTGGCCACCACGTTCGCGGTCGGGCTGCCGACCGGGCCGAGCGTGAAGGGACCGATCGGCTCGATGAGGGTAAAGCCGGCGTTGCGGAGCTTCAGTTTCGCCTGCTTGATGTCGATCGGAGCAGGGGAGAGGTTCTTGATCGTGATCGTCTTCTCGGCGCTGCCGCCGGGGAGGAAGTTGCCGAACGCGAGCGGCGTCGGATCGACCACGACGTTGAAGGCCGTGTAGCGGATCGTGTCCTGGGTGGCGTTGCCGGCCATGTCCGAGACGATCAGATAGGCAACGGCGTCCTTGGTCTTGTCGATCACCCGGAGCTTGTACGTCGTGGCGCGGGAGATTCCGGGCTGGAAATTCGCCGGAAGCGGAAGCAGCTCGTAATTATCGCTGCCATCCTCGAGCTCGACCGACGAAAGGTTCGAGCGCTCCATGTCGGGATCGGGATAATCGTTCGACGAGGCGTCCACGTTGCCGTCGCAGTCGATCTTCTTGATGATCGTCGGCGGCACGGTATCCTTGATCGAAAGATCGCCAACGGCGACCGAGAGGGGATAGCCGTAGGAATCATAGGCGCTGAAGCCGTAGATATATCCGGCGAACGGTGACTTACCGCGCAGGCGATACGTTCCCGGGACTATCGGGAGCGTGGTGCCGACGTAGGTTTTTCCGTTGACCTTCGTCTTGAACGGCCTGGTGAACGGTCCGAATTTCTTGCTGACTTTCTCCCAGTTATTCGAGCCTCCCGCCGCAATCTCCATGTCGAAATACCCGAGGGAATCGCACACGATCGACACGTAATTCTTGGTATAGTCGAAGCTCGGCGTGGCGAAAACGAGCTCGGTCTGATACTGCTCGACCGGCGTCAACACCACATAGAAGGGGTCGGTCTGCGATCCGTCGTACGCCTGGGAATTATTGTACTGCGCAACGGCGATCGGCTTGTCGGCGGAGAACTCGATCAGCGCGCGCTCCGACGGAAGATATTCGAACCAACCGCCACCCTGCGGTCCTCCCTTCGTGGTCATCGTCCCGTAGAGAATGCCGTTGATATAGAGCTTCGTATCCGGCTCAGCGGCGAAAATGCGGAACATGTCCGCCTTCGTACGATCGGTATACGGAACCGACTGGTAGAATTTCCCCCACGACGACACCGGCAGAAGCATCTCCTCCAGGTGGTCGCAGCAGCAGTAGGTGAAGTCCGGCAGATAGGTGCAGTTCTGACCGGCCGTCACCGCGATCGGCTTGTTGGAGGTGATCCACGCTCCGGTGAGATCCCCCTGCGGGCCGGTCGACATCGCCGAGAAGACATCGCCCTGATCGAGACTGACGGTGAACGCCTGTCCGGCCACGTGATTCGGCGAATCCATCGGATGGATGATCGTCACCGTGGTTCCGTCGTACGGAGCGGTGATCAGATACTGGGAGGGGAGCTTCTGGATACTACCGTCGGCGATATCGGCCGCCGAGGCGACGATATACTCGCGGCCGAGCGCGTTGATCGGCAGCGCAAGGAGACCGTCGGTCGTATAGCTGGTGCGGTTCAGACCGTAGACCACGATCGGCGCGCCGGCCTTGATGTGAACGCCCTTCTTCTTGTAGACCTGATCCATCGGCACCGGCGCGCGGTCGTCGCGGACGATCGCCTGCGCATCGCCGGTCGGCAGATCGACCGTCACGATGTCGTACGGAATGGTCTGAATGCTCTTGCTGAATCCGCCCGCGGTGACATCCACCTGGGTCTTGGTTCCGGCGGTGATATAGAGCCGGATATATTTCGTGGCCACGTTGCTGGCGTCCCAGTTGGTCGGGAACGACAGCCAGAACTCACGTCCGGCATTGGTCGGCCCGAACGGCACCGGAAGTTTGGCGCCTCCACCGGCCCCGCCCTGCGCGAACGCATGGGTCAGTCCCGATGTAAGCAGGAGAGCTGCCAGAAGCAGCACTCGTAGATGCTGTGGAAATCGCATGACGGGTGCTCCGTATCTGTATAGTCGATGAATTGCTCCAGGTGTTCGAAATTCGGACCGGACGGTCCGACACAGCGAAAACAGCGTTGGAAAACGGGAAAGGCGGATCCTTTCCCGCTCGCGCCGGTTGGGTACCGGCCTCGGGGAAGCGGTTGCAGGGGTGGTGCTCGGCGCTCTCCGTTGCCTCAGACCTCGAAGGGCGCCAGACCATTGTACGCCACCTGCTCCGCCTTCGAGAGACCGGCGGGTAACGTAGGATGTTTCAACGAATGGTTCAAGGCTCCAAAAGCGGAAAAATCCGGATGGATCATCCGTCGATCAGAACTCCATCGCGCATCGTAAGGACCCGATCGGCGCGCGAGGCCAGATCCGCGTTGTGCGTCACGATCACGAACGTCTGCCCCTCGCTCCGACTGATATCCCAGAGCAGGGCGTGCAGCCGCTCGCCGTTCTCTGAATCGAGATTTCCGGACGGCTCGTCGGCCAGGATCAGCGTCGGCCGCGTCACCAGGGCGCGCGCCACCGCCACCCGCTGCTGCTCGCCACCGGAGAGCTCCGCGGGCTTGTGAGCCCGCCGTTCCGGCAGTCCGACCATCTCCAGATAGCGCGTCGCCTCCCGTCGCGCGTCGGCCTTGCCGACGCCCCGAATCAGCAGCGGCATCGCCACATTCTCCTCGGCCGTGAACTCCGGCAGAAGATGGTGGAATTGGAACACAAAACCGACGTACTTGTTACGGAAGTCCGCCAGATCGGAGCTCCCCATCGTGTCGATCCGCCGTCCGGCGATCTCCACTTCGCCGCTGGAAGCCACGTCGAGTCCCCCGATCACGTGAAGAAGCGTGCTTTTCCCCGCTCCGGAGCTCCCCACGATCACCACGATCTCACCGGGCCGCACGTCCAGCGTGAGCCCGCGGAGCACGCGGAGCGACTTCCCCTCGAGATAATAGTCCTTCGTTACGTCGCGCAGGCGCACCAGCGGCGCCGACTGCCGGGTCAGGTCGGTTTCGTTCATGACCCGGGAAGATAGGGGAGTGGAGCCTTCTTCGATCCCCATTCTCACGCGGAAGTCCGGAAAAACGACGGGGCACCGGCGCTCGTGCCGGTGCCCCGTCATGTCGTCGGGCCTGGTCGGGCCTGTCCGGGCTCAGCGGGCAATCACGACCCGACTGCCGAGGCTGACCCCGTTGGCGCTCAACCGGAGCAGATAGAGTCCGGAGGGGAGCAAGCCCGTGCCGAGCGAGACGTCGTGCGTACCCTGGTCCACGACGCGTCCTTCCAGAATCGAGGCTATCCGCGCCCCCTTGGCGTCGAACAGCTCCATGGTCACCGCGCCCCGCGTCGGGACGGTATAGGCGATCTCCAGACGCTCGGCGGCGCCGGAAAGGTGAGAGGAAAGGTCGTAACCGGCCGGGAAAGCGGCATCGCTCCGGACCTCGGAGGTCGACGGCCGAGCCGTATAGCTGACGGTGTCCTGCGTCCGGTTGCCGGCCATGTCGACGGCGACGACCACGGCGAGCGCGTCCTTCGTCCGATCCTTCACCGAAAGGTGATAGCCGATCGAGGAGGTGATGCCGGGGATGAAGGGATCGACCCGGAGCGTGTAGTTGGCGCTGACGCTCGGATCGAGGTCGATCGTGGAGATGTTGCTCCGACGGGAGGGATCGGGGGGAAGCTCCGTGATCGTGCCCCCCGCCGAGCCGGTGCTATCCGGATCCCGCGGGAGAAGCCCGGGCGCCACGGAGTCGTTCACCGAATGGTTGGCCAACTGCGCGGCCAGCGGATAGCCGTACGAATCGTAGGCGCTCGATCCATAGATATAGGCGGCGAACGGTGATGCTCCGCGGAGGCGGTAGGTTCCGGGAGGAATCTCGATCGCCGAGCCGACCATCGTCTTGCCGTTGAACGTCGTCGCGAACGCGCCGTCCGGCTGCCCGTACTTGCTCGCCACACTCTCCCACGCGCCGGATGCCCCGGCGGCGATCTCGAGACTTCCGTACCCGGCCGAATCGCTCACCAGATTGATGTAGTTCTTGGGGTAGTCCTGCGACGGCGTGGCGAAGACGATCTCCGTCATGTACTGATCGGCCGGCGTCAGCATGATGGAGAAGGGATCGGACTGGGTATTGTCGTACTGGCCGGAATTGTTGTACTGCGCCACGGAGATCGGCTTATCCGAGGAGATATCGACCCGTCCGCGCGTCTGTGGCAGGTATTCGAGCCATCCGATCCCCATCGCTCCCCCTTTTTTCGCGAGCGTGCCGATCTTCACGCCGTTGATGTAGATCTGCGCGTTGTCCTCCCCGGCGAAGATCCTGTAGAGATCCCCCTTGGTTCGGCCGGCGTATGGCACCGAATGGTAGACCTTCCCCCAGGACTCGACCGGCAGGAGCATCTCCTCGATGTGATCGCAGCAACAGTAATTCCGGTTCGGCAGGTAGGTGCAGTTCTGTCCGGCCATCACCGCGATCGGCCGGTCGGCGCTGATCAGCGCGCCGGAGAGATCGCCGAGCACGCCGACGGACATGGAGGAGAAGACATCTCCCTTCCCCATCACGATCGTGAACGCCGTGTCCGCGCCGTGGTTCGGCGAGGCCATCGGGTTGGTGATCGTCACCGTGGTGCTGTCGTGCGGGGCCACGACCACGTACTGCGACGGAAGCTTCTGCGTGACGCCGTCGGCGATATCGGCCGCGGAGGCGATCACATACTCCTGCCCGAGCGCGTTGGTCGGCAGGATCAGCATGCCGTCGGTGGTGTAGCTGGTCCGGTTCAGCCCATAGACCACGATCGGATCATCGGCCACGATATGAATCGCCCGCTTGGTATAGACCTGATCGGGAGGAACGGGCCCCTGATCGTTTCTGACGATCACCTGTGCATTCTCAGGCGTCAGATCCGCCGTCACCACGTCGAACGGAACCGTCGTCACCGTCTGGGTGGCGCCCCCGGCCTCGATGGTCACGGTGGTCGTGACATTGGAGGTAATGTACAGGCGGATGTATTTCGTCGTCACGCTGGAGGCATCCCAGTTGGTCGGGAAGGAGAACCAGAACTCCTTGCCGGCATTGGTGGGGCCGAGGGGGAGGGGAAAGCTCGGATTGCCGCCGGACTGGGCAATCGCGGGGAGCGCTCCAGGGAGCGCTCCGAGGAGGAGCGCGGCGACGGCAATGCAGAGGGTGCGGGATCGGGACATGTCGGACTCCTGTAAACTCGTGGTCCTTGACGGCGCCATCCGTGGGCAACGGGCGGCCCGGACGGAATGGGTGGGAGATGCAAGCTATAGGAAATGACGCGTTGAATCGTCATCGATAACCTGGCCGGAGAGAAGAATCATCGAACGGGCGCGGCCAGGGGAGCCGTTGAATGTCGGCGGGCCGGCCGGGACACTGGCACCGGCCTGGGCCTGAATGACGGATGGAATGGCGCCGTTGTGGCCGTTTCAACGGGAATTTTCGATTGCATCCCTGGAATCCCATCCGTATTTTTGCCATACTGTTTCAGTGGGCTAGGCGGAGACGCATGCCCACTTTTTTTTCCATAGCACTCCATTCGGCGGAAGCCGTGCGGAGCCCGGCCCTCCGACACGACTCCGGTCCCTCCTGACGACCGGAGCTCGGCCTTCCTCCGGGCAGACCTCGACCGCCGGCCTCCTTCTTCCAGAGGGATGCCGTCCGGCTCGCCCCGCAGGCGCCGCCCCCGTTCGCTCCCGATGAGCACTCTTCCGACGGAAATCGAGGCGCGCCTCCGAGAGGAGGTCGACCGCCGGGGACTTGTCCTACTCGATCTCAGACGACGCGGCCAGACCAACACCACCGTGGTGGAGGTCATTGTCGATGCCCTGGACCGGGGCGTCACGCTCGACGAGATCACCGAGCTGAGCCGGTGGCTCGGCGCCATGCTGGACGAATCCGAGGAGGATTCGGTGGCCGGCCGTTACCGCCTCGAGGTCTCTTCGGCGGGACTCGACCGACCGCTGGAACAGCCGTGGCAGTTCCGCAAGAACGTCGGCAGGCTTCTGAAGCTGACGTTCCAGGACGAGGAGGGAAAGAAGCTGACCGAGGTGTTCCGCCTTGTCGACGTACAGGAGGACGCCCTTTCGGTTCTTCCCTACAGCAAGAAGCCGAAGCCGGCCGGAGAGCCGCGATCGATTCCGCTTGCGAGCGTCGCCAAGGCGATCGTCGAGCCGGAGTTCTGATCGCCGCTGGATCGCGTTCGTCGCCCGCAACGGCGACGTCCGCTTTTTCCGGGAATACATCTTATTCGAGACGAATCATGGCGAAGCGCAAAACCGCAAAGCCCAAGATCAATAAGCAGGTGATCATCGATGCCTTCGCCGAGATGGCTCGGCAGAAGAACATCGATCGTGATCTGCTCCAGGGCATTATAGAGGACACCTTCTCGCAGATGGTGCGCAAGAAGTATGGCCTGGAAGCCAACTTCGACATCATCGTCAACATGGAGAAGGGGGATATCGAGATCTACCTGCTGCGCGAAGTCGTCGAGCAAGTCGAGGATCCGAACCTCCAGATCTCCATCGAGGAGGCCAACGAGGGGGGTGAAGAGTACGCCATCGGTGACGAGCATCTGACCGAGCTCAATCTCGAGAACCTCTCGGAGAACTTCGGCCGACGCATGATCTCCATGGCCGCCCAGACCCTCGGCCAGCGCGTGCGCGAGGTGGAGAAGGACAACATCATCGCCGAGTACTCGCAGAAGATCGGCGAGATCATCGTCGGCGAGGTCTACCAGGTGCGTCGCAACGACGTCTACGTGATGCACAACAAGGTCGAGCTCCGGATGCCGCGCAACGAGCAGATCTGGCGCGAGCGCTATAAGAAGGGAGAGACGATCAAGGCCCTCCTGAAGGAGGTCCGCTCCGAGGAAGGGACCGCGTCCCAGCCGGAGATCATCATCTCCCGAAGCGACGCAATGTTCCTGCAGCGGCTGTTCGAGATCGAGATCCCGGAGATCTACGACGGCATCATCGAGATCAAGGCGATCGCCCGCGAGCCAGGCGAGCGGGCCAAGGTGGCCGTCTGGTCGCTCGACGAGCGCGTCGACCCGGTCGGCGCCTGCGTCGGCATGAAGGGCGTCCGTATCCATTCGATCGTCCGCGAGCTGTCGAACGAGAACATCGACGTCATCAACTATTCGCCGGATACCCGGCAGTTCATCGCCCGTGCCCTCTCGCCGGCCAAGGTGCGCGAGATCACGCTCGATGAAGAGACCCGCACCGCGCAGGTGCTCGTGGCCGACGATCAGGTGTCGCTTGCCATCGGCAAGAACGGCCAGAACGTCCGCCTGGCGATGAAGCTCACCGGATACACGATCGATCTGGTGAAGGAGGGGGGAGAGGATATCGAGCTGGGCGAGTTCCGCGAGGAGATCGGCGACGATCTGTACGAGCAGCTCGTGGGGCTCGGCATCAACACGGCCAAGGAGTTCCTCCAGGCCCCGGATCACCTCATCTTCGCCATCGCCGGGATGACGCCGGAGCATCTGAAGCAGCTCCGCCGCGTGATCATCGCCGAGTTCGACGAGGAGGAGCTCCGCGGCATCCTGCGCGACAGCGACTTCGACTCCCCCGAGGAGGGTGAGGCCGCCGATGACTCGACCGCCGAGGAAGTTCCCCAGGAAGTCGAGGCCGGCGCCGAGACCGCCGAAGCCGCCGCGCCGGCAACTCCCGGAGGCGATGCTCCCTCGTCGATGGCCGACGGCTCGACCGACGGCTCAGCGGCCGATGGCCCGGGCACCGATGCGACCGCCGACGCCGGAGTCCCGGCGGAGGAGTCCCGGTCCGAGGAGCCGAGCCCGGCTTCCGACGGCCAGGAAGCCGGTATGTGACGCCCGTGGGTCGTCCCTTCGATTTTCGGGGGGACGACCTCCACGAATCCGTTTCCTGCAACGTCTTCCCTGTACTGTCCGCCTGAGACAGTCGGCCAGACGCTCTTCGCTCGTCCCCATGGTGTTCGGAAGCTCCCGAACCAGTAGTTTTGACGGAAGCAAGGTTCTCCTGGCGCGGCCGACAGCCTGGCACGCGGCGCTGCGACCTCCTTTCAAGCGTTCTCTCTTGATTCGTGGTAGCGGTTCCGATGAGGCACGGTCGCCGGATTTGAGTGAACGGGGCGCGGATTAGAATTCTTATAACTGGAGTGTGAATGGCTGCAACGACAACTACAAAAGGATCGACCTATAGGCTCTTCAAGGTTGCCGCCGAGCTCAACATTGGCAAGGAGACGATCGTGGAGTTCCTCCATGGCAAAGGGTTCGAAATCTCCGTCAAGCCGACCAGCGCTCTGACGCAGGAGATGTACGACCTCGTCATGGACAAATTCCAGAAGGAACACCGCCAGATCGAAAAGCAGCGTAAGAAGGTGGATGCGTACCACGAGAAGCGTGTGCGCGTCAAGGATGAGGTGCCCGAGGCTCGCGACCCGAAGATGAAGGATGAGCAGACGGAGGAGACTCAGATGGAGGCTCCGCAGGTCGAATCCACTCCGGTTGTCGAAGAGGCCCCGGCTCCCGCGCCGGCCGAAGCCGTCGCTCCGCCTGTAGTCGAAGAGACGCCGGCCCCCGCGCCGGTGGAGATTCCCGAGCCCGTGCCGGCCCCGGCGCCGGTCGCGCCCCCCGTGGCGCAGATGCCTCCCGTGGCGCAGGTGCCCCCCGTGGCGCAGATGCCCCCCGAGGTGCCCGCGCGCCCGGTGGCGGAGACGGCCCCGGAAGCAGTAGCCCCCGCCCCCACTCCCGTGCCGGAGCCGACGCCGGTGGTCGAGCAGCAGGTCGAAGCGCCGCAGCCCACCCCCAAGGAGCGCGCCGAGGCACTCGAGGAGGCCAAGCGGGCCCGCATGGAGGAGCTGCGAGCGATCTCGCAGCGTGGCCGTGAGATTCCGCAGCCGGCACCGGCTCCCGAGCCGGTCCCCGAGCCCGAACCGGTCGCCGAGGCTCCGCAGGAGCCCGTCGCCCCGGTGCAGGCCGAGGCGGAAGAGGTCCCGGGCAATCGCGCCTTCGTCACCTCTCCCCCCAAACTGCAGGGTCTGACCGTTCTCGGCAAGATCAACGTCGAGAAGCCGCAGGATAAGGACAAGGGGAAGAAGCGGAAGCGTATCCGCGAGGCCGCCAAGTCCGTCGACATTTCAGCCGAGTCGAAGGCTCGTCCGGGTGGCGCCCCCGGCCCGTCGCCGGTGCGTCCGGCCGGCACGACCAATACGACGGGAACCACGGGAACCGGCACTACCGGAACCGCGGGAGCCGCTGGCGCCGCCGGCGCTAACAAGAAGAAGCTCCGTGGCCGTACCGGCCGCACCGGCGTCGATCAGACGGAAGTGTCTCGCGCGATCCGCCAGACCCTCTCCCGCATGGACGATTCCGGCGGATCGGCCCGTCAGAAGCGCAGCCGTTTGAAGCGCGATATCCGCGAGGAGCGGGAGCAGCGCCGTCTCGACGAGCTGAGCGCGCAGGCCGCGATCCTCCACGTCACCGAGTTCGTGACCGTGGCGGAGCTGGCCAACCTGATGAACGTGGACGTCAGCCAGGTCATCGCCAAGTGCATCGGCCTCGGCCTGATGGTCTCGATCAATCAGCGCCTGGACAAGGACACGATCCAGCTCGTGGCCGACGAGTTCAACTACACGATCGAGTTCGAGCAGGAGTACACCGAGGATGTCCTCATCGACCGCGATGAGGATCCGGAGACGCTCAAGTCGCGCGCGCCGATCGTGACCATCATGGGTCACGTCGATCACGGCAAGACCTCGCTCCTGGATTACATCCGGAACGCGAGCGTGGTGGCCGGCGAGGCCGGTGGCATCACGCAGCATATCGGCGCCTACTCGGTGAAGCTGCCGGACAACCGGAAGATCACCTTCCTGGATACGCCGGGTCACGAGGCCTTCACGGCCATGCGTGCCCGCGGCGCCCAGGTGACCGATATCGTGATCCTGGTGGTCGCCGCCGACGACGCGGTGATGCCGCAGACGATCGAGGCGATCTCGCATGCCCAGGCGGCCAACGTACCGATGATCATCGCGATCAACAAGATCGACAAGCCGGATTCGAATCCGGAGAGGATCAAGCAGCAGCTGGCCGATCGCGGCGTGCTGATCGAGGAGTGGGGCGGTCGCTATCAGTCGGTCGAGCTCTCGGCCAAGAGCGGCTTCAACGTCGAGAAGCTTCTCGACAAGATCCTCCTGGAGTCGGAGATCCTCGATCTCAAGGCCAACCCGGATCGCAACGCCCGCGGCGTGATCGTCGAGGCTGAGATCGACAAGGGGAAGGGAGCGATCGCCACGGTGCTCATCCAGAAGGGAACGCTCAAGGTCGGCGACAACTTCATCGCCGGTCAGTATGCCGGACGCGTCCGCGCGCTGCTCGATGAGCGCGGACATCGCCTCACCTCGGTCGGCCCCTCGGAGCCGGCGCAGGTGCTCGGTCTGGGAGGCATCCCGACGGCCGGCGACACGCTGATCGTGCTCGACAGCGAGCAGGACGCCCGCGATATCGCGCAGCGTCGCCAGCAGCTCCGTCGCGAGCAGGATTTCAAGCAGGTCCGCCATATCACGCTCGACGAGATCTCCGATCAGATCGCGCGCGGCGGCATGCAGGATCTCCCGCTCATCATCAAGGGCGACGTGGACGGATCGGTCGAGGCGGTGGCGGATGCTCTGCTCCGCCTGTCGACGCCGGAAGTCCAGGTGCAGGTGATCATGAAGTCGGTCGGCGAGATCTCCGAGTCGGACGTCCTTCTGGCGGCCGCCTCCAACGCGATCATCATCGGCTTCCATGTCCGTCCGAACCTCAAGGCCAGGAAGCTAGCCGAGCGGGAAGGAGTGGACATCCGGATGTACCAGATCATCTACGATGCGGTCAACGAGGTGCGCGCCGCCCTGGAGGGCATGCTCAGGCCGGATCAGAAGGAGATCATCACCGGTACGGTCGAGATCCGCGAGACCTTCAAGATCTCGAAGCTCGGCACCATCGCCGGATGCTACGTTCAGGATGGCAAGATCACGAGAAACGATCGTGTCCGACTCCTGCGCGACGGACTGGAGATCTTCACCGGATCGATCGCCTCACTCCGCCGCCTCAAGGAGGACGTGCGCGAGGTCGATCAGGGCTTCGAGTGTGGCATCTCGCTTGAGAACATGAACGATGTCAAGCCGGGTGACGTGATCGAGGCCTTCAAGATGGTGGAGGTGAAGCGAAAGCTGGAGCAGGCGGCGAGCTACTGACGCCCCATCGTGTGAAGTCGTACAGACCAGGTCCAGGAATCCCGGACCTGGTCTGCTGTTTTAACCCGATCGAATGCCCATGCCGCCCGGCGGATCCACGCCGGCGAGTGTTCCACGAATGCAGGGGGAACTACCGTGTCCATACGTACTGAAAAGGTCGGCGCGATGCTGCGCGAGGCGCTCGCCATGCATTTCCAGCGCCATATGCCGGAATACCTCGATGGGATGGTCACCATCTCCTCGGTCAAGATGTCCCCCGATCTCAGGATCGCGAAGGTCTACGTGAGCATCTATCGAAGCACGACCGATCCGGATCTCCTCATCAAGCGTCTCAACACCCATATGCCGGAGATCCGCAAGCAGATCTCCGGACAGGTCGAGATGCGCTTCAGCCCGGAGCTCCGGTTCTATCGCGATGATACGCTCGATGCCGCCGAGAAGATCGACGCGCTCCTCCGCTCGGTCCGTCCGCACGGCTCCGACGCCGAAGGGGAGAGCTCCGGCGAGGACGAAACCGGCGATCATGAGGCCGACAACGACGGAAACGACGCGTGAGCCGTACCGACCTCGACATGCCGGAAGTGCTCGGCCCTCCGATCATCTCGCGTGCCTCCTCGCCGGAGACGATCGGCCAGATCGGCGAGCAGGGGGGAATCCTTCTGCTCGACAAGCCGAAGGGGTGGACGTCGTTCGACGTGGTGGCCAAGACGCGGGGGATTCTCAGAACCCGCAAGATCGGCCATACCGGGACGCTCGACCCGATGGCCACCGGACTGCTCATCCTCTGCGTCGGGCGCGCCACGAAGCTCGTGGAGCGGCTGCAGGCCGAGGAGAAGGAATACATCGGCGCGATGAAGTTTGGCGCTACCACGCCGACCGATGACGCCGAGAGCGAGGAGAACGGGATCTTTCCGGTGGAGCATCTGACCGCCGCCGCTATCAGGGAAGGGGCCGCCGGCTTCCTCGGCGAGTCGATGCAGCGCGCGCCGATCTTCTCGGCGCGGAAGGTCGGCGGCCAGAGGCTGTACAAGATTGCCCGTCGTGGCGAGTCTGTGGAGATTCCGGAGAAGCCGATCGTGGTGCGGGAGTTCGAGATCCCCGACGTGGATCTTCCCCACGCCCGTTTCCGCATCGTCTGTTCCAAAGGAACCTATATTCGCTCCCTGGCGCGCGACCTCGGCGAGCGCCTCGGCTCCGGTGCCTACCTCACCGAGCTGAGACGCACCAGGAGCGGTGCATTTCACGTCGACACCGCGCTGACGCTCGAAGAGCTGCAGCAGCTTGTCCGCGCCGGCGTTTCCGAGCATCCATGAAGATCTATCGTTCTCTCGACGACATCCCGTTCAATGAACGGACGGTGCTGACGATCGGCACCTTCGACGGCGTTCACCGCGGCCATCGCGTGATCCTGGACGAGCTCGTCCGGCGCGCGCGCGACCTGGGTGGACGAAGCGTCGTGCTCACCTTCCACCCACATCCACAGGTGATTCTCCGGAAGCGGGGGGACGTGGTGCCGCTCCTCTCGACGATCGAGGAGCGGGCGGCCGAGCTCGACCGGCTCGGCATCGACGCGCTCCTCGTGCTCGAGTTCACCATGGAGGTGGCCGGCACGCCGTGGCAGGAGTTCGTCGACTCGCTGATCGAGCGGGTCGGGCTGAGGCATCTGGTGGTCGGTCACGACCACGCCTTCGGCAAGGGGAGGGAGGGGAACGTGCACGCGGTGACCGACTACGGCCGCGAGCGGGGATTCGGCGTCACCGAGATCGGGCCGCTCCAGATCGGCGAGGATGCCGTCAGCTCCACGAAGATCCGCAGGGCGCTGCAGGCCGGCGAGCTCGACAAGGCCAACGACTATCTCGGCCGCCCCTACCTGGTTGAGGGGCGCGTGGTTCGGGGAGACGGACGGGGACGATCGATCGGACTGCCGACGGCGAACGTGGAGCCGATCGATCCGGAGAAGCTGCTGCCGGGCAACGGCGTCTACTGCGTCCGGATGACAGTCGACGGTCGGGAGCTCCGTGGCATGGCCAATATCGGCGTCCGACCGACCTTCACCGACGGCACCGTGCGGACGCTGGAGGTGAACCTGTTCGACTTCGACCAGGATATTTATGATCACGTCGTGAACGTCGAATTCCGTAAGTTTGTTCGTTCCGAGCAGAAATTTCCCTCGAAAGAGGCATTCCTGGCGCAGCTTGAGGAGGATCGTCGGGTCTGCGCCGGGCCCGATACCGGCACCGACGCCGGATGATCCCGGGGGCGGAAACGCCGGGGGAATCGTTGCATCGGATGAAGATCAGCGGCCGGCTCCGGCGCATCGCGCGCCGCCGCGGTCGTGGCAAATCCGCCGCCTTTTCAGACAGGCGGCGGCGGAAGGGGCTCCGGCCCCACTCCGAACAGGCCTCAGCTCGTGACCTGTGGCCGCGCAGACGTCGTCACGAACCAACATCGTTCTACAAGGAACACCCGACATGGCACTGACCAAAGAGCGCAAGGCTGAACTTGTGCAGCGGTTCGGTGAGCACAACGAGGACACCGGCAAGCCGGAGGTCCAGATTGCGATCCTCACCGAGCACATCAACATTCTGACCCCTCATCTGGAAGTCCACAAGAAGGACAAGCACTCGCTCCGCGGCCTCCTGAAGATGGTCGGCAAGCGGCGGTCGCTGCTGGACTACCTGATGAAGAAGGATATCAACCGTTACCGCACGATCATTTCCGAGTTGAATATCCGCAAGTAACGGACGGATGTTGTGATACAGCGAAGGCACGATCTCAGGTCGTGCCTTCCTTACATACCAGGGTATCGCAGCCATCAACGGTGCGTTCGGGCTGCACCGACGCGATTGTTATTTACAGCACACTACGGTGGCGGGGAGTTGGCCCCGTCGGCCCCTATTGTTGAGAAAGGAAAGAATGAAAACAGTTCAAATGGAATTGGGCGGCAGAACGTTCTCGCTGGAGACCGGCCGCATGGCAAAGCTTGCCAACGGATCCGTCATGGTCCGCTACGGTGATACGATGGTTCTGGCCGTCGCGGTCGCCGCGAGCACCCCGCGCGAGGGAATCGACTTCCTTCCGCTGCAGGTGGAGTTTCGCGAGAAATATGCCGCCGCCGGCAAAGTCCCCGGAGGCTTCTTCAAGCGTGAGGCCCGTCCCACCGAGAAGGAGATCCTCTCGGCCCGTCTCATCGATCGTCCGATCCGCCCGATGTTCCAGAAAGGGTGGACTTACGAGACGCAGCTCATCTGCACGGTCTATTCGTTCGATCAGGAGAACGATGGGGACGTGATCGCGGCCGTCGGCGCCTCCTGCGCCCTCATGATCGCCGGCATGCCGTTCAATGGACCGATCTCGAATGTCCGCGTCGGCTATGTCGACGGCGAGTTCGTGATCAACCCGACCTATGAGCAGCTCGCCGAGTCCGAGCTCGAGATCGTCCTCTCCGGCACCGACTCCTCGCTCGTCATGGTCGAGGGTGAGTCCAAGGAGATCAGCGAGGATCTGTTCGTGCAGGCCCTCGAGTTCGGCCACAGCTATATCCGCCAGCTCAACGACCTCCAGCGCCAGCTTGTGGCCATGTGCCAGGTGCCGGATGTGGCCATGCCGGCGAAGAAGACCTTTTCCGACGTCGACGAGTTCATCCGCACCCACTCCAGCGAGCGGATCGCCGGCTACGCGCGCGAGTCGACCGACAAGGAAGGACGCAAGGAGCGCTACAAGCTTCTGCGCGACGAGATCGCCCAGCTGGTTGCCGAGAAGTTCCCGTCCGGCCAGCATCCGGAGCTCGAGGTCGATAAGATCGTCGGCTCGGTGCTCCACGATCTGGAGTCCGACGCGATGCGCGAGATGATTCTCTCGGAGGGACGCCGCCTCGACGGCCGCACCACGACCGAGATCCGGCCGATCACCTGCGAGATCGGCGTGCTCCCGCGCGCTCACGGCTCGGCGCTCTTCACGCGCGGCGAGACCCAGTCGCTCACCTCGATGACCCTCGGCACCAAGCTCGATCGCCAGCTGATCGACGGCCTGCTGCCGAAGCACGAGAAGCGCTTCATGCTCCACTACAACTTCCCGAGCTTCTCCACCGGTGAGACCGGCCGCTTCGGCTCGACCTCACGTCGCGAGATCGGCCACGGCAACCTCGCCGAGCGCGGTCTGAAGATCATGCTCCCGGAGGAGTCGGAGTTCCCCTACACGATCCGCATCGTCTCGGATATCCTCGAGTCGAACGGCTCCTCGTCGATGGCCACCGTCTGCGCCGGCACCCTCTCGCTGATGCAGGGCGGCGTGCCCCTCAAGAAGCCGGTCGCCGGTATCGCCATGGGTCTGATCAAGGGGGATGACGACCGCGTCGCGATCCTCTCGGACATCCTCGGCGACGAGGATCACCTGGGCGACATGGACTTCAAGGTCGTCGGCACGCGTGACGGCATCACCGCCTGCCAGATGGACATCAAGATCCAGGGAATCTCCCTCGACGTGATGCGCAAGGCACTCGATCAGGCCCGCGACGGCCGCCTCCATATCCTCGAGAAGATGGCCGAGGCGATCGAGAACCCGGCCAGCGACCTGTCGCCGTTCGCGCCGCGCCTGACCACGATCCAGATTCCGACCGAGATGATCGGCGCGGTGATCGGCAGCGGTGGCGAGACCATCCGCAGCATCGTCGCCGAGTCCGGCGCCGAGATCAACATCGAGGAGGATGGCACGGTGGTGATCGCCGCCGTCTCCGGCGAGTCGTCGCAGCGCGCCGTCGAGATGATCCGCGCGCTCACCGAGAAGCCGGAGGTCGGCAAGACCTACAAGGGAAAGGTCGTCCAGATTCGCGAGGGCCTCGGCGCCATCGTCGAGTTCCTGCCGAAGAAGAGCGGCCTGCTCCACATCTCGCAGCTCGAGCACCATCGCGTCGAGAACGTCGACGACGTGGTGAAGGTCGGCGACCGCGTGGATATCAAGCTCCTCGAGATCCAGGATGACGGCAAGTTCCGTCTCAGCCGCAAGGCGCTCCTGCCGGTCCCGGAGGGAATGGAAGTCCATGAGGGTCGCGAGGGTGGCCCGCGCCGTGATGGCGGACGTGGCGGCGACCGTGGCGGTCGCGGCGGCGACCGTGGTGGACGTGGCGGCTACGACCGTGGCGGCGACCGTGGCGGTCGCGGCGGCTACGACCGTGGCGGTGATCGGGATCGTGGTGGTGACCGTGATCGTGGTGACCGTGATCGCGGCGACCGCTATTCCGATCGCGGTGGTGATCGCGACGATCGCCCGTCGGATCGTGGCGGTGATCGCGATCGCGACGACCGTTACTCCGATCGTGGCGGTGACCGCGATCGCGACGACAACCGGTTCAACCGCTGAGCCCCTCCCGGCAACGGGACAAGCTCCGATAACGATCGAACGCCCCGCGTGGATCTCCGCGCGGGGCGTTCGTCTTTCGTTACCAAGAGAATTTGTCGGTTCCTTATTTTTGTGGTTTGCATTCGCGTCCGACGTCGGACGACGCCCCATCAACTCAACGCACCTGGTTGTGGTTCACTCAGAGCGTATTCTCATCCTCGACTTCGGATCTCAGTACACGCAGTTGATCGCGCGGAAGATCCGCGAGATCGGTGTATACGCCGAGATCCATCCATTCAATTTCCCCCTCGATCGCATCCGGGAGATGAAGCCGATCGGCATCATCCTCTCCGGCGGCCCCGCCTCGGTCTACGAGGAAGGCGCCCCGCACAGCGATCCCGGGATTTTCGAGCTCGGCATTCCGGTGCTCGGCATCTGCTACGGACTGCAGCTGCTGGCCTATCAGCTCGGCGGCGCCGTCGATCCCTCGGCGCGCCGCGAGTACGGTCGCGCCATCCTCGAGATCGACGCGAAGGGAGATTCCCTCTTCGAGGGTCTCCACGAGAACATCGTCGTCTGGATGAGCCACGGCGATTCGCTGACGAAGATCCCGGAAGGCTTCTCGGTGATCGCGCATACGGAGAATGCCCCGATCTGCGCGCTGGCCGATCAGTCCCGCAGGATCTACGGCGTGCAGTTCCACCCCGAGGTGCATCACACGCCACACGGCGTGGTGCTCCTGCGCAACTTCGCCTACGAGATCTGTGGCGCGAAGGGTGGGTGGAATGCCGAGGCATTCATCGAGGCGGCCAAGAAGGATATCCGCGAGAAGGTGGGGGAGGAGGGACGCGTGATCTGCGCGCTCTCCGGCGGCGTCGATTCCAGCGTGGCCGCCGTGCTCCTGCACGAGGCGATCGGCGACCGACTCCTCTGCATCCACATCGACAACGGGCTGATGCGCGCCGATGAGTCCCGCCAGGTCGTGGATCTCTTCCGCCAGCAGTTCCATATCCCGCTCGACTTCGTCGACGCCAGCGAGCTCTTCCTCGGCCGCCTTGCCGGCGTGACCGATCCCGAAAAGAAGCGGAAGGTGATCGGCGCCACGTTCATCGAAGTGTTCGAGGAGGAGGCCAAGAAGTTCTCCGACGCTCAGTGGCTGGCGCAGGGAACGCTCTACCCGGATGTGATCGAGTCGGTCTCCTTCAAGGGGCCGTCGGTCACCATCAAGACGCATCACAACGTGGGAGGGCTCCCGGAGCGGATGAACCTGAAGCTGATCGAGCCGTTCCGCGAGCTCTTCAAGGACGAGGTTCGCGCCGTCGGACGCCAGCTCGGCCTTCCCGACGAGTTCATCGACCGCCATCCCTTCCCGGGCCCCGGCCTCGCCGTGCGCGTGCTCGGCGAAGTGACCCGCGAGCGCTGCGACGTGCTCCGCCAGGCCGACAAGATCTTCATCGAGGAGCTCTACCGCTCCGGACAGTATTCGGAGGTGTGGCAGGCGTTCGCCGTCCTTCTGCCGATCTCATCGGTCGGCGTGATGGGGGATGTCCGCACCTACGAGAACGCCTGTGCTCTGCGCGCGGTCACCAGCACCGACGGCATGACCGCCGACTGGGGTCATCTGCCGTACGAGCTTCTGGCCCATGTCTCCAGCCGCATCAGCAACGAGGTGCGGGGCATCAACCGGGTGGTCTACGATATCAGCTCGAAGCCTCCGGCCACCATCGAATGGGAGTAAGACTCCCGGCCGATCCACCAGTGGGCACCCACTGGCCTGCGTCGTCATCGACAACTCTTCCAGTACATATTCACTGAGGTACGTAGAACCATGAAGGTAGCAGTGCAGCGCTATCAGCCGGACAAGTATTCGGCCGATGCAACCGCGGTATTCCTCCCCCAGGACGAAACGGCAATCTCCGAGCGGGCCACGGCCCTTGGCGGAGCCTGGCCGGGCATCTCGTCGGTTTTCGAGACCAAGGATGTCTCGGGCGCCAAGGACTCCTCCACGGTCGTCTATACCGGCGCCAAGAAGTCCCCGCGCGCCATCTTCATCGGCCTCGGTGACCTGGCCAAGGTCGGCCTCGAGCAGGTCCGTCGCGCCGCCGCCACGGCCGCCCAGAAGGCCGCCGGGATGAAGCTCGGCTCGCTGGCGATCTTCGCTCCGACGGTCGAGGGTCTCTCCGCCTCCGCGATCGCCCAGGCGATCGTCGAGGGAGCCTGCCTCGGCATCTATTCCTACGACAAGTACCTCACGGCCAAGAAGAACGCCCCGAAGCTCGAGAAGCTGACGATCCTCATCGAGGATGACGCCGCTCTCTCCGAGGCCAAGCGTGGCGCCGCCGAGGGTGAAGGGGTGGTCAACGGCGTTGTCCTCGCCCGCGATCTCTCCAACGCTCCCTCCAACGAGATCTTCCCGGAGTCGCTCCTTGAGCGGAGCCGCGAGCTGGAGGCCTTCGGTGTGAAGGTCACGTCGCTCGACAAGAAGCAGATCCAGAAGCTCGGCATGGGAGGCATCATCGCCGTCAATCAGGGGAGCGTCCGCCCGCCGGTGTTCATCATCATGGAGTGGAACGGCGGCAAGAAGGGGGAGAAGCCGATCGTGCTCGTCGGCAAGGGAATCACCTTCGATTCCGGAGGCATCTCCATCAAGCCGGCGGCCGGCATGAGCGACATGAAGGTCGACATGGGCGGCGCGGCCGCGGTGATCGGCGCCATGCGCTCGGTGGCCGAGCTGAAGCTGAAGAAGAACGTGGTGGCGCTGGTCCCGAGCACCGAGAACATGCCTTCCGGCAGCGCATACAAGCCGGGTGACATCATCACGTTCATGAACGGCAAGACCGCCGAGATCGACAACACGGACGCCGAGGGACGCCTGATCCTGGCCGATGCCCTCACCTATGCCGATCGCTACAAGCCGGAGGCGGTGATCGACCTGGCGACCCTCACCGGTGCCTGCGTGATCGCCCTCGGCCACACCGCATCCGGCCTGATGGGGAACAACGACGCGCTGAAGGGGCGTATCAAGTCGGCGGGGGATAGGACGTACGACCGTGTCGTGGAGCTGCCGCTCTGGGAAGAGTACGAGGATCTGATCAAGAGCGACGTCGCCGACGTGAAGAACTCGGGTGGCCGCGCCGCCGGCTCGATCACCGCCGGCCTCTTCCTGCAGAAGTTCATCGGTGACTATCCGTGGGCCCATATCGACATCGCCGGGACCGCGATCAACCCGAAGGCCTCGGGGTATGTGAACCGCGGCGGCACCGGCGCCGGCGTCCGCCTCCTGATCGATATGATCCGGAACTGGGACGATTCGGCGAACTGAGCCGTTTTTGCGCGATTTTTGATGTGTTTGGGGGCGGTCCGGTCTGGATCGCCCCTTTTTCTTGCCTGGACGATCCCGTAAAGTTATCCACAATGTTTTCCACTTTTCCCACACGAGCTGATGGAAATCCGGTGGGTTCGCTGTGGATGAAAGAGTCCCATCCCATCACGGGTCGGAAGATTCCCACAGGGGTGTGGATAGATCCTTAGTTCTCCACAAACGTTCCACCTACCGGGATAACTCCAACTTCGGCGATTCCAGCTCGCATTCCGCGAGTTTCCGGCGCCGCGCGGACTTTTCCACGATTCCACAGCCTCAACAATAGCATCAAAGAGAGAGAAATAGAGATTAGATAGTAAGAGCGCTTCGCGCGGGATGGGAGGAAGAGGAGACAGATGTGACAGAACCAGGTCAGGCTGTCGCTTTCTACACTCGAAGTATGACAGAATTTCCCGCCATTTTGTCACCTATAGTTGATCCCTATTCTGTAACCCTCGATTCTGCTTCAAAATCTTTGTTTTTGAATTTGGCACGTCCCTTGGATCATCGGTGCGTACCAACATTTCAAAGGAATGAGAGACTATGTCGTACAACAGTGCAGATTGGATGCGAGAGGTCGAGAACTTCTCAAACCGTATCAAGGATTACTTCGAGAACGTCGACATCCGCGTCGGCGATATGAAGAAGAAGCCGGGCTCGACCTCATCGTCCCCCTCGGTGGATCTTCTCGAGGATGAGACCAACCTTTATCTGGTGGTCGAGCTTCCTGGGATGCGGAAGGAGGATATTCGCATCAACCTGAGCGGCGACCGTGTTCTCTCGATCTCCGGCACGAAGAATCAGAATGACGGTTCACAGAAGCGGCTGATCGGCGAGCTCTGGTTCGGAAGCTTCAACCGCTCGGTCAACATTCCGGACCATATCGAGATCGACAGCGATCGCATCTCCGCCTCCTATACCGACGGCGTGTTGCGCGTCACGCTCCCGAAGAGCGCCTCCAGCGCCAGCCGTCCCATCGAAATCATCTGAACGATTCAACAACGGATACATCCACATCACACAACGCTTGCGCGGACATGGGGAACCCTCCGCGCGACTGTACTAGGAGAACACCATGGGCAAGATCATAGGAATCGACCTCGGCACCACCAACTCGGTGGTTGCCGTCATGGAGGGGACCACCCCGACCGTCATCGCGAACAGCGAGGGGGCTCGGACTACTCCGTCGGTCGTGGCATTCACGAAGTCCGGCGACCGTCTGGTCGGCCAGGCCGCCAAGCGCCAGGCGATCACCAACCCACAGAACACCATCTTCTCGATCAAGCGCTTCATGGGACGCTCTGTCGATGAGGTCAAGGAAGAGGAGACGATGGTGCCGTACGAGGTGGTCCGCGGCGAGAACAATTCCGCCCGCATCAAGATCGACGATCGCCTCTATTCCCCCCCCGAGATCTCGGCGATGATCCTTCAGAAGATGAAGCAGACGGCCGAGGAGTATCTGGGGCAGAAGGTCACCGAGGCGGTGATCACGGTGCCGGCTTACTTCAACGATTCGCAGCGCCAGGCGACCAAGGACGCCGGTGAGATCGCCGGCCTGCAGGTCAAGCGCATCATCAACGAGCCGACCGCGGCCGCGCTCGCCTACGGCCTCGACAAGAAGGCCCAGAACGTGAAGATCGCCGTGTACGACCTCGGCGGCGGCACGTTCGACGTGTCGGTCCTGGAGCTCGGCGACGGCGTGTTCGAGGTGAAGTCGACCAACGGTGATACCCACCTCGGCGGCGACAACTTCGACCAGCGCCTGATCGACTTCCTTGCCGACGAGTTCAAGCGCTCCGACGGCGTCGACCTGCGCAACGACCCGATGGCGCTCCAGCGCCTGAAGGAGGCGGCGGAGAAGGCCAAGATGGAGCTGTCGCAGATGATGCAGACGGACGTGAACCTTCCGTTCATCACCGCGACGGCCGACGGGCCGAAGCACATGAATCTGACGATCACCCGCGCCAAGTTCGAGCAGCTCTGCGAGGACCTGTTCAAGCGGACGCTCGGCCCCTGCCAGCAGGCGCTCAAGGATGCCGGCATCACCCCGAGCGAGATCAACGAGGTGATCATGGTCGGTGGCTCGACCCGTATCCCGAAGATCCAGCAGCTTGTCCGCGAGTTCTTCGGCAAGGAGCCGAACCGGAGCGTCAACCCGGATGAGGTGGTGGCCATCGGCGCCGCGATCCAGGGTGGCGTCCTCACCGGCGATGTCCAGGACGTGCTCCTGCTCGACGTGACCCCGCTCACGCTCGGCATCGAGACCCTCGGCGGCGTGCTCACGCCGATGATCCCGTCGAACACGACGATCCCGACCAAGAAGTCCGAGATCTTCTCCACGGCGGCCGACAGCCAGCCGTCCGTCGAGATCCATATCCTTCAGGGAGAGCGTCCGATGGCGGCCGACAACAAGTCGCTCGGTCGCTTCCATCTGGACGGCATTCCGCCGGCGCCGCGTGGCGTTCCGCAAATCGAGGTGACGTTCGATATCGACGCCAACGGCATTCTCAACGTCTCGGCCCGCGACAAGGCCTCCGGTAAGGAGCAGTCGATCCGCATCACCTCCTCGAGCGGCCTGGCCAAGGACGAGATCGAGAAGATGAAGCGTGACGCGCAGGAGCACTCCGCCTCCGACCGGAAGCGGAAGGAGGAGGTCGAGCTCCGGAATCAGGCCGATCAGATGGTCTTCTCGACCAAGAAGCAGATCCAGGAGCTTGGCGACAAGCTGCCGGCCGAGGGGAAGACGAAGATCGAGAACGCCGTCGAGAAGCTCGAGAACGCGCTCCGCGGCGGGTCGATCGACGAGGTTCGCAGCTCCAAGGATGAGCTGGATCGCATCTGGAGCGAGGTATCGCAGCAGATGTACGCCGGCGGAGCTCAGCCGGGAGGTGACGGTGCTCAGGGTGGCGCCACCGGCGGCAACCAGGGTGGCGTCGAGGATGCCGATTACACGATCGTCGAGGACGAGAAGTAAGCGGCACCCTATCCGATAGGTCTTGAAACGGCGGCGGGGGGGGGGGAGGGGGGGGGGGGTGTGTTTTCTTTTCTTTTTTTTTCTTTTTTTCTTT
>JBEHWX010000030.1:0-58747 GCA_048498995.1 Bacteroidota bacterium
AAGAAGACGTACGGCAGAAGCGGACGGACTTCCACGCCGTCGCATCCGTCGAGCTTGCCGCGCAGCTCGGGGGTATCGGCCGAGACCACCGGACGTGGCGCCGGCGCCTTCGTCGAGCGCTCGACCTCCGGGGTCTCCTCCCCCGGCTCCATCCGGAACTTGAGCGCCGCGCCGACGCGGATCTGGTTGACCGACCAGTCGAGACCGCGGACGATCGGCGTGAGGCCGAAGGAGTAGAGGATCTCCGGCTCGAGCACCACGGAGCTGTCGCGCGCCAGCAGGACCTCCCAGCTCACGCCGCCGAGGAGCGATGCGCGGAACGCGTTGGCCAGCGGGATCTCGCCGGAGCGCTCGTTCCTGACGCGGTTGCCGGAGCGGTCGAACGCGCCGACATCGGTCGGCTCCACCAGCACCTCGCGCTGGCTGTACATCTCCCGCGTGCTGAATCCGGCGCGCAGGCCGCCGCGGAGCATCAGCCCACCGAACGTGCCGGTGAACGGACGCCAGCCGAACAACGGCTCGATCCCGACCGAGGAGAGCGTGGCCTCCAGACGGTGCTCGAACGCGGCCGGCGTGGCCTCCCCGTTGACGCTCACGGTGGTCCGCTCCGTCTCGCGGAGCGTGCCGTCCTCGCGGGTGTAGGTGCCGCGCGCGGTGAAGGTCCACCGCTGGTTGATGCTCCACTCGTAGAGAAGGCCGAGCGTGAAGCCCCGTCCCTCCCCCTCGTGAAAATTCGGGCAGCAGTTCGGGACGCTCGGCAGCGCCGGAAAATCCGCCACGTGCTGGTTCACGTTGTAGTCTGCCAGGCCGCCCAGGTAGGGCTGCGCCATGGCGCGGGGAGCCAGCGCGGCCGTGGCCAGCAGCAGCAGCGCCGCCAAGAGCGCCGCCGGACGGAAGCCGGAGCGCCGGGTGCCGTGCGCGATGCGCGGAGTCGTGTCGATGATCTTCATGCTACTTCTCCACCTGCATCATTCTGGTTACCAGCCTCGTGGGCGTCTGCAAGGTATACAGATAGATTCCCGACGGAATATCCCCGGCGTCGAAGGTGACGACATAGCGGCCGGGGAGGATCGTGTCATCGGCCAGCACCGCGATTGTCTGGCCGAGCATATTGGAGACGAAGAGGCGGGTACGCCCCGGCTCGGTGATCTCGTACTCGATCTCCGTGGTCGGGTTGAAGGGGTTCGGACGGTTCTGCTTCAGCTCGAGCGCGCCCTTGGAGTAGAAGAGCCGCTTGCCGCCGGCCGGGCAGACGTTCTCCAGACGGAACTCGCCGTCGAGCACCGTGTCGGCCGACTGGCAGTTGTCCCAGTTGAACGACTCGATCCGGATCGGCGTGCGATCGGAGTCGCCGAGCATCGCGATGAACTCCAGCCGCGCCAGCACGTTGCCGGAGCCGGTGCGGCGTCCGTGCACGGTGATGCGGCACTCCTCCGACAGATCATCCCCCGCGCAGGAGGGGGTGAGCCCGGTCGGCTGCAGCAGGTTCTTGTTGAAGCTGAGCGTCGCGGTAAAGCCGACGAGGTTGCAGGGGGAAGGATTCCGGAGCGAGTCGATCCGGATCGGCACCACCACGGTCTCGCCGGGGGCGCCGGTAACCACCGACGGCACCGAGAGCGCGCTGTAGGGAGTGCTCACTGATACCTGTACCGGAGCCGATCGTCCGCGGCAGCCGCCGACGGCATCGGTCACGGTCACGACGTAGCTGCCGGAATCGCGCACGGTGATCCGCCGCGTCGTGTCGCCGGTCGACCAGAGATAACTGGCGAAGTTCGGTCCGGCGTCGAGCACCAGGCTGTCGCAGGAGCAGATCGCGATCGGGCCAGCCGGTGATATCACCGGCTTCGGTCCGGGAATCACCCGCACCGTCAGCGCCGCCGACGTGTCGGTGCAGCCGTTGGTGTCCCGCACGATCACCCGGTAATCACCCGGCTCCGCCACCCTGATGGTCTGCGTGGTCTCGCCGTTCGACCAGAGGTAGGCGACGTAGCCGAAGTTCCCGGCGTCGAGCGTCACGCTATCCCCCTCGCAGTGCGGGTTGCTCCCCTGCGTCAGGGTAACCGACGGCGGCACGCGCGGGAAGACGATCACATCCACGGTGTCCGAGGTATCGCGGCAGCCGTTGACGTCGGTCACGATCACCCAGTAGCGTCCCGTGGCGCGGACGTCGAGGCTCGCGGTGGCCCCCACGGTGACGCGGCGCCCCTGGTTGTCCAGTCTGATCCAGCGATAGTCCGCGAAGATGTCCGGCACCGACAGATGCGCGCTCTCCCCCTTGCAGAAGCTCGGCGGCTCCCGATCGGAGAGGATCGTCACATCCGGCTTGGCGTTGAGCGTCACCGAGATCGGATCGGAGACGCGGCTGCAGCCTGAGCTGTTCCTGACCGTGACCTGGAACACATACACGCCCGGCACGGTGACCTGAAGAATCTGCGACGAGGAGATCACCGCGGTCGGGTTGGCGCCGTTGATCCGACGCCACTCGTAGGAGGTGAAGCCGGGGCCTGCGTCGAGCGCGATCGGCTGATCCTGGCAGGCGACGATCGGTCCAGCCGGCGTCACGACGAGCGTCGGAAGCGGATTGACCCGCACGTTCACCGGCGCCGAGGTGGCGCCGCAGCCGTTGGTATCGGTCACGCTCACGGTCACCGTGGAGGTGGTCCTGATGGTGATGCGGCGCGTGGTCTCGCCGGTCGACCAGAGATAGGAGATGTAGCCGGCGTTCCCAGCGTCGAGCACGATCGAATCTCCCTCGCAGAACTCGACGGTTCCGGAGGTCGGGATGGGATGATTGACGCCGGTGATGCCCGGAGTCGGGTTCGGCACGCCGATCACCCGCGCCGAGTCGACGCCGGTGCAGCCGAAGCCGTTGGTCACCGTCACCCGGAAGAGTCCGGGAGCGGTGACGGTAATCGTCTGCGTGGTCGCGCCGTTGGACCAGCGGTAGCTGGCGAAGCCGCTGCCGGCGTCCAGCACCACCGAGGAGCCGGCGCAGAGGCGGACGCTGTCGCCCGGGGCGATCCGCGGCGCGGGGACCGGACGGACCGTCACGTTCACCGGCGTCGAGGTGCCGGTGCAGCCGTTGGCGTCGGTCACGGTGACCATGTAGCTGCCGGTGGCGCGCACCGTGATGCGCCGGCCGGTCTCGCCGGTCGACCAGAGATACGCGCGGAAGCCCGCGCCGGCATCGAGCACCACGCTATCCCCCTCGCAGAAGGTCGTCGGCCCGCCGGCGGTGACCACCGGGGTCGGGCGGGGAACGCTGGTGACCACCACCGGAGCGGAGGTGGCGCTGCAGACCAGGCCGTTGAAGACGGTGACGGTGTAGGAGCCGGCGGAGCGGACCGTGATCCGCTGCGTGGTCTGGCCGGTCGACCAGTGATAGCTCGTGTAGCCGCTGCCGGCGTCGAGCACGGCGCTATCTCCCTGGCAGAGGACGATCGGGCCGGCCGGATCGATCACCGGGCTCGGCACCGGGAACACCACCACGCGGAGCGGTGTCGAGGTGCCGGTGCAGCCGTTGGCGTCGGTTACCGTGACCGTGTAATCGCCGGCGGCGCGGACGGTGATGAAGCGGGCGGTCTCCCCGGTCGACCAGTTGTAGGCGATGAAGCCGGGGCCGGCATCCAGACGGACGCTATCTCCCTGACAGAACTCGACCGAGCCACTGCGGGCGATCGGCCGGTTCGGCGTGATGACCGGCGCCGGGCGCGGGTTGACCGTCACCTGTACCCGCGCGGTATCGCGACAGCCGAAGCCGTTGGCCACGATCGCCGTGTAGGTGCCGGTGGAGCGCGCGGTGATCCGCTGCGTCGTCTCGCCGGTCGACCACTGATAGGAGAAGTAGCCGGGGCCGGCGTCGAGAATGACGCTGTCACCCTGGCAGAGGGTAACCGGACCCGCCGGCGCTATCGTCAGGTTCGGCGACGGATTCACCGTCACCACCACGGTATCGCGGCCGACGCAGCCGTTGGCGTCGGCCACGGAGAGGACGTACTGCGTGGTCGAGGTCGGTGACGCGGTGGGGTTCGGGGAGCCGGCCGAGCTGAGCCCGGTCGCGGGGGTCCAGGAGAATGTATACGGAGGAACACCACCGGAGCCGGCGGTCGCGCCGCCGATGGTCGTGGAGAAGCCGGTGCAGATGGCGGCGTCGGGGCCGGCGTTGGCCGTGGGAGTCGGGAGAACCGAGACCAGGACCTGATCGGTCGAGGTGCAGCCGTTGACGTCGGTGACGGTGACCGTGTAGGTCGTGCTCGCCGTGGGAGTGGCCACGGGGTTGGCCACGTTGGCCGAGTTGAGCCCGGTGCCGGGAGACCAGAAATAGGTATAGGGTCCGCTGCCGCCGCTGGCGGTCGGCGCGCCGCCGATGGTCGCGCCCGATCCGAGGCAGACGGTCCGGTTCGGCCCCGCGTCGGCGGTCGGATTGGCGAAGACCTGAATGAGGTTGGTCTTCGTGATCGTTCCGGTGCCGAAGGCATTGACCGTGGTGAGCGTGACCGAGTAGATGCCGGGGACCGTGTAGACGTGTGTGGGATTCTGCGTCGAGGCATCGGTGATGCCGTCGTTCTCGAAATCCCAGAACCAGGCAATGGGGCTGTTGGCGCTGAGGTCGGTGAAGCTGACGGCCAACGGCGCGCAGCCGCTGGTCGGCGCGGCCGAGAAATCGGCGACCGGAGCCTGAGCGCGCGCCGATGCCAGAAGCATCAGGAAGAGCGCGGGGACCAGGAGCAATCGCGCCATCAGTCCGCGCTCGTTCGTACCAATACGATCCATAGTCGGGTTCCCCCGGATGATCAATGCATGAGCAACCACTCCCCTTCCCCGGCGACTCCGCATGGGAAACGGAATCGTGGCGCGCGGCCGATCGCGGAAGTGAATATGTCGCGGGCGTCTGCCGTGAGCGGGAATCGAGGGAAGGCGAACGGTCAGGGCATCATCATCCGGGATGCCGGACATGCATCCCGCCGGTGGGGGAGGAGAGAGGTCCCCCGGCATCATCATCATCGGATCGTCCGACGGCGCGATCATCCCATGTCATGGAGCGGCTTCCAGACGGAAGCGCCTCCCGGAACGGAGCGATCGACGCGGCCGGCCATGGTCAGCGTCTGTGCGGTCGATTCCTACGCAGGGACGAATATAGAGTCCCATCACTTCAATCACAAATTGAGCTGAACCCACTCAAGTGCGCCAGCCCGTTGCGATTGCGTCATCCGATATGAAATAAGCGTTAAGAACGGCGGCGCATGGTGTTCACGCGAAGACCATCCATATGATGCGTATCGACACGGGATCAGGGCCAGGCACGTCCGGCGATCGGCCGGAGCCGATCGCCCCGCCCACCCGTATGAGGCATGCGACAGGTACGGGTCCCGCATCGAAATCGCTTTCGACGGGGGCAGCCGGTAATTCTTGGAGAGTCGTCCGCCCCACGGGGCGTGCCGGACGCCGGGAGGAATACCTCCGATCTTCATCGACACCGACGCCGCAACGGACCTCACGCCGCGACGGCTAGGGTAAGACCGCGATGGGTCGGCCCACCTGACGGGGAGCTGACAGAACCGGACAGAGCCGATCCGGCAATGGATGCGCGGACCGGAAGGAAGCGGCGGGCGGGGTTACCCTCCCGCCCCCTTCATCTTCATCTCACGTCGCATCGCCCAGATCACGGCGGCCAGCTCCCGCTCCACCTCGTCGATCGTGGCAACGGCCGGCGCGAGATCCCCGGCGCCGCTGGCCCGCTCGATCTCGGTCAGAAGCTCCACCATCCGCATCGCGCCGAGCACGCCGGAGCCGCCGTTGAGCTTGTGGCTCAGCTGCATCACCTGCTTCACCTCCTCCCGCTCGATCGCCTGGCGCAGCGCGACCACCCGCGGCGGCGCATCGTTCAGGAAGAGCTCGATCAGCTCGTTGAGCAGCGACGACTCCGATCCCTCCGAAAGCATTCTCAGGCCGGCGATCGTGGCCGGGTCGAGGATGATCCCATCGCGCGGCGGCAGCTCGTGATCGCTCTCCCGGCTCCCCACGGCGTCCGCCCGCTCCTCGCCGGCGGCCAGCCGCTTCCAGCCGCCGAGCATCGCGGCCAGCTCCGCGGTATCCACCGGCTTGCTGATGTAGGCGTCCATCCCCGCCTCGATGCACTCGCGGCGGGAGCTCTCCATCGCGTGCGCGGTGAGCGCTATCACCACCGTGTGGCGCTCGCTCCCCTCGCGACGACGAAGCTCGCGGGTGGCCTGGAAGCCATCCATCACCGGCATCTGGCAATCCATCAGCACCACGTCGTAGCTCGCGCGGGCAAGGGCCTCGAGCGCCTCGGCGCCGTTGCCCACCACGTCCGGCGCGTAGCCGAGCTTCCTGAGCTGGCCGAGCGTCACCTTCTGGTTGATGAGGTTGTCCTCGGCCACGAGAATCCTGATCGGCTCCGGAGCGGCGGCGGGCGCGGCGGCATCCGGGAGCGACGCGGGAGCCGCGGTAGGCCTGGAGATGATCGGGATGGTGAAGCGGAACGCCGAGCCGAACCCCGGCTGGCTTTCGACGGCGATCTCACCGGACATCAGCTCGATCAGCCGTCGCGAGATGGTCAGCCCGAGGCCGGTGCCGCCGAAGCGGCGTGTCGTGGAGCTATCCCCCTGGCGGAACGGCTGGAAGAGGCTGGCCAGCACATCGGCCGGAATGCCGATGCCGGTATCGCGCACCTCGAACGTCAGGCCGCCGCCATCCGGCGAACGCGTCACGCGGAGGTTCACCTCTCCCCGCTCGGTGAACTTGACGGCGTTGCCGATCAGGTTGATCAGCACCTGGCGCAGCCGTCCCGGATCGCCCCAGATCTCGCGCGGGAGCGCGGAGGCCACATCCACCGTCAGGCGCAATCCCTTCTCGACGGCGCGCTGGTTGAAGAGCATCGCCACGGACTCCACCATCGGACGGAGCTCGAAGGCGATCTCCTCCATCTCGAGCTTCCCCGCCTCGATCTTCGAGAAGTCGAGGATGTCGTTGATGATCGTCAGGAGCGATTCGGCGCAGACGCGGATCGAATCGAGATACTCCCGCTGCGGCTCCAGCAGCGGGGAGTCCAGCAGCAGCCCGATCATCCCGATGATGCCGTTCATCGGCGTCCGGATCTCGTGGCTCATGTTGGCGACGAACTCGCTCTTCAGTCGGGAGGCATCCTCGGCCACGCGGCGCGCCCTCTCCAGCTCGATCGCCTGCTCGTTGAGGAGTCTGGTCTGCTCCTCGGCGCGGCGCAGCGCGAACGTCCGCTCATCGACCATCCTCCCGAGCTCCTCGTTCAGCCGCCGGAGCTGTACCTGCGCGGCCACCAGCTCCCGGTTCTGTCCGACGGCGCTCTCGTAGGTCGAGATCAGCAGGTCGAGGATCTGTCGCCGGTCGGAGCGGATGGCGTGGACTCCCTGGCCGTACTCGATCCGGATCTCCTCCCCGTCGACATCGCGCGGGGCGTTGCGCGCGCGCAGAAGCGTCTCGATCCGCTCCACGGTCTCGGCCTCGTTGGCGGTCTTGAAGAAGAAATTGTCGGCGCGGGATTCCAGCCCCCGGATCACGTCGCGGGTATCGGAGAGGCTGGAGAGAAGCGCCACGGAAACGCCACGCAGCGCCGGATCATCCTTGATGCGTCGACACATCTCGTAGCCGTCCATCAACGGCATCATCACATCGCTGATAACGAGCGCCGGACGGATGGTCCGCGCCTGTTCGAGGCCCTCCACGCCGTTGCGCGCGATCGAGACTGCATAGCCACGCGCCGCGAGCGCCTTCCTGAGCATCTGAGCCTGCATCATGCTGTCCTCGACGATCAGAATTCGGGTCGCCGGGGAATCCATGTCGGAGTGAGCGGTCATGCGGAATTCGAGGTTGGGGGATGTGTAGGGAGATTATGGAGGAGAGCATCAACGCTGGGGGGCAAGTTGTAGAAGCTTCTTGGCGATCTGGGAGGGACTCATCACGAACTGCGCGGCGCCGAGGTCGATCGCCTGCTTCGGCATGCCGAAGACCGCGGAGCTCCGTTCGTCCTGCGCTATCGTGATGCCGCCGGCCTCGGCGATGGCGCGCATGCCATCGGCGCCGTCGCGCCCCATGCCGGAGAGAAGCACGCCGATCACGCCGCCGCCCCAGAACCGGCTTGCCGAGGTCATCGTCACGGTCACCGACGGACGGTGCCCATCGACCGACGGACGATACGACTCGAGGAAGCGGCCGTCGCGGCCGATCTCCAGATGCACGCCGGCGCGGGGCATGTACACGGTGCCGGGAGCGGGCAGCTCTCCCGGCATGGCCACGCGGAACCGAAGCTTGAACTGACGTCCGAGCCACTCGACGAATCCCTCGAGGAACTCCGGACTGATATGCTGCACGCAGAGGATCGGCAGCGCATAGTTGGCCGGCAGGCTCTGGAAGATCTCCTGCAGCGCCTGGGGGCCGCCGGTCGAGGCGCCGATCACCACCACGCGCGGCGTGCCGAGCAGGTGCGTGGCCGTAACCGCCGGCGGCGCGGCCGGCTCGGCATCGAGCTTCCGACGGAAGACGTAGACGCCGGCCAGGACCTTGATCTTGCTGATCAGCTCACGGGCGATCTGGCCGTAGTCGGCCTCGAGTCCGCCGATCGGCTTCGGCATCACGTCGATGGCGCCGGCCTCCAGCAGCTGGAACACATTGTGGGAATCCTCCGGCTGCGTCGAGGCGCTGACCACCAGCACCGGCCGCGGATACTCCGAGAGTATGCGGCGCGTCAGCTCCAGCCCGTCCATGTCCGGCATGTGCAGATCGGTGCAGATCACCTCGGGGTCGAGCGTCGGAATCATCTCGAGCGCCCGCGCGCCGCTGCGGGCGGTGCCGACCACCGTCACCTCGCCGGTGCTTTCGAGCGTCCGCTTCAGGAGCACGAGCGCCACCTGGGAGTCGTCGACCACCAGCACCCGCACCGGCGGGCGCGCAAGTCCGGAGCGCGTGGGCATCAGACGAGCCTCCTGAGCGTGTCCAGAAGAACCTTCTGATCGAACGTCGGCTTGGTCAGATAAGCGTTGGCGCCCACTTCGATGCCGCGGCGCTTATCCTCTTCCCGCGCCAGGGAGGTCACCAGGATCACCGGCAGGCTCGCGTGCCGCGCGTCGCCGCGGATGGCGGCGGTAAGGCCGAGTCCATCCATGTTCGGCATCTGCACGTCGGAGACCACCGCGTCGAAGCGCCTGGCGCCGAGGCGCGAGAAGCCGTCGAGGCCGTCCACCGCGGTCACCACCTCGTAGCCGGCTCCCTCGAGGATCCGCTTCATCTGCGTGCGCGTCGTGATCGAATCCTCCACCAGCAGGATGGTCCGCCGCTGGTTGTCGGCGCCGTCGGAGGCGAGCGTCGGCTGCGGCGCGCTCCGCCGCCGGATGCTCCGCGCCAGATCGTGCGGGTTGAGGATCACGCAGACACGGCCGGAGCCGAGGATCGCCGAGCCGGCCACGTTCCTGACGCGACGGAGCACGCCGGTTTCCGGCTTCAACACCAGCTCGAGCTCATCGACCAGATCGTCGACCAGCAGCCCGAACAGATCATCCCCCTCCTTGAGCACCACGCAGGGAGCCTCCCGGCGCCCGTCGTGCCGACCATCGGAGCGGCGCCCGTCGAGATGGCGCGCCGGCCCGCCGCCGAGCTCGAGCAGCTCGGCAAGCGGCGCGATCGAGATCGGCCTGCCGCTCAGCATGATCGTTTCCCGTCCCTCCACCAGATGCACCGCCTCGGAGGAGACCAGGAACGAAGCATGGATCGATTCGACCGGCAGCGCGAAGGGGTGCCCGCCGACCGAGAGCACCATCATCCGCGCCGTGGCCAGCGTGGCCGGCAGCTCTATCCGGATCGTGGTCCCGGTGCCGGGAGTGGAGATGATCGTGATCGTCCCCTTCAGCCGCTCGACGTTGGCGCGGACCACGTCCATGCCGACGCCCCGTCCCGAGACATCGGTGATCATGGCGCGCGTGGAGAATCCGGGGGTGAAGATCAGGGCGCGGATCTGCGAGGGGGTCATCCGGGCGATCTCCTCGCGCGTGGCCACGCCGCGCGCGGCGGCCGCGCGGCCGATCACCTCCAGGTCGAGCCCGGCGCCGTCGTCGCTCACCTCCACGACCGTGTTCGACGCGGTCTTGTAGGCGCGCACCCGCAGCTCGCCGACGGCCCGCTTCCCCTGCTCGCGTCGCGTTTCCGGAGGCTCGATGCCGTGGTCGACCGCGTTGCGAAGCATGTGCATCAGCGGGTCCTTCAGCTCCTCGATGATCCGCTTGTCGGCGGTGGTCTCCTGCCCCTCGATCACGAGCGTGACATCCTTTCCCTGATCGCGGGCAAGCTGGCGCACCATGCGCGGAAAGAGGTTGAAGAGGGTGGACATCGGCAGCAGACGCGCCGAGCGGATTCCCTCGCCGAGCTCGTCGGAAAGGAAGTCGAGCCGCGCGCTCTCCTCGGCGATGCCGGAGCGGATCTTCTCCAGACCGTCGCCGAGTCGCTCGAACATGCCGGCCATCCGGTCGTGAAGCTGGTTGAGCCGCTCGATCGCGGCCTGTCGGCGTCCGGCCGCGCCGGCGCGATCGGCGGCGCGCAGCTCCTTGAGCGCCACGCGCTTGGTCTCCAGCTCCCGCATCTGCTCCTCCCACTGTCCGATCAGCACATCGATCTCGTCGCCGCGGCGCGCCAGGCGTGTCCGCGTGACGGCCAGCTCGCCGGCGTGGGTCATCAGCGCGTCGAGCTTCGCGGCGTCGACGCGGATCGTCTCGATCTGAAGGCCGCGCGGGAGCATGGCCGGATCGGCGCTCCCCCCGGCGTCGGCAACGGCTTCCGACGCGGCCTCCTCCGGGTCGATCCGCTCCCCGACGGGAATCTCCCGGCCGCGGCCGGCGGCCGTCACTGCGGCGGCCGTCACGTCGGAGGCCGGCGAGGCGGCGCGCTCGGAGGCTACAGACGTAGACGCGCCCGGCGCCGCGGATATCGACGGGGCGGGCGCGGAGACCTCGGGCGCGCCGGATACCGATGCGCCGGATCCGGCGGACTCGCTCATCGAAGTGTCGGCGCCGATCGGCGCGGACGCCTCGGGCGCGGGAGAAGAGAATGTCGGAGGAGCCGCCGACTCCTGTCGGAGTTCGGTCATCGCCTTCCAGACGTCGACGCCGGAGGGCTCGCCGGTCACCGCCTCCTCGACCAGGCGCGCCACCACATCGACGGCGCGATAGAGCTTGGCGATCGACTCCGGCGAGAGCGGACGCTCGCCGCGCCGGGCGCCGCCGAGCAGATCCTCCATCCGATGCGCCATCGCCTGGATGTCGCTGGCGCCGACCATGCCGGCTGAGCCCTTCAACGTATGGACGTCGCGGAACAGCGCCTCGAGCGTTTCCCGATGTCCGGGATCGCTTTCGAGTCGAAGAAGCCCCTGCTCGATCTGCTGCAGGCGCTCGTCGCTCTCGCTCTTGAAGAGCGCGCACAGCTCCTTGTCGTCTCTGAGGTTGATCATGGGTTCGCTGTTCCGTATCGACGCGCGCGTGGTCCCGGATCACCCTTCGGGGTGAAGGCTCCGGACACGCGCCAGATGCTGGCCGCGAGGGTGGAGAATCACACCATCGCCTTGAGCAGATGCGCGGCATCCACGAGATTCTGCACGCCCCCCTTGGTCTGCGTGATGCCGATCGCCGTCTCCTTGGCGCCGGTGTTGAGACTGGACATGGCGTCGACCACCTGCCGGATGGCCGCGGCCTGCTGCTTCATGTTGAGGGAGATCTGCTGCACCGACTCGAAGGTGCCGCCGACCGAATCGGCCGCGGTGTTGAACGCCTCGCCGGTTCTGTTGACCAATCTGACTCCTTCCTCGAGCGTCTTGGTTCCTTCCTCGGTCACCATCACGGTGGAGTTGGTCGCCTTCTGGATATCGGCCACGAGCATGTTGATCCGCTCGGCGGAGCGCTTGCTCTGATCGGCCAGCTTTCTGATCTCCGCGGCCACGACCGCAAACCCCTTGCCGTGCTCGCCGGCGCGCGCGGCTTCAACCGCCGCGTTGAGCGCCAGGAGGTTGGTCTGGCTTGCCAGGTCCCCGACCAGGTTGGTGATGTTGCCGATCTGGCTGGTGTGCTCGCTGAGACGGAGGATCTGCTCGGCGATCGACTCCACGCGATCCTTCAGCTCGGCCATCGCGTCGAGCGTCTGCCCCACCGCCTTGGCTCCCTCGTCGGCCAGCGACAGCGACTCGCGCGCCACCGCGGAGATAGTCTCGGCCTGCTCGGCCGACTGGCGCGAGGAAGCTCCCAGCTCGTCCATCGTGGCCGTGGTCTCGTTGACCGCCGCGGCCTGCTGCGTGGCCATCCGCTCCTGTTCGTTGACCGTCGCGGCGATCTGCGACGCGGAGGTCGAGATGGCGGTGACCGTGTCATTGATGGTTCTGACGATGCCGGAGGAGATGAGGAAGCCGGCGAACATGGCGACCACCGCGGCCACCCCGGCGCCGATGAAGGCGATCTCGGAGATGGCGTCGAGCGCCGCGTGCCCCTCCTTGTGCGCCTCGTTGTAATCGGTCAGGCGCATCTGGCGCAGCTCCTCGATCTGCGCGCGAGCCTCATCCATGATCTTCTTCTCGGTGCCGGCGTGGATCAGCGCGATCACGGTCGCGAATCCCTCGGCGCCCCCCTTCCTGCGGATCTGGATCAGGCTGTCCTGCCACGGGATCAACTGGCGCTCGATGAGGGTGGCCAGGTGGTTCCACTTGACCAGACGATCCGGCTCGTGCGAGGTCAGCACGCGGATACGATCGATCGTGGTGTCGAACCCCTGACGTCCACGCTCCAGCGGCTCAAGAAAGGCCTCGTTGCCGGTGATGACGTAGCCGCGGAACCCGGTCTCGTTGTCGAGCAGATCGCGCAGCGCCCGCTGGTTCAATCGAAGCAGGTCGTTCTCCTGGTCGATCCGATCGATCGAGTGGGATACCCGCATCCCGGAATAATCCGCGAGCCAGGCGATGGCAAACATCAGGAGAACCGGAATCGCGTATCCGAGAAGGATCCGTTGACGAAGCTTCATGCTGTTGAGCATATCGGTGTGTACAATCAGTCGATTGAGACAAGCAGAAACGGGACCTCCCCCGAGGGGAGCTCCCCGGCGGGAGAGCCGACTCTAGGCCACCTCTTCCTCGACATCGAACTCCCCACGGTCGATCATGCCGGCCAGGTCGATCACCGTGGCCACGGTTCCGGCCATGGTAAGGGTGCCGGTCACGTAGTCGCCGGTCAGCGATCGGGTGGCCAGCGGCGCGGGAGTGATCTCCTCCGGCGTCGGATATATCAGCTCGAACAGGTTGTCGGCGACCACGCCGGCGCGCTGATCCCCGGCGTCGATCACGATCGCCGTGGCCCCGGGAGCCAAGGGCGCCTGCGGCAGCGACAGCACCGGCCGCACGTCGACCAGCGTGAGAATCTCGCCGCGGAGATTCATCTGCCCGACGATCTTCGGCGGCGTGCAGGGGACCGGCGTCACCGCGTCGATGACGGCGAACTCCCGCACCGAGCCGATCTCGACGGCGAACGTTTCCCCACCCAGGCGGAAGAGCGCCATGCCGACGCGGCGAGCGACCTGCTCCTCCGGCCGGCGCGCAAGAGCCTCGGCGCGCGCCCTGAAGATTCCCCGCTCCTCCTCGGTCGCCAGCGGGGCGAACCGCGGGTGTCCGTCGATCCCCTCCGCTCTCGGCTCTTCTTCCGACTCGATCGCTTCCGGCTCGATCGCCTCCGGCGCGCTTTCCTCCAGCTCGATCACCGCGTCGGAGGCGCGCAGCAGCGTCGGGGGATCGATCAGCGCCACCATGCCGTCGGCGGTTCGGCCGATGGCCGAGATGAACCGCGCGGGAATCTCACCGGCCTGCCCTTCGGCGGCCTGGCCATACTCCGGAACCGGAGAGCGATCCTCGACGGGGATTCTCCGGACCTCGAGCACCTCGTCGACGATGAGGCCGAAGCGATGCCCGTCGACGCCGAACAGGATCACCACGTCGGTGACGGCCGGACGGTGCGGGGCGCGGCCGAGCCGCAGATCCAGATCGATGATCGGCGTGATCGCTCCGCGCACGCTCAGCAGTCCCGCGATGTACGGGGGAGCCTCCGCGATCGGCATCAGCTCCGGCAGGGAGAAGACCTCCTCGACCGCCATCGACGGCATGCCGTAGAGCCCGCCGTGCAGGCGGAAAATGATGTAGGTGCTGGCTGCCATGTGCGGAATCTACTCGGATATCACGCCGTCATGAAAATGTTCTTCCCGGAATCAGGCCCCGGCGCTCCGAAGATAGGCGCGGAGCTCCCCGGCATCGGCCGGATAATCGGGGATCGGCGAGCGGTCGGGAACGCCCTCGAGCAGGTCGACGGCGATGGCGCGCAGCCTCCCGGCGCGCGCGTCGCGGCCGCGGCGGCGCTCGATCTCGGCCAGCAGCACATGCGCCGTTACCGACCGCGGAGCCAGGTAGAGAAGCCGCTCCAGCAGGCGCGCGGCCTCGTCGAGATCGCCACGATCCTCGGCGATCTGTGCCAGGAGAACGTGGGCCGCGTGCGATTCCGGGTCGAGCCGGAGCGCATCGTTGCAGAGCGCGACCGCCCGATCGTGCTCGCCGCGGCTGGCGTGCGCGGCGGCCACCGCCAGCAGCAGCGGGGCGCCACGATGTCCCTCCCCGATCAGCCTGCTCCCCTCCTCGATCACCTCCTCGTATTCCCCGCGCTCCAGCATCGCCGGCGCATGCTCCAGGAGCCGCGCAAGCCGGTCGCCGGCGATCGGCGCGCTTCCGGAGCCGCTTCCCGTGCCGGAGCCGCTTCCGACGGATGTGGGGGCGGCCCCCGTCGAGGCCGGCCGGCCGGTCCCCGCGGGAGCTCCGGCGCCCCGCGCCCGCGCGTGCGTAACCGGCGGGGGAGTCGAGGTCGATCGGGCCGAAGGAGACTCCGGCGTCCGTCCGCCGGCGGCATCGCTCCGCGTGGCCTGAGCTCCGGCCGCGGAGGACTTTCCGGGGCCCCCGGGCCGCGCGGTGGCACCGTCCGAGCGCTGGTAGATAATGGAATCCGGGAAGCGACGCGCCTCGAATCCCGGCATCTCCACGCCGCTCGTTTCGGCGTGGCCGGTCAGAAGATATCCCCCGGGACGGAGCGCGCCGGCAAAAATGGCGATGGTCCGTCCGATCGACTCCTGATCGAAATAGATGAACACGTTCCGGCAGAGGATCAGATCGAACTGCTCGAGCGGCGCGCCGGATGCGCTCACCTCCCGCGTCAGGTTGCCGAGGCGGAATCTGACCAGCCCCCGGATCGCGCGGTCGATCTCCCACCTGTTTCCCTGCTGATGGAAGTACCGGTCGCGCAGGGCCGGATCGACCATCCTGAACGACCATGCGCCGTAGAGGCCGCGGCGCGCCGTTTCCACCGAGACCGGGCTGATATCGGTGCCGAGCACCATCACCTCCGGCCCCTTCTCCCCGGCGAGCTCCCGCGCGATGATCGCCAGCGAATAGGCCTCCTCGCCGGTGGAGCAGCCGGCGCTCCAGATACGAAGCTTCCGTCCCTGGCTCCGGGCCTGCTCGACGAGCTCCGGCAGGATGCTCCGGCGAAGCAGATCCATCTGCCCCACGTCGCGGAAGAAGTAGCTTTCCCGGTTGGTGATCAGCGCGGCGAACGCTCCCCACTCCCCCTGCGCGCTCCCGTCGGAGCGCTCCAGCAGCTGAATGTAGACCGTCACGTCGTCGATGCCGAGCGTCCGCTGCCGGCCGGCCAGGGCATCGTCGAGCCCGGCGCGATCCCGGTCGGCGACGCGCAAGCCGATCTTCTCGACGATCAGCGTCTGCAGCTTATGGAAGAGAATCTGATTCACACTTCATGTCGTGTCTGAATCCGGATTCCGCCCCGGGACCTCGGCGCATCGGGGCAACCTCATCACATGTCGTCATTCCACCCGGGCCGGTCACCCTCTCCGCTCGGCGGCCAGCGCGGAGAGCACGGCGCCGAGCTCCCGCTCGATCGTGGCCAGCAGTCCATCGAGCCCGCCGCTGGCGCATCTCGGATCGCCGTCGGCGCAGGCACGCTCCAGCTCGCGCAGCAGCGGCGCCAGGCGCGTGGCGCCGAGCACCGAGGAGCTCCCGCTCAACTTGTGCGCCGACATCTCCGCGCTCCGAACATCTCCGCTCCCCATCCCCGCGCTGATCTCCGCGTAGCGGACCGGCGCCTCCTTGACGAACAGATCGATCAGCTCGTCCAGAAGGCTCGATTCCCCCCAGGCGTCGAGCGCGCGAAGATCGCCAATCACCGCGGGATCGAGCACCGGAGGCTCCGCTCCACCTGCCGCTTCGACCGGCTCCCCGGCCGCCGGCATCTCCGGCCTCCGCGAGACGCGGGAAACGATCTCCGCCAGCTCGTCGATATCGACCGGCTTGGAGACGAAGCCATCCATGCCGCAGGCCAGGCAGCGCTCCCGCGCCTCGACCATCGCGTTGGCCGTCAGAGCCACGATCGTGGTCCGCTCCCCCGGCGCCTCGCGACGCCGGATCTCCTCGGTCGCGGCGAAGCCGTCGAGCTCCGGCATGTGGCAGTCCATCAGGATAAGATCGTACCGGTTGCGGCCGTGCGCGTCGAGCGCCTCGCGGCCGGTCGAGACAACATCCGCCGAGTAGCCGAGCTTTCTGAGCTGGCCGAGCGTCACCTTCTGGTTGACCAGATTGTCCTCGGCCACCAGGATCCTCAGCCCGTGCTCGACGGCCGGGGCGGCAACCGGAGCGCCGATCGGCGCTGTGCCCGGCGCGCCGTTGCCGGAGCCACCGGCCCGACGATGCTCGCCGGTCGAGGCTCCCCGCGACGCCGATCCCGCGGCGAACGCCGGGGCGGACTCCGCGGCGGAGTCCGCGGCCACCGGCAGCTCGGCCGACTGATCGGCCGGCGCCGCGGCCGGGAGCGCGCCGGAACGGGGACGCTCGAAGGGGATCACGAACCAGAAGGTGGAGCCCGCGCCAGGCTGGCTTTCGGCGCCGAGCGCTCCTCCCATCATCTCGGCGAGCCGCTGCGAGATCACCAGGCCGAGGCCGGTGCCGCCATAGCGGCGGGTCATCGAGCTGTCGGCCTGCGTGAAGGGCTGGAACAGTCCCTCCAGGGCCTCCGGCGCGATGCCGATGCCGGTATCGCGCACCTCGAAACGGACGGTGACGACATCCGCGTCCGAGCTCTCGAGCACGGCGCGGACCGACACGCTGCCGGCATCGGTGAACTTGATCGCGTTGCCGACCAGATTGGTCATGACCTGCCCCACGCGGACCGGGTCCCCCAGCAGCCGGGGCGGGATGCCAGGATCGACCTGCCAGACGAAATCGATCCCCTTGGCGCGCGCGCGCTCGGCAAGCAGCCCGCAGCTCCCCTCGAGCACGGCGGCCACGTTCAGATCGATCCCCTCCAGGCTCAGCTTCCCCGCCTCGATCTTCGAGAAGTCGAGGATGTCGTTGATGATCGTCAGCAGGTTCCGGGCACTGGTCTGGATGATCTCGGTGTATTCCCGCTGCTGCTGGGAGAGCGCGGTATCCAGCAGCAGGCCGGCCATCCCGATGATGCCGTTCATCGGCGTCCGGATCTCGTGGCTCATGTTGGCCAGGAACTCACTCTTCAGGCGGGCGGACTCCAGGGCGGCGTCGCGCGCGTCGGCCAGCTCCTGATCCATCCGCCGCCGCTCGGTGACGTCCTGAATCTGGGAGACGAAGTAGCAGGGGCGCCCATCAGCCCCCCTGACCATCGAGGCGTTGAGCATCACCCAGACATCGTGGCCGTCACTGTGGATGTAGCGCTTCTCCATCTGATAGCTCTCGATCTCGCCGGCGATCATTCTCCGCCCGAATTCGAGATCCAGCGCCAGATCATCCGGATGGGTGATCGCCTGGAACGTCGTGGACAGAAGCTCGCTTTCCTGATAGCCGACGATCTGCAGCAGCGCCTGATTCACGCGGAGCCAGGTGCCGTCGAGCCCGACCAGCGCCATGCCGATCGGGGCGAAACTGAACGCGCTCCGGATCTGCTCCTGGCTCTCGCGCAGCTCCTGCTCGATCCGCTTCCGCTCGGTGATATCGCTGGCGATGCCGATGTAGCCGGAGATCTCGCCATCCTCGTCGACGAGCTTGGTGATGGCCATGAGCACCGGGAAGCGATGCCCGTCGCGCGCCACGTAGGTCCACTCGTTCTCGTCCGGCAGGCCGAGGCGGGCCTTGGCCACGAACGTGTCCAGGCCAATCGCGACCTCCCGCCCGAGCTCCTCGGAGAGCTCGCGGGTGCGCCGCGCCACCTCGAACGGATCGTGGATCAGCATCGGCGTGACGCGTCCGCAGACCTCGGCGGCGGCATAGCCGAGAAGCCGCTCGGCCGTGGCGTTGAACGTCTGGATCGTGCCGTCGCGATCGGTCGAGATGATCATGTACGCGGCCGAATCGACGATCGCGCGCAGCAGCGTCATCGTCTCCTGGAGCTTCGTCTCGGCCAGCCGGCGCTTGGTGACGTCGCGGTAGATGCTCTGCGTCGCGATCACCACGCCGTGCTCGACCCGGGGATTGATATGCCCCTCGAGCACCAGCTTCTCGCCGCTCTTGGTGCGGAACTCGAGCTCGAGGTAGTCGATCGGCTCCCCGGCCTGGATGCTGGCGAGCCATTGCTCCAGGTGCGCGTGGTAGAAGGGGGAGGCGGCGAACTCCGGATCGAGCAGATCGTGCGCCGTCAGGTTGGCCAGCTCCTCATCGGTGTAGCCGAAGGCGCGGCGCCAGGCGTTGTTGACGTAGATGAACCGTCCGTGGCGATCCACGGCGTGGATCAGGTCGTTGGCGCTGTCGAACAGATCGCGGTAGCGCTCCTCGCTCTCGCGCAGGGCGCGCTCCATCCGGCGCTGCTCGGTGACGTCGCGCGCCACCGCCTGAAAGCCGGTCACCTCGTCGTGATCGATGATGATCTGCACGTTCTGCCCGAAACAGATCTCCCGTCCCTCGCGCGTGTGGGCCACGAACTCGAAGTAGGTGTTCGGGATCCGCTCGTGCAGTTGCCGGAGGTAGAAGGCCGCGGCGCGACGCCGGTCGTCCGAACCGATCAGGTCGAGAAAGCTCCGACCGATCAGCTCCGCGGCGGGATAGCCCATCTGGCGCATGGCCGCGACGTTGACGAAGGTGAACTTCCCTCCGGCGTCGGTGCGGTAGATCACGTCCGGCGCGTTGTCGACCATCTCCCGATAGCGCTCCTCGCTGTCGCGCAGGCGGCGCTCGATCCTCTCCTGCTCCAGGACGACCTCGGAGAGCCGCTCGACGCTGGCGCGGAGCTCCAGTTGGGCCACGACCTGCCGGGCGAGCTTCCGGAGCATCTCCGCCTGGTCGGGGGTGAGCACGCGGGGAACGCGGTCGATGACGCAGATCGTGCCGAGGGGATGTCCGTCCGGGGTGACGAGCGGGGCGCCGGCGTAGAAGCGGATGTGGGGATCGCCGACCACGAGGGGATTATCGGCGAAGCGGGGATCGGCCAGCGTGTCCTCGACGATGAACAGGTCGGTGCCGAGGATGGAATAGGCGCAGAAGGCGAGCTCGCGGGGGGTCTGGCGGGTGTCGAGCCCGATACAGGCCTTGAACCACTGACGGTCCCGGTCGACCAGGCTGACCAGCGCGATCGGCGTCTCGCAGAGATGGGCGGCCAGGCCGGCGAGATCATCGAACCCGGGCTCGGCCGGCGTGTCGAGGATTCCGTAGCGTTCCAGCGCGGCGAGCCTTTCCGCCTCGTTGCGAGGCGTCTCGGCAGGGATCATGTGTTCTGCGTCCTGCAAAAAGGTGAGTAACCGGCCGCCATGCCGATCCCGGGATCTGGAATCCGGAATCCGGATCCCGGATTCCATTCCGGTTTCACGGAGCCATGCCGGCGGCGATCGTCGGATCCCGGAAGATCACGAGCTGAGAGCCACGGCCGGACACGGCAATGATGACGGCAGATCCGTTCCGGGACCAGGAAGGGACGGGCCCGACAACGGAGCGATGATGCGCGCGGCGCCCGAATGGGCCCACGCGCATTCATACTGGGACGACGCGCAGATGGCGCGACGTCACGACAAATTACCCGCGAACAACGCGGCCTGGGTGCGGACGAGAGGGGATGGGTTGGGGACCGGCGCGGTGGGTTTGGGTGATCCGCGCGGAACCTTGGGGGACCCCGTAATATACGAAAGGAACCCTCCGAACGTCCCTCCCCCCATGGTAATCCGGTGGCCGCAACAACCTTTCACACGTTTGCGGATTTCAGGCTGTTTCGTTGGCCGAACAGAGAGTAGATTACGACTCCTGCCCGGGACCCCAATCTCTCTGACTGATTGAACATGACCAAGAGGACCAGACGCATCACCCTATGGGTCCTGGCCGGTGTCGCCCTCGCCGGCCTAGCACTTCCCAAGATCGCCTCGCGCGACTCGTCGACGAAGGCCGCCGCCTCCGGAGGCTCCGGCCGCGGTGGCTCCGGAGGACCCGTCAATGTCCGTGCCTTCGTCGTCGCTCCTTCCGGATTGACCGATCGCATCACCGTAACCGGTTCGATTCTCCCGAACGAGCAGATCGACCTGCAGAGCGAAGCTCCCGGCAAGATCGTTGCCATCCATTTCCAGGAGGGGATGCCGGTATCCAGGGGGCAGCTCCTGGTCAAGATCAACGACGCCGACCTTCGCGCCCAGCTGGCGCGCGCGATCTCCCACAAGGAGCTGGCCGCGGCCAAGGAGGCCCGCCAGCGTCAGCTCCGCCAGAAGGAGGCCGTCAGCCAGGCCGAGTACGACATCGCCCTGAGCGAGCTTACCAGCGCCATCGCCGACATCGACCTCATCAAGGCACAGATCGCCAAGACCGAGATCACCGCCCCCTTCTCCGGCGTGATCGGCCTTCGCCAGGTGAGCATCGGCAGCTATATCTCGCCGAGCACGAAGATCGCCACGCTCAACAGCGTCGATCCGGCCAAGCTCGAGTTCTCCGTTCCCGAAAAATATTTCGCCGCCGTCCGCCGCGGCAGCGAGCTGACCTTCACCGTGCAGGGCGTCGAGGGGACGCACACCGCGCGGGTCTATGCCGTGGAGCCGAAGATCGACCAGTCGACCCGCTCGCTGGTGGTGCGCGCGCTGGCGCCGAACGCGGGAGGACGCCTCTTCCCCGGCGCCTTCGCCGAGATCGCGCTGCCGCTGAAGAGCTACGGCGATGCGCTGCTGATCCCGAGCGAGGCGGTGGTGCCGGAGCTCGACGGCAAGAAGGTGTTCATCGCGCGCTCCGGCAAGGCCGAGCCGCAACCGATCGAGGTCGGCATCAGAACCGACCGCGCCGTTCAGGTCGTCAAGGGGCTGGCCCCCGGAGATACGATCGTCACTTCCGGCATCCTTCAGGTGAAGCCGGGCTCGAAGCTGAAGATCTCCGACTTCCAGAAACTCTAACCCCCGGACGCCATGAGTCTCTCCACCCTGAGCATCAAGCGGCCGGTGCTGGCCATCGTCATGTCGATCATCATCGTTCTGTTCGGTGCGATCGGCTTTCTCTTCCTCGGCGTGCGTGAATATCCGGCGGTCGACCCGCCGATCATCACGGTGAACACCTCCTACGCCGGCGCCAACGCCGACGTCATCGAATCGCAGATCACCGAGCCGCTCGAGGAATCGATCAACGGCATCGGCGGGCTCCGCACCCTCACCTCGATCAGCCGCGAGGGACGCAGCCAGATCACCGTCGAGTTCACCCTGAACATCGACCTGGAAACCGCCGCCAACGACGTGCGCGACCGTGTCAGCCGCGCCCTCAAGAACCTCCCGCAGGACGCCGATCCCCCCGTTGTGGCCAAGGCCGACGCCGACGCCAACCCGATCCTGATGCTGACCGTTCAGGGCACCGGACGCGATCAGCTGGAGGTCAACGACATCGCCGTCAACTCCTTCAAGGAACAGCTGCAGAACATCCCGGGGGTCAGCGAGATCGCCGTCTACGGCGAGAAGAAATACTCGATGCGCCTGAAGCTCGACCCGGCGCGCCTGGCCGCCTACGGGCTTACTCCGTCGGACGTGCGCACGGCGCTGGCGCAGGAGAACGTGGAGCTTCCGGCCGGCAAGATCGAGGGGAACAGCACCGAGCTCTCCCTGCGCACCATGGGGCGCCTCTCCGAGCCGGAGGAGTTCAACAACACGATCATCAAGTCGGTCGACGGACGGAGCGTCCGCCTCGGCGACGTCGGCACCGCGGAGCTCGGGCCGGAGAACCGGAACACGATCATGAAGCGCAACGCCGTGCAGATGATCGGTCTGGCCATCCTGCCGCAGCCCGGGGCGAACAACATCGCCATCGTCGACGCGGTCCTCAAGCGGGTGGAGCAGATCAAGAAGGATCTGCCGCCGGACATCAAGGTCGGCGTCGGGTTCGACACCACCACCGGCATCCGGCATTCGATCGTCGAGGTGGTCGAGACGATCGCGATCGCCTTCGGGCTGGTGGTGCTGATCATCTTCCTGTTCCTCAGGAACTGGCGCACCACGATGATCCCGGTGATCGCGATCCCGATCTCGCTGGTCGGCACCTTCTTCATCATGTACGTCTCCGGCTTCTCGATCAACATCCTGACTCTGCTCGGCATCGTGCTGGCGATCGGACTGGTGGTCGACGACGCGATCGTGGTGCTGGAGAACATCTACACGAAGATCGAGGAGGGGATGTCGCCGATGGCCGCCGGCATCGAGGGATCGAAGGAGATCTTCTTCGCGATCGTCTCGACCACGGTGGCGCTGGTGGCGGTGTTCCTGCCGGTGGTCTTTCTGGAGGGCTTCACCGGACGCCTGTTCCGCGAGTTCGGCGTGGTGATCGCCGGCTCGGTGGCGATCTCGGCGTTCGTGGCCTTGACGCTCACGCCGATGTTGAGCACGCGGATGATCAAGGGGAAGAGCCACGGGTGGTTCTACCGGGTTACCGAGCCCTTCTTCGTGAAGATCACCGAGGGATACCGCTCGTCGCTCGAAGGGTTCATGCGGCATCGCTGGATGGCCTTCGGGATCATGGCCGCCGCGTTCGGGCTGGTCTACATCTGCGGCAAGGCGATCCCATCGGAGCTGGCGCCGCTGGAGGATAAGAGCCGTCTGCGCGTGCAGGCCACGGCGCAGGAAGGGGCCACCTTCGCGTTCATGAACACCTACATGGACGATCTGGCCAAGGCGATCGGCGACTCGGTGCCGGAGAACGACGGCCCGATCGAGATCGTCGCCCCCGGCTCCGGCTCGGTCAACTCCGGCCTCATCATCCTTCCGCTGAAGCAGCCGGAGGAGCGGAAGCGCTCGCAGCAGCAGATCGCCGACGCGCTCTCCAAGCAGATCTCCCGCTACAGCGGCGCCCGCGCCTTCGCCACGCAGGAGCCGACCATCGGCGACCGTCGCGCCGGGCTTCCGGTGCAGTACGTGATCCAGGCCCCGACGCTCGAGAAGCTGGAGAAGGTGCTCCCCTCCTTCATCGACGCCGCGCAGAAGGATCCCACCTTCAGCTTCGTCGACGTGAACCTGAAGTTCAACAAGCCCGAGGTGCAGGTCACGATCGACCGGGAGAAGGCGCGCAGCCTCGGCATCTCGGTGATCGACATCGCGCAGACGCTGCAGCTGGCCTTCAGCGAGCAGCGGCTCGGCTACTTCGTGCGCAACGGCAAGCAGTACCAGGTGATCGGCGAGTTCATCAAGGAGGATCGGAACACGCCGCAGGGGCTGCTGAGCACCTCGGTCAGAACCAAGGATGGAAAGCTGGTGCAGCTGGACAACCTGGTGAAGCTCAACGATCAGAGCTCGCCGCCGCAGCTGTTCCGCTTCAACCGGTACGCATCGGCCACCGTCTCGGCCAACCTCTCGCCGGGCAAGACGATCGGCGACGGCATCGCGGCGATGGACCGGATCAAGGGGAAGGTGCTCGACGAGTCGTTCACGACCGCGCTCTCCGGCTCCTCGCGCGACTTCGCCGAGAGCTCGTCGAGCCTTCTGTTCGCCTTTCTCTTCGCGCTGGTGCTGATCTATCTGGTGCTGGCCGCGCAGTTCGAGAGCTTCCGCGATCCGGTGATCATCCTTCTGACGGTGCCGCTGGCGCTGGCCGGCGCGGTGCTCTCCCTCTGGTATTTCGATCAGACGCTGAACATCTTCAGCCAGATCGGCATCATCATGCTGGTCGGACTGGTGACCAAGAACGGCATCCTGATCGTGGAGTTCGCCAATCAGCGGAAGGAGGAGGGGCTCAGGCGGATGGACGCGATCCTGGATGCCTCGGTCTCCCGATTCCGACCGATTCTGATGACGAGCCTTGCCACGATGCTCGGCACGCTTCCGATCGCGCTGGCGCTCGGGGCCGGCTCCCAGAGCCGCGTGTCGATGGGCATCGCGGTGATCGGCGGCCTTCTCTTCTCCGGCGGTCTCACCCTCTACGTGATCCCGGCCATCTATTCGTATCTCTCGCGGGAGACCGTTCCCACGGCGGCCGAGGCCGCCGGCCACGGTCTCGCCGGTTCCCCCACCTCAGAGCCAGTCGAAGACCTCTATGCCGAAGAAGCACGCTAAGATCATCCATGCCGGCCCGGGCGCGCGACGCGCGCCCGGAGCATCCCTCCGCGCATCGGCCCAGGCTCCGGCCGTGGGCGCGCGCGCGAGCGGCGTGACGGCCAACGGAGGCATCGCGCGGCTGGCGCGGCGAGCGGCGACGCTGCTGATGGCCTCCGCGGCCCTGTCGGCCTCGGCCGCGCTTCGGGCGCCGCTCCATGCCCAGGAGCTCCTCACGCTGGACGACGCGCTCGGCCAGGCCCGCGTCAACAACCTGACGCTCCGCCGCTCGGCCACCGACGTCGAGATCGCGCGCAACAACAACACCGCCGGCAACGCCGGCCAGCTCCCGAAGGTGGATCTTACCGCCTCCTACGCCGGCGCCTTCAACAACGCGCGGCAGACCCTCACCAGCGGCGACATCATCAACCGTGACAACGCCGCGTCGAACAACGTCAACTCCGGACTCGGCGCCACCTGGACCGTCTTCGACGGCTTCCGAAGCTCGACGCAGCGGGACCGCCTTCGCGGGCTCCAGACGCTGGCCGAGGAGAGCTACACCTCCGACGACGAGCAGCTAGCCGCGCAGGTGGTCCGCGCCTACTACGACGTGGTGCAGCAGCAGCGGGTGCTCGCCGTGGCCAACGAGGGGCTGGCGGTGTCGCGGGCGCGCCTGGAGAACGTGCAGTTGAAGTATCAGGTCGGCGAGAGCTCGAAGCGGGATCTGCTTCAGGCGCGCGTGGACCTGAACGCCGACAGCTCCGCGATGCTCCGGCAGGCCTCCACGCTCCGGAACTCCAAGACCGGCCTGAACCTGCTGATGCAGCGCGCGCCCGATGCCGACTTCACCGTGCCCGACACGATCGTGGTGGCGACCGATCTCGATCTGGAGACGCTCCGGAAGGAGGCGCTGACGGCCAACGCGACGATCCGGGAGGCGCGCTCCCGCGCCAGCCTGGCCCGGCTCGACCTGAACACCGCCGAGTCCGGACGCTACCCGAAGCTCGGGCTCTCGCTCGGCTACAACTTCCTGATGACCGACGCGCAGACCGGCCAGGTGATCAACAACCGGACGAACGGCCTGGCCTACGGCATCACCGCGTCGATGAACCTGTTCGACGGGTTCAACACGAGCCGGGAGACAGAGAACGCGCGGCTCGGCATCGCCGCCGGCGAGCTGGCCGTGCGCGAGGCCGAGGAGCAGGCCAACGCCGATCTGGCGCGCGCCTACACCAGCTATCGGAATCGTCTGGAGCTGATGGCGCTGGAGGAGGACAACGTGGAGATCGCGCGGGAGAACCTGGATCTGGCGTTCGACCGGTATCGGGTCGGCACGCTGATTCCGGTGGAGCTGCGCGAGGCGCAGAACGCCTACGTCTCGGCCGAGGGGCGCCTGGTCTCGGCGCGCTACGACGCCAAGCTGGCCGAGACGGAGCTGCTCCGCCTCAGCGGCCGGCTGAAGCGGGGAAGCGCGGCGGACTGATCGACGACGACATCGACGAAACGGAACGGCCGGGGCGGATTGATCCGCTCCGGCCGTTTCAGTTATCGGGCGTCGCTCTCGGAAATCGCTCTCGGAAATCGCTCTCGGAAATCGCTCTCGGAAATCGCTCTCGGAAATCGCTCTCGGAAATCGCTCTCTGGAGCGCGCGGCCTGGCGACGCGCGGCTAACAGTGCGCGAACGCCACGAGCAGTATCATGCCGATCGTCAGGAGGATGAAGGCGCCGAGCAGTACGATCCCGAAGATCACGCCGCCGCCGACGCCCGGCTCGAGCACCGCCTCGGCGGGATTCTCCGGATCGTAGTAGACCATCACGTGCTCGCTGTCGAGATAGGTCGCCAGTGTCGCCTCGGCGCTCGCCAGCGATCCGCTCCGCGGCGGCCCGAGGGTGATCCGCTCCCCTTCGTAGATGCGTCCGTTCACCTCGTACCGATACCTGACCACCGGCGCGTGCGCTCTCCCCCGCTTCCTCGTGACGGCGACCACCTCCGCGCCGAGCACCGTCCCCTCGACGCCGGGCCATTTCCGGCTGGCGTGACCACGCGCGGCCAGGCCGAGCACGACCATCAACGGCACGCACATGATGGCGAGGAAGATCCAGAAAGAAAGGTCCGAGTCCATGGACATCGCATGAATTTGCGGAAAGGTACGATGAGACGGCCACCCGTCCACGCCGCGGCGCATACGGCGCAATGATCGGCGATGCGGATCAAACGGATCATGTAACGTGGATGCGTTCAATTGAACGCATCCACACGACACGCGATCATTGGCGCCGGACCGGTATGGTTTCCCCGACCGGAGTAGGGATCAAGGCCCGAGGAAATGATTCAGGACGATCGCGTACCAGAAGAACATGCCGACGATCATCAGGATCGGCCCGGAGCGACGGTAGACCCAGAGGAGATACCAGGTCAGAGCGCAGTAGAGAAGCCAAAGGATGTCAAACCCGACATATACGGCAAGCGAGCTATAGAGATAGCCTTCCTCCGTTCCGAACGAATGAGGCTCCCCATCAAGGAGTGCAGGAACAACCGTGAGGAAGAGATCCCCCATGATGCCAACCATGAAGAACCCGTTGATGAGAAAGATGCACCAGGAAGCCATACCGACGAGGCTCCGGCCAACCTCCTTCCAATCGACGGTGAATCTGGATGTCATGCTTCGTCGGAATCGGGTGTGGAATAGTCAGCGGTCGGCGGGTGTCCGACGCAGCCGGGAAGCGATCGCCCGGCCGAGGCGGATGCCGGCCGGAAAGAAGAGGAGATCGAGGAGCACGGTGCCCCCCACATACGCCGCCATGATGCCCGGGAGCGCCATGTCGACGCTCCAGTCACGCAGCCAGAGCACCAGGACCATGACGGCCGGCGCCAGCATCAGCGCGCCGAGGAGGGAGCGCGCCGCGCAACGACCGGGATCGAGCAGGAACCCGGGATTGCCCGATCCGCTCCCGCCCGATGCACGAATATCGGCTCGCCCGGTGTTCTCCGCGCCACGAGCCCATCGCCTCCAGGCCGCATCCGCGATCATGAGCCTGCCGAGCGAGAGTGATCCATAGACGAAGAAGAAGATGGGACAGAGGACGAGATTCGCACCGGCGCGGAAGAGCCATTGCTCCGTGTTGAATCTGTACGTAAACGTGTACGGTTCCGTCGCTTCCACTCCCGCCGCGACGAGTGCCTGCACACAGCCGAGGAGAGTGGCGATGAGCGCAATGGAATGGAGAATTCGCGAGATAGGGAGTCGGGAAAACATCATCGAAAAACTGAACCACGTGGAACCGCAATATCACATTCCGGCGCAATCCATCGCGACATGATGCTCGCGTCAGCATCCCCGCGGGAGCCGAACAAGCGCGAGAAGCGTGAAGATGAGCACGAGGCTGCTCAGAACGAACATCATGGTCACCTGGAACCGCGCGCCGATCCTCCGCTCCAGAACGCAATCGGTCGGGTCGGAGGGGTCGTAGGAAACCATCACCTTCGCCGAGCGCCGGTAGCTCTCGAGCGTTCGCCTGGCCGCCTCCTTCGACGAGCGCTGGCGAGGACCGATCCAGATCCGGTCCCCCTCGAACGGCACGCCGGCCGCCTCGAACCTGTATCGTACCACCGGCATGTAGTCGGTGCCATGTCTCCCATGATACTCATCCACGCGTGTCCAGAGTATCATCCCTTCCACCGCCCGCCAGCTCCCGCTCCATAGCCTTCTCAGGAGAATGCGCATTCCGACGAGCCCCAGCCCCATTCCCGCGATCGGGACTCCAGCCATGAGCCACCATGCCCAGAGAATCCCCGCTCCGATCACCATGTCGGCAAACGATGCAATCGCGATCACGAACAGCAGAAGCGTCGTGATATTCTCGGCATGAAGGCCGGGCTCGAGCACGGACACCTCCGGCCGCTCCGGATCGTAATAGACCGACGCCGGGTGTCCGGAGACGAATTGTCCCCAACGGGCACCGAGGAGCTCCGCCCAGGAGATCCGTCCGAAGCGGATGGTCTCACCACGATGGGTAACGCCATCCACGACATACCGATAGCGGATCCTGGGAAGGAATCCCTGCATCCATTCGGTTCTCGTCGACTCGATGACGTGCCCCCGCACATGGGGCCACGAACGGCTCCGCCAGGCATCGCGGAACAGGCCGCGGCGGGTCGCGAGCAGGATGGCCAGAAGAGTGATGGCCGTGACGAGGATGATATCGAACATGTCGGTCAAGGGTTGGCATCGCCACGCCACTCGGCGGCCATGACGATGGCCGACCATGTACGGGAGGCGCGCGGCAAAGATGCGACGACGATCATCCGATTGAAGGCCTCACCGGAACATCACCGCGACGGCTCCAATGCTCCCGAGCTGCTTTCTCACCACGCTCGGCCATCGGAATCCCGGCCGTGATAGTAGGACGCGACAGCCCAATGGCACGTAACGAACGGGGTTGGTCGGAGTGCGATACGAGCAACGGATCCCCATGAAAAATCGGAGCGTTCTCCACATGGGACCATGAGCAATATGCGTTCATTCTGGTGCCGCGGCGGACATCATGGGCGCCATCGTGGCAACGAGTCGAATATATTCGAGCACGAAATACATAACAGGAATACGTGCATTTTCCTCACGCGGCGTGACGGATCATCACGGAAAAAGAAAATTCACGCATGACAAAAAATTCATTTGGTGGCGCGGAATAATCTCACGTTCTTTGCAGCCCAGTTCAATCAGTACTTATCGATAACGCGCGGGAGAATTCCCTTACGATGACCTCCAATTATTACGATATCGTTCCATTCGGAGTCCGTACCGGGAGGTATGCGCCTGCTGCTCGTCGATAGGTAACTGTTCAGACAACGTACCGAACGACCGTGGGCGCGTCCGAAGCACCCACGGTCGTTCGCTTTTTCCCCCATCCGAAGCGAGCCGGTCGTGGACCTCCCTCTCAGGGAGAGTGCCTCACGTCCCGTTCATCTCCGGAGTCGCCGGCCCGGCCGGCATCGCAGGGAGCACCATGCCCTTCCATCCCTGCTCCGCTACTCGACATCCCGCATCAATCCCATTCCGTCCACCATTGGCGGCGCGCACGGCGCGCTCCGCGATGGCGCATACACCATGAATATTTCGCTCAGACGATACGGGAGTCTTCTCCTCACCTATCTCCGTCCGCAGAAACGGCGGGCACTTCTGCTGGTCGCGCTCCTCGTGGTCGGCATCGCCGTGCAGCTCACGATCCCGCAGATTCTCCGCTGGTTCCTCGACGCGGTCGGCTCCGGTCAGCCGATGGGGCATCTCACGCTCGCGGCCGTGCTCTTTCTCATCGCCGGCCTGATCAATCAGGCGCTCACCTCGGCCGCGACCTACGTCGGCGCCGACGTGGGATGGAGCGCCACCAACCAGCTCCGATCCGATCTGGCCGAGCATTGCCTGAAGCTCGACATGTCGTTCCACAACGACCGCACGCCGGGGGAGCTGATCGAGCGGATCGACGGCGACGTCACCGCGCTGGCGAACTTCTTCTCCCAGCTCGTGGTCAAGATCGTCGGCGCCATGCTGCTGATGTCCGGCGCGCTGGTTCTCCTCTGCATCGAGAACTGGAAGGTCGGCGCGATCATGGCGCTCTTCGTGATCGTCGCGGTCTTCGTGCTGGAACGGATGAAGGAGATCGCCGTACCCTCCACGGAGCGGGAGCGGGAGGCCAGCGCCGGCTTCTACGGATTCATCGAGGAGCGCCTTGCCGGCCTCGACGACATCCGGGGCAACGGCGCCGGCGCATACGTGATGCATCGCTTCCATGCCGTCAACGAACGGATGTTCCGGGACGGCCGGAAGGCGTGGCTGATGCGCGCCTCGATCTGGATCGCGATCATCATTCTCTTCACCATCGGCGACGCGCTCTCGCTCGGGCTCGGCATCGGCCTGCTCCGAACCGGGGCCATCACGCTCGGCACCGTCTACCTCTTCTATCAGTATACGCAGGTGATGTGGGGGGTGATCGAACAGATCATCCAGCAGATGCAGGATCTGCAGAAGGCCGGCGCCAGCATCGTTCGCATCCAGGAGCTGCTGGCGATCTCCCCTTCCATGCGTGACGGCGAGCGGACGGATTTTCCGTCCGGTCCCGCCTCGGTCGAGCTCGATCATGTCGGGTTCGCCTATGGCGCCAAGGGGGTCGTGCTCGATGACGTCACCTTCACCCTCGCCCCGGGACGCGTGCTCGGTCTGCTCGGCAGAACCGGCAGCGGCAAGACCACGCTCACCCGCCTGCTGTTCCGCCTCTACGATCCGACATCCGGCGGCGTCCGCGTCGGCGGCATCGATGTGCGGGCCGCCCGGCTCGAGGCGCTCCGCGGCCGCGTGGCGATGGTGACCCAGGAGGTACAACTGTTCCACGCGACCCTGCGCGACAACCTCACCTTCTTCGACCACGCGATCTCCGACGAGCGCATCTGGGAGGTGATCGACGAGCTGGGGCTCCGCGGCTGGTACGGGGGGATGCCCCAGGGGCTCGACACTCCGCTGCGCGCCGGCGGCGGCGGGCTCTCGGCCGGCGAGGCGCAGCTGGTGGCCTTCACCCGCGTGTTCCTGCAGGATCCCGGCCTGGTGATCCTCGACGAGCCATCCTCCCGGATGGACCGCGCCACCGAACAGCTGCTGGAGCGCTCGATGGAGCGTCTGCTCAGAAACCGCACCGCGATCATCATCGCGCATCGCCTCTCGACGGTGATGCGCGCCGACGAGATCATGATCCTCGACAAGGGACGGATCGTCGAGCATGGCGAGCGGGCGCGGCTGGCGGCCGACACCGGATCGCGCTTCCATCGCCTGCTCGAGAGCGGCCACGAGATGGAGACGCTGGACTCCGTGATCGATAGCGCGCTGGCACCGCTACCGGCCTTCGGGACCTGAGCCATGGCGCGACATCTGACGACGAGGCGCGGCCGGCAACGCCGCGGGCGACGACGACGAACCAACTTCTGATACATGCGACGGGCCGATCGTGCGAGCGCGAACGGCGCGGAGCCGTCCCCGAGACGGGTCCGCGCCCGACGCCGCTCCGGCGCCCGCGACAATGAAGGATTCACATCCATGCAGACCGTACGACAAACCTACAGGCTCGCGCGCTACAGGCCGGGCCTCTTCCTCCTGGCGGCGCTCTCCTGGAGCGCCTTCCACACCGTGCCGATCGCGACCGGACTTCTGGTGAAGCGGATCTTCGATCAGCTCGGCGGCCACGCCGAGGCCGGAACCGACGTCTGGACACTGCTTGCGCTCCTGGTCGGCATCGGCGTGGCGCGCATCACGATCATGATCGGCGGGTTCTTCAGCTGGTCGACCCTCTTCTACACGCTCTGCGCCCTGCTGCGCCGGAACATGCTCGCCTGGGTGGTGGCCGGCCCCGGAACCCGCGGCCTGCCCGACTCCCCGGGCGAGGCGGTGAGCCGCTTCCGCGACGACGTGGAGGAGGTGCTCCGGCTGGTCGAGGGATGGACCGATGCCGGCGGCTTCCTTGCCGTGGCGCTCGCCTCGCTCGGCATCATGTTCTCGATCGCCCCGATCACCGCAATGGTGGTGCTCCTGCCGCTGGCGGTGATAGCTGTGTTCGGCCATCGGGTCGGCGGACGCATCCGGAAATATCGGAAGGCCAACCGCGAGGCCACCGGCGAGATCACCTCCTTCATCGGCGAGATCTTCAACGCCGTGCAGGCGGTAAAGGTCTCCTCGGCCGAGGAGCGGGTGGTGCGGCACTTCGACGAGCTCAACGAGCGCCGCCGGGTGGTGGCGGTGAAGGACACGCTCTTCGGCGAGATCTTCCGCTCGGTCAACGCCAACGTCGCCAACCTCGGCATCGGCCTGGTGCTGCTGATCGCGGCCGCGGGGATGCGCGATGGGAGCTTCACCGTGGGTGACTTCGCGCTCTTCGTCTACTTCCTCCAGCGCTCCACCTGGGCGATGTTCTTCTTCGGCGACCTGATCGCGCAGACCAGGCGCGCCGGCGTATCCTACGACCGGATGGAGCAGGTCTGTCATGGCGCGCCGGAGGGGACGCTGGTGGCGCATCATCCGCTGAACATCGGCGGCGAGGCGCCGCCGGTGCCGATCCGCATCAAGCGACAGGAGGACCGACTGGAACGGCTGGTGGTGCGTGGCCTCGGCTACCGGCACCCATCCACCGGACGCGGCATCGACGGCATCGACCTGGAGATCGCGCGGGGAAGCTTCGTGGTGGTCACCGGCCGGATCGGCTCCGGAAAGACCACGCTCCTCCGGACGCTCCTCGGACTGCTCCCACGCGACCGCGGCGAGATTCTCTGGAACGACGTACCGGTACGGGATCCGTCGACGCAGCTCACGCCGCCGCGCGTGGCCTACACGCCGCAGGTGCCGAGGCTGTTCAGCGACACGCTGGAGCACAACATCCTGATGGGGGCTCCGGCGGCCGGACTCAATGAGGCGATCTCCCTGGCGATCATGGAGCCGGACGTGGCGCGGCTCGAGACCGGGCTTGCCACCGAGGTCGGCCCGCGCGGCGTGAAGCTCTCCGGCGGCCAGGTGCAGCGCACCGCCGCGGCGCGGATGTTCGTCCGCGATCCCGAGCTGCTCGTGTTCGACGACCTTTCGAGCGCGCTCGATGTAGACAACGAGCGGCAGCGCTGGAGCCGGCTCTTCGAGCGCCGCGAGGCCACCTGCCTGGTCGCCTCGCACCGCCGGGCCGCGCTTCGCCGCGCGGATCGGATCATCGTGCTGAAAGAGGGGAAGATCGTGGCGACCGGCACGCTCGACGAGCTGCTGGAGAGCTGCGAGGAGATGCGCTTTCTCTGGCGCGGAGGGTGGGCAACCTCCGAGGATGGCCGGCACGCGGCCACGGAAGCACCGGTGGAGTAACATCTCCACCGACAGCCATGAAACCTACAGCGGCCGTGACGCGCATCGATGCGCGCCACGGCCGCTCTCATTTCAAGCGCGCCATCGCCCCAAGCCCGGCCTCACTTCACCAGCACCACGCTCCCCTCCGCGCTCCATGCTCCCGATGTGAGAATACAGTGGTAGACTCCCGACGGATGGGACGAGGCATCCCACCGGACCGCGTAGGCGCCGGGCTCGAGCGGCTCGTCGAGCGGCACGGCAACCACGCGCCCCATCGCGTCGCGCACCACCAGCCGCGTGGGCCCGTCGAGCGCCACCGAGAACCGGATCTCCGCCGATGAGGTGACCGGGTTCGGCACGATCCCCTCCAGCGCGTACTTCGCCGTCGACATCTCGATCAGCCGAAGGCCGAGACCACAGATGGAATCGACCCGCAGATGGCCGGCGCGCGCGTCGACCACCGAGCAGGGACCGCCGCGCGTGAAGATCGCGAGCCCGAGATCGGCGCCGAGGGTCCGGCCGAGATAGGCCAGGAAGCGGAGCTCGAGGAGCGTGCCGCGCCCGTCGAGCGAGCGCCCCGGAGGCGCGACGAGCGTCACGCGGATCTCTCCGCGCGTCGAACGGTTCTCGACGATCGTCCAGCCGTCGAGCAGATGTCCGGCCGCCATGAGACCGTCGAAGCGGAAGAGCTCCGGTGCGTAGGAGATCGCCAGGTCGAGCGTGTCGATCGTGCCGGCGACGGAATCGAGCAACAGCGGCACCAGGCCGGAGGAGCCCGGAGCGATCGCCGCGTCGGTCGGCAGATGCGCCCGCAGCAGCGTCCCGGCCTTCACCGTTACCGCCACCGAATCACGTCCGGCGCACTCCCCTTCGCCCCACACGTCGACCGCATAGACCGTGGAGGCCACGGGACGCGCGACAGTCTCGGCGCAGTCGGGACACTCCACGCCATCGGCCGGCGACCACCGGTAGCGGACGCCGCCGGACGCGCGCAGACGCACCGGCTCTCCCGGGCAGACGGTGGTATCTCCCGAGGCGAGCGCGGCCGGCACCGGCAGCACCGTCACGGTTACCTGATCGGTCGCGACGCAGGAGCCGCCGCCGGAGACGGCCAGCGTATACGTGGTCGTCGTGGAGGGATGCGCGCGCGGCGCGGCGCAGTCATCGCAGGAGAGGCCGTCCGACGGCGTCCAGTGGTAGATGCTTCCCCCGCTCCCCTGGAGCGTGGTCGTGTCGCCGGCGCAGATGGTCGCGTCGGCGCCGGCATCGGCGGCGGGGGGCGTGGCCACCGTCACGGTGACGCTATCGACCGAGACGCAGCCGTTGCGCTCGACCTCGGCGTAGAAGGTCGTGGTCTGGAGCGGCCGCGCGGTCGGCGCGGCGCAGTCGAGGCAGCTCAGGCGATCGGAGAAGCGCCAGCGGATCGGCACGTCGGATGCCGCGTGGAGCGTCACGGAGTCGCCGACGCAGATCGTGGTGTCGCGGCCGGCATCGACGCTCGGCACCGGAAGCACCGTCACGATCACGCTCCGGGTGGCGCTACAGCCACCGGCGCCGGAGGCGGTGACCGTATAGGTCGTGCTGACCGATGGCGTGGCGATCGGATCGGCGCAGTCGGCGCAGCTCAGGCTCGCCGCCGGCCACCAGGAGAAGCTCCCGGTTCCCACGGCGCGGAGCATGGCGCGCGCGCCGGCGCAGATCGTGGTGTCCGGCGAGACGTGGACCGACGTGGAATCGAAGACGCTCACCCGCACCGAATCGACCGCGGTGCAGCCGCGCGCGTTGGTGACGGTGAGATGATAGGTCGTGCTCCGCGCCGGGCTCGCCACGGGATCGGAACAGTCGGCGCAACTGAGGTCGCCCGCCGGCTCCCAGCGAAGCTCTCCATCCCCGGAGCCATGCAGCGCGATCCGTCCGCCGGCGCAGATCGTGGTGTCGCGGCCGGCATCGACGGCCGGGAGCGCGACGGTCACGATCACCGTGTCGCCGGCATCGGGACAGGCACTGGAGGTGCTCGCGGTCAGGACATAGGCGGTGGTCCGCGTGGGGCGCGCCACCGGATCGGGACAGTCGGTGCAGCCGAGGCCGGCGGCGGGAAGCCATCGCATCCCCGCCGGTCCGATGCCATGGAGCCGCACGGAATCGCCCGGACATATCGTCGTATCACGCCCGGCGCTCAACGGGGAGGTGACCACCGCCACGTTCGGCAGGCCGAGCTCGGAGTGGCGTCCCTTCAGGTCGAAGCCGCGCGGGATGAACCCGCAGGCATCGCCGCGAAGATTCGGCCGCGTGATCACCCCGAGCATGCTATCCCCCTGGCGCGCCATGTAAATCCGCCCGTCCGGCCCGAGCTGGAGCGCGCCGAGGGTGACGAGCGCGGTCTCCTGGTAGATCAGCTCCCGCGACGAGAGGATGTCGTTGTAGCGCGGGAGGGTGAGATCGTACTGATAGAGCGTCCGCCCGAACGCCTCGGTAACGTAGAGCTTCGTGTTGTCCGGCGAGAAGCAGACGCCGTAGAGCGATTCGCTGGTCAGCAACGGGAAGTACTGATCCTGCACCTCGCCGGTGGAGGCGTCGAACTGGTGGAGCACCACCGGCACATCCAGGCCGACGATGGCATTGGCGATCCAGCGTCCATCCGGCGATGCCTGCATGCAGCCGAGGGGACGCGATCGGATGAAGGGGCCCGACTGCGAGATCACGGGGGTGGTCACCACGCCGGTATCTGTGACGCGCCATGCGTAGAACTGATCGCTCAGCCAGGCGTGCCCGATCACCCAGACATCGCGGCCGTTGCAGTGGCGCACGGCCGTCAGCTTCTCGGTGCAGGGGGAAAGGAGAGGAACGTTCTTGAGCACGACATCGCCGAGGCCGCCATCGCGGCGGAGGTCGACCACGGAGTACTGGTAGCCGGCGGTCTGCCAGCCACGATCCTGCGATCCGGCGGTGAAGACGTAGAAGGTGGAATCGTCACCCGGCCTGGCCACGATCACCGCCGCCTGCGACGTCGAGGAATCGCCGTTGAGCTCGGTGCCGTTCGGCATCGGACGATGATTCCGGTTCCAGACGGTGACGCCGTCGGTATAGAAGAGGATGCGGCCGGTGCGGCGATCGGCGATCGACGCGGTTCCCTCGAACGAGGTAAGCGCGCCATCGGTGATCGGGCGTGCCGAGGCGCCGTTGAAGTCGATGCCGGCGAAGCGTCCGAAGTACCAGACATCGTTCTCCTTCTGCGCGAGCGCGCCGGCGGGGAGCAGCATCGCCAGCAGCAGGAGGCAGGCCAGGAACAGGCCGGCGCGTGGGAGAGGGAGCTCGAAGGTCGCGGTCGTCATGCCGTCATCGAAGGATGAAGTGCCCGCCGGTGGCCACCGGATAATGGCCGGGAGCGGGGCGAATCGCGCCGTGAGAATTCCGGCGGATGAAGGGGCGGATAATAGCACAACGCCGATGATCCTGCACCGTCCGCGCGGCGGCTCCGCTCTAGGGAGAACGCGCCGCGCCGCGCGCGGATCCCGCGCGGGGCATGCCGTCGCCGCCACGCGCGCCCGCACGGAGCGATCGTCCATCGTTCGAGGATGATCGGATGATCATCCGTCGGCATATCAGTAGATCCGCCGGCGATACTGGTCGATCAGCGAGCGCTCCATGGCCGGATAGAGGAGCTCGAGCTCCCGTTCGAGCGCGGCGTTCCGCTCCGGCGTGAGAAATCCGCCCGCGCGCGGCATCGGGCGCGCCTCCATGAAGTCGATGCGGTATGGGGTGGGTGGATGCGAGCTATCCAGCCGGGAGCCGGCCGCGCGGGCGATGCGCCGCATCCGTTCAAGCTCGCTGGCCGGCATCCGGGCAAGCTCGCTCCGGAGCTCCGCCAGGAATCCCGGCGAGGCCGGGTTGATCGTGGCCCGCTGCACGGCGATTTCGACAATGGGATCGGCGTAGAGCTTGGTCAGCAGCGAGACAACGGCGTCGCTTCCGGCCACCGAGGCCGAGAGATGATCGGCCAGATATTCCGCGCGCTGCGATTCATGAAACATGAGCCAGTGAAGGAGGTACAACGCGCCGCGGGGCACCTGCGCGAACCCAGCGCGGATCAGATTCGTCACGATCGCGAAGAGCCCCGGCATGGTGCCGATCGTCTCGGTCAGACTCGACGGCATCAGCCAGTCGTGCCACCCTTTCAATGCGGTGATCGCGTGATGCACGATCATCTTCCGCGCGATATCGCCGTTGACGCCATGTGCGATCTCGTGCGCGAGAAAGGCTTCCCGCTCGGCGGCGTCGGCCATCGCCAGCAGCGGCATGCCGACACATATCACGGAGCGGCGCCGGAGTCCGGTCTGATAGAACGCGCCGTTGACATCGGTCGACCACTCGATCGCGTCGATCGGCCCGAGCCCGAGATGCTCGCCGATCCGGTCGACGATCCCATACAGCTCCGGGAAATGCTGTCGGGACAGAGGCTGCTTCGGAAACCGGTTCGGCCGCGGCCGGAGCAGATAGGCCAGGCCGAAGCAGAGAAGCCCGAGAAAGATCGCCACCGGCGATGGCCAGGCGCGCATGAGAAGCACTCCTCCAACGATGACCGCGAGCGTCACCAGATGCACGATCAGGGAGATGGCGTAGGCGGCGATCATGGCCGGGGTCAGGCGCGGCTGGAGCGTGCGGGTGGCGATGAGCGACTCGAGAAGCCGGCGGCCGAACCGGTCGCCGAGCGAGCGGCGCATCTTCTCGATCAGGCCGGTCGGCTCCTCCGGCGGACTTGGATCGAGATTCCAGTCGCAGTGTCCGCACCAGGTCAGATATCCCTCGTGCGTATGGATCACGCTGCCGCAGGCGGGGCAGGCAACGACGGCGGTGGAGGCCATGGAAAGCTCCTCGGATATACGATGCGGGAGGGAGCGCCGGAGCGGGCAGGCTCCGGATCTCCGGGTGGGCCGGCACGCCGGCCGGCTGACATCACGCGAACATACCGTGAAGATGTCGTCCCGGCAATCGGCGCCGACGGCGAGGGAGGGTTCTTCCGGTGGCCTCATCCGGGAATCACCGTATATTCCCCGCGGGCGGATTTCAACGCCTCCCAGCCCCCCAGCTCCCCGTCCGAAGCGGCGTACGGCCGAGCCCCCCGACTCCTTGCCCCCGCGCTGGCCGGAGGCCACTCCGACCGATTGATCGAGACGTCCACTGATCTGCCAGGAATGACCATGCAACGGTCGCTTGTCGCGTTTCTGAACCACGGCGTGCTGCCGTTCGTGGGCCGCAACGCCGAGCTCGAGCGCATCCGATCCTTCTGGAACGCGACATCGGAAGCGCCGGGGCTCCGCACGCTCCTTCTCGTCGGCGAGGCCGGTATCGGCAAGAGCCGGCTGATCGAGGAGAGCACGCGCAGCATCGCGGCTTCCGGCGGAGCGGTCGTCAACGTGAAACTCTATCCGGACTCGGCAACCTCCCTCGCGCCGCTGCTGGCGCGGGCGCTCTCCCGCTGCTCGGCCGCCCAACACCTGCTCAAAAGCGATCCCGAAGAGAACCTCCCCTCCGTGCTGGCCGCGCTCGCGCGGATCTGCGGGCTCCGCCGCACCCTTCTGGTGGTGGAGGATCTTCACCTGCTGGCCGGCGACGCCCTGGCCGAGTTCGCCGTGCTGCTCGACAGGCTCTCCGACGAGCCGATCTCCTTCCTGGCCTCGGCCCGCCCGGCCGATGTTCCCGCGCGCAGCGTGCTCGAGCGCTGGCTGGTCGACGAGATCGAGCTTGCCGGACTCCCGAGCGACGCGATCGGCGACATCTGCATGTCGATCTTCGGCGAGCGGCTCGATCCGCAACTGATCGGCATCCTCCGCGACAGAACGCTCGGCAACGCGATGGCGCTGCGATCGGCGCTGCGCGCCGGGATCAAGAGCGGCTCCTTCACCGTTACCACGCGCGGCCGCGTGGCGACGCCGCGCGTCGATCAGGATGCGTTCGTCGACGAGCTGGAGCGGAACGTGCGCCTCCTCTCCGAGGGAATGGCCGCTCATCTCGGCGAGCGTGAGCGGGAGGCGGCGCGCGCCCTCGCATCGCTCGGCGAGGTGTTCGCGCGCGAGGCCGCCGAGCGGGTCATCGAGGGGAGCTCGCAGATGCTGGAGCTTCTCACCTTCAAGGGGATCGTTCACACCTCCGCGTCGTCGCCGGCGCCGCTGCCCGGCCAGGTGAGCGCCGCGCCCCCGTTCGCCTTCACCCACACGCTGCTGCATCGCCATTTCATCGATCAGGGGAACGCCGATCCGCTGGCGATCATCGACATCATCGCCTCCGGCACCCCGCTTTATTCGCTGCTCCCGTTCCATCTGCTGCTGGAGCTGAGGATTCCCGGCGACATTCCGCGCGAGACGCTCCTGAGCGCGATCGACCGGACGCTCCGCGTCACCAGCACGCTCGACGCCAGCCCGGACTGGCGCCAGGCGCCGGCGATCTGGCGCGCGGCCGCGGCCATGGCCGACGCGCTCCGTCCCCAGCTTTCGCATGCCGAGGGGAATGATCTGGAGGTGCGGCTCCTTCTGCGCCAGCTCGGACTGATGCGGCGCGAACAGACCGAGGAATACCCGCGACTGGTCGAGCGGCTGCTGGCGCTCACCGAGGCCCCGGCCGATGCCGTCTGGGCGGAGTACCGCCTGCGCGCGCTGGTCTACCACCGTCGATACCTGCGCAACCACGACGCGGCGGCCAGCCGCGACGTCCGGACGCAGGTGGAGGAGATCACCGCCGCGTTTCCGTCGGCGCGCTTCTCCCCTCCCTACGTGAGCCACCTTCGGGAGTCGATCCGTCTGGCGCAGTCGGCCGGCGACATCGCCGAGCAGCGCCTGGTGGAGTCGCGCCTGATGGAGATCCTGGACGCCGAGGAGGCGAGCGAGGAGATCCGCCGCTACGCGCATCAGATGATCTCTCCGTATCTGGTCACCCTCTTCGCCTCCGGCGAGGAGCTGGCCAAGCGCCTGGCGACGATCGATGAGCTGGAGGCCACGCTCCCGCGGATGGAGCCGGAGCTGATGATGTGGAAGATCGGGCTCTACTACATGATCGGAGATCTGCGCGAGGCGCTGGAGGCGATCGAGAGCGCGATGGAGATGTTCGTGGAGCGTGGACTTGCCCGCGAGGTGACCAGCTCCCGTCTGATCGCGCTGTTCGCCCGGAGGCTGCTCGGCGAGAGCCCCGAGGAGCTGATCGAGCTGATCGGCGAGGCATACCGGAGCGTGCCGGCCGTGTTGAAGGAGGCGATCGACGCGGTGGCCGCTTCCCACTTCGCCACCGCCGGACTGCTGCTGAACGATCTTCCCTGGACCGCGCGGATCCTCGAGATGCTCCCGCGCGGGAGTCAGGGACTGGCCCCGGCGCCGGCGATTCTGCTCGCGCTCCGGAACGGACGGATCGACGAGCTGCCGGAGTCGGTCACCGTCTCCGAGCCGCACGACGTGGTGATCCGCGACATGCTGGCCGCGGCGCGCGACGCGAGCTTCGACGTGAACGTGGCGCTCGCATCGGCCAGTGAGTTCCTGTCGCGGCCGATCCTCCGGCTCGACGAGGCGCTGGCGATCTTCGTCACGCTCGATCTGCTCGATTTCATCCGCTCGCGCGACAACGCGCAGGTGCTGCGCGAGGAGAGCCGCGTCGCGGTCGGCAGGCTGATCGAATGGCTTGCCGCGCGTCTGCCGCTGGCCGCCGCCCGCGCGCTCGACACCTACGGCGACTACTTCACCCGCGCCGAGCTGAAGGTCTGGCGCGCGCGCCTGGAGCCGCTGCTGGAGGGGAGCACGCCGCAGCCCTCGGCCGACCGGAAGCTTCACGTTTCGATGCTGGGGACGATCACCGTGCAGCCGCCGGGAGGCGAGGTAACGCGCGTCCGCGGCGGCCAGCTCTGCACGCTGCTCGGGCTGATGGTGGCCGACCGGCTCCTGCGCGATCCGCTGTCGCAGAGCGAGTTCACGGCGATCGCGATGGGGACCGAGCGGGATCCGGAAAGCGTGCGCAAGTCGATGAACTTCGCCGTGTTCCGGCTGCGCGAGCTCCTCGGCGGCGAGGCGATCTCGACCGAGGGAAGCACGCCGGCATTGGATTTCAACCTGGTGGAGGTGGATCTGGTGGAAGCCAACGACCGGCTTCGCGCCGCCTCCGAGGCGATGCGCGACGGCGCGCTGCTGCGCGCGGTGCCGGAGATCATGGCGGCGCTGGAGACGAGCGCCGGCAAGGTTCCCTTCCCGACACTGTACGATGAGTTCTTCGAGGCGGCACGGGAGGATTTCGAGACCGAGCTGCGCGCGGTGACGCTGCGCGTGGCGCGTGCGCTGGCGCGCGAGGGAGATCATGTGACCGCCGAGCGGGTGCTCGGCCGCGCGTTCGCCGCGATGCCGGACGACGAGGAGCTGGCGGAGCTGCTGCAGGAATCGCTGGTGGCCCTCGGCCAGCGGACCGAGGCGCGACGCGTCGGGATGCGCGCCGCCGAGATCTTCGAGTAGCCGCGCAACGCGGCCGTCAAACGCGCCCCTCAAACGCGCCCTGGTAGGCGCACGTCTTCAGCGTGCGCTCTTCCGCCCAGACGAAGAAACGGTCACGGGGACCACACCGCGCGACGCCCCTCAAACGCCCCGGTAGGCGCACGTCTTCAGCGTGCGCTTCACCCTGCGTGCGCTCTTCCCTCTGCGTGCGCTCCGCGGCCCAGGCGAAGAAGCGACCACGCGGACCAGCCCGCACGACGATTCCCGCACGCGCCTTCAACGCGACCGCCGCCCTAACAACGCTGCGGGCCGGAGTTTCCTCCGGCCCGGCCTCCCGGCTACATCCACCGCCATCACGCCCTTCCCCCCCTGGCTGCGCGATAACCGCCGATGCGTCCGGTCGTTGCGTCGTAGTGCTCGATTCCGATCTTCTCCTGCCTCCCGGTTCACGGCTCCCTTCCCGTTACCGTGAACCGATCGACGTGATCTCTCTTCCTCGAGCCCTCCGAAATGTTCTCGTCTCCGTTACTCCTTCTCAGGCCTCCACTTCCACCGCCTCGGCGGCGGAGATCATCGTGGAGGCAAGCGCGCCGTATGCCGTGGTCCAGGCATCGGCCACCTCCGGCGTGTACGCCTCTGCCAGCCCCTTCTCCAGCGTCCAGAGGAGCGCCGCGCCGACGGTGCCGTAGTGCGCCGTGGTAACGTTGTAGGAGACATGGCGACGTCCGAGATCCTCGACCGCCGGCCGAAGCCGGTCGAAGCGATTCAGGCCGTTGACGATCATCGCCAGCATCTGCATCAGCTTCCTTCCCTGCTCCTTCATGTCGGTCTCGGCGAAGAGTGGCCTCAGCTCCGGACCGATCTCGAACAGACGGTTGTAGAAGAGCTCGGCCGCCTGGTCCGCGATCGGCGCCACCATGCCGAAGGTGGTCTGCACGAGCTCGAGTTGTCTCGGGGTCATGGGTACGTTCCTGTCTCTGAAATTCGTTTGACTATATATGCGCGATACTTCGCTTGCCGTTATCGATTGCTCCGTGATCCCGGCTCCTCCGGCTCGACGCTCCAAGGTCATCACATCACATGCACCGCACACGTTCCGTCACCACCACGCGGCTCATTTCACCAGCAGGAGCGGGATCGAGATCGACTCATCGCTCCGGTCGAGGCGGATCAGGTAGGCTCCCGATTCCAGTCCCTCGCCGGGAAGGCTGATCGAGAAGCTCCCCGCCTCGCGGGGACCATCGGCGAGGATCAGCATCTCGCGTCCTTCATGGTCCATCAGTCGGAGCTGGACATATTCCGAACGGGGCAGATCCAGCAGGATCTCCGCGTCGTGCCGCGCGGGGCGGGGGATCAGGCGCATCGTCGCCCCCACGTTCCCGGGCGGGACCGGTCCGGCCATCGCCGGACGGGCCGAGGCTCCCGCGGTCGTATACCAGCATCCCTGCCAGCCCGAGCGCTCCGCGGCTTCGCCTCCGATCATCATCGTCTCATCGCGTCGATCGGCCACCCGCCCGGTCGCGATCGATTCGCCGGCCATCGCCGCATCGACCGTCGTCTCCTCCGTCAGCATCCCGGTCAGTCCGGTCTGCGCCGCTCCGCTGGCCGTCAGCGCGGCGAAGAGGATCGTGATCTGCAGTATGCGCGTGCTCCCGGTCATCGTCGTCAGTAAGGTTCGCTCCGGAGATCCCGGAGATGATGCGCGATATCCGATCAGGCGATCCCTTCGCCGAGGTACCCGCCAGGGTGGAGCGGGAACCGTGAGGGGTGCGAGCGTCGATGCTTCCCGTGTATCAACGGTTCGCGTGGATCAGTGCTCCTCGCGGAGACGATGGCCGCAGCGGGGACAGAAGTTCTCCGCCGAGTCGTCCACCTCGCCGCGCGGGTGCTCCGGCAGCCGGACTCCGCAGCAGGCGCAGAATCGATCCTCGGCCAGGGCGTAGGCGCCGCACTCCCCGCACTGAATCACCCCCCGGTGCATCAACTCCGCCAGCATCGTTCGTTCGTTCATCGTGTTCGTCTGCTCTTCGATTCTTCGGTTCGCCGGCTCGCGGGCGGGGAACATCCCCTTGCCACTCGCGTCTCAGCCGAACAACGCCCTTCAATCTATCGGCGGCGATTATCCGGACGGCGGTTGATGATTATCGGATTGAGGAAAGGTGGTTATCAGGAGATAAATCGGCGAATTCCCGACGGAATCGGCGATTCCATCCTCCAAAAAATGTTCGCGCCGGGCAATCTCCCCCCGGCGTGGTCGACCGCGCTACCGGAGACGCCCGCCGAAGGCAACGCCATGAGGGTGGAGGTCCAGACTCGAGCACCGGACCCGACGCTCGCGCCGACGCTCATGCCGACGTCGTCGACGCCGACAACGGAGCACCAACGACGATGGCAGGGATGATCGCCGGCTCGTCACCCGCCGGTCCGGCATGGCCGGGATCGGCGAGGCGATGGGATTCGGAGACGCTGGTGGCCGTGGAACGGCGTTCCATGCCGGCCCGGATGGATTCCGTGCCCCGGGGCGCAACCTTTCCCGATGCCGCGCCGTCACCCCTTGCCACGTCGATACGACGTCCGGTCCGTAACGCTCGATATCAGCTCATATCAATTTTTCCGGAGGCCAAACCATGTACACCCTACGTCATGCACTTCTCTGGCTGGCGGCTCCCCTCGCGGTGACCGCCGGCGCCTATGGCCAGGCCACGCCAGCCGGAGCCCCCGCCGCCTCGACGGTTCAGGGAGCACCGGCCGCCGGAACCGAGGGAGGGATCGTCCGGGGACGAACCGCCGTCCCGGCCGGCGCGCTCCGCTTCATCCATATCGCCCCGGATGCCGACCCGGTCTCCTTCGTGGTCGACGACACGTTCATGCCGACCCTATCCTTCCGGGACGCCAGCGACGTGCAGTATTCGATCCCGTCCGGCACGCTCACCGTCAACCTCACCAAGCCGGACGGGGGCCCGACGCTCTTCACGCGGGACGTGACCGTCAGCCCGGACACGGTGGTCGGCGCCTTCCTGGTGGGACGCAAGTCGGATGATTCCTATTCGCTGACGACACTGCAGACCCCGCTGACGATGACGGTTCCGGCCGGCACGTCGCTCGTGCGCCTGTTCCACGCGGCGCCGGAGATGGGAGCGGTAAACGTCGTGATCCAGCCGCAGACCGGCTCGCCGATCACCTGGGACAACATCAGCTACCTCGGCTCATCCACGTTCCTGCCGGTGCCCTCCGGCGCCGTGTCGATCACGGTCACGCCGGTCGGCGGAGGCGCTCCGCTGATGACGCTGAGCGGCTTCCTGCCGGCCGACCGGATCATGACGGCGATCGCGACCGGCCTGACCTCGAACAACTCGCTCGGCATCAACGATCTGTTCGAGGATCTCGGCGCGCAGACTCCGATGGCGTTCCTGCCGGCGGAAGTCTCCCGCGTCATCGCCGCCGACGGCGCCGACGCGCATCGGGGAATGACCTTCCGGCCGAATCCGGCGACCGATCAGGCAACGATCAGTCTCCATCTGGCCGCCGATCAGGATCTGTCGATGCGGCTGTACGATCCGCTCGGACGTCTGGCCGCGGAGCTTCCGCTGGGGCATCAGCCCGCCGGCGACCGCGCGCTGCCGATCTCGCTCCCGACGCTTCCGGCCGGCATCTATCAGTCGGTGATCACCGGCTCGAACGGCGCCATGATCGCGACCGACCGCGTGGCGATAGCACGCTGAGCATGCGCCGACGAACATCGATTGATCGCAACGACGAAGGGGGACCTCGCCACACGCGGCGGGGTCCCCCTTCCCGTTGAACATTGGAACGTCTCACATTCGACGAGTCGGCGCGCTCGGCCGACGCACGGCTCCCCCTCTCGCCGGTTGCCATGAACGCGCCGTTGCCGCCAGCCATCATCGGAGCGGCGAGGCTCGCCGGTCACCTGACGAGTATCGCCCTGCCGACCAGGATCTCGTCGTCGACGCTGATCCGATAGAGATACGATCCGCTCGGCAACGAGGAGCCGTCGAACGGCAGCGCGTGCCGGCCGGCGTCGAGGCGATCATCCCGAAGCGTCGCCACGCTCCGTCCCTCCGTGTCGAAGACCACGGCGGTCACGCGCGCGGGTCTGGGAAGCGTGAGCTCGATCACCGTGGTGCCGCTGAAGGGGTTCGGATGATTCACCACCGTCGCGGCCGGCTCCTCACGCGTCGCGCCCGTCGCCACGGCCGATGTCGCGTCCGGCTCGCCGACGACCGCCATCGCCGCGTAGAGCGTGGTGGTCGTGAAGGTGATGCCGGCGCCGGAGAACTGGACGCCGGACATCGCCACCCAGCGCGTACCGTCCCAGCAGCGAACGCCGGTCGGATGCCAGTGCCGGCGCATCGGCCCGACGAGGGTGGTGTCCCAGCGGAGGCGGCACCGGATCGTCCGGAGGAACTGCATCATCGCCGCTCCCCCGCCCGACCCGCCGCGACAGTTCATGTAGCCGAAGCTCGCGCTGTCGGCGCCGATCTGCAGGCGACGCCAGCAGAGGAATGCCGTGTCGACCGGAAAGGGGATGCTGTCCATCGGGAGATACTGGAACTGGCAATAGATGGAATCGCCGGACATGCCCATCCGGCTGAAGCAGCCCGGCGGAAACGCGAGGGTGCTCGCGCTGTCGTTCAGGCATCGGACGAGAATCGTGTCGGCGCCGTTCCAGCGTACCCAGTTGCCATCGTGCATCTGCGCGGAGAGTCCGGCCGCTCCGGCAAGCAGCATTGCCGCTCCCACCATCAGCGCCATCAGGAATTCATATCGCCATCCGCGCGATCCGACGGAGCGATCATCGCATGGCACGTCGAGTTCCGATGCGCCGTCGAGTCGAGTATCATGGTCCCGCTTCATTGCAGCTTTCTCCTTGATCGAATTGTCGTGCGCGGCCTCGCGCATCCGGCGACCTCGCGCATCCGGCGACCTCGACAGGCGGCCGGACTGTTGACGTACAAATCTGCGTCGGATCACACCGACGCGACCATGACATGGATCAGGCTACGGAGAAAACAGTTCGACACTCGGACGCTCCACGAACACCTCGCGTGATATCGCGGCGCGAGCGATCGGGAGTCGGCCGAGAGCGTGGAGATATCGCCGCATCATGACGGGGATCATGGTTGCCGGCCGGCTCGCGGGCTACATTGATTCCGGGCGCGCGCCACGCCATGTCGGGCGCGCGCATGAACGTTCACCATGTCCGGACACGAACGGCAATGGCATTTCTTGGGTTGATTCTCTCGCTGGCGATCGGCGTTACGCTGGGCTTTCTCGGAGGGGGCGGGAGCATCCTGGCCGTGCCGGTGTTCGTGTACATTCTCGGCGTGGCCCCGAAGCTGGCCATCGCATCCAGCCTCGGCGTGGTCGGCGCGACGACGCTGATCGGCACCATCCGGCATTTCAGGCACGGCCACGTCGACCCGCGGACCGGGCTTCTCTTCGCGACGGGATCGGCCGCCGGCGCGTACGCCGGATCGGCGCTGGCGCAACTGGTCGACGGCCGCGTGCAACTGGTGGTCTTCTCGGCCGTGATGCTGATCGTCGCGGCGATGATGCTGCGGCCGAGAAGGAGCAACGATCAGAGCCGGCAATCGGGCGATGCCGCGCAACGGTCGCTGCCGCGGATGATCGCGCGGGCCATCTTCCCCGCGCTCGGCGTGGGACTGCTGACCGGATTCGTCGGCGTCGGCGGCGGGTTCCTGGTGGTTCCGGCACTGGTGCTCACCGCCGGCATCCCGATGCGGCGCGCGATCGGGACCAGCCTGATGGTGATCACGATCAACTCCGCCGTCGGCTTCATCGGCTATCTCCGGCAGCCGGCGATCGTCGATGCCTGGCGGCGGACCATGATCGGCACGTGGGATTTCACTCCCTACCTTCTGGTGTTCACCGGCATCGCCATCGTCGGCGTGCTCCTCGGAACCAGGCTCGCGCAGCGGATGCAGCCGGACGCGCTGCGCCGCGCCTTCGGAGGGTTCCTTCTCCTGGTCGGCCTGATCATGCTGATCAGAAGCGGGATCGAGCTACTGTAACGGCCGGGACATCGCCCGTCGCGATCTTCCGATCCTCGCCGATCATCCATATCGTCGCCGGCGCCCGGAGCGCATTACACGATCGATCCGATTTCCCATCATCCATGAACGACCCGACATCAGGCACCGATCCCCGCGTGGATGCCCTGCTGGAACAGATCCGGCGGGGAGATCGCGCCGCGTTCACCAAGCTCGTCAAGGAGCTCGAGCCGTTCGTGCGCGCCTCCTCCTTCAAGATCTGCCGCGATCCCGATCTGGCCGACGAGAACGCGCAGGACACGATGGTCAACATGTACCGCAAGCTTCATCAGTTCGACGGCGCGTCGAAGTTCTGTACCTGGCTCTACAGCATCGCCGTCAACAACTGCAGGATGAAGCGTCGGAAGCGGATGATCGAGCGCTCCTCCATTCCGATCGATCCGTCGGACAGAGGCGAGCCGGAGGAAGCGCACGCCGAGCTGACCACGGCCGAGGAGGAATCCCCCATGGCTCGGCTGCTGACCGCGGAGCTTCGCGAGATACTCTCGGCGGCGATCGACGCGCTCCCGGAGGAGTATCGCGCGGTGTTCCTGCTCCGTGATCTGGAGCATCTGTCGACGCGGGAGACGGCGGAGGCTCTGAAGCTGAGCGAGGCGGCGGTAAAATCGCGTCTGCATCGCGCGCGCCAGCAGGTGCGCGTCCGCGTCGAATCCTATCTCCCCGAGCTCTCCTGAGCGCCGCGTGCCCGGCGATCGCGTGTCAGCCTCCTCGAATCGCGGGCGCTCCCGACCGCGCACATCCGGTTACACTCCCATCCGAATCGTTTTCCGAATCGCCGCATCACATCCGGTACAAGGACTGAATCAACGGACAAGATCACCGGAGAACCAACATGTTCGGATTGCGAAGCAAACAGGGCACATCGGCATATCGCCGGATCGGATTCGCCGAATTCGAGAAGATGCGGAACAGCGGGGAGCCGCCGTTCCTCCTCGATGTCCGGGAGCCGTTCGAGCTTCAGGCGCACGGCCGCGTGCCGGGCGTCGTCAACATCCCCCTCGGCCAGATCGTGGCCCGTCAGCGCGAGCTGCCGGCAACCGGGACCACGCCGATCGTCGCGATCTGCCAGAGCGGCGCACGCTCGCAGAAGGCCGCCGAAACGCTCGCGCGGCTCGGCTACAACGAGGTGTACAGCCTCGACGGCGGCACGCTCGGCTGGCAGGCGAACGCGAGGCGGTAACTCCCCTCCGGACTTCGACGGGCACGACATGCATCGGCATGCGACGACGACGAGTTGTGGTGAAACACGGGAATGAATGGAGACAACGCCATGTTGTTCAGAGCACTCTATGATGACATGCTGGCGCAGGCCGCCTACCTGATCGGCTGCCAGCGCACGGGCGAGGCACTGATCGTCGATCCCGAGCGGGATGTCGATCGCTACATCGAGGCCGCGGCCAACGAGGGACTGCGGATCACCGCCATCGCCGAAACACATATCCACGCCGATTTCCTCTCCGGCGCGCGCGAGCTGGCCGAGCGTACCGGCGCGCGACTCTTTCTCTCGGCCGAGGGGGGAAGCGACTGGGATTACCGGTGGCTCGACCGGAAGTCCGGCGGCGGAAGCTATCGCTATCGACTGCTCCACAACGGCGACCGGTTCATGGTCGGCAACATCCGCGTGGAGGCGGCCCATACGCCGGGACACACCGACGAGCACATGAGCTACCTGGTGACCGACCTCGGCGGCGGGGCCGATGAGCCGATGGGCATCGTCACCGGCGATTTCGTCTTCGTGGGGGATGTCGGGCGTCCGGACCTTCTGGAGTCCGCGGCCGGGATGGCCGGCAAGGCCGATCCGGCGGCGCGCCGACTCTACACATCGATCAAGTGGTTCAAGACGATCCCCGAGCATCTGCAGGTGTGGCCGGGGCACGGCGCCGGCTCCGCCTGCGGCAAGGCGCTCGGCGCGGTGCCGCAGACCACCGTCGGCTACGAGAAGCGCTTCAATCCCGCGCTCGACGCGGCCGAGCGGACGGAGGATCTGTTCGTCGACATGATCATCGAGGGACAGCCGGAGCCGCCTCCCTACTTCGCCCGGATGAAGCGGGAGAACCGGGAGGGTCCGGCGCTTCTCGGCGGCCTGCCGAACCCGCCCCGGATGGAAGTCGAGATGCTGGCCGAGGCGGCCGGGAATGATCGCGTGACGATCCTCGACGCGCGCCCCTGGAGCGAGTTCCGCGAGGGGCATCTGGCCGGATCGCTCTGGACGCCGCTGAACCGCTCGCTGGCGACGATCGCCGGCTCATACGTCGAGCCCGATCGGGAGATCCATCTGGTTGCCGAGAAGGAGCAGGTGGAGGGAATGGTGCGGACGCTGATCAGAATCGGACTGGACCGGATCGCGGGATTCGTCACGCCGTCGGATCTGCGTGATTACGCGGCGCGCGGCGGCATACTGGCCTCGACGCCGGAGATCGACGCCGAGGAGCTCCCGGGCCTGATGGAGGGGGAGTATGTCCAGGTGCTGGACGTCAGAAGCGCCACCGAGTACGCGTCGGGGCATCTGCCGTGGGCGATCAACGTCGCCCACACACGGCTTGCGCCGGAGCTGGACCGGATTCCGGCCACCGGCACGCTCTACGTCCACTGCCGCTCGGGAGCACGCTCCGCGGCCGCCGTCTCCTATCTGCGAAGCCGCGGAATCGACGCGGTGAACATCCGCGGAGGCTACGAGCGGATACGGGAGGCGATCTCACTCGACGAAATGGATCCGGCGCTTCACGCGCCGGCCGCGATGGAGGAGTGAGCGATCAGCTCCACGCGGATTGCATGGAGTGAAGTCCCATCATCGCATCGTCCAATGGTTGTACAGCGGATTCGCCTGAACGAGCGGATCCGCTGTTCCATTTTCATGGGATCAGCATTGCGCAAGGCGAGGCAGATCCATATCCGGGACTCCGAACTTCCGGCCACGCTCTCTCTACTTCGACGTCCCCCTGGAGCGCGCGGAGCGCTTCCTGGTGGCCTTGCTCCTGGCGCCCGACGCGGTGGCGTAATACCGCACCGACGCGGAGGCGCCAGTGGCGTCGATCCGCTGGCCGGCGAAGGAGGAGCCGGTGAGGCTCGACAGCACGATCGTCACGGTGTCCGGGCTCTTCCAGTTGCCGGAGGCCAGATCGTAGAGATAGATCTTCTTCTGATCGCCGGAAAGGCTCCAGCGTCCCGAGGTCTGGACGTTCACGCCGATCGCCAGGAAGCTCATGTCGCTCCGGAAGGTGATACGCGACCAGTCGAGGCCGCCGACGCGGTCGGTGGTCGGCGCCGAGGCCGCGTACCAGTCCTTGCCGCTGCCGCCGCCGACCAGCGTGGCCCCGCGCCCGGCCAGGTGCTGAGCCGAGGCGGCCGTGAAGGGAATCGAAAGGAGAAGAAGGAGAATCGTCGACCTGATGCTCTTCATGATTTGTTCTCCGCTGCTGTCGGGGGGGGAGGATCATCCCCGCATGCGCGGGGAGCAGTTCGCGATACGCTCCTTGAGATGCTCGCCGGCCGGAGGAGCTTAATCGGCGCGCGACCAAGTAGACGATTCTCCAACGGACCGCAAAGGGAAAAGGTGGCGTTTCCGGCCCCACCGGGATTTCCCACCAGGATTTCCGGATGGGATTTCCCGACGGGGTTGCCGGCCCCCCGACGCGAGCGCCGAAAGGCCGACCGGGAGATCGTCACATGGAACGACGGCGCGCAACGACCGCTCGGAACGATCACGCGGAGCGCTCGCGCGAGGCGGCCATGTGACGATCACGATGGCGAGGGCCCGCCGGAGAGCGAGCCGTTCCTCCCCGAGAGCCCCGTCTCGCGGCGATGCGCCTCGACGGCATGCTCCGGAGGGCCGATTCGGAAGGCCGATTCGCGGGAGCCTAGTCCCTGGAGAGGTCGCGCGGGAGGGCCCGGCGGGTGACCATGGGACGGATGTCGCCGAGATGATCCGCCAGCGACTCCAGCTCCGAGTGGAGAAAGTCGCAGAGCGAAAGACGGGTGACGAGGTTCTGATCGTAACTGTTGGCGATGTTCTCGAAGCAGTCGCGCAGGGCGTCGACGAAACCGATCATGTGATCGATCGATTCGATGCACCGGCTCAGGCGCTGCGCCGGAGGGCCGGTCGGAACGGGCACGAAGGTACACATGGTGGATTGCTCGCGGTCGTGACCGGCTATCGGCGCCACGTCGTCGGCGCCCCGGGGATCCCTCGCCCGGTCCGGTCGTTGTGTCCAGTTACTCCACGCTCCCTGTCGGCGCCTGACGGAGGGAGCAGCGAGATTCGACGTGTTCGATACGACACTAAGTTATTCGTACAATCGTATACCTTCAAGCACCCGAGCCGGCTGGCACGATTTTCTCACCCACCCGACCGCCCGATTTCACGCCGTTTCGAGCATGCCCATCAAATGAGCAAGATCTGTCTACACCGGTAGATCACTCGTCCCTCCGCCGGGCCCGCATCAGACGGCGGACATGCTCCATCCGGAGAACATGCCGGAGGGGGGCGGAGTCGGTGGGAAGGCGTGACTCACTCGCCGGTCGGGACCGCGTCGACGTAGGCTTCGTAGTAACCGCCATCGACGGTCATCCCCCAGGCGCGCGCGAACCGACCGTCCCGATCGAGGTCGATCTTCACGTACCACGACTGTCCGGAGGGGCTGGTACCGCTGAAATAATAGTCGTAGCCCTCGCCAGGATCGGCGTGCCTCGGCTCGAGTCTGAAATAATGGGCGAAGCGATTGCTTCCGCAGTCGACGCCGTAGAGCTTCACCAGGCAGCCGCAGGTGTCGCCGACGTTCACGATGAACCAGGCCCCTTCCGCCCCGCTCGAGCAGACCGAGGCATGGAAGTAGGCCCGGTCCTGTCCCCGGGCGGGAATCGCCATCACCAGTGCCCCCATCAGGGCGAACAGCATCCGTCGCATACGATCTCCAATGATTCACATACGAAAGTGCCCTGCACGGCGCGTGCCGGAGCGCGATCGGTCCGGGGGCGCCCCCCATCCGGACGGAAGGAACGGAGACATCCGGCGCGATGCAAACCCCCGGAGGGTCCCGACCAACGGAATCTCCCAGATGGATTCTCCCAGATGGATTCTCCCAGATGGATTCTCCCTGATGGATTCTCCCTGATCGAATCTCCCTGATCGAATCTCCCTGATCGAATCTCCCGGCCGGACACACTTGCCGGATGCTTCCGCGTGGACGTATGTTCCCTTCTCCCCGCCCGCGCGGCCCGACCCAGTCCGAGTCCGGATGGAACGGCCGGCGCTCCCGGCGCCCGATTCACGAAACGTCGTCGCTCACCCATGTCGACTTTCCGCCCGAGCTTCGCGCTGCTTCTCATGCTGATCGCTCCGATCACCGCCGCCGTCGCGCAGAGCGGGGGCCCGGACATGCCCCACGTCCTCTTCCCGAACGGCGGCGATTCCCTCCGAGTCGGCAGGGATACGACCATCCGCTGGGAGGGGACCGGCGCCGACGAAGCGGTCACGGTCGAGTACTCGATCGACGCGGGGGCCACCTGGCGGCAGATCACCGACGCCGCCAAGGGGGGCTCGCTGAGCTGGAAAGTCCCGCCGCCGGTCTCGAACAGCTGCCTGCTCCGCGTCAGCCGCTGGCGCCCGGTGAGCACCTCCTGGGGATGGGCCCGCGTGGCCGGCGGCCCGAAAACCGCCACGGCCACCGCGATGGCGGTCGACAGCTCCGGCAACGTGATCATCGCCGGCACCATCCGCGACTCGGCCACCTTCGACGACAACAGGAGCTTCGTGGTCGCCGACAGCCTCTACAGCCTCTTCGTGGCCAAGTACACCGGCGACGGCGCGCTCCTCTGGACCCGCCGGTTCGACGTCCCCTCGCAGGGATTCGTCAACGACATGGCCGTCGGCGCCAACGGCGATATCCTCCTGGTCGGCGGCTTTCGCGACAAGATCACCTTCCAGGACGGCACGGTGATCGGCGACGGCGACTGGAACGGCGATTATGTGCTGGCCGCCCGGCTGAGCGCCGACGGCGCGCTCACCTGGCATGGCCTGGAGGGGGTGATCGGCCACGCCGACGGAATCGCCACGACCGCCGACGGCGGCTTCCATATATCGGGGACTTATCAGAAGGATGCGGATTTCGGCGGCGGCGTGACCCTTACCGGCACGCTCGATCAGGACATCTTTCTGGTCCGCTTCGGCGCGGGCTCGGGCGCGCCGTCGGCCATCTGGGGACGGAGCTTCCGTCGCCATCAGTACGTCTCCAGCCTCGACTTCACCGCGCCGCACCGGGTGGCGCTGGACGCGGCGGGGAACATCTATCTCTGCGGCGCATACCGCGATTCGCTGGTGGTCGAAGGAACGGCGCTCCCCGGAGGGCGGACCCCCGAGCTCTACCTGATCCGTGTCCGCCCGGACGGCGCGATCGACTGGACGCGCCGCGTGGAGCTGAACGACAACCTGAACGGCGCGGGGAATATCTATCCGTTCGGCCTTGCCTTCGCCCCGCCGGATCGCATCTATATCGCCGGCCGGTACTACGGCCGCATCGTGGTTCCCCCCTCGGACACGATCAGCTCCCTCAATCCGGACGGTTTCCTGCTCCAATTCGGCACCGACGGCGTGCCCCGCTGGGTGCGCGCCACGCACGACGAATCGCTCACGGTGCTGACCGGCGTGGCCTCCGACGGGGCCGGCTACGCCTACGTGACCGGGGAGAGCTTCGGAAGACCGGATCTCGGCAACGGGATCGCCCTGACGACGCACGGCAACGGCGACGTGATCCTGGCCAGATACGCGCCTGACGGCACGCCGATCTGGGGACGGATCTCCGGCAGCCCGAACTTCGAGCTCGGCAACGCCATCGAGACCGCGCCGAACGGCAATCTCTTCGTGGCCGGCGATGTCGTGGGGCCGGCAGAGCTCGGCGACGGCATCATGCTCCGGAATCCGGTGATCGACAATCCCTCGACGAACTCCTTCAGCGCGTTCGTGGCCTCCTACAACGCCCGCACCGGATGGGTGCAGGATCGCGACACATCGGACGCGCTCTGGACCATCTACAGCCCCGCGCGCCTGGAGCTGAGCGTCGGCGACGCTTCCGGCGCTCCCGGCCAGCGCGTGGCGATCCCGGTGGCGATCGACGGCGGCTCGGTGCTGAGCGCGGCCGGCGTGGATACCGTGCGCGCCACCCTCTCGTTCAACGGCTCGCTCCTGGTGCCGGCCGCCCCGCTGCCGGCGGGGGTGACGATCGATCCCGCGACGTCCGGCGCGCGACGCATGCTCCGATTCGCCATCCCCACTTCCGACTCCCTCCCTCACTGGGAAGCGAGCCTTCCGTTCGTGGTCGCCGTGGGGGATAGCGTCGCCACCGGCCTGACCTGGGGCGGGGTGGAAGCCTCGGCGGCGGTGCCCTCGGTGGTGGTGCGCAACGGCAGGTTCGATCTGCTCGGCTGCGATGTCGGCGGCGCGCGCCTCGTGGCGGTCACCGGCGCCGGAAGTCGGATCGCGCTGGCCGCGCCCGATCCGGCACGCGACCGGGTGAGCGTGGCGATCGACATGGGAGAGGATGACGCGAGCTCCCTGCTGCTGCTCGACGAGCTCGGGCGGATCATCCGCCAGGAGCCGGTGGTCGGGCACGGGCATCACGAGATCTCGATGGAAACGGGAAACCTTGCAACGGGCACCTATACGCTGCTGCTCCGGACGCCGACCGGGAGCGCGCCGCGCCGGATCAGGATCATCCGCTGAACGGCGGCGATTCGACCGGCGAAGGTGCCTGTTGAGACGGGCCGGCGGGAGCGATCCGGTCGGCCCGTCCTCGTTTCATGCCGCCGATGGGCCGAGCGCCCGTACACGGAATCTCCCCGAAGGCTTTCCCACCCCCATGTCGAACACCCGGTTGCGGTTCACCGGACGATCGCTAGATTGCCGCCCCGCTCCGGAGCCGTCATGATGCGGCCGCCGGAACGGAGCCACTGAGACGCCATGAAGCCGCACGTCACGATACCGTCACTCGATGCCCCGGTCGCAGCCGCGCTTCCGGAACAGCTTCCGCGCATGCCGGAGAGCGTGATGCCGCCGCTGTTTCTGGCGCCGGTCTCCGCCGGGTTCCCCTCCCCCGCCGAGGACTACATCGAGGGTGGGCTCGACCTGAACAGCTATCTGGTCAGGAATCCGATGGCCACCTTCTTCGTCCGCGCCACGGGAGATTCGATGATCGATGCCGGCATCCATTCCGGCGATATCCTGATCGTGGACCGCTCGGCCGAGGCGCGCGACGGGAAAGTGGTGATCGCCGTGCTCGACGGGGAGCTCACCGTCAAGCGGCTCCGGCGCTCCCAGGAGGGAGAAGTCTCGCTCCACGCCGAGAACCGCCGCTACGCGCCGATCCCGATCCGCGAGGGAACCGCCCTGGAGATCTGGGGCGTGGTCACCGCGGTGATCCATCAGGTCTGAATCGACGCCGAACCAGAACCAACCCAACGCCACGGATGCCCGCACCGGACGCCATCGCGCTCGTCGACTGCAACAGCTTCTACGTCTCCTGCGAGCGGGTCTTCAACCCGAGGCTCAAGGGGGAACCGGTGGTGGTACTCTCGAACAACGACGGGTGCGTCATCTCCCGATCCGCGGAGGCCAAACAGGCCGGCGTCAGGATGGGAGCCGCCTACTTCAAGGTGAAGGGGGAGCTGGAGAAGGCCGGCGTCCACGTCTTCTCCTCCAACTATCCCCTCTACGGCGACATGTCCTCCCGCGTGATGCGGACGCTGGAGACCTTCACGCCGGACGTCGAGATCTACTCGATCGACGAGGCGTTCCTGAACCTCCGCGGCGTGGGAGGGCGCGATCTCGACGCCTACGCGCGGGAGATCCAGGATCGTGTGCTCCGCTGGACCGGCATCCCGGTTTCGATCGGCATCGGATCGACCAAGACGCTGGCGAAAGTGGCCGACCGCCTGGCGAAGCGCTCGACCAAAACCGGCGACGTGCTCAACCTCCTCGACTCCCCTCACCTGGATCGCGCGCTGGAGCTGACCGATGTGGGGGAAGTGTGGGGGATCGGCTATCGTCGCGTCGACTTTCTGCGCGACAAGGGGATCGTCAACGCCCGGCAGCTCCGCGACGCGCCGGACGCGTGGGTACGCAAGCACATGGCCGTCACCGGGCTGCGCACCGTCTGGGAGCTCCGCGGGCGCCCCTGCATCGAGCTGGACACGGTCTCGACCACGAGGAAGACGCTGGTCACATCCCGCTCGTTCGGGCGGCCGGTGGTGACGATCGAGGAGATGAAGGAGGCGGTGGCGACGTACATCTCGCGCGCGGCCGAGAAGATGCGCCGTCGCGGGCTGGCCGCGCGATTCCTCTCGATCTCGATGCGCACCAGTTATCACGGCAGCGGCCCCCACTTCAGCGCGTCGCTCCCGATTCAGCTGCCGGCGGCGACCAACAGCACCACCGAGCTGCTGCGTCACGCGATGCCGGCGGTGGAGCGGATCTTCAAGGAGGGGATCAGATATCAGAAGGCGGCGGTGATGCTGGCCGAGCTGGTGCCGCTGGCCGAGCGGCAGGCATCATCGTTCGAGCAGGGAGACGGCGAGCGGCTGGCGAGGCTGACCGAGGCGGTCGACGCGCTCAACCGGAAGCTCGGCGGCCGCATGGTGGAGCACGCCGCGCTCGGCACCGCGCAGGCCTGGAAGATGCGGAGCGAGATGCGCTCGCCGAACTATACCACGAACTGGAAGGAGATCCCCGCCGCGCGCATCGAGCCGGAGTGAGGCAAGAGCGCCACGGGCGATCCCGATCCCAACGAACGATCCCGATCCCTTTCAACGAACGAGCCGGACCCGACCTTGTCGGATCCGGCTCGCGTGTATTCATCCGGTTGGAGCGCGCATCTCATCGACGCATCGGCATCAGGCCGCGCTCTCCTCGGTCACGGTCTCCTCGACCACGGCCGGCTTCGGCCGCGGCTGCATGTCGCGGCCGCCCCAGCAGTTGGCCGTGCCGATCTCGGCGCCGTTGGCCTTGGCGTAGAGGAAGAGCTGCATCTTGTAGGCCACCAGCCAGGTGTAGACGGTGTTCATCAGCGCGTGCCCGAGCGGAAGGGTCTCCCCGGTCGGCACCTTCGCCTCCTTGGTCAGCAGATCCTCGTCGGAGATGCCGTTCAGCACCTCCGCGATCTCGGCGGCCTGACGGTCCATCGCGGCGGGGAACTCCTCGAATGTCATCGTCTGCGACCGCTCATGATAGGTGCGATAGGCATCCCAGGAGCCGGTCACCATGGCGCTCATCGAGGCGATGCCGATCGAGGAGAGGTAGCGCAGCAGCTCGAGCGTCGAGCGCTGTCCGGGGGAGGGACGATAGTCGATGCTCTCCGGGGTGAGCTTCGAGTGAAGGTGCTTGCAGACGTTGCACTCCTTGGTGACGCTCGTCAGGAACTGCTCTCGTGTAATCATCGTGAGTTCAGGCTTGATGTGTATTGGTTGAGTCTCGGGCCTCGCACGGGCCGCCAAGATACGGAATGCCCCGCTCGCGCGTCCGGTTCCCACGCCCCTCCTCCCATGCTCCTCGATCCCGAATCGCCACCCTCCCGAAGCCCACGATGCCCCCATCAACGACGGCGCCCCGGCCGGATTCGACCCGCTCTCGAAGCTGGATGAGCTGCTGCCCGTGTACGTCGACCTGCTGGCACGCCTCGCCGACGCGGGCGCGGAATGGGTGCAGCTCGACGAGCCCGGTCTGGTGAGCGAGTCGATCGAGACTCCGCGCGCCGCCGCGCTCGCGGCCCTCGAGACCGCGTACGCGACGCTGGGCACCGATCG
>JBEHWX010000031.1:0-57681 GCA_048498995.1 Bacteroidota bacterium
TTGGCGGGCGGTTGTAAGCGCCTCTCACGAAATGAGGGGCGCACGCTGAAGACGTGCGGCTACCCCCTCCACTTCCCGTCGAGTAGCTTCATTCCGTGGGGGCTCTACGAGCCTCTCACGAAATGGGGGGCGCACGCTGAAGACGTGCGGCTACCCCCTCCACCTGCCGTCGGTTAGCCTCATTCCGTGGGGGCTCTACGAGCCTCTCACGAAATGAGAGGCGCACGCTGAAGACGTGCGGCTACCCCCTCCACTTCCCGTCGAGTAGCTTCATTCCATGGGGGCTCTACGAGCCTCTCACGAAATGAGGGGCGCACGCTGAAGACGTGCGGCTACCCCTCCACTTCCCGTCGGTTAGCTTCATTCCGTGGGGGCTCTAAGCGTCCTTCGCGCTCAGCGCGCCGCGGCGCCGCTCCCTTCCGGAACCGGCTCTCCCCAGCGGGTGAGCGTGGGATGCTCCGGGTCGGCGACGGGGCAGCTTTCTCCCGGAAGGCGTGCCTTGCGCGCGGCCACGCAGCCGCAGGCGCTGCAGACGCGCCGGTCGGCGTCGCTTCCGAGCGAGATCTTGTAGATCAGCCGATCCGGCGGATCGACCAGGTTCGGACAGTGCCGGCAGGCATCGAAGCGACGCTCGAACGTGGCGGCATCGACCTTCGAGAAGCCGGAGGCTCCCCAGCGGATCAGCGCCGCCGCGGCCTTGCCGATCAGCTCCGGATTCGAGTGCTCCACGAGAGCCTCCTGTCGCTCGAACGGTGCATTGGCCGGATCGGCGAGCAGCATCTCGAGCATGTCCGGACTTTCCCGGCAGGCGATCAGATAGCCGGCGTAGCGCTCGTCGGTCAGCGCGCGGCGAACCGCGGCGGTCGGGATCGGGCGGCCGGTGCCGAGGTGGCTCGAAAGCCGCGCCTCCATCTCGTCGAGCGTGGTGGCCGCGGCGATCTCTTTCATGATGTTCGTCATCGGTGAACTCCTCGCCGCGACCGTGGACGCGGGAGCGCCGAAGCGCCCCCGCGTCCCGGACCGGCTCACGTCATCAGAGGGTGAATGAAATGTGGCTTCCCTGCGGCGCCAGCGGCTCGCCATCCATGTTGAGCACGTTGGCCACCGTCAGCGTGTACGTGCCCGGCACGAGCGCCACGTTGAGCGTCACGCGGGCGTGATTGACCGGATCGACCATCGCGGCGGTGACCACCGCGGCCGGCTGCAGATGGTAGTTGGCCGCCATCTGCGCCGTCGGGATATCCACCGGCAGGTTGAAGATCAGGACGAGCTGCGTCGGCGACGGGATCGCCTGCTGGATCACGAAGTCGGGAAGATTCGGATCGGCGCAGCGCGGGAGATTGCCGAGCGAGAGCGCCGCGCGGAAGGCCGAGAGCCGGCAGTCGGTGCTCGGATTCTGGCACTTGTCGTTCGGATCTCCGCCACGGTCGGCCGGCGGGATCAGATTGAACAGATCGGCGATCTGCTCGATGCTTGCCCTGGCCATGTCCAGATAGAGGTTGTCCCACCAGATCCGTCCGAGCACGTTGGAGACGGCGCGGTAGTCGGCCGCGCCGGCGCAGTTGCCGACCGGATACTCGTCGTCGCTGTGCACGGCGATCGCGACGAGGTGCGCGAGGATGAGCGACAGACCTTCCTGACGCACGGCGAACAGACGGACCAGCCCACCGGTCACCACCACGTACTGCTTGCCGAAGGAGCTCCAGGTGTAGGCGTTCGGCATGAAGTTGCTCCAGTCCAGCAGATAGATCGGACCGGGATAGAAGGTCTCGAACGTGGAGATCGCGTGCTCGGCCATCTCCATGGCGTAACTGCTGGTGAAGTCGCGCCGCGGCGCTCCTCCCTCGAGAATGTCGGCGGCCTGACGATCGGTGAGGAAGCTGTAGGCGGTGGCCGGGACGTTGATCAGGGTGTTGAAGGAGATCGGCGTGAATCCGGCCGGCCATCCCTGCGGATCGCTGACGAACTCCTCGACCTCCGCGTTGTGGTACTGAAGCTGATATTCCGCCGAGCCGGCCCGGAGGCGGCTGTCGAGATCATCGGCCATCAGCCCCGAGCCGATCTGCCCGGTGACGTAGCTGACCTGCACCGCGAGGTCGGCGCAGACGATGTTGTTGGCGTTGAGCAGGTGGCCGCTCAGGTCGTTGTTGACGAACGGCCCGGTGGCGATGTGGTGCACGCCGATCTTCCGCGTGCCGGCCTGCACGAAGCGGATCGTCACGATCGAATTGTCCGGGCGCACCAGCGCGTCGCCGACCTTCAGCGCGTTGGCCGGGATCAGCTTGCCGGTGGGCTGTAGAAACAGATGATCCTCGGTGACGAGGACATCCTCGGTCGACGATTCGTCGACGCCGTAGCGGATCAGGAGCATGTACGGCTCCGAGCCCTCGCTGGCCGGAAGCCCGGTGCTGGTGGCGACGCTGTAGCTCGCCCAATGATCGATCACGCCGTTGTTCATCACGGCGCTCCAGACCATGTCGCCGGCGACGAAGTCCTGGATCATCTTGAACGCGCCGTCGGCGACGGCGATCGGCGTGTCGTAGCCGAAGCAGGAACAGCAGCAGTAGCAGACCGAGCCGTCCGGATTGTCGAGAACGTAGGGGCTCCCCGGTGCCCAGTTCCGGTTGTGGCAGGCATCGTCGATCCTCTTCTGGATCTTCATGCAGCGATCGTAATCGCACATCGTGCCTGGCGGGATCATGTTGTTGACCTCTTCAATGCAGGTTTCTCGCCATCCCATACTGGGTTCTCCTTGATGATGTTGAGTGTGGTGGTGTATGTCGGCGACGCATCCGCGTCACCACTGTAGATCCCCATCGAAATTCAGGATGAGGAAGACGTTGGTCAGTACCCCGGGGTCGAGGAAGCCGTCGCGCTTCAGGCAGGGATCTCCGGGATCGCACGCCGGCAGATTCGCCAGCCGGAAGGTGAGCGCGCGGCTTCCGGCCAGCACCTCCGACATCAGCGGCCGGACCTCCGGCGCGAGCTTTATCGCGAAATCCCCCTCGGCCGTCAACGGCATCTCCACGCTGAGCGACGGCGTGACGTCGAGGACGAGGAACGGGGTGGCGCTGACGGTGGCCGTGCCGGCCGGGACCGCCACGCGCAGGTAGATGTCGGTGAGCCGGGCCCCGTCGACATGCGGCGGCACCAGCCCCCGCGGCAGATCGAACCGGAGCGTCTGCGTGGCCGGATTCGCGTGATCGTGCATCAGCGTGAACCAGCTCTCGGCATACTCCTGGCTCATGCTGAACAGCCGCGTTCCCTGATACATCCGTACAGCCGGCTGCGCGGTGACCTGATCGCGGAAGCGCGCTCCGCCATCCAGCGCGGTATACGCCACCTGGAGCACCACGTCAGAGATCGAGGCGAAGTCGAACCGGTTGGCCGCCGGCGGCATCGACAGACGCCAGCTCGAGACCACCCCGGTTCCCTCGAACGGCAGGTACCGCTCGTCGTTGAAATCGAGCTCGAACATCCCGGTGTCGGCATTGCCGCTGGAGAGCGCCACCTGCTGGTTGATCCAGACGTTCGAGCGGAGAACATCCGCCCCCGGCGCCGGCGCGGCCGGGTCGCCGAGCAGATAGCGGACGGCGCCGATATCCGGCTTCATGATGGTCTTGTTGGTGAGCTGGGTGAGCGTGGCCCTGATGTTCTGATAGGGGCCGGCCACCGCGGGGATGGTGATGGCGATCGAGGTGATCTTCCTGCGGTAGTGCCCAGGGTAATCGCGGTCGAAGAGCTGTTCGGACAGATCGATGGCGCAGGTGCCGGTGGTCTTCAGCTCCAGCAGCGCCGCCGGATCGAGCTGCATCAGGGAGATCGTCTTCCGGATCTCGAGCGCCCTGGCGTTTCCGTCCAGGTATGCCTTCTCCATCTGGCCGAGCGCCAGCATCAGCCCCTCGCCGGCGAGCAGTCCCTTATGCAGGCTGTCCCAGTAGCCGAAGTTGATGAAGGTGGCGTCGGCGCCGGTCTCGTACCGATAGGCGCGCTGCGCCGACCGGGCCAGATCGAAGGCGAGCGTGTAGGTCTGGAAGTAGATCCCGGCAAGGCGGCCGGCCATCCACTGGTAGAGCTCGGCGTTGGTGAACTTGGAGCGGAGGTAGCTCTCCATCTCGCGGCTCTGCTCGATCGAGCGGAGGTGCGTCTCCAGATCCCGCTCAGCCATCCGGGCGCTCGTCTGGTTGGCGGCGATCATCGCCTCGATCTGCGCGGCATCGGTCGTGGCCAGGCGCGCCTGCAGATCCCACTCCTGTGCGCGGCGCTCGTAGCCGGCCATGGTCAGGCTCAGCCCCGCGACGAAGGTGCCGATGCTGCTGAGCAGATCCATGTAGGAGCCGGCCGCCTGAATGCTCGCGCCGATCTCGCGTCCGCCGTAGGTCATCGCGAACGGCGAGCCGACGTTCGGGATCAGATAGGCGATCGAGGAGGCGGTCTTGAGCACGCCGCTGGCGATGTTGAAGTAGTTGGCCGCGATGGTGGCGGCGATGTTCAGCACCTCGCCGTCGGAAAGCCCCTCGGCCAGCATGCCGGTGTAGAAGTCGACCCGGGTCCGCGCGTTGAGCAGACTCTGCTGGAGCGAATCTCCCTGTTCGGCGATCTCTACCAGCTGCTGCTGCTTGATGTAGGTGGTCAGCTCCAGCAGCGTCTGTTCCTGCGTGGTCTGCAGCAGCGCGAGCTGTTCGGCGTCGCGCCGCTCCAGCGCGGCCTGGAGCGAGGCGCCGAGCTGCATGAGCGTGGATGTGAGCGAGCGTGCCCGGTCCAGGAGCGCGCCGAAGCGGTAGTAGGGGATCGGCGGCTCGAGCGGGCTCTCCACCGGCGCGCCGGCCTGCCCGGTGGCGGCGGAGCGGACGAGCGCTCTCGGGTCGAGCGGCGGGGCAAGCAGCGGCAGCGCGCGCTCGATGCCGCCGATGTTCATGCAGTGGCGGATCTTGTACAGACGGTCCTCCACCAGATCCCAGTAGGCGATGAGCTCTCCGTTCTCCGGCGCGCAGAAATAGGAATCGATCTCGTTGAACGGCACATGCGCGTAGCTCACCCCGTCGCCGGAGCTCGAGCCGGAGCTCCAGCCGGAGGTGAGGTTCTCCACCTGCACCAGGAACTCCGGGATCTCCTCACCCCGGACGATGTAGCGGTCCATGATGGCCCTGACGCTGCTCGGCGCCGGACGCGGGCAGTCGCCGATCGAGCGGGGACGCGGGCCGAGCAGATCCGAGGCGAGCACGTAGAGATTCGTGGCCTGCTCGATCGACTCGCGCGTGTCCTGCGCGAAGAGGAAATCACCCCACTTCAACAGGTTGTCCAGATACTTCATCACCACTCCCTTGGCATAGGCCACCGGACGCAGATCGGCCACGGCGAAGGGATCGAAGGGATGTCCGTTGTAGGCGGCGATCTGCTGCGGGTTGGTGAGCATCTGACGGAGCGTCTCGATGGTCATCGACCGGAAGGGGAGGTAGCGCCAGAAGCGGTCGTTCGGATGCTGATCCCCCGGCTCCGAGGGGGACGTCGGATCGAAGATGTACTGATACCAGCGGCGGGCCTCGTCGAAGCGCTGGTTGGCGACGAGCCGGTCGGCCACCAGCCAGGGAGCATGCAGGAACAGCTCCCGGAAGTAGAGTCCGTACGCGCCGTAGAAATCGAGCTGATCGAAATGCTCCGGCACCACCACCGACGCCGTCGGCGTGAAGCGGGAGAAGGGAAGCTCCGGCAGCTTCTGCGCCTCGATCGTCAGGAGCGCGTCGATGCCGCCGGTCACCATCCGGCGACGGAGCGGGCCGATCGTGGAGGTCGACAAACGGTAGACCCGGAAGTGAAGATCCTGGAACGGGATACTCGATGTGGTGTAGGGGGCGGTGCGCAGGTCGAGCTCGTTCGCGTAGCCGGAGACGCTGCCGGCGATTCTGACCACGATCTCCGAGATGCTCCTGATGTTCGGATCCTCGACGTTGAAGAGGAACTGCTCGTCGCCGTTGTCGAAGAGGAACCATCCGGGCTGGTTCTTCACCATCGTCAGGCGCGCGTTGCCGAGATCGATGCCGTGCAGCAGCTCGAACGTCGCGAGCGGAGCCTCGACGCCCACGGGATCTCCCGCCGGGACGCGATCTCCATAGGCGTTGTCGTACAGGACGTTGGTGGTGGCGATCACGCCGAGCCCGGCGTTGGTCGTGTCCAGCCAGGCGCGGTACGGCTGCGGCTCGTCCTGCAGGTCGTCGTAATCGAACAGGAGCACGAACGGCGTCCCCTCCAGCAGATTCTCCCCGATCGTCGAGCCGGTGTCCAGCAGGATGTAGCCAGGACGCGGGTTGTGATGATCGATCGCCCCCTGCGCGCGGAGTGCCGTATTGTAGATCGCCAGATCGAACTGGTATTTGTCCGGATTTCCGTTCGGGTCCGGCGGGCTCGGGACGGTGATCGGATCGGTCGGGAGACGATAGATCGCGCCGAGCGTCACGAGAATCTCCTCGACCGGCGGCTCGGCTCCGGGCTGTTCGCCGCCATGCTCCCCCCCCAGCAGCGCCGGACCCGGCAGATGCACCACGCTGGCCTTCCTCCAGAAGAGCGCGCTCGGATCGATCAGCTCCGGATCGATGAACAGATCGGCGTTGTAGCTGTCCGGAGTGAATTTCACCGGGAAGGTCTTCGACATCGTCTGCGGCTCGATCCACCGTTTCTGCGTGTCGAAGTAGGTGTACTTGACCCGCGCCGTGTACGACACCGACTTGTGATCCTCGCCGCCGGAGAAGCTGGTGAAGGTGACCGACGTGGGATCGACCCAGAGGAGGAAGAGCCGCTCGTAGGCGAAGACCGGCGTGATATAGAACGCGTCGATCGTCAGCTCGATCCGTGTCCACGGCGTCCAGGTATTGCTCGCGTGCTCGAAGGTGCGGTAGTGGAACGTGTAGGGGGCGGTGGCGCTCCGTCCGAAGAGGAAGAGCGTATGGTTGATGCCGCCGGTCCCCGCGTCCTTGAGCGGAGCCACGAAGCTCTCGCAGGGGACCAGCCCGCCGAGCGAGATGAACTCGTCGAAGTAGCTCCGGTACGACCGGTCGATCGTCTCCGAGGTGATGTTCGATTGCAGAAGGCTCTCCTTCAGCTCGTCGAACAGCGGCGTGGCGTTCGGCCGGAGCGTCGGGTCGAGGTAATTCTCCGGATAGAGGAAGATCTTCCGGTTGACCTCCCAGGCGCGATAGGTCGAGATCCATTCCCACCAGACATCGGGGATGCCGATCGCTCCCACGCCGGCCTCCACGCCGATCCTGCAGCGCTGCATGTAGAGCTGCACCGAGGAGATCGCCTGCACGATGCGGGAGGTGGTGGCGCAGCCGCTCATCTCCACGTCGATCAGCAGGAACTGATACAGATCCGACGGCTTCCGGAGCAACGGGAGGCCGGGCGCGAGGAGCCACATCACGTAGCCGAGAAGCGCGTCCCGGTTCAGGGGATTCAGGCTGCCGGCCAGCGTCCGCATCAGCTCGGCGAACCGGTCGTCATCGTACTTGCCGTCGACGGCCGCCAGCGTCAGGCCGGCGACGGTGGTGAGCTCCTCCCAGTTGGCGCCGCTGAGAAGGCCGCCGAGCCCGCAGAGGCGCTTCACGAAGGAGATATCCACCCCCATCAGCGCGGCCTTGGTGAAGACCTCCCGGAGCAGGACCACGCCGCTCACCGTCCCCGGATCGAGGGGAACGCGCGGCTGCAGGAACGCGATCAGCTCGCAGATCTGCGCCGCGCTCCACCCGGTGATCGCGGCCAGCGCGGCGGTGTTCGTACTTCCCGCGCAGTCGGGACCGGCCGCCGGCATCGCGAAGTAGGCCGCCCACCGGCCGTCGACGTCGTGGAAGTCGGTTACCAGCCGGCGATAGGCGTCGAGCGTCTGGATATTGGCGAAGGTGAGATCGGCCAGGTCGGCGATGCCGAAGCTGGACTCGTGGCCGATCACGGCGCGCGCGTCGGTGGTCGTCATCCCGAGCCGCCGCACCAGCAGGAGCGCCTGCGCCAGCGCCGTGAACAGATGGTCGAGCGCCGGCGGAATCGGATCGGCCTCCGGAAGGGGCGTCAGCAGCGCCTGGAGGTAATCGTCGAGCCCCACCACGTTCGGCCCGACGAACGGAAGGAGCACCACGAGCATGGTGGGATCGGCGTCGAGGAAGGTGGCCAGCCCGAGCTCCGCGTTGCTCTCCTGAAGCGCCCGCGCGCCGAGCACCGTCCGGACCGTGTGATCGATGTCCGCGCGGATGCCGAGCAGGATCTCGCGCGTCTCGCTCTGCTTCCGGTCGGCGGCGGGATCGCCCGGGAAGAGATAGCCGAGATCGGTCGCGGCGTCGAAGCCGGGGCTGAGCGTGCCGGTGGTGGCTCCCTCGGCGGCCACGATCACCCCGTGCGCGGCCAGTGCCGCGAACGCCGCCAGTGCCTGCGCCGGATCGATGTCAGCGGTGACGAGCGTGCTCGACGCGTCGATCGGGAAGGTGAACGCGAGCGTCGCGGCCGAGATATCCCCCGGTCGGATAATGCCGATCGGCGTGACGATGCCGGCGGCCACGAGCGCGGCCAGGATCTCCGTCGCGCGCGCGATGTCGACGTTGCCGGTCAGGAGCGCTCCGGCGGTGAGGTGCGCCCCCTCCGACGAGGTCGCCAGCCCGTCGAGAAAGGGACGGATGCCGCCGGAGGTATAGCCGGGATCGGTGACCGGGTTCGGTGCGCCGGTGATGACGTAGTGGAGGTCGTAGATGTCGAACGGCGAGGTGGCCAGCCAGTCGGCCGCGGCCACGATCCGCGCCACGCTCGCCACCGAAAGCGCGGCGATCTCCGGACGCGGTCCGGGCGCTCCGTAGCTCGCATCGGGGTAGAAGAGGAGCGACAGCAGGCGCAGGTATGCGTCGATCGTGATGCCGAGCAGGGCCGGCAGCTTCGTGTGTCGGTAGAGCGCGCTCAGCGTCGGCAGATCGATCGTCAGCATGCCGTCGGGGGAGCCGAGGACGCTGTCGAGGAACGTGGCGATCGTGGTCAGGTCGTTGTCGCTCACCAGGAGCGCGGCCACCAGCCGCTTCCGGATCACCGCGTCGGTTCCGGCGCCGCCGGCGATGGTCCAGGGGGTCGAGCGCGACGGATCGAAGGGAACCGTCGGATCGGCGTACGGGTTGGCGCCGCCGAGCACGAGCGGGTTGTTGAAGATCACGTCGAACGGATCGCGCGGCGAGATGCCGTCGCCGCGGCCGATCGTCTTCACGTTGTACCAGAGGCCGCAGAGCACCTCCACCGGCAGGCCGGTCCGGCGACGGAGCCGCTCGATCGCCGCCAGCTGATCCACCGTCGGCTGATCGATCCGGCGGGGTGTCGCCGTCGGCGTTACCGAGGCGATCGCCCAGTCGAGCTCGGCGTAGCTCCATCCGAGCGCGGCGCGCAGCCTGATGAAACGGGTCAGCCGGTCGAAGCGGGGAACCGAGGGGGCGCCACCGCCGTCGGCCAGGCCGGTCACCAGCTCCAGGTAGTTCATCGGATCGGAGCGGTCGTACACGATGCTCAGACGCGGCACGCCCGAGGCGCCGGCGTTGATGAAGAAGCTGTCGGCGATGCCGGCCTGAAGCTCCGCCGCGCCGAGCCCCTGCACGAACAGCTCGCCGAGCGCCGCGCGGTCGATGCCGGCCCGCTCCGCCAGCTCCATCGCGATATCCAGGCTTCCGGCCGGGCGCACGGTGTAGGGGGCGTTGGCCGCGTCGGCGGTCCATGGCGCGTCCACGGTGAGGGTCTGGGCCGGAACGTCCAGGCCGACCACCGTGCGCGTCTGTCCCGCCACGATGATCTGATCATCGATCCCGACCTGCGTGCCGAACTGCGTTCCGGCGCCCTGCGCGGTCGTCGCGCCGGTGGCGATCGTGATGGTCCCGGCGCCGGGGCGCGGCATGCGCGCGGCCACGTCGAGGCCGTAGAGCGGCGTCAGTCCGGGGAGGGTGGTGATCTCGGTGGTCACGACCCGCGCCTGTTCGAGCGACATGCCGAGGTATTCGATCGACTGCGTGGATGTCGGGAGCGCGCAGGCGGCGAAGAGATCGGAGAGAGAGGTCTCGAGCGCCGCGAGGTAGGCCCTGATCCGCGTGAGCGGAAGGTTGTAGGGAAGATCGAACGGATAGGTGGCCGTGGCGAGCGCGCGATAGGGATCGCCGGTGCCGGAGCGACGACGCACGATCGCCTCCAGCACGCCGTTGACCACGTCGAGGTAGGGCACCTCGCGGTCGGCGTTCTCGCAGGTCAGCGCCAGGTCGAAGAGATCCGGGCGCCGATCCTCCAGACGCTCCCCGAGCGGGATCGCGGTTCGCGCGTAGCGGTAGGCGAGGTTGTCGCCGGCCGCGCTCCAGGAGGTGTCCACGGTGAGGGTGGTCGCGTCGGCGACGGCGACGATGGTCCGCACATCGTTGCCGGCGATCAGGCGGCAGCCGATGTAGCTGGCATCGAAGGCGGCGCCGCCGGCGCCGGTCGCCTGCGTGGATCCCGCCGTGAACGAGATCGTGCCGGCCCCCTGCAGCGCCGCCGTCGGGTAGGTGATGTACTCGTCGGTCACCCGCATCAGATCGAGGAAGTAGGCCGACGGCGAGAAGAGGGAGGCGCACTGCGCGCAGCGGCAGTAATCCTGGCCGCCGAAGAGATCGGCGTAGCCGGGGAGGGAGCTGAACACCCCGGCCATCTCCGGATCGACGTTGCCGAAGAGCGCGCCGCGGAAGTGGCGCGCCGCGACGGTATCCTTCACGTTGGCCCAGACCTGTCGGGCGAGCATCCGCGCGTGGACCGCGCGCCGGTGCACGTGCCGCGCGGCATCCTCGCCTCCGGACATCATCGGTGCCCGCTCCGTGACGAACCGATGCTCGGGGAGCGAGCCGATGCGATGCGCGGAATCGAATCCGTCGACGATCAGCCTCCAGGCCGTCGGGAGCGCGTCCGGTGCCGAGGGGGCCGGCAGCAGCCGGAGCACCCGCTGGTAGGCCATCAGCCCGGCGATGGCGCGGGAGCGCTCGATCGCGCCGAAGCTCAGGAGATGCGCTGCCGCGGTATCCTGAAAGTTGAAGGTGAGCAGGTCGAGTCCAGGGTTTCCCTGAAGCAGGCCCTGCACCTCTGGGACGCTCAGCGTCTGGATGTGTAATGGCATGGTGGTATTCCTCCGGCTCCGACGCGGCGGCGAGGTAGTGGCCGTGCCCTCGGAGCGTGCGGCGGGCTCCGATACGGCGCGTGGGGGCCCGGCATCGGCGCTCGCGCGCGTTGCGTTTCCGTGATGGTGTGTGGTGGCGGTTACGTCACGATGTGAACGATTCGACTCGTCGGATGGAGAACTTCAGAATGTCCATCCCCACGAACCCGACCTTCTTGGCCGTCGCGAGCACGGTGGTGTCGACCGCGCCGGCAAGGGAGTTGGCGGCGCTGTTCATGAACCACTGGTTCTGCCCCGGCACCGCCGGACGAAGCAGTCCGGCCGGGTGGCTGCCGGAGCCACCGAAATCGCGCGAGACGTGTTCGTCCACGTCCAGGGTCGGCACTCTCCCTTTCGCATCCAGGAGGCCGGCCGGCGGCGGCGAGAGCGCGTGGCCGACGGCGCGGATGTCGACGGTGCCGCTGGGGTTGCGTGGGATGTCGGCCATGTCCCTTCCGGCCCTTGCCCATGCCGCCGTGGCGAACTGCTGGCTGGATGTGGCCTCGTGGACGCGGCTGCCGATCGTCGCCGTTTCCCGGCCGGAGGCGATCAGGGCATTGGCGCCGGCATACTTGTCCATGAGCTGCGTGAGCATGTACGCCGCCATGTCCCTCGTGTACCGGTGCTCCATGCCCGACATGTTGACCAGGACGCGCACCTTCACGCCGGTGGCGGTCATGGCGCCGATATGTACCCTGACGTACTTGCCGCCGCCGCCGACCGATCCGTATTTGCCGAGGATCTCGCGATACGTGTAGATCCGTGCCGGACGGCGCGCCTTCCCCGCGGCCGGATGATGTGTTCTGCTGGCGGCCGTATGTCCGAACCGGCCACAGACAGTACACCTCGGACTGGCCATCGACCTTGTTCTCGCCAGTCCGCCGATGTCGGTCGATGAGCTCGGGTTGTCCCGCACGAAGGCGTAGAGATTCAGTCCGTCGATCGGCCCGGCCGGATCGGGGCTCGACCACCTGCCGATCCAGGGGATGTAGGAGCGGAGGCCGTAATCGTACAGCCCGGTGCTGTCGTCGCACTCCTGGCCGCCGTGGCGGTGCTTCTTCGGACGCACCCGCGCGGTGTCCGCTCCGGCGATCGTCGAGGTGCTTCCCTGCGGCAGGTATTCCTCGTAGCTGATGATCTCGGCCTCGGCGTCGAGCTCCAGGCAGATCGCGCCGAGCTCGCTGCCGTACTGATAGCGGATCTCGACGGCGGTTCCGGCCGGGGTGGTCGTCTCCATTCTGATCGCCACGCAGGTGGCCACGTCGTCAAGCCGGAGCGATCGCCGCCGCTCGGTGACCGCGCCGTCGATGGTGACGGTGGTGATCTCCAGCGCGCCGATGTAGATCGCTTCCTCCACCGTCACGCTTCCGCTGCTTTCGGTGGTCGTCACCACGTGCCGCGTTCTGACGCCGTTGGCGTCGTGGTCGTAGGCGTCGACCGTGCTCCGGCCGGTGCCGCGGTCGGCGCCGCTCCCGCTCAGGAAATCGCGATAGTCCCAGCTCATCGAGCTGATGAACTCGATCCGCTCGAGGTTGCCGTTCGGGTCGAAGAAATCGTCAGGCGTGGTTCCGGGGGCGATCATGCTCTCCGGCACGGCCCGGTTGGAGGTGGCCGACACCGCGAGGCGCCGCGTCCATGATGTGGTCGACTGATGATCGATCGCCGTCAGGTTGTCGCCGCGGTCGTAGGTGTAGGTCTCCACGTAGGCATCGAGCGTCGCGGGGGGATCGACTGTCTGGCAGAGTGGAAGGAAGCTGCTCTGCTTGAAGCCGACGCGATAATCCTCGCCGCTCAGCGCCGGAGCCTGGCGTCCGGTGGCGCGGCGCAGTCGATAGAGCGCGTCGTAGGTGAAGTCCAGGATCGGCGGCGCGGCGGCCTGATCGCAGAAGACGCCGGCCGGTGAGCGATCCTCGATCCGCGTGGCGTTGCCGACCGGATCGTAGGTGTAGCCGATCGATTGCGCCGGCGTCACGCTCCCCGGACGCGTGGTCTCGACCGAAGCCAGCCGAAAGGTCTCCGGCTCGTACTCGTAGGCGATGATCGCGCCGTTGCCGCCGGCAACCGATCGGCGCTCTCCCCGCGCGTTGTAGCGCGCCTCGGTCAGATACGATTCGATAACGGCGCCGCTCTCGAGCGACATGGTCGCCAGCCATCCGGGCGGGTAGTAGTCGCGGTGGATCGTGCCGCCGTCGGCGTTGATCTGCCGCGTCAGCCGCCCCGGAACATCATATGCGAAGCCGAGCTCGTAGACCCGGTCGTCCATCGTCACCGCCGTCGGCATGCTCCAGTCGACGGTCGCGCCGGCCTCGGCGACGAGCTGTCGGCTCTGGGCCAGCAGCTCCCCGGTGATCGAGTAGAGCCGGTTGCTCTGGATGCCGGATTCATCGCGACGGAGGATGAGTCGTCCGCGCTGGTTCAATGCCGGATCGCCGCCGGAGGTTATCTGTTCGGCACTCCGGTCGGGACCGTCGCCGCTGACGCGCACCTCGGTCGGGCGCCCGACCAGGTCGTAGGTGGTGGCAACCATGATGCCCCGCGCGTCCCATACGCGGATCGGATTTCCGTCGGCGCCGGAGAGCACCCAGCGCGCTCCGGAGTCCACGCTCCGGTTGTTCATCACCCGGTCGAGCATATCGTAGATGCGCTCCAGGTTGTGGACCGATCCTCCCGCTTCCCGCAGTCTCGGATCGGTCGCGCTCACCAGCCGCCCATCGATGTCTCTCTCCATCACCGAGGTCAGCGGGACGAGCGTGCGGGTGAAGACCGGCGGCAGCGGCGGCACATCGTTGCAGCGGTCGGTCATCGACACCACATCCACGTCGATCCGCGTGTCCCGAATGATGGAGCCGACCGGATCGAGCGCCGTCTCGCGCGGGGTTCCATCGAACGGCGCGGCCTTCAGCAGCGCGTCCCGCTCATCGGCGAAAGAGGGATCGGTGTCGCAGATATGCGCCTGGTAGTACGCCGAGGCGGTGATGGTATCGTTCTCGTCGAAGTGGCGGATGAGCCAGGAGGTATACTCGACGAGCGTGAAGAAGGTGGTCGGATAGTCCACGCGGCGCTCGCGCAGCATCGGATCGTAGTGGATGGTGTCGGCGATCCCGAACGGCGCCAGTCCCACCCCTCCGGTGAACGCCGGGGTGTCGATGAAGAACGGCTCGTAGCGCCGGAGCACCATCCCGCGATTGTTGTGGACGATGGTGCCGGTGGTCAGCCACAGCTCCGAGGGATCTCCCACGGGCGTGGTGATCATGAGGTCGCGCGAGCCGGGCGGGACGATCCCCGTCGGCACACGCTGCTTCCGCTGCGCCACGCGCCCGAGGCCGTCCACGTACTGGAGCGTGATCTGCAGCGGGCTCGACGCTCCCGGTGGCAAATCGCGCACGTGGATCTCGCGGAGCACGCCGACCGTGCCGACCGGCTCCGGCATCGGCCGGGTCCACGCCAGCGTGTCGGTGAAATAGTAGACCGTGGCGCCCTGAAGGTAGAGCGCGGGGTCGGCCAGCAGCGCGTCCCGATCGGCGGGAAACCTGACGATGTACGATGAGAGATCGTCATCGCCGGCCGGGCGGCCATCCTCGGTGCCGCGCACGCTGGAGACGAATACCTCGCCGAGCGGATCGAAGAGCACTTCGCTGATGCCGCCGTTGATGTCGATCACCGCGCGTGGCTGCATCGCGCGATAATCGTTGATCATCGTGGCGACGTAATCCTCGGGATCGGTGATCGCAACGGTCAGGAGGAAGTAGGGATCGTAGGCGATGCTCGTGGTGGCGCCGAAGGGATCGACAGTATAGTCCGGCAGATAATGGCGGGATGCGCCGCCGTAGAACGCGGTGAGTCCCGGGTTCCACCAGTAGCCGCGGTCGAGCGTGTAGCCGCCGCTCTCGGCCAGCAGCGTGGCCGGCGCCGCGTGTCCGGTGTCGTCGAAGAGGCTCCGGATCATCGCGTCGGGGAAGACCGCGCTCGCGGCGTGGTGCGTCAGCGCGCGGGGCGTCGCCTGGCCGAGCGGCAGCGGCAGGGTCTGATCCTCGTTCCAGTAGTACGACTCGGTGCGCCTCAGCAGCCGCGCGCAGAGCTGGCCGGCCGGCATCGGATCGTGATAGGGGATCGGCGTCTCCAGCGCGGTCGCGACCTGCGTCGCCACCTGATCGAATCCGAAGTAGCTTCCGCCCGCGGTGCTCATGCCGCCGAGCTCCAGCTCCTCCTCGAATTCCGGGAGTCCGATCCTGGTGCCGCCGTCGGTGATGTTGATGAAGCGCGCGTTGGTGGCGCGTGCCCGCGCCACCTGCTGCTCCGGGAGAACCGAAGCTCCCGGCCGGCGCGGATAGTAAATCTGCGCTATCAGCTCCGGATTGCCGAAGGCGTCGATCGTCAGCGTGAACGCGTGGCTCACGCGCGGGTCGGACGGGATGCGCTCGTAGTCGTAGGTGATCTCCTCCCGCATGCGCGTCAGAAAGCTCCCCGGAGCGCTCCCGGCCGGAGGCTGCAGCAGCCGGACCTGATAGTTGTGCTCGCTCACCTGATATGGCGCCCGTTCCAGCGGGCCGCCATCCAGACCGTAGATCTCCTCGCGGAGGAGCTGTCCGGCAAGCGCCGCCACCGCCTGGCGCACCGTGCGCGTATCGCCATGCTCGCGTTGATCGAGGAAGACGCTGTCGGGAAGCATCAGCGCGTCGGGATCGCCCGCGTAGTAGTCGGCGGCGTAGTGCCGCGAGAAGGTCGGGCCGAGGTAGTACGCTCCGGTGTGGTACCACGATCGGGTGTAGGCCGGCGGCACCCGCAGCGACGGATCGGCCGCGGGGACCTTCTCCGAAAAGAGGGATGCGCCGGTCGGCTCGTCGAGCTCCTCGCCGGACCAGGACTCGACATAGCCGAACCCGCGGAAGACGCGCTCGATCGGGTCGTAGTAGCCGTCGTGGTAGCGATAGCGTCGCGTGGCCAGGCTCAGGGCGATATCGTCCCACGTTTCGATCCGCTCCACCACCTGCACGGGGAAGGGGAGCGCCGTGGGCCAGTCGCGGCCGGCCAGCAGATCCTCCAGATAGAGCCTGGTGGAGGCGATGTAGCGGATGCGCGTGGTGCCGCCGCAGTTGTTGCTGGTCTCCGACAGGAGATAGGGTTTTCCCTCTCCCGAGAAGTCGTAGTACCAGTGGCGCGTCTCCGGGCCGAGGCTTGTGAAGATCATGCAGGTGGTGCCGCCACCGGCCACGTCGGCGAAGCCGATCTGCGACGGATCGGCGAGCGGCTCCGGAAGTGTGATCGACAGCGGCCCGGCGAAGCTGTTGCCGCTCCGGTTGAACCAGATGTCGACGCGATCGGCGTGCGCGTAGATCAGATCCACCGGGCCGCTGCCGTCGATATCGACCAGGAACAGACGCGTCGGGTCGAGCTGGCCGTCGAATCGCGGAGCGTTGCCGAGGCAGACCGGCTCCGCGAACGTGCCGTGCCCGAGGTTCGGCCAGCTCCGCACCACGCCGTCGGTGATGAGCACGCGGTGATTCAGTCCGTCGCCGAACGTGTCGGCGAACGTCACCAGCACGGTGGCGTCATCGACGTCGGTCGGCGGAACATCGGATCCGTTCAGGCGCGTCACCGGATCGCCGAAGCCATCGAGGCCGAGCGACGGGTAGACCCGGATGGAGCGCGCGTCGATCCGCAGCAGGTCGATCCGGCCGGAGCCGTTGAGGTCGATCGGTTGGAGATCGGACCCCGGCCAGGCGGTCGGCGCGCTCGCGAACGGACGGAACGTTTCCCACTGTCGGCGATCGTTCTGCGGATAGGAGCCGGGGAGGCCGGAGACCGCCCACTCGAGCCGGCCGTTGCCGTCGAGATCCACCGCGTCGCCGTTGCCGGCGAGGGCGGGAAGGGGGAGGGGATCGAGCAGGCGCGGGCCGCCGAAGCGTCCGTCGCCGAGCGGACTCCAGAACAGAAGCGCGCCGTTGCTCACGCCGAGGATGCCCGGTATCCCCTCGCCGCGGATGTCGAGGAGCTGGACGTCGCTCCCCTGGAATGGCGCGGGAACGCGCGCTCCCCCCTCGAACGTGATCGGCGTGAACGCGCCGCTCTCCGGCGCGAACGGAATGTAGCGGAAGCTCACCGGCGGCCGCTCCCTGCTCACGAAGCCGTCGATGCCCGGATAGGTCGCGTAGCCGATCTGCCGGATCGATGTCAGCCGCGTCAGAGCCGGCGACTCGTCGTACGCGAGCACCGTGGCGCTCACCGGCGTTCGAGCCGCGCCGAGCTCCGCCGGGAGCAGATGGAACATCAGGATCCGTCGGCAGAGCCGATTGGTTCGGACCTCGAAGCCGGCGCGATAGTCGGAGAACCGATCGGCGCGCGCGGGCCATGTGCCGTCGGGCGCGAATGGCGGCTGGTCGGAATATTCCCCGTAGTCGAACGTGATTTCGAACGCCCATTGCCGGACGCCGCTCGAATCCTGGTAATTCCCGTAGCTGATGGTCGAAGGATAGCGCCGCGCATGCGAGCGCCCGGCGTCGTAGATGGTGACGGGAATATTCACGCCATCTTCCTGTATATAGGAATAGGAGATCATATTGCCGTTGGCGTCGACCGATTCGTCGATCAGCCATTCGAAAACATGGAGCGGATCGTGAGGATCGGAAATTCTCGACATCGGGAATTTTCCGTACGTGCTCGTCACGTTCGACGAATCGACCACGCGCCAGTACGATTCGCCGGTGGTCAGCGATATCCATCGCTCGATGCGGGAAAAATCGTTCTCGTCGCGCGGGCGGAAGGTCACGACGCTGTGGGGGATGCCGTTGTCGTCGACCACGCGCTCGATCGGACGCCATGCGCCATCCACATGTTCCAGGGCAGGCGTCAGCTCGCCGATGGCTGAGTATGTGAAACGGTCGGTGTGGTCATACGCGGGGATGCCGGTATCGGTGCGGCGCGTCACGCTCGGAAGGTCGAGCGAAAAGCCGAGGCCGAGCGGGCCGTTGCCGGAACCGGAGCTGTAGGAGATGGTGATATCCGGCTCGAAGCCGCGTGCCGGCGTAACCGGCAATGGAAGAGAGAATTCGGCCATGCCGGTGAATGCCGAGGCCTGGAAGCTTTCTCCCATGCCACGCAGCGCTCCCCCTCCTCGCGGCAGCGTGACCGATGGTTGTGCAATGGCTCCGCCATCTCCGGCGGAACCTCGTTCGGAGCTCGTCATGAATTCTGCGGATCGTGGTGGTGGCATCGCGCCGTTGGCGCGGATTCATATCCGTCGGGGCACGCGCACGTGCCGCGCCCGAATTGCTCGGACGCAATGAATGGACCTCACGGCGGCGTGGAAAGAATGTGCCGCGCTCGTTATTCGCCGAGCGGTACGTAATGTCGCCGCCATGTCATAATGGCGTATGTGATCGATACGTGATGATGCTGAGCCTTCGCGGCCCGGATTCTGGGATTTCGTACTGGCGGTGATTCGCCGGCGACCTCATGCCGATGAGAAACACGCGATGAATATATCCCGTGGGGCACCGAATGGCAAGAAGAAATACCTCCGCGAGGGAGCCGCCGTCGGAATTGTGTCGATTCAGGAACTGTCGATGGCCGACATATTTGCGCGCATTTTTCCGCTGTTCGACGCTCGATGCGCGCGCATCATCGGGTGGATGAATGACGGCTCGCCCCGATTTGCTACTTTGTCCGGATAGCCGTTGCCATGGAGCGAATGCATGCGCATCGGCCGGTGGAGAGCACGTATCCCTGCATCGATCATGACCGATATCGTGAATCCGGACGACGCACACTATTTCATGCTCACCGAGCGCCTCGGCTTCCGTCGCTGGCGCGAGGATGATATCGAACTCGTGATGGCGATCTGGGGAGATCCGGAGGTGACCGCGCTTACCGGCGGCGCCGCGACGCCCGAACAGGCGCGGGAGCGGCTTCGGCGCGAGATCGCCAACGACCGGGCTTTCGACGTGCAGTACTGGCCGATCTTTCTCCGGAGCACGGGGGAGCATGTCGGCTGCTGCGGGCTCCGGCCGCACAAGCTCGGCGCGCCGACGTTCGAGCTCGGCTATTACCTGAAGAAAAGATATTGGGGGATGGGATTCGCGTCGGAGGCGGCGCGCGCGGCCGCGGCGTATGCGCTCGGAAAGCTCGGCGTTGCCACGCTCGTTGCCGGACACAACCCGGCCAATGAGGGATCGCGGCGCGTGCTGGAGAAGATCGGCTTCCGCTATACGCACCACGAGCTCTACGAGCCGACCGGACTCGATCATCCGAACTATATCCTCACGTCCGCGCACTTCGCTGATGCCGCCGGGTAATGCCGCCGGGTAATGCCGCCGGGTGATGCCGATGGCGGCTATCGCGCCGGGCGCTTCCAGCGCTGGCGCGTCGCCTCCTCCATGAAGAGCGCGAGACGTCGCGGAACCGGCATATCCCCGCGACGGATGAAGAGCGTGTTCACCAGCGCGATCTCCCTCGGCAGCGTGTGCGTCCGGATCTCCTTCCGGTCGCCGTAGAGCTTCATCACCCCTTTCGGCAGCAGCGTGACGCCGATGCCCGATTCTACGAAGCGGATGATCCCCTCCAGGCTGCCGAACTCCATCACCGAATAGTTCATGATCCCCCAGGTGCCGAGCAGCGCCTCCAGCCGCTGGCGGTAGGAGCAGCTCTTCCGGAAGACGACCACCTTCAGCCGCTCTCCATGCCCGGTGACGTCGTCGATCGTGCGCATCGCGCGGGGCGTGGCCAGCACCAGCTCCTCCTGCACCACGAACTGCTGCGCCAGAAGCTCGCTCGTGACCGGCCCGGCCACGAACGCGCCGTCGATCCGGTAGTCGAGCACGTCGGCGATCAGCTCGCCGGTCGTTCTGGTGGAAAGCCGCAGCTCCACCTCCGGACAGCTCGCGCAATAATCGGCGATGATCTCCGGAAGCCGGAGCGCGGCGGTCGTCTCCAGCGAGCCGATCCGGAGCACGCCCCTCACGCTCGTCTCCCCGGCGACCGCCGTTTTCGCCTCGCCGAGAAGCTCGTCGATCCGGCGCGCGTACGGGAGGAGCTTTTCTCCCTCGGACGTAAGCCGTACCCGCTTCGACGTCCGCTCGAAGAGGGGAGCGCCGAACTCCTCCTCCAGCGCGCGGATCCTCGCGGTGACGTTCGACTGCACGGTGTGCATCAGCTCGGCGGCGCGCGTGAAGCTGGCGTTGGCGGCCACCGCCTCGAAGATCTTCAGGTCGTTCGTGTTCATGGTCGGTATGCTCGAGTGCGCGCGATGGCGATGATCGTCCATCACGAATGGTGATCGTCATCATCATCGCAAATCGTTTTCCATCATCAATGTACGACGCTAGCTTGCGGAAAACGAACCAGGAGAGATGGCCATGAGCGATTCAGGTGAGGTGAAGGGAATGCGGCCGGCGCTGGCGGGATTCGCGGCGCTGCTGGTCGCGATCGGCATCGGGCGCTTCGGGTATCCGCCGCTGATCCCGAGCATCATTCAGCATGGATGGTTCACGGTGGCCGAGGCGGATTACCTCGGGGCGATGAACCTCGCGGGCTACGTGGTCGGGTCGGCGCTCGCCTCGCGAATCAACCGTCGCATCGGGGCGCGTCCGCTGGTGCTCTCGGCGCTCGTGGTGGTGGTGCTCACGTTCGTCGGCTGCGCGTTCCCGCTCGGCTTCCCGATCTACGCGCTTCTCCGCACGCTGGCCGGCCTGGCCGGCGGACTCGTGATGGTGGTGGCCGCGCCGACCATCCTGGCGCGCATCGCTCCGGAGCGCCGCGGGGCCGCCGGCGGGATCATCTTCGCCGGTGTCGGCGCCGGCATCGCGCTCTCCGGAACGTTGATCCCGCTGCTGGTGCGGCGGGGGCTCACCATCACCTGGTGGAGCTACATCGCGCTTGCCGCCGTGATGATCGTCGTGGCGGCGCGCGAGCTCCCGCGCCCGGCGCGTCCGCTCCCGCGAGCCCCGTTGCCGGAGCCGTTGTCGGAGCCGTCGGCGACGCGCCGTGGAGCCGCGCGGACCATGAACCGCACGGTGCTTCTGCTGATGGCCTCCTATGCCTGCAACGCCATCGGATTCGTTCCGCACACGGTCTTCTGGGTCGACTTCATCGCGAGAGGTCTCGGGCTCGGCGTGGGGCTGGGCAACCGGATGTGGGTGCTCCTCGGCATCGCCGCGGCGGTGGGCCCTCCGATGACCGGGCTGCTGGCCGACCGGATCGGCTTCGCGCGCAGCCTTCGGGTGAGCCTGCTGGTAAAGGGGATCGGCGTGCTGCTGCCGGTGTTCTTCTCCTCGATCTGGGCGCTGACGCTCTCCTCGATCTGCACCGGAAGCCTCGCGCTCGGCATCACCTCGCTGGCCGCCGGCCGGGTCTCGGAGCTGGTGCCGGCCGACCGCCAGAAGCAGGTATGGGGGTGGATGACGATGGCATTCTCGGTGGCGCACGCGGCCACGGCCTACCTGCTGACGTTCATCTTCAGCAGCACCGGCTCCTATTCGCTCCTGTTCATCATCGGCGCCGTCACGCTGCTGGTCGGCAGCCTGCTCGATTACGCCAGCTCGAAGTCGGTGGCGCGGGCGCCGTCGGCGAGTCTGGCGTGATCGTCCCGGCGCGTATCGTCCGGCGCGTATCGTTCTGGCGTCGGCATGGGAACGGTTTTTGAGCGCGATGCGTGCATGAGACCGATCAAGCAACATTCGCGGCGCGCATCGGCGTGGGGGCGGCGGCCGATCCCCCTCTGGCTGCTCGCCGGAGTATCGCTCCTCGTGGGAGCATCGCTGCTCGTGGGAGCGGCCTCCTGCCAGGACCCCGAGCCGTCGAAGGATCAGCCGGCCGTGCCGGTCAACGTCACCACCGGCGTTCCGGTGGTGCAGCAGACCACGCCGCCGGCGATCGACTCCACGGTCGCGCTCGTCGAATCCGACATTCCGCGCGTGGTGGCCGGGACCAAGGGATGGGATTATCAGCAGAGCGCGAGCGCGGATCTCGATGGGGATGGCGACACGGAGCGGGCGGTGCTCCTGGCCGACGTGCAGCATGTGCGGGACGACTATCTCTGGGGGGATACCCAGCGCTGGGTGCTCTACGTGGAGGAGGCCGACAGCACGCGCACCTGGCTCTACGCGCAGTCGCTGCACGGCGGGCGCGCCGAGCCGATGCTGGCCTCGATCGACAAGGGGAAGAGGCGGTCGATCGTGCTCTCCGAGCGGATGCCCCGCGCGCTCAGCATGTACGAGATCGAGTATCTCGGTCCCGGCAAGGTGAAGGCAAGAAGGCTGCTGGCGCGGGAGCTCGACGCGCGGAATGGCTTCGTCGAGGCGCCCCGATAGCCGGGCGTGCGCGGGGTCATGGGAAGGGGGCGTGGTAGTCGGGGCCGTCAACGCCGATGAGGATCTCGGTAGCGATCACCGAGGCGGCACGCAGATGCGCCAGCGCCGCGAGCTCCGGATCCTCCCGGTAGGCGTCGAAGGCCGGTCTGTCCGGGAAGGTGAGGATATGTACCTCCCGGAACAGCTCCTCTCCGTCGGCGCCGGGAACCGTGACCGCGCGCTCGATCCGGCCGCCGTGGCGAGCCATGATCGCCGCGGCCCGCCGCTCGAAGTCGCGAAACGTCTCGGCCATCGCCATGCGGACCCGGAGGATTGCCACGAGCGTCATCTTGCCTCTTCCATGGATGCGAACCGCGTAACGCGGGCGAGCTTCCGCGTGAAAACGTTCGCGCGAAAAAAAAATCTCCGGCCGATGCACTTTCAGAGACGCGGGCGCGTCCTCTCCCTGTGCTCACCTCGAGCCTCGTCACCAGCCACTCCCAGATCGTTCCGCAAGCTACGAAGCACGTGCGACGCGCCAGGCGCGGAGATCACGCGTGGACACACCTGATGTGGACACTTCGTTACGCGGATGTGCGGGAGGGGACGACGGATGCCGGGAGGTGCCGCGGCGCACGGAGGCGGGGCCCTCGATGGCCGCCGAATCTCCGGAAGCCGCATGGATACTGAACCCGCGGCGAGGACCGGAGCTCGCGCCGACCCGATCGCCGATCCGGGTGGCGCGGCCGGACGGGGACCGACTTCCCCGGTGAGAGGGGGCCCGGAGCCCCGGGCGCAATTAGGAACGAATCGGCGAACAGAATTACCGTACCTTGATCTTTTCTTCGAAGCCAGCTCCGACAGTACGGTCGGGGCGACGTCCTCACATCATCCATTCGGGCTTGTGGCAGTCGGCCGATCGAGCGCGGGATTCCGGCGGAACCGGGATTCGGGAACGGGGACACCTCGTGCGGTCATGGCTCCTTTCAGCGGACGTGGAAACGTCCGGCGGTTTGTGGCCGGGACGGATCAATCGGGATCGGCTATCGCAAACCTTATCGGATGAGTAGGAAGTACATGCAGCAAGACAACACGACGACCACGGGGTCGTTCCATCAGCTCGGTCTCGATCCGGTTCTTGCACGAACCGTAGAGGAGATGGGCTACCAGACACCCACGCCGATCCAGCAGCAGGCGATTCCGCATCTGCTCGACGGTAATGACATCATCGGCCTGGCCCAGACAGGCACCGGAAAGACCGCCGCCTTCGCGCTCCCGATCCTCGACAAGCTCGACCCGCGCGTCAACGCCGTGCAGGCGCTCGTGCTCACGCCGACGCGGGAGCTGGCCATCCAGGTCTCCGAGGCGATCCACGGCTTCTCGAAGGGGATCGGCCGCATTCGCACCATGCCGATCTACGGCGGCGAATCGATTCACAAGCAGATCAACCGCCTTCGCGGCGGCATCCATGTGCTGGTCGCTACCCCGGGCCGCATGATGGATCACCTTCAGCGTGGAACGATCTCGTTGAGCCAGGTCACGACCGTGGTGCTCGACGAGGCCGACGAGATGCTCCGCATGGGCTTTCTCGGCGAGGTCGAGAAGATCCTGAGCCGCGCTCCGGAGGATCGCCAGACGGCGCTCTTCTCGGCGACGATGCCGGCCGAGATCCGGCGGATCGCCGATCGCTTCCTGGTGAACCCGATCACGGTCGAGGCGCGCCAGAAGACGCGGACCGTCGCGGCCGTCGACCAGCACTGCTTCCGCGTTCCGCAGGAGGAGAAGCTGGATACGCTCGCGGCCGTGCTCGATATCGAGTCGGAGTCGGCCGAGTCGACCATCATCTTCGTCCGCACCAAGATCGGCGCGGCGCGCCTTGCCAAGAAGCTGAACATGCGCGGCCATCGCGCCGAGCCGATGCACGGCGGCATGACGCAGCCGCAGCGTGAGAACGTGATCCGCAGGATGCGCGCCGGACAGGTGCGGATCGTGGTCGCCACCGACGTGGCCGCCCGCGGACTCGACGTGGACCATATCGGCGTGGTGATCAACTTCGACATCCCGTCCGATCCGGAGTCGTACGTGCACCGTATCGGCCGGACCGGCCGCGCCGGACGCACCGGACGCGCGATCCTCTTCGCCACGCCAGCCGAGATGAAGGCCGTCCGCGATATCGAGACCTACACCGGACATCGCCTGCAGGTGAGGAAGTTCGAGACCGGCTCGCTTACCGCGCGCCCCACGAACCCGGAGGCTGCCAATGCCACGGCCGTTGTCGCGACGCCGAGCGCGCCGCGGAACGCCTCGCAGCCCCGTCAGTCGGCTCAGCCGCAGGCGCAGCAGGCTCCCGCGCGGCAGGCGCGCCAGGTTCAGCCGCAGGCCAAACAGCCCGAGTCCGAAGGAGTCACGCTGAAGGGACAGCTGCTCGATCTGCTGTCCGGCGAGCACCCCGGAGCGCATCGCTCGCTCGTCGACGATCTGGTGAAGGAGAGCGGGCGCACGCCGGTCGAAGTGGCCGCCGCCGCGCTTCGCCTTGCCACGGCCGGACATCTGGCCGATGATGCCGATGTGGACGAGATGGATGATGTGAAGCCGGAGACGGTGCGTCTGTTCATGGAGGCCGGCCGCAACGCCGGTGTCCGTGCCGCGGACGTGCTCGAGATCTTCGCCACCGAGGGAGGAATCTCCGGCAAGGTGATCGGCGCGATCGACATCTACGACGAGTTCAGCTCGGTCGAGGTCCCGAAGCAGATGCACCGTCAGCTCATCGGGCGCCTTTCCGGCGCGAGGATCCGCGGCCGCGACGCCGGCATCCGTCTGCTGACGGAGCTGGATCCGATCCCGACGAAGCGGCGTGGCGACGCGCAGGGACGTCGTCGCAGGGGAGGATATTCCTCCTCGGGCGCGCGCCGTTCGTGATCTGACCGGCCCGCTCTGGCGGGAACGACATCGACGATGAAACATCAGGGGCGAGATGCGGGAATATTCCCAGCGTCTCGCCCCTGTTCATTATTGCCGAAAATCGATTTCGCGATCGATTCCGCGGCGGATTATGTCCGGTGAACTATTCCCCGTCGCTCCCGATCAGGAGCATCCCTCGACCCACTCGATCGCCGGGAGCACGCCGGCGCGGAAAATCGTCACGCGCGTGCCGTCGGTCTCGAAGATGATCTGATGCTTTGGATCGGCGCCGGTCACCACCATGTAATGCCCCTTCTCCACGTATTTGTGCGGCTGCACCTTCACGTTCGGATAGAGCTCCTTGATCCGCGCCTCCGTGTCGCCGACATGCGCGCCGGCGGCGGTAACGATGCTGTTGCCGTGCACGTCCACGCGCGCGACGCGTCCGTCGACCACCATGATATTCAGGCCGTCCGGCGCGCGGCCGGTCGTGACATAATAGCAGGGGGAGGAAGTGTCCCGCGACTTGATATCGCCGCCGAGCGCTGAGCGAAGCTCCGCGACGGTCATCCCGTAACGGACCGGGCCGGTGTTGCTTTCGCCGACCGTCCAGCTATCGGTTCCCGGAGCGGGGGGCGCCTGCGCCGCCGTGTCGGGGCTCGGCGTGGTCGGCGCCGTCTGTACCATGGTGTCGAGTCCGGGCGTGGCGGTCGACTCCGCCGGCGGATGCGATGCGTCCGCCTGGTCGCGGCTCGAGCATGCGGGAAGCACCGCGAGAGCGGCCGTGACGGCGAAGGCGAGAATGCTCCGCGCAACCGGGCCGCGCGACATCGATCTGTTCATCATCCTAAGTTCTCCCTGAATGTGCTTTCGGAGTGAAAGGCAATCCGTGTGCCCGGGATTGTGGAGAGGGGAGTGGAGTGGTGCATGGCCGCGTTCGGAGTCGGAGGAAGGATTCTCACGGAGCGTGGTATCGAGCAGGGCTGATGGCGTGGTGATGGAGAGAGAGCAGCCTCCGAGCGGACATGCGCGGAGATAACGGCGAGTCGATCGTCAGGAAAAGCGATGGGGAATGGCTCATTGCCGATCGACGATTTCACGAGCGCACGAACGGAAGCGGATATGGCGACTGTTCGATATCGGCCCGTGAGCTACGTCCCCTTCATCACCGCCCGCCGATCATCCCGAACTTGTAGGCCACGAGGAACAACGCCGCGAGCAGCAGGAAGAAGATTCCCTGCGTCACCACGCACCCGGCGGAGGTGGTCGCGCCCCAGAAGAACGATTGATAGCGCGCCACGTCCTTCCGCTTCAGGATCAGGTAGAGGGCGACCGACACGAACATCACCGTTGCGATCCAGATCATCGAAGTGCTCCCGGAGATGAGAGAGAGAAGAATCGTGCGGGAATATATCCTCCCGGGATACGCACCGCTGTTGCCGAGTGCAACGCGCGGCGCCACGGGCCGCCCTGAGCGCATGCAAGCACTCGCACGTTGGCAGGCGCGCGTCTTCGGCGTGCGTCATTGACACCACGGCAATTCCCTGTTCGGCGCGTCGGGTAGCCGCACGTCTTTAGCGTGCGCTGTACAGGCGGTTGGAGCGCGGCCACGGAGCGCCGCCCTTACGAGGGAAGGACGGCCGCGTCTGTACGGGAAACGAGCGAATAACGATAAGGCCGATCTGTCCGGAATCCGGATCGTGTCCGGGATCACGACAGCTCGCGCAATCACCAATCGACGATTTCAGGAAGATTCGAAGGATTTGACCGCATGGCATGGTCCTATTAGCAGGTGTTTGTGTACGCGAATTCAACGGGACTACAAAACACGAACACTCAATACTCAACGGGACCAACTGTCATGAACAAGCAGATCTTCACCCTCGCCGCTCTCGCCATCGTCGCCGCTCCGATCGTCTCGATGGCCCAGTCGGCCTCGGTGACCTCCACGGCCACCATCGTTACCCCGATCACCGCGACCGCCACCGCTCCGCTGGCCTTCGGCACGATCAGCAAGGGCTCGGCCGCCACGGTTGCGGCCAACAGCTCCTCGGCCGGCGCCGTGACCTTCTCGGGCGACGAGGCCGACAACATCACGATCTCGGTGCCGGCCACGGCCACCATCTCGACCACCTCCGGCGCCGGCGCCAGCATGACGGTGACCCTGAACCGCGCCGCGCTGCGTGTGGGAACCACGAGCGCTCAGGCCTCCTCCTCGGCTCTCGACGCATCGAGCGGCTCGGCCACGACGGCTCTGTCGGCTGACGGCTCGGGCGACGGTGTCGCCAACGACGGTCTCGGGCAGGCGTACGTTTGGATCGGCGGGTCGGTGACGCCGACGGCCACGCAGCAGCGCGGCAGCTACAGCGGTACCTTCACCGTCTCGGCCGCCTACTCCAACTAAGAGCTTCACCGCGCCGGGCCCTCGAGCTCCGCGTGGAATCGAAAATCGACAGACTTACAGTGAATGCTTCGAACTGATGTGAAGATGTGGTGGTGAGAGATTCCCGTCGTCGCGCGGCCGCATGGAGCCGGTATGCACGGCGCCGGCGGCGGGCGGCTCTCAACCGATGATGACCTGCATGTTCGTCTCCCGCGGCGGGGCGCCAGTATCTCTGGCGTCCCGCTGTTTTTTATGTGCGGCGCCCGCACACCGGAACTACGCGTGTATGCGATCCGCGGTCATCGATGCTCGACGTACGGCATGCTATGAAGCGCTCGGTAGGCGCACGTCTTCAGCGTGCGCATGGCATGGACCTGCGGATGGGGCGGCCATGGAGGACGCCCACACGGAGCATTCGTACATCATACACCAGGCGTTGAAGACCCGTGCCGACCTTCGCTGCCGTTACGTGGGGGAGCAGCGCATCACACGGAGGCAAGCCATGCCACGGCCGATGCGCGCTCGGTGAAGAACCGCTCGTCCGGCGCGCCGAGCTTCTGGTCGTACAGCGCCATCTTTCCCTCGTCATGGTGAATGTGCGCGACGGCCACGATCGCCCCGCCACGTCGCGGCACCTCCGGGACCACGGCGTCCGGGAAGAGCTCCAGCAGGCGGGTTCTGTGTCCGTGCTCGAGGAGGAACAGGGGGATCACCTCCCGCTGCACCTTGTGCACCTCCGGCGCGACGTCGGCCACCTCGTAGCCACAGATGTCGATCAGCATCCGGAAGTCGTTGTCGGCGGCCTCCTCGGCCGCGGCCAGAAGCCCGTCCCGCCACGCCTCGACCTCCGCGAGCGTGACGCGGCCGGCGATCCGTGTCGACAGAACGTGCTCGCCGCCGTTCCAGCGGCTCTCGAAGCTCGATCCGTTCGTCGTCGATTCCATGGCGTGCATCTCCAGTGATGTGATCCGTGCTCGATGAAGCGCGCAATGTACGAGACGGACGGCGTTCAATCCGGTTCCCGCGCCGGTCAGGCCCGCCCCCGCGGTCGTGGGGTGTTGTCGTGTTGTTGTATGTCGGGTCCGAGGTTGCGTGGCGTATCGATGGATGAGCGTATCGATGGATGAGCGCAACGGCGGAAGAGCGCAACGGCGGAAGAGCGCAACGGCGGAAGAGCGCAACGGCGGAAGAGCGCACCGGCAAAGAGCGCACCGGCGGAAGAGCGCACCGGCAAAGAGCGCACCGGCGGAAGAGCGCATCGGCAAAGAGCGCACCGGCAAAGAGTGCACCGGCAAAGAGCGCACCGGCAAAGAGCGCACCGGCAAAGAGCGCACCGGCAAAGAGCGCACGCTAAAGACGTGCGCCTACCACGGGCGCCTACCACGTGCGCCTACCACGGGGACACCTCGGGCGACTTCGCCAGGTCGGGCGGGGCTGGTATGTTGCGGGCGCCGGACGCTTCACGTGATTCCGGCGCGCTCACGCAAGGTCCCTCCATCTCGACATGCTCCGTACCGATATCCGATGACCTCCAATCACAGCCACATCGCGACCGCGGAAGCCGCATCTCAACGAAGGATCACGGCGGCCGTCGATGCTTGGCGCCGGATCGTCGGCGTCGAGCACGTCGTTGTCGACGGGGAGCGGCTGGCGCTCCTGAACGACGCGACCTATCCGGTGGCCGGACATCTGCTCGGGATCGTCGAGCCGGCGGATCGGGAGCAGGTGACGCGCTGCGTGGCGATCGCCGCGGAGCATCGCGTGCCGCTGCATCCGGTCGGCGCGGGACGAAACTGGGGCTACGGCTCGGCGCTTCCGCCGCGCGGCACGGCAGTGCTGCTGTCGCTCGCGCGCCTCGATCGGATCATCGAGATCGATGAGGAGCTGGCCTTCGTCACGATCGAGCCGGGGGTGACGTTCCGGCATCTGGCCGCCGAGCTCGCCGCGCGCCGCTCGCGACTGGAGCCGCCGATGACCGGCGGCACGCCCGACGCATCGGTGATCGGCACCGTGCTGGAACGGGGGATCGGCAAGGGAGCATACGATGAGATCGCCTCGCGCGCGGCGTCGCTCGAGGTGGTGCTTGCCGACGGATCGGTGATCGAGACCGGCCTCGGCTCCTTCGCGGGCGCGCTCGCGACGGCCGTCCGCGCCGAGCCTCCCGGCCCCGCGCTGCAGGGACTCTTCGCGCAGAGCGGCCTCGGCGTGGTCACACGCATGACGCTCTGGCTCGATCCCGCGCCGGCGCTTCGTCAGCGGCTCTTCGTCGGACTGGCCGATGCCGAACGACTCGCCTCGACGATCGATCTTCTCCGCCCGATGCTCCAGAGATCCGGCGCCGGCGTGCGCGCCGAGATCATCAACGACTATCGCGCCCTCGCGCAGACCAGCAGCTTTCCGGCCGACGCGGACCCCGAAGCCGCGCTTCCGCGCGCCTCGATCGACGCGCGCGCCATCGGCATTCCCGGACGGTGGATAGCCTGCATCACGATCGACGGCGAGTCGGCGGAGGAGTTGGAGCTCAGGCGGCGCGCGCTCCTGGCCGGGCTCGGCGCGGCTGGGCTCGCGGCCATCGAGGAAGCGCCGGCGCCTCCGGTACCGATGCTCGATGATGAGGGCCTTCGCAGCGCCTACTGGCGCAAGCCCGGCGGCATGCCTCACGATCCGCATCCTGACCGCGACCGCTGCGGCGTGATCTGGACCGCGCCGGTGATGCCGACGCTCGGCGCCGTCGTGGCCGACGCGGTGGAGGCGACCGAGGAGATTCTGCTCGCGCGCGGTTTCGAGCCGGCCATCACCCTCAAGCCGGCCGGCCGCGCCACCCGCGCGGTGATCGGCATCTTCTACGATCGCGACCATCCGGGGAGCGACGAGCGGGCCATGCTCTGCCAGCGCGCGCTCCGCGCCGAGCTGGACCGCCGCGGGCTGATCCCGTATCGCCTCGGCGCGCACGAGATGGAGAGCATCGAGCGCGCGCCCCACACCGTGCGCCTGCTCCGGCTGCTGAAGCGGACGCTCGATCCACACGGCATCATCTCACCGGGGAGGTATATCGCGTGACCGGAAGCGCAACGACAGGGGGAGAGGGGGCCGGCTTCGCAAGCCCGCTCGGCATCGCGCATCGCACCGAGCTCACCGGCGTCGACTTCGGTGCCATCGAGCAGGGAGCGGCGCTGCACGGGCTGCGCTGGACAATGGCCGCGGAACTGGATGCCGTGGCGGCCGCACTGCCGGAGCCGCTCGCGGCCGAGGCGCGCGCAACGATCGGAGCCTACGCCGGCGGCGGCGATTTCTTCCGACTCTTCCATCCCCCCGTCTGGTCCTTTCTTCACTGGGCTCCCGCGTCGACGCCGCTCGGCCCGGAGCTCGTCCGGTGCGCCGTGCGCGGCGGCTCCCTCGCGCTCTTTCTCCATCTCTGGGACGATCACCTCTGCGACGGCCAGCTTCCGGTCGACATGCTCCGGCTGCAGCTCAGGAGCATCGCGTGGGAGCGCTTCACCGGCGCGTGCCGCCGGATGGCGGAGATCGTCGGCCGCGGAGGAGGGTATAGCGACGAGAGTATCGGTGCGTATCTCCGCGCCACGCACCGCGCGCCGGAGGTGGTGGGTGATCTCGATGCCTACTGCCGGCGGAGCCTCGACGAGATGGCGATCTGGCGGATCGTTCCCCACCTGCTCGACGCCGCGCTCGACGGCGCTCGTGCCGCCGATCACGCGGCCGATGATGCGCCGGGAGCGCTCGCCCGTATCGTCGGCGCCTTCTCGATCGCGTGGCGTCTGGTGGACGATGTGCAGGATCTCGACGAGGATCTGATGGCCGGGAAGCCGGCCGCGCTGGGGCAGGTGATGAGCGGGGAGGAGTGGGAGCTGTGGCATCGGTGCCGTGCCCGCTCGGCCGGGCGCCCCACGCCGGAGCCGGAGAGCTGGCGGGCGCTCCTCGACGCGCTCCGGAGCTCCGGGGCGATCGCGAAGCTGCTCGATCGAGCCTCGTCCGAGCTCGCGCTCGCGCGGGAGCTGGCGAGCCTGAGCGGGCTCGAAGGGCTTGCCGCGGAGCTCGCGGCCGCGCGGGCCGGCGTGAACGACACGGGGGAGCGGGCACTCGGCCCGCTCCCCCGCGGATGACATGAATCGTCAGCTGATCTCGATCACATGAAGAAGGTCGCCGTGGTCGTGGCGCATCCGGAGATGACCTTCCACGCCTCGTTGGCCAGGCGCTCGGCCTCGCTTGCCGCGAGGTTCCAGACGCTCTCGAGAGCCGCGATCGCCTGCTCCATCGTGTAGCCGGCAAGCCGCAGAATCTCGGCGGCGGCATCCGAGGCAACGCCGAAGGCATCCTTCAGCGCCTTGGCCACGTCGCCGACGAACCTGACCACGCCGTCGCCGATCGCGGTGGCCCACTTCCTCGCGTCGCTGACCAGGTCGGCGAAGAGCTTCGACGGATTCACCCCCAGCACGCTCTCCAGCAGGTTCGACAGATCGTTCCACGAGGTAATGCTCAGTCCCACATCGATCGTCAGCGTCTGGCTGCCGAAGGTGAACGAGCCGGAGACCCGGAAGCTGAAGCCGGGGTTGATCGCGATGCTGATCCCGGCGGCCAGGTGGATCGACAGGGAGATCGGCGGGATGATCTCCATGCCCCCGACCACCACGCCGCTCGTGGTCGCGATGTCCAGCCCGAGCTTGCCGGAGACGCTCGCGCTGAAGGCGCCGTTCTTCAGGTAACAGGTGACCTCGTTCTCGAAGATGAAGTTCGTGGCCTTCCAGCTGAAGGCCCAGCCGCCGAGCTTCACCGTGGCGTCGATCGTCGCGCTCAGGTCGAGCAGCACCAGGCTGCCGGAGAGGCGGATGTATTCCTTGGTCGGATCGAGCTGCGTCAGCGCCAGCGTGTCGATCGAGCCGAACGGACCCTTGGTGCCGCTGGCGTCGGTGAGCTTGAAGAGCCCGTCGGCGAGCACGAGCGCCTTGTCCACGTAGCCGGAGGCGACGATGCCGCGCGTGAAGTAGACCTTCACGTCGAAGACGATCGTGAAGCCGAAGAGGGTGACGTCGCCGCTGGTGTAGAAGCCGGGGAGGTAGATCTCCTGCGTGGCCGGGTTCGTCCAGCCGGAGGGGGAGAGGACGATCGCCACCATGAAGTTCCGGAAGCTCACCGAGTCCAGCAGCTGCACCCAGCTCGGGTCGAGCGAGGTGAACTGCCTGACGATCGAGGTGAGGGTGATCGCGTTGGCCGGCGAGTCGACCGCGATCGAGAACTTGAAGACGTCGACGTAGGGAACCTCGCCGATGACGCCGCCGACGATCGCCAGCTCCAGCATCACCTGTTCGATCTGAATCTGTCCGCCGAAGCCGAGGGTGAACCCTTCGGAGCCGACGCCGATCTCTCCCCAGAAGTTGTGGATCGTCAGCCCCGGAATGCCGAACGGCTCCTTCCATCCCGGGCTCACCTTCGGCGGCCCGGTGACGGTGGTGGTCGCCAGCGTGCGCGACTGCGTGTCCTCGTCGATGCTGTCCCCCTTGAGCACGAAGTAGATCGTGAACATCCCGGTCAGCGAGATCGAGCCGCCGCCGATGAAGGTCAGGATCACATCCTTCCCGTTCAGATCGGTGAAGGTGAAGGAGACCCCGGCCTGCACCGAGAAGGTCTGCGTGGCCGGGGTGACCGATATCTGCAGGCCGGTGAAGGCGTAGCGCTGCGTGGTCGAGGAGTCGCCGATCTTGGCGATGAACATCGAGTTGGAGAGCGGGTCGGCGATCAGCGCGTAGAGCTTGATGTTGGCCGAGCCCGGTCCGAAGAAGTTCTCGAGCACCTTGAGCGGCGAGTTGCCGAAGCCGATCTCGGTGAAGAAGGTGAGCCCCCGCTTGATCTGCTGCGGCAGATCGGTCGGCGCGCCGTCGAAGGTGAGGCTGGTCTGCTGAAGCGAGGAGACGATCAGCCCCGAGCGCTTGAACTCGATGCCGGAGAGGATGGTGCCGAAGGTGTTCTCCCAGCCGGGAAGCTGCGCCGGCGACCAGCTCCAGTTCTCCGTCCAGATGCCGGCGACGAAGCCGGTCTCCTTCGGCGTCTTCAGCAGCTGTCCGATCAGCGTCAGTCCCGAGGTTCCACCGACGGTGACGGTGGTCCTCAGCATGAAGTCGTAGGTGGTTCCCTCAGGCTGATTGCCGCTCTGCCCCGGGGTGACCGTGAGCGATATGGTGGAGTTCTTCAGCGCGATATCCGGGAAGCCGGAGGGGAGCGCCAGCCCGCCGACGCCGGCGATCGTGCGCGCCAGATCGGTGAGGTTGATATCCGGGAAGGTGCCGGAGAGCATGAACGGGCCGGGGATCTGCCAGTTGACCAGGAAGATCGGCACGTTCAGATCATCCCCGCCCTCCTTCGGCATCAGCCGCGCCATCGCGAAGACGTTGCCGCTGATCGAGCCCTCCTGATAGCCGAGCGACACCGATGCCTGCGACATCTCCAGATCCCGCACGCCGAGATCCAGACGCCAGTCGCTGGTGACCTCGGCCGCCACGGAGTAGGGGCCCGACGGCGGCGTGGCCTCGATGTAGAGGTTGCGGCAGACCAGGTCCGGGAAGCCGACGGCCGGGATGTTCAGGCGCTTGAAGATCTGGGCGAACCGGATCGGGCGCGTGGCCGACAGTCCGAACGATGCGTCCGGGAAGGAGCCCCACGCGGCCAGCGCGATCTCCTCGACGAACGTCGCCTCTCCCTCGATCACCGTGGTGATCTTCTGTCCGCCCGAGCCGCCGAGCGGATTGTTCACCATGAAGGTGACCGCGATGCCGTTGATCGTGAAGTACCCCTTCACCACGTCCCACGACGTGTCGACCGGCGTGCCGATGGTGAGGGAGACGGCCGAGAGCGCCTTGAGCGGATCGCTGGCGAGCATCCGCGTGGCGAAGTGGAAGCGGAGGCGGCGGAGCGTGACGTAGTCGCCGAGGTTGAACCCGGAGCCGTTGAGCTCGCCGCCGAGGGCCGCGCCGCCGAGCCAGGAGGAGAGGATGTTGAGCGCGTAGGAGGTGGCCTTGGCCACGTCCGCCTCCAGCACCAGCGTCTTGCCGAGGTTGCCGATCTCGGCGCTCAGCTTGATCGGCGGGGCCGAGCCGATCGTTACCTGCGCGGCCAGCCGGAGGGCGCGGTAGTAGGTCACTCCCTGCTCCAGCCGCCGCTCGGAGACCGCCTCGATGAAGAAGGAGGTGTTGAGCTGTCCGAACTCCGCGAGGGTCGACTGGATCTGGATGCCCGGCTGGAGCGTGGCCATCTCGAGCACCGAGCCGCTGAGCACCGTGATCGGGCCGAACATCGGCAGCGTCGGCTTCTGGCCGAGCAGCGAGCCGATGGTGGCGATCGGCTCGACGGTGAGCACGAGCTGCGGAGCGTAGAACGCCAGTCCGGAGGGAACCTGCGGAAGCTGCTGGGTGGCCGCGCGCGGCACCGAGCTCAGCAGGAAGAACGCGGTTCCCAGAAACGTGAGCGGCTCCAGGTCGGTTCCCTTCAGCACCGGGAAGGAGTCGGCGAACGTCCAGGGAGTCCGCTCCGGCTCCTGCACCGGCAGGGGGAAGTCGATGAAGAGGGCGGGCGCGCCGTCGGCGGTCTCGACGCCGTTGAGATCGACCAGCGCGAAGGTGACCCCCAGCACCGGCTGGTTCTCGACGCCGAGCAGCGTCATGGTGCCGTCGAGCACGACGGTGTTGCCGACGGTCCGGATCGACTCGACCTGATCGATCACCAGGCGGGGACCGATCCAGGTGCTGACGAGCGTCTGGACATCGCCGGGGCCGAACACGCCGGCCGGCAGAGTGAGGATGCCGGCCGCGTAATACTGCGCGTCGGTGATGATCGAATAGAGTTGTTCGACGTTCATCGGTATTCCGCTTGGTAGTTATTTGAGCTTGTCGACCCAGACCTCGTGGTTGTTGCCGTCGGTCATGACCTTGATGTTTCCCTGCGTGGCGGTCAGGTAGACGCCGAGGTTGTTATCCTCGGTGACATAGGCGTGCTTGCTCGGATTCCAGCAGTCGATCCGGTGCATCGGGATCACGCGACCGTTCACGCCTCCCTCGTCGACCATCTTCTCCACGTAATCGATCAGGATGCAGCGGGGATGGCCGTAGCCCATGTGCCAGGAGCTGGCCGAAAAGGTTCCGACGCTCGGGCTCACCTTCGTCAGAAATCCCTTCGAGCTGGAATGGCTGGAGCCGTGATGGCCGAAGGAGAGGATGGTGCCCATGATGGCCATGTCATCCCAGTTCTTCATGATGTACCGCTCGGTCGAGGAGGTGGCATCGCCGGTGAGGATGGTCGTCGTGTTCTTGAAGTCGATGCTCAGCACCAGGCTGCCGGTGTTGGCGTCGCCGGGAACATTGACCGCCAGAACGTAGACGCTGCACTGCGGCCCGCCGCCGAAGTCCTTATCCGGGGAGCCGCTGTGGTAGGTGGAGTTGTAGTGCCACACCGTGCCGCCGTTGGTGCGCACGGTGCCGAACCAGGTCTGGATGCCGCCGGAGTAATCGCTCTCCTGGAAGGAGATGAAGACGTTGCTCGGCTGATCGGCCTGCGGGATGCTGGTGATCAGGTTGTTGTGATCGGCGTCCGGATGGGTGATCACCACGGTCGTGAACTTCGTGGCTCCCATGATCGCCGTCACCGCCGTCTGGATCGCGGTGAGGCCGGGCCCTCCGGAGGTGACGCCGGCATCGACCATCATGTAGTTGCCGTTCGGGAATCGGACTATCACGAAGTTTCCCTGGCCGACGTCGAGGAAATAGACGTCGAGCGTCGGCGTCCCGACGGGGCCGGAGGCGAATTTCAGCGCGTTGACATTGACGATTGGCATCGGTCGGGTCTCTCCTTGTGGATCTCTCCTTTCGGGTATCTCCTTGTAGCATCGCCGACTCCCCTGGACGGGGCCGGCGAGGCCGTGATACTTACGGTTTCAGCTTGTCGGTCCAGACCTCGTACTTCTGGCCGTCGGTCGTGAACCGGATGTTTCCCTGCGTGGCGGTCAGGTAGACCCCGAGGTCGTTCTGCTCGATCACGTAGTTGCGTTTCTTCGGGTTCCAGCAGTCGATCTGGTGCATCGGGATCGTCTTGCCGTTCTTTCCCCCCTCGTCGACCATATCCTCCACGTAGTCGATCAGCACGCAGCGCGGATGGCCGTAGCCCATGTGCCAGGAGCTGGCCGAGAAGGTGCCGACACTCGGGGAGACCTTCGTCAGAAACGGCTTCGAGCTCGAATGATTCGAGCCGTGATGGCCGAAGGAAAGGAGCGTTCCCATGATGGCCATGTCGTCCCAGTGGGCCATGATGTATTGCTCGGTGGAGGCCGTGGCGTCGCCGGTGAGGATCACGGTGTAGTTGATGTAGTCGATGCTGAGCACCACGCTCTGCGTGTTGCTGTCGCCGGCCACGTTCACCGCCAGCACGTACACCTCGCATCGGAGCCCGGGATTGAAGAGGGTGATCGGCTCGTTGTAATGCTTCTTCGTGAAGTGATGCACCGTGCCGCCGTTGGAGTTCACGCTCTCGAACCAGTCGTTGATCGGCTTCGGATAGTCGTCGGTCATGGCGCCGATGAAGACGTTATCCGGCTTGGCCGCCTGCGAGATGGAGGGGATCAGGTTGTGATGATCCGAATCCGGATGGGTGATCACCACCGTGCTGATCTTGTTCTTCCCCACGATCTTGTTCACCGATTTCAGGATCGTCGACGCTCCGGGGGAGCTGGAGGTGGAGCCGGCATCGACCAGCAGCCAGGTGTCGTTCGGGAATTTGACGAGCACGCAGTTCCCCTGCCCCACGTCGACGAAGTAGACATCGAGCGTGGTCGAGCCGACGGAACCGGAATCGAATTTCAGCGCGTTGGTTGTCGGGTAGGGCATGGTCGTTCGTCGAAATGCGTTGATGGATGGCGAGGGCCGCGTCCTGCCGCGCGAGGACCGCGTCCGGCCACGCGGTAGCGCCGCGCGACACGGCTACTTGAGCCTGTCGACCCAGACCTCGTACAGCTTGCCGTCGGTCGTGAACTTGGTGTTCCCCTGCGTGGCGGTCAGGTAGACCGCCAGATCGTTCTCCTCGGTGACATACAGATGGAGATTCTTCCGCCAGCAGTCGTGGCGATGCTTCGGTATGATCTTTCCCTTCTGGCCGTTGACGTCGACCATCTTCTCGACCAGATCGAGCACGTCGCACCGGGGATGTCCGTAGCCCCTGTGAGCCGCGTCGGCCGAGAAGGTGCCGACGTTTGCCTTGACGATCTTGAGGAACGCTTCGGAGCTGGAATGGTCCGATCCATGATGGCCGAAGGAGAGGAGATGGGTCAGCAGCGCGTTCTGGCTCCACTCCTTCATCATCGCCCGCTCGGTGATCGCGGTCGCGTCGCCGGTGAGGATCGCCGTGATGCCTCCGAAGTCGATGCCGAGCACCACGCTGCCGTCGTTGGGGTTCCCCTTCACGTTGGCGGCCAGCACGTACACGTTGCAGCCGGTCCCGGGATTGAACTCCTTGATCGGGTTGAAGTAGTGGTTGTTCTTGAAGGTGAAGAGGTTCCCCTTGTTGCCGGTCACCTTGTTGAACCACTTGACGACCTCGTCGTCGTACTGGCTGGTTATGCCGCCGATGAAGACGTTGTCCGGCTTGGCCGCCTGCTTGATGTTCGGGACCAGGTTGTTGTGGTCCAGGTCCGGGTGGGTGAGCACCACGGTTGCGAACGTGTTGTTGCCGACGATCGCGTTGATCGACTTCAGAATCGTCGTCGATCCCGGCAGGCTCGAAAGGGTGCCGGCGTCGACGAGCATCCACGTGTCGTTCGGAAACTTGACGATCACGCAGTTGCCCCGGCCGACGTCGACGAAGTAGACGTCGAGCGTGGTCGAGCCGATCGAGCCCGATTGATTCTTGAGTCCGTTGACGCTCATCAGAGCCATGCCGCCTCTCCGCCGCGTTGAATCGTGTTGATGATGTCGTGGTCCCGGCGGCCTCCCCCCGCCAGGGGAAGGCCACCGTTACCGGGAAGGGATACTTATCCGTGCGGGCTTATCCGTCCAGGCGCGCTGAGATCAGCCGGCGCACGTTGTCGGTCGCGGTCTGGCTGATGCTCGGCAGCTCCTGCGATGCCTTGTCGTTGATCCCCTGGAGGATCTTCGTCTTCACGTCGTCCTGATTCAGGATGGCGTTGACGACGTCCTGGAAGCCGGAGTCGATCTGTACATCGATGGTCATCGCCGCGATCGCCGCCTGGAGGTTCAGGCCGCGGAAGGTCACCTGGAGATCGCTCACCTCGTCGCCGCCGACCAGCGTGGAAGCCAGCACGTTCGGGGCGTTGACGGTGACGCGGAAGCCGCCGCCGAGAGGGCTCCCCATCAGCTGGAGCGTGAAGGTGCCGGTCAGCAGCAGCGGGGGATTCGGCACCTGTCCGGTCCTGCTCGATCCGTTCGTCCCGACGGTCACCTGCGGGCCGGGGTTGAGCGTGGCGATCGCCAGCGTGGCGTCGATCTGCGAGCCGGCGAAGGAGAGCTGGTCGGCCGGGGCGGTGACGTTGGACATTCCCTGGATCACGATGCCGTTGAGCTGGAGGTCGTCGATCTCGATGCCGCTGAACGACTGGCTTCCGAGGCTGATGTTGTCGACGTTGAAGGGCTCGAGCTGCGGATCGCTGAAGCCGTAGACCGAGCGTGGGAGATAGTAATCGCTGCTCGGGCTGTTGAGCGAGTAGCGGGCACGGTCGAACAGATACTGATCCACCGGATCGTTGTTCTGCTGCCCGACGTTCGTCGGGAGCGAGCCGGGGGGAACGGTGCCGAGCGTGCCGTCGACGGCGCCGGTAAGCTGGCCGCTGATCATCCGCGCGATCTCGTCCTTGGTGTTCGGATCGTTGAGCGTGGCGTTCAGGTTGGTCATCAGGCCGGCGCGGCCGTCGGCGCTGGTGAGCGCCGCGCGCGCCTGCGGAAGCCAGATGTTGTCAGACATCCAGGTCCAGGAGGTCTCCACCGTCAGCGTGTCCACCGACAGATCGGGGAACGTCCCCGGCTTCGGCCCGCGCATGGTCAGCTTGTCGATGCTGATGTTGAGCTGGCGGTCGGCGCCGGCGCCGATCACGTGCACCCGCACGTCGGCGTCGACGAAGAAATTGGTGAGAGTGATGCCGAAGTTTCCGAGGCCGTGAATGGTCTCGCTCGGCACCCATCCGTCGCAGGCGGTGGGCGCCGGGGAGCCGGCGCCGAGGTTCGGGGCGGTGCAGAGGCACTGGTCGAGCGCGTAGACGCCGGTGAGCTTGAGCTGGCTCAGGGTCGGCATGCCGTTCTGCCCGGCGTAGTAGCCGAACTGCAGGGTGAGCGTGGCGCGATATCCCTCCGCGGTCTGCTCGGTGGGAGGATCCGGGAGCAGCCAGACGTTGTCCAGACCGTAGACGACCGCCTGCGGCATCTCCAGATGGGGCCACGGTTTATCCGGGCAGGCGATCGCCTGATGCTTGGCCAGCTCCGGGTTCCCCTTGTGGGCGCGCCCGATGGCGAGCCACCACTGTCCCCTGATCGCGCTCTGGAAGGTGACGCCGGCCGTGCCGGTGATATCTCCGAGCACCCAGTTGTTGGCCAGCAGCGGAATCAGCTTTCCACTCCCACCCGGGCGGTCGAGCTGCTGGAGCCGCGTCGGGAGCCAGAACTTGGTGTTCTCGGGATCATTGACCCGGACGCGGATCGAATTGTAGACGAAGGTGAACAGGTTCGTTCCCATGGCGGACCTCTCTCGATTGTCGGTCGTGTACCGTGTGCGTGAAATGCTGTATGCGTGAAGATCTATCGTGACCCGATCCATCGACGCCTCGCCCTCGGCACTCCGCTCCCGGAGCTCCGGGCGTGACGCTCCCCGCGCCGCTCGTGCTCGCGGCATGTGCTCGCGGCGCGTGCTCGTGGCGCGTCGGCTCAGAAGCCCCGGTCGACGACGTGGAGCGCGATCTCCTCGAGCGCCCGGCGGTAGCGGTTGCGCGGGAAGGGGCGGAGATACTCGATGGCGTCGAGCGCCTGCTGGCGCGCCTCGGCGTAGGCGCGCGCGAACGATCGCGAGCGGAACACCGCCTCGACCCCTTCCTCCAGATCGAAGTCGGAGTAGGGGGCGCCGTGCATGATCCGTGTCACCGGATGCCGCGGCCCCAGCTCCTCCATGGCGTAGATGAGGGGGAGCGAAACCCGGCGGCGCGCCAGGTCCATTCCCCGTGTCTTGCCGGCATCCTGCTCCTGCTGCGCGAAGTCGAGCAGGTCGTCCATCATCTGGAATGCGCGTCCCACGCGGCGTCCGTAGAAGCCGGCGCGGCGCGCCTCGCCGGTATGCCCCTCCACCAGCGCCACCCCGGATTCGCAGGCCAGCCCGAACAGGACCGCGGTCTTCCGCTCGATCGTCTCGATGTAGCGCTTGTGCAGCTCGGAGGTCTCCCAGGTCGGATCGGTCTGCAGCTCGTCGAGCTCGCCGCAGCAGATCCGGAAGGCGGTGTCCAGCACGAGCTTGACCAGCCCCATGTCCGACTGCGTGTTGATCGCCTCGACGTAGCCGCGGATGGCCTGCACGAACTGGAGGTCGCCGACGATGATGGCGGTCTCGGTGCCGCGCGCGGCGTTGACCGACTGGAGCCCGCGGCGCACCAGCGCGTCGTCGACGATGTCGTCGTGGATCAGCGTGGCCACGTGCAGCATCTCGAGCGAGACGGCTCCCTGGATCGCCTTGGCCGGCAGCGGCGTGGCCGGGCCGTGCATCATGCGGGCCGACAGCAGGAGCATCACCGGGCGGACTTTCTTCCCCCGGCGATAGAGGTCGTACTCGGTCTCGGTCAGGTAGGGGCGCTGCGGCTCGAGGTTCTCCATCAGCATCGCGGTGAAGCGATCGAGGTCCTCGGCAAGCAGCTCCTCGCGGATCCGGTCGATGGGATCCTGGACGGCGGGGCGCTCCACGCCCGTCTGTAGGCCGATCTTCATGCGGTGAGTTGTACTGGCGTTTCGTGGCCGCGTCGGCGGCCGTGAATCCCGGAAGGCCGCTCGGCCTCCCGGGATGGATCGGTTCTGCGTGTGCATGCGATGTCGATGCTCCGATGGAACCTCAAGGTTCGTGTCGGAGCGGGGCTCGTGACGGAGCGGGGCGTCTCGGATCGGGAGCGCCCCGGATCGGGAGCGCCCCGGATCAGGAGCCGCGGAGGGTATCGTTGTAGGCTCCCTCGGCGGCGGCCAAGAGCGCGCCGCGCAGGCGGGCGGCGATCGACTGATGGAGCAGGCTGCGGATGAAGTACATCCGGTCCAGCCGGTTCCGCGCGATCAGCGCGATCTCGCCGCTCCAGTCGGCGTCATCCAGGTCGAGCTCGAAGGCGGGGAGGTCCACGTCGGCCGAGAGGGCGCGGACGCGGAGCCCCTCCGGCGTGGTCTCGACGGCCAGCTCGAGGGTGGCCTCGATCCGGTCGAGGCTCGCCTGGCAACTGCCGGTGAAGAAGGGAACGCCGACGATCGAGGCATCCTCGGCCTTCTGACGCATGGTGGCTTCGTAGAGGCCGTGCAGCCGCTGACGGGTCTCCTCGTCGACCACGATCCAGCCGAGATCGACCGGCTCCTCGTCGGCGCCGCCGGGGGTCACCCCCATGGCGATCACCTGCCCCATCTCGGTGTCGGCCACGGCCGGCAGCGTCGGCGGCGCGGAGTCGACCGTGCCGTAGACCGCGGTCGGGGTCATCTCGTTGACGTTGTCCTTGGAGTTGCCGGTGTTCTGGTTGACTCCCTTGCCGAAGGAGAGGGCGGCCTTGGCGGCATCCCAGAACTTGCTGCCGGGAGGGGGGCCGGTGGCCGGATCGAAATCCGGATCGGTCCAGACGCAGGCGCTGGCCACGGTGAGCTGCTGGACGAAGGCGTTGCCGTTGTAGGTGTTGCCGTTGGCGTAGGTCTTATCGGAGCTGTTGACCACGCCGTTGGCCTGCACGGCCGTGGAGGTATCCGAGGCCATGTCGCGCGTGACGCCGCCGTTCTGCCAGAGGGGCACCAGCGCGGTGTTGGTGCGGAATACGTTGTCGTAGGTCTCGTTGTGCTCGCCGTAGAGGCCGAGCAGCTTCTGGCCGTTGTCGGTCTGGCTCAGCTTGGTACGCTGCTCGCGGGCCTGGTCGAGCCACTGCTCCTTCTGCGGGTCGAGCGCTCCTCCCGGATCGGTGTCGGAGCCGCCGGCGCGGGGATCGCAGACCTCCGGCGGCAGATCCATCAGGTTGCCGGCGGTGTCGACCTTGATGATCGGGTCCGGCTTCACGTCGAGCGAGTAGCGTCCGTCGAGGCGGATGCCGTCGAGCACGAGCTTGAGCTTGATCCGGTCGCCGTCGGTCGAGGCGTCGCTCCGCTCCTGGTCCAGCCGGGCCAGGCCGCTGAGCGCCAGGTCGGCCATGCGGAAGCTGATCGCGCCGGTCTCGTAGGCATGATCCTCCGGCATCGGAACCGTGCGGGCCAGCGGGTAGGCCGGGGTATCGTCGACGCGGAGCGGATCGGCGATCGTGCCGGTCGGATCGGTCTCGCGGATGCGGGACTGCCAGAGCCTTCCCCAGGCAGAGGCGAACGTGGACATCTGATTGTTCATTCTATGCTTCCTCCAGTGGTAGCTGTTGACTCTGTGATCAGCCGACGTTCACCGATCCGGTGGCCATCAGCATTCCGTTGTAGGTCGAGAGGCTGAGGGTCGCGGCCTGGACGTTGACGGTGACCCCCTGGACGTCGAAGCTGTAGCCGATCGGCTTGCCGAAGTCGATGGTCTTCTGCTTGCCGGCGATGCCGTCCTTGATGGCGTCGTGCATCTTGCTGGCGACCAGCGCCCCGACGGCGTAGACCGCGCCGACACCGCCGCCGCCGCCCAGAAGGGTGCCGGCCGGCCCGAGGAAGGTGCCGACGATGGCGCCCGCGATCGCGCCGGCGACGATGGTTCCGGCCGAGGGATTGGCCGACACCGAGAAATCACCCATGCTGTTGAGGGTGACCGTGATGCTGCTCGCGGTCGCGCCGATGGTGATGTTCACCTGCGGGGCCGCGGGATTGATGCTGACATCGTATGTGATCAGACCCATGGCGGGCACTCCTGATTCGTGTGCGTGCTGTACTTCTGCTAACGAGGATGCGTCCGGATCCGGCGCGCCGGCGATCGGCTTCTGCCGTCATGCCGGGCATGCATGCCCGGCGTTCACGTCGTGCGCAAGCGCCGAGGCGAGATGATCGCGCGAGCGTGGGGCGCGCCGGATGCTCCAGAGGGAGCGGGAGAAGGGATCTCCGGCTCATTGCACCTCGATCTGTCCCTGTACCATGAGCATTCCGCCGGCATTGGAGAGGGAAAGGTTGCTCGGTATGATCGTGATCTGCTCGTCGGCCACCTGCTGCTGGGTCGGCGAGATGGTGACCACGTCGAAGGAGATGCCGTTGATCAGATCCTTGCCGAGCTGCGGAAGGATGGCGCCGATCGTCTGCGCCAGCGGCCAGCCGATGCCGGAGACGATCGTCTCGGCGATGTTGCCGCTCGGGGTGAGCATGATCACGAAGTTGTCGATCCCCCGGACGGTGGCGCGGAGCGTGGTGTTGTTGAAGCTCAGTCCGAAGCGGACGCCGACCTGCGGCGGCCGCGTGTCGGCCGTATAGTTCAATCCGATATCTGCCATGATGGAGCTCTCCGTGGATAAGTCGTTCTGATAGTGCGCGTCTGGCTTCGGCGCCCGGCATCGCTGCCCGGCATCACTGCCCGGCATCGCTGCCCGGCATCGTTGCCGTGTCGGCGCCGGGCATGCCGGTCGGGATCAGTAGCTCTTGAAGGCGTCGCCGATCTGGTTGACGACGCTCACGACGCCGTTGCCGATGTCGTTGATCACCTGTCCGACCACCGTGGTGATGCCGGCCGAGGCGGCGGCCGAGATGCCGACCTGCGCGTTGATCATGGTCAGATCCCCCGGATCGATGCCGGCCGAGGCGTTGTCGAGTCGGATGCTCGCGTTGTAATCGGCCGAGCCGATGCCGAAGCCCTGGCTGCCGGAGGTGCTGGCCCCCTTGCCCGCCATCTGCTGCACGCCGACCGAGGCCATCTGGTTCAGGGCCGCCGGGCTCAGCAGCACGTAGAAGGGCGCTCCGCCGGGGAGCGATCCCGGATCCGGCGGCTGCGGCGTCGGCTGTCCGACCAGCGCGGCCACGCCGATCAGGCGCCCGCCGCCGACGCCGAGCGTGAGCGGTCCGAAGGAGACCCCCTGGAAGCTGATGGCCGGGATCTGCTCGCCGGCCAGCATCTGGCCGGCCATGTTGAGCACCTGCGGGATGATGATCGCTTTGTAGATCACCGTGTCGAAGTCGGTGGCGCCGCTCAGGTTCACGATCGCCGCCAGCGGCGTGATCGACAGGCGGTCGTTGACGATGGCGACCGTGCAGATCGCCTCCACCGAGGTCGTGGCCTCGCTCTGCTCGCCGTTGCTCTTGGTTCTGAGCACGTGAAGCTGCGGGAAGGTGACCATGAAGGCGTTTCCGGTCGGCTGCGCCGTGCTCCCGTCACGCTTGACCGAGGAGCTCCACTGCTCGGCGGTCGGGGGAGTCAGCGTCACCGTCGGCGGCACCAGTACTTCCCAGCCGACCTGCACCTGCACGCCGGCGAGGGTGGTCGACTGCGATCCGTTGAAGAGCTTTGCGCGGAGACTCTGGCGGTTGAAGATCGAGTTGATCACCTGGTTGAGCGATCCCTGATCCATGCAGATTGCGACGTCGAAGTTGCTCATGTTGATTCCTCGTAGTGATCAGATGTTGCCGGTTGCCGCGCTGATCGCGCATGGACCTCCGATGCCGAGCGGCTTGAGCGTGGCCTCGAAGCCGAAGCCGACGTTGGCGCTCACCTTCGTCATGTCGCTGGCCGTCGGCGTGATGCCGCTGACGGAGTTGACCTTCGCCTTCCAGTCGTAGGAAAGGACCTTCTCGTAACTGCCGTTGCCGGTGAACTCCTGCCCCACCAGCTGCGACTGCGCCCCCTCGGTGGCGACCTTGGTCAGGAGGTCGGAGCTCAGGAGGATGAACAGCGGCTGCTCGGCCGGCCAGGTGGCGCCGGTCAGGTCGACGCTTCCCTTCGAGCTCAGGCTGGCGGCGACCACCAGATGGCCGTCGGCGATCGTGGCGGCCGGCGGCGTCATCGATATCTGGACGCCGGACTCCGAGAAGGAGAGGGGAGGAATGTCCAGGCCGGCGAGCATCTTCTCGGCCTGCTGGAGCACCTGCATCAGGATGATGTTCAGGATCGCCTTGTCCCAGTCCTTCATCTTCGACTCGTCGAGCCAGATCGCCAGCGGCTTGAGCGTGAGCTTGCTGCCGTCGATCGTGAAGGTGCAGGTGACGTAGACCTCCGCGGTGCCGCTCTTGGAGGCGCCGGCCATCGTGTACTGTCCGAGGAACTGCGGGAAGTGGAGCTGGAAGACGTTGTTGCCGGCCGGAAGGTCGCCGGCGGCCGGGTTCTTCCCCTTGTCGTTGATCGACTTGGTCCATCGATCGAGCGGCGGCGGGGAAAGGACGAAGGTGGGGGCGGCCTGGATATCGAAGGTCACGGTGTACTGCAGCTTGCCGAGCGAACCGCTCTGCGAGCCCTTGAAGAACTGCTGTCGTGCCTGTGGGTTGGCGAAGAGTCCGCTGGCGCCATGGTTGAGCGTTGACTCGTCCATGCCGACGGCGGCGTCGAAAGTGCTCATGGTGCTATCTCCTTGTTGTCGGGCTCGAATCTCGGTTGATGGCTCGATCGCCCTGGGTGTCGCGAGTGGCGTCGCTCGGGTCGTCGTTCGGGGCGCCGCGCGAAGTGCCGTGCGAAGCGCCGCGCGAAGCGCCGCTTCGGGCATCCGGATGCTCGGGCTCCGGCAGGAGCTCCCGTTCGGGCTCCCGGACGTGATCGGTTCGGCGCGATCCCTCGGTGAGGGTCCAGTAGGTGCCGCGCCAGACACCCGAGCTTCTGTAGGCTCCCGGGAACCGTTCGTACTGCTGCACGGAGGGGCCGTGCAGCGGATCTTCCAGATGTATCTCCCGCCGGTCGGCGTGATAGCCGGTGATCACGGCGAAGTGAGCGCCGTTGCGGCTCCAGTCGATCTGCACGCAGACCGGACGGCCGGCGTCGATCTCGGCGCGGATGCGCTCGAAGGTCGGGCGCCCCGGGCTCCAGTGGCTGAAGCAGCCGACGAGCGCGAGCGCCTCGTCGAGCATCGCGTAGAGATCGCATCGCTCGCGGCCGGCCGGGGTGTCCGGAAGCCTGGAGCAGTCGAAGCCGAGCAGATCGGTCGCCACCTGTCGCTGCGAACGCTCCGCGGTGCGGTAGTAGCGTCCGAGCGAGGCGGCGATCGCCGCCCAGCACCACTTCGGAAGCTCCTGCGGCTCGATCACCAGATCGAGCACGCACGAGGATGCCCCGCTCCGGCCGGGCGCTCCGGAGTAACTCTCCCGGGTTGCCTCGGGAGGCTCGATCTTCAGTCGCACGCTGGACCCGTTATCGAGTGGATGTCAATTGTATGAATTGCGAGAAGCTGAATCGCGTTGTCGTCAGTTGGCGGCAGGGCAGGTCGTGGACCACGTCTGCGTTCCCGTCGGACCCGTTCTCATCGTTCCTCAAGGAGCTCTGGCCGCTGGCTTGATGGCACCGGGCGCCGTGGCTGTGCGTGGCGAGCTCCGAATCGAGAAGGAAGGGGAGCCCGCGCGCGCCTGGACCAACCAGCTGCGCTCAGTGGAAGGGAAGCGCCGCGAAGATAGCATCGACCTTTGCGGGGCCGTCAGTACATATTGATGTACTTCAGTCGACCCACCCGATCATATCCACGCAATCTCCCGGAAAACGCTGTTTTTATCGAATCTTCACGTTTGCCGGCGCCGGGGGCGTTGGGAATTCTATCATGCCGTTCCGTCACCCGATGATGGGATTCCGATCATCGATAACCGATGGGTTCTCCTCCGACTTCCCCTTTCAGGTGCCTCTCAAGGTGCTCACCGGCGCTCACGTGGACGGCCCTCCGTGACTCTCCCCGATACTCCTGGTGTGATCTCCCCGTCGCGGCGGGCGGACCCTCGCGGGATGCCCTGGTACGAGGCGCGAATTCCCTCGCGGCGGGAGGTCAGGATCGATGACGATCCGGTATCATTGGGGCATGTCGAGCTCGCGCGGAGCGCGTCGACCCGGGCCTCGCCCGGGCATGCCCTCCGAAGGTGGCCGGCCAGGTGCTCCCCCGCACGCACCGCCGTCATGCACCGCCGTCACGCGCCGCGCGAGCCGTCACCGATGACCGAGCCGTTCCCATGGGCCCGTCGCGGATACCCACACCCACGTATGCTACCCGGAGGCTACGATGCGACGCCGAACGTTATTGCCCGCCACGCTGCTGGCCCTTCTCCTCATCACGATCTTCCACCCCTTCCCCTGCCGCGGGCAGTCGGAGGGATGCTTCCCCGGAACCACCTGGGTCCCACAGGCAGAGGCCGGATATGGTGCTTCCTACGTCGCAATCGACGGCGGGCTCCTCGCGTACCGGCAGAGTGCGAACGGGAGCGACTTCACCCTCACCATTTCCCGGATGAACGGCGGAGTCTGGAAGGATTCGCTCACCTGCGTGCTCAACAGATGGGGGAACGTCTCGGCCACGACCTCCCTCGGCGGCCAGCTCTGCCTGATCGGGGACTTCGAGATCCTCGACGGCCTGCCGTACCAGACCCCCGGCCTCGTCTGGAACGGCACCGCCTTCGATCGTCTTCCGCGCCTCACCGGCTATATCTCGAACGGCGTCGAGTTCCGCGGCGAGCTCTACGCCTGCGGACGGGCCGTTCTTCCGGAGGGAATCTTCCATGTGGTGCGGCTTCATGATGGGAAATGGGAGGGGGTGATCGCCGCCGAGGCCGCCACCGGACAGAACCCGAGCGTGACCCTGCTGACCGCCGGCGACGGCCGGCTCTATATCGGCGGCTCCTTCGAGCGGCTCAACGGCGTGCCCGCGCTGAACGTGGCGAGCTTCGACGGCGAGCAGGTCCAGGCGATGGGGGAGGGGCACGCCGCGTCGGCCACGAGCCTGGCCTGGGTCGGCGGCGATCTCTATCTGTCCGACGTGCGGCAGCGCGACGCCTGGTACTGGGATGGCGCCGCCTGGCATCCGGTCGAGGCGCTTCCGGGGCCCTGGCTCGGCACTCAAGAGAGCTTGAACGCCCTGATCTCCTGCGCGCGCGACGGCTGGATCTACGCGGTGATCGCCCTTGGTCCGGACACCTCGAGCTCCAAGGCGATCGTCCGATGGAACAAGAGCGCCGCCGAGCAGATATCCGGCTTTGCCGGGCACGTCGGGAACATCATCGGCTGCGCCGACGGTGTCTTCGCCAGCGGTCCGCTCGTGAGCTCCTGCGACAAGCCGCTCGGAAACCTGGCACTTCTCCGGGAGGATCTGGGAACCGTCGTCGGCTCGCTCTTCATCGACTGGGATGGCGACTGCGTTCCCGGCGCATCCGAGCACGGCATGCCCCGGCGGATCGTTCGGACTTCCCCGGGGGGCTACCTCGCCGTCACCGACGGCGTGGGGGGATTCCGCCTTCATGCCCCTTCCGGACACTACCGCCTCACCCCGCTCCTCCCGGACGGCTGGGGGGAATGCGGCGCGCCGGTCGAGATCGACATGCCGGCCACCGGGAGCACGACCGCGACGCTCGGCGCCCGCGCGACGGTCGACCTGCGGCAGATGGACCTGTCGATCGCCGGCGGCCGCGCGCGCGCCGGCGAGGATATGGTCTACACGATCGGCTTCGAGAACATCGGCACCATACCCATCTCCGGCACGGTCGTCGTCGATATCGACGATCGGCTCGTCGAGCTGACCTCGAATCCTCCGGCCGATCGCCGCTCCGGCGCGCGGCTGGAGTGGGATGTGCGGGATCTTGCGCCGTTCACTCACATGGTCATCACGCTTCGCGGGAAGGTTCCGGGGGATATCACGCCGGGCGTCGAGCTCTGTGCCCGGACCCACTTCGAGCCGTACAAGGGGGTCTCGCTGCTGCAGGATGCCGGCGACGAGTACTGTACCACCGTGCGCAATTCCCACGATCCGAACGTGATCGGCGTCTGGCCGGGGAACGAGACCCCGGAGCCGTTCGATCTGATGCGGGGGGACTGGCTGCTGACCTACGCGATCCGCTTCCAGAACTGCGGCAACGACACCGCGCGGCGCGTGGTGATCCTCGACACGCTCAGCGCCGATCACGACCTGACCACGCTCGACCCCGGCGCCTCAAGCGCCCCATACACGCTCGACATCCCGGCGCGCGGCGTGCTCCGCTTCACCTTCGACCGGATCAACCTGCCGGACAGCGTCACCGACCCGAAGGGGAGCATCGGCTACGTCCGCTATCGGGTGCGGCTGCTGAAGGATCTCCCTCCGGGGCGGACCATTCCGAACCGCGCCAGCATCTACTTCGACATGAATCCGCCGGTGGGAACCAACATGGTGGTGAGCCGGATAGCGGCGATCGCCCCGGCCTCGGTGCCGCTGGAGGATCCGCCGGTGACGGTGACGCCGAACCCGGCATGGAGCCAGATCGCCATCTCGATCGATGAGAAGATCGACGGCGTGGCGGAGCTGCGCGATCTGCTCGGGCGTCTCGTGGCCACCCAACAGCTGGAGGATGGCGTCGGCAGGATCGACGTGGCGGCGCTGCCGTCCGGGATCTACTTCATCACGGTGCCCGGACGCGGCGCCGCCGGACATCAGCGGGTGACGATCCGCCACTGAGCCGATATCGGCAGTAGCCGCTCCGGCCGCCGATGCGCCGCCAACGTGGACGGCCGACGAGACATTCGATCCCAGAAACGTGAAGGGGACGACCTGGTGGTCGTCCCCTTCGCTGCGCCGGGGGGAGGCGTTGCTTCTTCTAGGTACCAGCACGCGCGCTGCCGCCACGCGCGCCGCCGCTTCCGGCGATCAGCTGTCCTGCAGCGACGGCGGCGCCTCGAGCGTCTGCTGCGGATAGGCGGACCACTGCGTGCCCCCCTCGGACGCCGCCCGATTGATCTCGTCGGTGCGCATCTGCGCGACCTCCTGCTCGAGCTTCGCCAGTTCCTCCGGCGCCATGCCGGAGCCATCGACCGGCTGATCGATCAGGCCATGCGTCTGGATCACATGCTCCACCGGATTATCGACGTAGTTCCAGGAGCCGCCATCCTCCCACGGGCCGGTGCCGGAGTTCCAGGGACCACGGGCGCTGGCGCCGTTGGACATGTTGAACGCGGTGTGGAGGTAGCGCGGATCCCCCTGCAGAATGCCCGGCGGGAAGTTCGGCTCGATCTGCGCGAGCGCCGCGGTGAACTGCTGCATGTGCGTGATCTCGCGCGTCATCAGGAATCCGAGCGTCTCCTTCACATAGGGATCGTCGGTGAACTGAATCAGATACTCGTAGACGATCTTGGCGCGCGACTCGGCGGCGATGTTCGAGCGGTGATCGACCGTCAGGTCGCCGTTGGCGTTGACGAACGAGCCGGACCACGGGTAGCCGTTGGAATCGGTCAGCTGCGGGCCGCCGCCGGTGAGCACCAGGAACTGCGGGTTCATCAGCGCCTCGTGGATGTACTGCTCCTTCCTTCCCGTGCCGCCGTCGGACAGATCGCGGAGCACGCTCTGATCGGCGGCATCCTTCAGCTCGCCGTTGATGCCGTCGAGGAGCATCGTGATCGTGGCGCCGACGATCTCCAGGTGGCCCAGCTCCTCGGTGGCGATATCCATCAGCAGATCGTACTGCTCCGGATAGGGCCTCCGCGCGCCGAAGGCCTGGATGAAGTACTGCATGGCCGCCTTCAGCTCGCCGTTGCCGCCGCCGAACTGCTCGAGCAGCAGACGCGCGAATGTCGGATCCGGACCGGAGACACGGGCGTTGAACTGAAGCTCTTTGACGTGATGAAACATCGCTCCTCCCTGAATGCTTGAAGGGCGGAACTGGAGACGCCGGACGTGCCGGAGCCATCGCGTTCCGCGCTGATTATCATGAGTATCGGTTGTCGTTCTGCTTTTCGTACCGCGAGATGCGCCGGGGGTATTCGGGGGGGAGCCGCTCCGACGCGCGAGGCATGCTCACGCCGCGCATGCGCGCGTGCATGGGAATTGCCCGGCCGCCATTGCCATGCCACGGAACGGCAGGAGACTTGCGGACCGGCGCGCGCCAGGTCGCCACGGCGATTCCGTCGCGATCGAGGCACAACGCGGCGTCCGGATGCGGCATGCCGTCGCGGCGCGCGCCGCGTCGAGCCCGCGCGGCAAGGCCGGCGTCACAATCTGGAGTTGCGGAATGAAGCGGTGTGACCGGCCGCTCCCCGTGCCACATCGCGTGGCATGGCCGCGCGCGATCGTACGCTCGTCGTTGCGCCGCGACGCGCGCCGACGAGCGATCATCCCGAATGATCGCGACAACGGATCGCGAGGCGATAATCCTCCCGGATATCCTTCGCCACGTCGCCGCCGGATGGCTTCCATGGCGGGGCGCGAGTCGCGGGAGCGAGGTGATCGTGGGAGATACGTGACCGCCTCCATGGACGCGTGGTACGGCGGTTGAGCCTGGGAGCATGGCGACGTCGGATGGGCCGGCGCGTCGGGGTTGATCAGTCGACGGGAGCGATGATGGATATCGGAGCGGAGGGAACGATCGGTCGGAACGAGGGGGGAGCCGGGCGGCGGCCGGACCTGCTCGGCGTGCTCAAGCGGTTCGCGCCGGAGATCGCCGTCGGCGTGGTTACCGGCGTCATCTCCAACATCGTGACGGGGGGCATCATGCAGCTGGCCAGGAGAGGGCGGAAAAAGAAGAAGAAATAACGATTCCCGTGTGGCCTCCATTTTGCACATCCCAGCCGTGCAACTATGCTGATGAAATCGACATGGATGATCTGTGAGGGATGTCATGAAGAGAGAGGAACCGGAAAAGACAATGGCGTTGAGCCAGACGTGGGGAGTGAGAATCCCGGACGATGAATGGAGCGTGTACCGGCGCGTGATCGACGAGGTACGCGAGGCCGGCATCGAGTTCGCGCTCGGCGGCGCGTTCGCGCTGGCCACCTACTCCGGATACTGGCGCAATACCAAGGATCTCGATCTGTATATCATGCCGGAGGATCGAGACCGGATGGTCGCGGCGATGACGCGCGCCGGCCTGAGCGATTATTTCGACGAGCTGCCGTACGATCGTGTCTGGATCTATCGCGGACACGAGGACGCGACGATCGTCGACGCCATCTGGGCGATGGCAAACAGCCGGACGCAGGTGGATCGCCGGTGGGTCTTCGGCGGCCCGTCCATCACGATCCGCGGGGAGCGGATGCGGGTGGTGCCGGTCGAGGAGATGATCTGGGGAAAGCTCTACATCGTGCAGCGCCCCCGCTGCGACTGGCCGGACATCATCAACATGATCTACGGCGCCGGCAACGAGCTCGACTGGGAGCATCTGATCACGCGCCTGGGGCCGGATGCTCCGCTGCTGGCCGGCGTGCTCTCGACCTTCTCTTGGCTCTGTCCGGGACGCGCCGCCGCGCTGCCGATCTGGATCTGGGATCGCCTAGGCATGTCGCTGCCGGTCGATGGTCCGGACTATATCCCGGAGCGGGTCACCTACGTGGAGAGCCGTCCCTGGTTCGTCCCGATGATCCTCGAAAGCTCCGCCGGCGCGTGATCGCGCGATGCGTGATCGTGACGCGTGATCGTGACGCGTGATCGTGACGCGTGATCGCGACGCGTGATCGCGGCGCGTGATCGCGAGAGAAGATTCTCCCGACGAGCGGAATTCCGCCTCATGAGCGATGCGATCTCACCTGAGCGATGATCTCATGGAAGATTCGATCCCATGGGGAATTCCGACTCGGAAGGAATCGATGGGGAGTTGGCAATCAGAACATAGGAGTAAGCCGGCATGCTGATCGGTGCAATGAATCACCCGGCCCACGACGTTCTCGGCGAGATCGAGTGGATGGCCGAGATGGGGCTGGAGTTCATCGATCTGACGCTGGAGCCGCCGGCGGCGGCATCCTGGCGGATCGATCCACGCGCCATTCGCGACGCGATCGAGCGTCACGGGCTGGCCGCCGTGGGACACACCGCGTACTATCTCCCGCTCGGCAGCGCCTTCGAGAGCGTGCGCCGCGCCTCGGTCGAGGAGCTTCGCCACTGCATCGACTGCTTCTCGATGATCGGCGTGCCCTGGATGAACATCCATCCGGATCGCCACGCGCCGATGCACGACCGGAGCTTCTATATCGAGCGGAACATCGTCTCCCTCCGGGAGCTGATCGACTATGGCGCGGAGCGTGGCGTGGGGCTGATGATCGAGAACCTGCCGGGGGATTACAACAGCGCGCCGCAGCTCGGCGAGCTGCTCGATCCCCTCCCGGAGCTCGGACTCCATCTCGATATCGGGCACGCCAACCTGCTGGTGCCGCACAACACGACGGCCGAGATCCTGGATGCCTACGGCGACCGGCTCCGCCACGTGCACCTGCACGACAACAAGGGAGGCCACGCCGATCTTCACCTGCCGCTCGGCGCCGGCACGCTCGACCTGGAACGGGAACTGACGGCGCTGAAGAAGAGCGGCTACGACGGGACGATCACGCTGGAGGTCTTCACCCCCGACCGCTTCTTCCTCGGCTACAGCCGCGACCGGCTGCGCGAGGCCTGGAACCGGATCGCGGTGGAAACGCCCGCCCGCGTCTGAGCCTTCCGACCCGGCGCTTCCGTGGCGCTCGCGATCCCGCGGCGCCCGATCGACGCACACGACAAACGATGCACTCGATGAACGACGAGGGGACCACGCATGCCGCGCGGTCCCCTCGCTTCGTTTCATCCGGTTCGATCGGCGCGTCGAGGCCGTCCCCGACGCCCGAACGATCCGCGATCTATTTCGCGATCAACATCACGCGCGTCGCCGACCAGGCTCCGGAGGTGATCCGGCAATAGTAGAGTCCCGACGGGAGGGTCGAGACATCGAGGGGGAGCGCGTAGGCGCCGGGCTCGAGATGTTGCTCCAGAAGCGTTGCCACGCCGTGCCCCGTCCCGTTGAAGAGCTCGACGCGCGTATCGCCGTCCAGGCCGATCGAGAAGCGCGCTTCACCCGAGGAGGCGATCGGGTTCGGCCCGAGCGAGGTGAAGGCGTACTTCGCGCCGCCGGTCAGCTCCATCAGGCGAAACTCGAGTCCGCAGAGCGCGGTCTCGACGTGCCCGGGACGTCCGGCGAACGCCAGGCAGCCGGCGTCGGTCGAGATCTCGAGCGGAAGCTCCGAGGCGATGATCGGGGTGCCGTCGGGGCGCATGCCGAGGAAGGTGGAGAACCGGAGCAGCAGAAGCTGTCCCTTGCTCGGGCCGCGCGGCAGGTCCGGCGGAGGAATGAGCGTGATGGAGAAGAGCCCTGGCCGATCGGTCTCGACGCCATGGCTCCACCGGAGCAGCGGCCCTCCCGAGGTCCATGGCTTCGCGGTCGTTTCCGGCAGCAGCCGCAGCATCCGCGCGTCGTAGCGGAGCGTGATCGTGAGCCGCCCGATCGTCGAGAGATCGCTCGAGTCGTCGAGCATGATCGGCACCAGAAGCACCTTCCCCGGCGATACCGTGAGCGTGCGTGGGATCGAAACCCGGTGCGCGGCCTGGTCGGCAATGTTCACCGACACCGGGCGGCTCTCCGAGCATCCGTTGGCGCCGGTCGCGGTGAGGTAATAGGTGGTGGAGCTGGCGGGACTCGCGCGCGGCGCCGGACAATCGGCGCAGGAAAGTCCCGTCGACGGAGTCCAGGCGTAGGAGTAGGGGGGCACTCCTCCGGCGATCGTGGATGTGAGCGTGACGGAATCCCCCGCGCAGAGCGTATAGTCGTTGCCGAGGTCGATCGTCGGGGCCTGACATGGCGGCGTCAGTCGATCGACGTCGACCGAATCGATGAAGCAGAACGCTCCCCAGTTGTTCGGGAGGGAATCGACTCCCTCGATCCTGATCCGGTCGTAGCGGGCGCCGGCCGGAACGGTGACCTCCCGTGCGAAGAGATTCCAGTCCGAGGTGGCGATGAGCTGAAAGCCGGCGACGAGATCGGGGGCCGCCGCGATGCTGCTGACCAGGGAGACCTTGATGAAGGTGGGTTGATTCCGAAAGTCGCCGATCGCGAAACGGCCGCGCACCAGATACCTCCCCGCGGTTGCCGGAGGGTTGAGCGTGCCGCCGAACGTCTCGCTTCCCCTCCATACGCCCCGGAAGCGTCCGGTGGAGATGCCGCCGTACTTGGTCCCGTGGAACGGGGTGCGTCCCGACGTCGTCATGAAGTTGTGGGGGACGTAGTCCGGTGCCCAGAAGATATCGGCGGATCCCAGGTAGCTGTACCAGCTTCCCGGCATGGTGCCGGGGAGGGGAATCGCGTCCACGTTATCGCTTCCCCAATCCGGCGTGAAGCCGGCGGCGACCGCGGCGGCGATGTCGAGCCCCTCGAAGCTGCCGTCGACCACGAGCTGGGCACGAGCCGAGAGAAGCGGGAGGAAGAGGAGCAGGAGAACGGGACGGATGTGATGCCGAATGATCCGCGTGATGATGCTCCGCTTCGCGTGGTGCCAGGCGACATGGACTCGATCGCGGATCGGACAGCGCTGGAAAAGGAGGCGGGACGGGTGGGAACGCGTCGACTGTGGCATGGCAAGCCTCACCAATGGTGGATGGTGACAGCTCCGGTTCCGGTCGGGCGTGTCATAAACGAGTGCGCGCGCAATATGCGTGTCTGGAGCGTGCCTCGCAACCGGCCGGAGCGGGTTTGAGTCGGTCCGGTCACCAAAGGGGAGCGGCGCTCTCTCCACCGGCTCCTTGCAGCGAGATACAATCTCCTTCGCCCCCGGTGCGCTATCTTCGCGGTGGCCCTACGCGGCCCCTACGTGGCCCATGCGCGCGCGACGGCAACTTGCGAGCTTCCGCGGGCACGCTACGCGGATACGCAACGCGGGCGCGAACCGCCGTCCGCGCCGACCTTCCGGCTCAAGCCGAATCCCATCTATGGCGAACAACAACGGATCGACCCAGGACCCCGCGGTGCAGCAGGCGCGGAAGCTTTTTCTGCGCGCCTTCTGGCGGCTCTTCGCGCTCGGGACTCTCGGCATCATCGTCGCGCTTCCGTATCTGCTCGGCACGTTCAAGAGCATGGCCAGCTCCGGCGGCGGAGTCACGACCACCGATATCATCGCGTTCGCCGTGCAGTTGATCGTGCTGATGGGGCTCTGGACCGGCGTCGGCACCGTGCTGGCGCCCCGTCTCCGGCTCCGCTCCCATCTGGTGGCCGATGCCTGGGGTGTTCCGTTCGGGCGGGAGTCGCTCCGGCGCGATCTGACGAGCGCGCTTCCGGCCGGCCTGGCGATCGCCGCGGTGGTGATTCTGCTCGATCTGGTGTGGCGTCCGTTTCTCGGCGCCGCCGCATCCGGGCTCGGCTCGGCGGCGCCCCGCGCCATCTGGGTAAGCCTGGCCGGGCTGTTCTACGGCGGCCTGGCCGAGGAGCTGATCATGCGCTGGGGAGTGATGTCGCTGCTGGTCTGGCTCGGCTGGCGCTTCCGGCAGGGCCGCCGCGGCGAGCCGCATCCGCTCGTCGTCTGGCCGGCGATCGTCGGCGCGGCGCTCATCTTCGGCCTGGTCCACATCGGCGCGGCGGCCTCGTCGATGCCGGGGGCGATCGTCAGAACGGTGACGCTCAACGCGCTGGCGGGGATCGGCTTCGGCTGGCTCTACTGGCGCAGGAGCCTGGAGTCGGCCATGGTGGCCCACGGCATCTTCCACATCATCATCACCCTCGTGGCCTGGAGCGGCCTGCTGCCGCTGGCGCTCTGAGCGCGAAAGCTCCGAGCGCGAAAGCTCCGAGCGCGAAAGCTCCGAGCGCGAAAGCTCCGAGCGCGAAAGCTCCGAGCGCGAAAGCTCCGAGCGCGAAAGCTCCGAGCGCGAA
>JBEHWX010000032.1:0-57486 GCA_048498995.1 Bacteroidota bacterium
CGATCGCGGCGGAGACGCGATTCACGTCCGCGGCTCATGGAGGGGAGGACGCGGTGGCATAATACAATCGGACACTTTTTTTACCGCCCCTCTATGAACTTGCGATCTCTTGTACTAACTTAGGCCCGGTCGCCTTGCTTGACGTAAGCCGGATAGAGGGCCGGCGGCCGGAATTGAGCGGTCACCTACACGCCGCCTCCGTGCTTTCCGACTAGCACACCAGCATCTATGAAATCATCGCATCGGGCGTTGACCCGGCCACGTGCCGCGGTGCGCGCGCAGACAGCGTTGCACGATGGGGAGAGCCCCGCTTTGTCCGTTCGCGAAACGGGACGTGGACGTCCCTGGACGAAGCAGGAGGAGGGCTATATCCGGCGGCATTATCAGACCGAGGGAGCCGGACCGGTGGCCGCGGCGCTCGGCCGGAGCTCGCAGGCGGTGAACGATCGCGCCAAGCTTCTCGGCATCCGCTCCGCCCGCTCGCGTCCCTGGACCGATGGAGAGCTTCGCTACCTTGCCCGGAATTATCCCCGCAGATCCGCCGAACAGATCGCCAAGACGCTCGGCCGGAGCTTGTCGAGCGTCCGCGGGCAGATTCACCTGCAGGGGCTCGGCTCGGAGCCGTACGAGCGCTGGCGCGCCGAGGAGATAGAGCTGCTGAAGCACGAATACGGCCGGATGCGGATCTCGGAGCTTGCCCGGTCGCTGGGCCGCTCCCCCTACGCGGTGCAGCTGAAGGCGGGGAAGCTCGGACTGCAGCGGAAAGTGCGCCACGCCGGACCGAAGGAGTCCGCCTGGATCATCGCCCGTCTCGGGCAGGTGGCGCTCGATGAGATGGCGCGGCAGCTCGGCATTCCCTCCAGCGCCGTCCGGAAGATCGCCCGCGAGCATGGGTATTCCCCCAAGGCGCATCAGCGCCGCTGGACGCACGCGGAGGATCAGCTCATCAGGAAACAGTATCGCCGGATGACCGCCGCCGAGATCGCCGCGGCGCTCGGCCGCTCGCCGGACATGGTAAGCTGGCGCACCCGCAAGCTCGGCCTCACATCGAGCGAGACGCGGAAGCTCCTTCGCTGGACCGACGAGGAGGAGGCGCTTCTCCTGACCAACGCCGGACGCCTCAGCCGCCCGGAGCTCGCCGAGCGCCTCGGGAGAACCATCCGCGCCGTCGAAGGGCGCATCGAAAAATTGAAGAAGGAAGGGCGCCTCGGCTGACGCACACCAGTCGACCGAAGGCTCCATGCTCCCGGCCTCGGGAGCCGCCGGCATGTGCCGCCGGAGATCGGGCACGCACTCAATACATTGACGTTATCCACATCCGACATCGACATCACCATGAAGGAGTACTACGGACGGCGGAGAGAGACCGCCGCGGAACAGGTCATCAAGCAGTTTCACTGGCCGGAGCCGTCACGCCCCACCGATACCGCGGTGGCTCCGAAAAAGCCCCGCAAGCCGCGCAAGACCTACGTCGACGGGGAGTTCACCCGTCGTGAGGACGTCGTCATCAAGAAATACTATCCCGAGCACGGTCCGCACTATACCGCCGAGCTGCTCGATCGCAATCCGGCCCGCGTCAGGAGCCGCGCCATCTGGCTCGGACTGGGGGATTATTTCGAGCGCCCGTGGCAGACGGCGGAGGATCACTACGTCAGGGAGTCGCTCGGCAAGCGGAGCGTGCTGCAGGTGAGCCGCGTGCTCAACCGGACGCAGCGCAACGTCGAGGACCGGATCGAGCTGCTCGGCCTCCGGGTCGAGGATTTCGGCCGGAAGAGCGACGGACGGGATCGCTTCGAGGATTAGTGTCCGCATGCCGCCTCGGCGCATCAGATCGGCGCACCACGCCGCGACGTACGATGGTAGACCGCCACGACGGACCCGATGCATGAGACCGGATCCGCGAGCCGCGAACGGAGAGCCATGCCGCGCCATGCCCGGCATCGGTTGCCGCGCGGGACGCGGTGGGTGCCATGCTTCCCGGTTTCATCCGTCGGTGCTTCCTCAAGTGGCCTCCCACGCGGATCGTTGTCCAGCATAAAGATGCCCCGCCACGCCCGCGCATCGTGATCGCGGGTCGTCGCCACGTTCCCACGTGTTGCGGGAACCGGCCGTCGGAGTAGATTGAGCGCCCCGGGACCATGGCGACGCCGTTGCGTTGCCCTCGGTTCCCGGAGCTTCAACGAATCCGAACGTACTTCGAGAGCGTGAGCAGGCGCCGATGGCAGATATCGACAACAGGATCGCATTCCCGGTTCTGACCGCCGAACAGATCGACCTCCTTCGACCGTATGGCCATGTCCGCGACATCGCCGTCGGGGAGATTCTCTACTCCGAGGGGAATCTCAGCTACGATTTCTATGTGATCCTCGTCGGCGAGGTGGAGATCATCGACCACTCCGAGGGGGGTGAGCGGGTGCTCAGCCGGCATGGTGCCGGACGCTTCCTCGGCGAGATCAACATGGTGACCGGGCAGGCGGTATTCCTCACCGCGCGCGTCAGCGTGGCCGGCAGCGCGGTGGCGATTCCTCCGGCGCGGCTGCGCGAGATCATCGCCGACGTGCCGGAGCTGAGCGACATCATCCTCAACGCCTTCCTGATGCGGCGGATGATCCTGATGGAGGGAGCCTCCTCGGGACTCCGGATCATCGGCTCCCGCTTCTCGCCGGACACGCTGCGGCTGCGCGAGTTCGCCGCCAGAAACCGCATCCCCCACACCTGGATCGACCTGGAACAGAACCCGGCTTCCGAGAGCCTGCTGGAGCACTTCGACGTGGCCCCGTCGGAGACGCCGGTGGCGATCTGGCAGGGGGAGATGGTGCTGCGCAATCCGGACAACGCGGAGCTGGCCAGAGTGATCGGGCTGACGCCGAGGATCGCTCCCGATATCGTGGCCGATCTGGTGGTGATCGGAGCCGGTCCGGCCGGACTGGCCGCGTCGGTCTACGGGGCGTCCGAGGGGCTCACCACGATATCGGTGGAGTCGGTGGCCATCGGCGGCCAGGCCGGCACCTCCTCGAAGATCGAGAACTACCTCGGCTTTCCGGCCGGCATCTCCGGCGCCGAGCTCGCCAACCGCGCCATGGTGCAGGCGCAGAAGTTCGGCGCGCAGATCTCGGTCCCCACGCAGGCGGTCGGGCTTCGCTGCCACGGCGATCACTTCGCCATCGACCTTGCCGACGGAAGCGAGCTCACCGCGCGCAGCATCATCATCGCCACCGGCGCTAGTTATCGGAAACTGAACGTGCCGCGGCTTGCCGAGTTCGAGGGGCGCGGCATCTATTACGCCGCCACCGAGATGGAGGCCGGAAGCTGTTTCGGTCAGGACGTGATGATCGTCGGTGGGGGGAACTCCGCCGGCCAGGCGGCGATCTTCCTGTCGCGGAAGGTCCGGCGCGTGCTGGTGGTGATCCGCGGGACCGATCTGGGCCGGAGCATGTCGCGCTATCTGGTCAGCCGCATCGGACACACGCCGAACATCGAGGTGCTCACCTCGACCGAGGTGCGGGAGATTCACGGGAGTGAACAGGTGGAGGGGGTGGTGGTCGAGTCCGGCGGAACGCGGCGCCAGATCCCGATCGGAGCGCTCTTCACCTTCATCGGCGCTCTCCCCAAGACCGACTGGCTCCGCGGAGAAGTGGAGCTCGACGCCAACGGGTTCATCCTCACCGGCCGTTCCCTGCCGCGCGATCTGCGGAGGCGGAGCGAGTGGCGCGCGATCGGCCGCGATCCCTATCTGCTCGAGACCAGCGTCCCCGGCATCTTCGCCGCCGGCGATGTCAGAAGCGAGTCGGTGAAGCGCGTGGCCGCCGCCGTCGGCGAGGGCTCGATCGCCGTCAAGCTCGTGCACCAGTTCCTGGCCGACGCGCGCGGATAAGCTCCGCGCGCCGCCTCGAGACCCCGGCCACCGTCACGCTCCACGCTCGATCCGCTTCGCCTCGGATACGCTCCACGCTCGATCCGTTTCGCTTCCGCCATTCCACCGTCCTGAATCTCGCCAGCCCACAATTCTTTCCGGCCGGGATGTAATGATTCCGTCGCTCGATTGTTCTTCGGAGGGAGCATTGCCATCCGACGCGCGCGGTCACGCAAGGTCGATGGCGGCCCGGCGGAACCGTCGGGCAATGACGCCGCCGCGCGGCGATGCTCCAGGCGTCCGGGCCAAGCGGTCCGGAGCGGCACCCGGCTTCCGGTCCCACGCATGGCGACACATCCGGCTGATCATAGCGACGACGAGCTCTTCCGACGGCTGCGGGGAGATCCGACCACGGCGCGCGCCGCGTTCGACGAGATCTACACCCGCTATTCGCCGGCGGTCTATCGCTATGCGCTGCGCGTGCTCGGCAATCAGCAGCTCGCCGAGGATCTGCTGCACGAGACCTTCATGTTGCTGCATCGGAGCGCGGCGCGCGAGCGGACCATGACGAACCTGGAAGCGTTCATCATCAGGATCGCGCGGAACCTCTGCCTGAACGTGAAGAAGAGCGCCGCCTATGCCACGGTTGCCCTGGAGGATATCGAGATACCGGCGCGCGACGTCGGCTACGAGCGCAAGGAGCTGGAGCGGCTGATGGCCACCGCGCTCGAGGCGCTCCCGGACGATTACCGCGAGGCGCTGGTGCTTCGCGAATACAACGGCCTTTCCTACGACGACATCGCGCGGGTGGTCGGAGCCTCCGTCGCGACCGTCCGCATCAGGATCTTCCGCGCCAAACGGAAGCTGCGTCAGATTCTTTCTCCATACGTCGCCGATCTGTTCGACTGACCGGCGGCGAACTCTGCTGCGTGAGCCATGACCAACCCGAACGACCTTTCGGCGGTGGAGCTGATCCACCTCTATCTCGACGGCGAGCTCAGCGCGCTGCTGGAGCCGTCGCTGTTCCGGAGCCTCGCCGCCGATGGCGATCTCCGCGCCGAGATGCGGGAGCAGCTCGCCTTCCGCTCGGCAATGCAGCGCGACTCCGGATACATCGTGCCGCCGGAGCGCGCCCGTGCCCGCGCGCTCGCCGGATTCGATGCCGCCATATCCCACGGCGCCGCCCCTGCGCTCCCACGGACATTCTCCCTGACGGCGCTCCTTCTCACCGGCCTCGCCGCCTCGCTTCTGACCGTCGCGCTCGTCCTCCTGATCGACCGTCCCACGTCGATTGCCACGCGGCTCGTGCCGTCGCCGTCCGTCACCTCCGCGGCGGCCGGCTCGGCGCGGGAGACGCGTGGCGCGGCGGGGCGCCCGAGCGCGACGTCCGGCGGCGAGCGGGGAGATGCGGCGGCGAGAGACACGGCGCGAACGAACGGAGCGCTCGACGCAGTTGGGGGCGGCAGACATCGCGACATGATCGCGAGATCGTTCCACCGCGCGGAGTCGCGCGATGCCGCCACGACGCAAGCGCTTCTCACCGCGCGGAATACCGCCGCGCCGAGCGTCCCGCCGCCGGCCGTGGTCTCGTCGGTGCCTGATGCTCCGGTGCTCGACGCGGGGGGATTGCGTCTCCCGGTGATCGAAGGGGTGGAGGAGCCCGCCGCGCCGCGTCTCGGCGGCCCGCCGCTTCCGGCGCCACCGTTGTTCGATGCCGCGCTCCTGGAAACGCCCTCCCATCGGTGGACGGTGCAGATACGCGGGCTCGCGGGCCGCTCCTATCCGGCGCCGACCCTCGCGTCGCAATCGGAGCCGTGGTTCCGCGACGTCGCCGTCGCGCTGCTGCGCGATCTCGGACCCGATGCGCGCATCGGCGTCGAAGCGGGGCAGGAGGCGTTCGCGCAGACCTTCGTCGGCAGCGAGGGGGGCGTGCGGGTGCATTACCGCCAGAACCCGATGCTTCCGTGGGGAGGCGCGGCGCTCCAGCTTCGCCCCGAGGGGATCGTGCCGTACGACGCGGTGCGCCCCTTCCTCCAGCTCGTGGCCGGAGGTACCTCGGTCGGCGCGCTTGGACGCGCCACGATCGGACTCTCGTACACGCCGGAGGAGCGGGTCTCCTTCATGATCGGCGCCGACGGCGCCGCGCTCCTGTATCGCATCGAGTCGACCTGGTACCTGACGCGCAAGCTCGGCGTCACCTACGGCGTCTCGCTCGCATTCTGAGCATTCGCATTGTCGCGGCCGGCTCGCGTGGAGCGATGCGCTCGGGCTCACGTCCGTCGTCACACTGCGCGTTGAAGAGCTCACGGATCACACAATCAATCTTGACGGTCATGATCATCATACACGCACGCCGCGCGCTGATTGCCTCCGCGATCGCGTGCTCACTCGCATCCTGCTCCTCCTCGCTGGACGTCGACACGCCGCGAAGCAAGGAGTATGTGAATCCCGCCGCCGTGAGAACCGGAATGGTCACCTCCAGCTCGATCACCTTCGCCGCGGAGGAGAACGGGCGGACCTGGAACGGTATTCCCGCCGGGGCCATCACCGCCACGATCGACACGGCCTCGGCGTCGCCGAGGCTCTGGATTTCCGGAGTCGATCTGAGCGCGATCACGGCGGAGGCGGTGACGCGCACCCGATTCCGCTGCGACTCCCTGATCGCCGACGGGGCGGCGCATCCGATCGTCGGAGATCCGACGTCCGGCATGGGGATGAGCTTCGACGTGATGAGCAACACGGCCTCGTCGCCGGCGGCCACGAAGATCGCCGGCCCGGTCAACACCGTCGCGGCGACGCTCACGCACGCGGCCGGCGGCCGACGGATCATCGCCGATATTCAGGCATCACTGCCGGACGTGCCCGGCACCGGAATAACGACGCCGTTTCGCCTCCTGCTCACGATCGATTATTGAGCGCGCGAAATATTCTATCAGCGTAAGGAGAATTATCGCTCGAAGGGTGTAATCAATGGAAGGTTCGGTTGTTATTCCGATGCAGTCGGGATTGTCGATGGCGCCGGACGACCCGCGAACCTGCTGAACCATTCAGTCCATCAACTTCGAGGGATTATTCTCATGTATACTCGCTTTCCACGGCGGATATTCCGCGCCATGCTGCTCGTTGTCGTCGCGGCATGCGCTTCGTTCGCAACCGCGAGCGCCGGCGCTCCCGGTGCTCCGGTGGGAGTGCGCGGACAGGTGGCGCTCGGCCCCAACACCGGAACCGCGTTTCTCACCTGGCTGGTCAACACCGCCGCCTTCATCCCGGAATCGTTCCGCGTCTACATGGCCGATGGGGAGACGCATGATCCCAGCCGCTTCCGCGTGCTGCTCGATGCCTCGGTGTTCTCCCGCGCCAACGGCTACGATGGCTGCGGCGGTTTCTCGTTGATCCCGCTTCCGCCCGGAACCTATTCCTTCTACGTCACCTGCTCCTGGCGCGGCGAGGAGAGCGATCCGAGCTCGATCGTCACCCTGACCGTCGCCCCCTATGCAACGGGCGGCTCGACGACCGTCTCACCGGCCGATTCGATCGGCATCACCAACGATGGCGGGATCACCTTCGAGACCGTCGCGGCGGGGAAGGAAATGGCGGTCGACTACGGCGCGGCCAACAACTCCGACGATCCGGTGGCGTTCGAGCTGCTGGCTGCTCCGGCCGGCATGACGATCGATCCGACGCGCGGCCGGGTCCACTGGCTCACCGCGGTTGAAGGGAGCTTCCGCTACGTGGTGCATGCCTACAACGTGAACAAGCCGGAGCGGGGAGCGCTGCTCGAACAGCAGGTGGTGGTGGCCGGCACCGCCGGCGTGAGCGACCGCGCCGATGCCGTCGGCGCCGTTGTCGCTGCTCCGAACCCCGCCGGCTCCACGCTGCGCGTCACGCTGCCGGCCGCGGCCCGCCACATCGCGCTGCTCGACGCGCGTGGCGTCACCGTGCTCCGCGCCGACGCGGCCGGAGCCTCGGTCGTCGCGCTCGATGTCTCCTCGCTCCCATGCGGCGCGTACTTCCTCGCGATCGACGGCCGCGCAGGCGCGGTAATCCCGGTGACCATCGCGCGCTGATCTTCTCGGTCCGATGCGCTCCCGCCCGCGTCGGCCGACCGCGATGATTCGAGCGTGGCCCACCGGCGCGATGTCGGTGGGGAACAACGAAACGGCCCATCCTCCGAACTGGGGGATGGGCCGTTTCACGTCATGCACATCACGGCTCACGTCACGGCTCCCGATGTCGGGAGCGCGGGATCATTTTCTGCTGGAGGCTTCCTTCATCATCAGCGCCCGCTCGCGCTGATCGAGAAGCTCCTTCTGGCGCCGGAGCTCTTCCAGACGGATATCAACCTCGCGGCTTCTGAGATCCGCATCCCGCACCTCCTCCTCGTCTCCCTTGAACAGGCCGCCGAGCCAGCTCGAGCGGAGTCCGCGCATGTTGATGCCGAACTCGCGCGCGGCAAAGCCGGCGTTGTCCGAGGCGCGCGTCAGCGTGCCGGTCAGCGAGGTGAGCGAGTCGTAGAGGGAGCGATCGTACAGCAGCGCGCCGACGGTTCCCTTGCCGTTGCCGATATCGGCCACGAGCTTCCGGCTCTCCATCGTGATATCGTTCACGTTGGCCGCGGCCGTGTTCAGCGTGCCGCTGATGGCGCCGATCTGCCGGTTGGTCTGTCCGATCAGCGCGTCGGTCGAGTGGATGGCGGCCACCAGCTCGTTGTAGGCGGACTCGTCGGTCAGGAGGCGCCCGAGCGTTCCCTCGCCGCGGCGAAAGCGGAGAAAGAGGGTGTCGATCGACGCGGTGATGCTCTGCGTGTTCTTGACCGCGACGGTGGCCTCGTCGAGAATGGCGGTGTAATCGGCCGGCTCCTCGGACTTGAGCTGTCCGCCATCGGCCATCACCGCCGCGCTCATGTCGCCCGGCTGAAGGTCGATCTGCTTTTCGCCGATGAGTCCCTGCTGGCCGATGACCGCCACGGTCGAGCTCCGAACGAAGCCGCGGTAATCGCCGTCGATCATCATGTCGACACGAACGTAGGTCGTCGTGTCCTTTCTGAGCTCGACGCCGCTGACGGTGCCGATCTTGATGCCGTTGAGCGTGACGCCGGCGCCGGACTTCAACCCCTGGACGGTCTTGAACGTGGTGTAGACCGAGAAGGTGGAGGAGAAGAGCTGCTGCTTGTCGCCGAGCACGAACACGGCGATCAGGAGGATGATCAGGCCGATCAGCGTGAACAGGCCGACGCGGAACACCCGCTTGTTCCGGTCCCGGCCGGTGACCATTTTCGGCACCTCCTGATTGGCATGCGGGGCCACGGCGTTGGCCGCTTCACCCTTCGGAGTCGGATCGCTCGTCGAAGCCATGGTAACGTTCCTTGTCTATAACCGAATGTGCTGATTCTATCGAGTACGTCATCGAATCGCCCGGGTCAATCGCTCTCGTTCTCGATCAGGAAGAAGATCTTGAGGAACTCGAGATCGGAGCGCTTCGCCTCGGCGGGCGTTCCATTGAATTTCACCACCCCCTCGTCCAGGAACACCACCCTGTCTGCGATGATATGCAGGCAGTAGGGGTCGTGCGTCACCGCGATGCCGGTGATGCCGAGATCATTCTTCAACTGAACGATCAGCTCCGAGATCTCCTTGGTCGTCTGCGGATCGAGTCCGGTGGTCGGCTCGTCGTAGAGCAGATACTGCGGCTCGGTGACGATCGTGCGCGCCACGCCGATGCGCTTGCGCTGCCCGCCGGAGAGCTCCGAGGGCATCATGTTGATCTTCTCGGGAAGCCCGACCTTCTCCAGATAATAGCCCACCTTGTCGCGGATTTCCGCGTCGGACATCTTCTTGGTCTTCCTCAGCGGGAACGCCAGGTTCTCCCCCACGGTGAGGGAGTCGTACAGGGCGCCGCTCTGAAAGACGTAGCCGACCTTCTTGCGGACCTCGAACAGCGTCTTCTGATCGGCATTGACCACCTCGACGTCATCCACCTTGATCGATCCGGCATCCGGCTCGATCAGCCCGACGATGCTCTTGAGCAGCACGCTCTTGCCGGTGCCGGACTTTCCGAGCACGACCACCGTGCTCCGGTCCTCGACGTCGAGATCGACGCCACGCAGGGGAGAGATCGTGCCGAACGATTTATGGAGATTGCGGATCTCGATCATGGCGCCTTTACGTTGGGGGGAAATATGTCACGGTGATCTTCACCAGGACCATGTCGATCAGGATGATCCAGAGCGACGAGAGAACCACCGCCGAGGTGGTCGCCCGGCCCACCCCCTCGGTGCCGGAGCTCGTCGTGAAGCCCTTGTAGGCTCCGATGATCGCGATGGCGAAGCCGAAGGCGATCGTCTTGGCCAGGCCGGGGATCACGTCGCTGAAGTAGAGCGCGTCGATCACCTGGCCGTAATAGTACCGGAGGGTCGCGCCGGTGGAGATGAACTCGGCGACGTAGCTGCCGAAGATGCCGACGAACTCGGCGTAGAGCGTCAGCAGCGGCATCAGGATCATCAGCGCTATCACGCGCGTGGTCACCAGGTACTTGTACGGGTCGACGCCGGACGTCTCCATCGCCTCGATCTGCTCGGTCACCTTCATCGAGCCGAGCTCGGCGCCGATGCCGGAGCCGACGCGCCCGGCCACCAGCAGCGCGGTGATCACCGGACCGAGCTCGCGGGTGATCGAGGTGGTCACCATCGCCGGGATGAACGCGGCGGCGCCGAACTTCTCCATCACCGGACGCGACTGCAGCGCCAGGATCATTCCCATGATGAAGTTGGCCGTGGAGATCAGCGGCAGCGACAGCGCTCCGAGGTCGTCCACGTGACGCACGATCTGCATCACCTCGTAGGGAGGACGAAAGACCGTTCGAAAGAATCGGCCGACGAATCCCATGTAGCCGCCGAAGGCTAGGACGAGCGTTTTGAAATACTCCACGGTGCCTGGTTCAAATGACCTGATCGGTAGGGAGGTCGGATCGGCGATACCGGCGCTGGAACCCCGCGAGGTGTTTCGGGGAGCATCGAGGCCGGTCCATCGAACATTCGACTTGAAAAGCTACAAAGCCGATGCCACGGCACCAAAGAGGATGCGTCTCGTTCATAGACTGCAACGACTCCGGCGTCCGGCCCATGGTCGTTCGCGCCCGGCGCCGCGAACCCTTTCCAGGGAGAGGGGGCTCGACGTGAAGCGATGGAGAGAAGTGTATCCCCCCGCGGATGTGGGCGTGCCGATCCACGGAGCCACGTCACATTTCCGGCCGCTCGGGTGTCCGATCACTCCAGCCGGAGCGATCGCTTCCGTCCCTGATCGTGAGCCTTCACGGAGAAGATCCCGTGAGGAGAGCCGGCTACAATCATCGTAAGCTCGTATTCATCGTCGTCCGGGCGCGGAGCCTGATCGTCACGCTCCGGCGCTCGCACCGCGGCATTCACCTGTTCTGATTGATATGAAGATGGCCACGCTTCTCCGGATGCTTCCGGTGCTTCTGGTGACACTTCTGACGCATGGCCGGCTGGCCGCGCAAGGTGGCGGCTGGCGCTACGCCGGATGCCCCGATGGCGGCTCGGTGGAATACCTCGCGTCGCTCCCGTCGGGGGAGATCTTCGCGGCCACGTATCTCGGGCCGATCTTCCGGTCGCTCGACGACGGCCGGAGCTGGGACTCGGTGATCATGGATCGGGGTTTCGCGCGAGGCGCGCGCTGCTTCTTCGGAGGCGGCTCCAATCCGCTCTACATGGTCAACGGCGGGCTGCTCACCTCCACCGATCGTGGCGCGCACTGGACCTGGATCGTCACGCCATCCCTGCCTAGACTCTACAGAGGGGCGCTCGATTCAAGCGGCGCCATCCTCGTCTGTTCCGATCGCGAGGTGTTCCGCTCCAGCGATGGCGGCGCCTCCTGGCGCCGGGTGATGAGCGCCGAATACTCGGGTTCCCATGTCGTCGCCGCGCCGGACGGGTGGGCCTATGTAGCGTTCGGCGGATACCTCTACAGCTCCTCCGACGGGGGAGTAACCTGGAAGTGGACGGCCGGCGGGGGGATCGGCCCTCTGGTCGGTGCTTTCGATCGGACGCTCTACGCGGTTACCGTCGACGGCAACTTCCGGAAGTCCACGGATCACGGCGCGCATTGGACCGGCCTCGATCTCTACGTGGGCGGCGATGAGGGGATGATCTCGATCAGCGTCCGGGGGGAGCTTCTGGCCAGAAATCCCCTCGGCAAGCTCCTGGTCTCGCGCGACGAGGGGAGTACGTGGAGCGCCATCGCCACGCCCGAGAAGGAGCAGATCCTCTCCGCCACGATCACCGGGACCGGGTGCGTGCTCCTGGGGCTCCGCTCGATCGGCGTAATCCGTTCCGACGCGGGCGGAGCGTGGGCCCGGTCGAGCCGGGGGATGGTCGCCTCCGGCATCGGCGCGATCAGCGCCGGTCTGGGAGGAGAGCTCTATGCGACCATCGGCGACTTCAGTCGGGCGAGGTATGCCCGCTCCACCGATGCCGGGCGAACCTGGACCGACATCGGGCTGGACGCCGAATCGATGAACGACTCCGACTTCCCGCTGCCGATTCTGTCGACGTTCGCCGGATCTCTCGTCGCGGTGACCGATCAGGCCTCGCGGAGGATCGCGCGCTCGACCGATCGAGGCGCCACCTGGCAGTACCCCGAGTCCAATCTGGCCGGAAATGTCATGATGCTGTCGCTGACGCCGGACGGCGCCATACATGCCAGCGTGGCCGGATCGGGACTCTACCGCTCGACCGACGACGGCGCGAGCTGGAGCCTGTTCCGCGCGGCCGGCGGGGATACCATCTTCTATTGCGTCGTTCAGGCCGGCGATCGGCTCGTGGTTCCCTTCAGCCGCCGCGGTCCGTCGGGACGTCAGTACGCGGTCATGCATCTTTCTCCGACGAGCGGCGCCGTGGTTGCCATCACGGAGGTTCCGGCGATCCTCGACGACGTTGTCGTGACGCCGGACGGGACGCTGATCGGCGTCGGCGCATGGGCCGCGTTCGGGCAGGTGGTGCTCAGTACCGACCGTGGCACCACATGGCGGTCGTGGCCGGACCCGAAGCTGGGGACGACCGTGGAGATCGCGATCGATTCGGTCGGGCGCGTGTTCGCGGGGATGCGGATGTCGCCGAAGGTGGCCTTCACGGCCGATGCGGGAGCAAGCTGGAGCGCCTTCGCGGAGATTCCCGACGGCAGGGCCGCCCGGATGTTTGCCACCGATCCGCGGGGCGTCGTGTACGCTGCCACCGACGGCGGCGTCTACGAGTACACGCCGGCGGCGGCGGTCTCCTCCGAAGCCGGCGCGGGGGAGGCGAAGCTGGAGGGGATCGCGCCGAACCCCGCCTCTGATGAGGCGACGCTCCGTCTCCGGCTCGACCGGGATGCGCGGGTCAGTCTCCGGGTCTTCGACCGCCTCGGCCGCCAGGGCCTCGCGACGCGGGACTTCCGGCTCGGTCCCGGTCTTCACGCCATTCCGATCGACATCGCGAGCCTTCCTCCGGGCGTCTATCTCTGTTCGGTGTCGTCGGGGAGCCGTGTCTGGTGCGAGCGATTCGTGATAGCGCGGTGACACGCGGGCTCCGGGGGAGTGAACGGAGGGGATGAGGGGGGGATTCCGGCGCCGGTTGCGGGTGCCGGGGCGGTCCGCTAAATTGCGCGGCCGGCAAACCCTCCGTTCCGTGCGCATCAGATGACCGAGCCGCCCCGGGCGGCCCCCTCTTTATCGCGCCTCGTGGCGCTACCTTCGACGACTATCGACATGGATAAACTCGACGCAATCAGAGAGCAGTTCCCGATCACCCGCCAGCGATGTCGCACCGCCAACGGGGCCGAGCATCCGATCATCTATCTCGATCACGGCGCCAGCACCCATCCTCCCCGCACGGTGCTCGACGTCTATCGCGACTTCCTGGAAAACTTCTACGCGAACATCCACCGCGGCAACCATTACCTGTCGCAGAAATCGAGCGAGCTCTACGATTGCGTTTCCGACACGGTCCTCGGCTTCGTCGGGGCCGATCCCGCGCGCAACGGGGTGGTCTTCACGGCCAACACCACCACCGCGCTCGATCTGGCCAGCTACCTGATGGCCGAGGTGGAGGGGGCCACGCTCGTCTCCTCGATGGAGCATCACTCGAACGATCTGCCGCACCGCCGCCGCGGCCCGGTGCTCAGGATCGAGGTGCTGGCCGACGGCTCGCTCGATTATGAGGACCTGGAGCGGAAGCTCGCCTCCAATCGCGTCAAGCTCGTGGCCGTCACCGGCGCCAGCAACGTCACCGGCTACATGCCGGAGATCCATCGGATCGCCCGGATGGCGCACGCGCACGGCGCCAAGATCCTCGTCGACGGCGCCCAGCTTCTGGCGCACGACCGCGTGGACCTTCGCCCGAACGATGCCGACGACCATATCGACTTTTTCGCCGCCGCCGGCCACAAGGCCTACGCACCGTTCGGCGCCGCCTTCCTGGTGGCCAGCAACGAGGCGCTCGGCGCGGCTACTCCCTATATTCCGGGAGGTGGAACGGTGAAGTTCGTGACCGATACGGACGTAGTCTGGGCAGAGGGTGTGGACCGCCATACCGGCGGCACGCCGAACATCGCCGGCGTGATCGCGCTCGGCGCCAGCCTCGACTGGATGAAGGAGATCGGGCTCGACTGGATCAGGGAGCACGAGCTGGAGCTGCTCCGCCACACCGAGTCCCGCCTGCGGGAGATTCCGGGGGTGAGCTTCCTCGGCGATATCCCGGCCGAGAAGAAGCTCGGCGTGATGGCCTTCAACATCGAGGGGATGCATCACGATTCGGTGGCGATGCTCCTCGATCGGGAGTATGGCGTGGCCACGCGCAACGGCTGCTTCTGCGCGCATCCCTACCTTACCCGCCTGCTCCACTGCACCGATCCCGAGGGGGTCCGCAGAAAGGTCGAGGCCGGCGAGGATGTGCTCCTTCCGGGCGCGGTCCGCGCCACGATCGGCATCTACAACAACCAGGAGGATCTCGACAAGCTCGTCGACGCGGTGGCCGCCATTGCCGCCGGACGGATCGGCGCCGATGAGCGGGAGCGGCTGGCCGGCAAGGAGCTGGCCTGCGTCGACTGAGCCCCCGACGTCGAGATCGCCGCGATCTTCCAGCCGGCTCCCTTCGTTTCGACCGAGGGAGCCGGTGTTGTTTCCACCCTCCCCATCCAGACCCCGTCTCAGCCACAGGAGCCCGCCGTCGGAGCCCGCCGTCGGAGTCCGCGGCCGGAGCCGGCCGCGTGAGCCGCGCGCCGCGCGATGGCCATCCCCACGATGATCCTCCGTCCGATTTCCATCCGGTAAGGTTGCCGCCGGAGCGCGTGTCCCTCGAAGGGAGCGTCGCCCGCGGTGCCCGGCCGGCCGGCGTTCTTCGGGGTTAAATGTCGTAGTACGATATTGACCCGACTCGACAATTATTGCCGCCGCGACGTCCGCGTGGGAAGCGCGCGAGGGAGAGGGGGAGATGCTCCGTCAGGAAAAGGGAACGCATCATGCGCCTCTTCCGCCGCCGCGAACACGCGGGCGTCCGTCGGCGGCATCATGCTCGGTCGACTTCATGCCGATCGCGCCCCGGCGCGTGAGGCCGCGACTCCGTCGGGAGGTCTCGTGGCTCCGGGCCTCCCGCGCGGATCGTTCGCCGTATCGGATTCGCTTCCTCCCGGCTCGATCACCCCAACCTGTCTCCCTCCGGGCGTGCCACGCGCGCGATCGTGGTCACGCCCGGTGATAGCTCCCTTCCTCCATCGCACCCCGCTTCTTCCCCGAAAATCCCCTGTTTGGCCATGATGGCGTCCCTCACATCCAGGGAGTCCTCCGGCCCGTCGATGATGCGAAGCGTTCCGTCCGGCGCGTCCGGATGGGCATCCTCGCATACACTCCGTCACCACCCGTGGCGACGGGGGAGATCGGCGGGGCTTCCGGCGGCGCCCGGAAGGTCGTATTTTGTTCGGCTTCGCGTCGGCGTCGGCCGGCGGCCCATGCGGCCGTTCCGGAGCCGCGGCGGCGCGGATCGGGTGAGGAAGGGTGCCGAGGATCGATCACACGAGTCATCAACAGCCAGCAGGTATATCGTTTATGGGTTTTGCATGTGGAATCGTCGGGCTGCCGAACGTCGGCAAGTCGACGCTGTTCAACGCGATCACGGCCGCCGGAATTCCGGCGGAGAATTATCCTTTCTGCACCATCGACCCGAACACCGGCGTGGTTCCGGTGCCGGATGAGCGGCTGAAGTGGCTCTCGCAGGCGTTCAAGACCCGCAAGGAGGTGCCGACGACCATCGAGTTCGTCGATATCGCCGGCCTGGTCCGCGGCGCCGCGCAGGGGGAGGGACTCGGCAACCAGTTCCTGTCGCACATCCGGAACGTGGACGCCATCGCCCACGTGGTCCGCTGCTTCGATGAGGAGAACGTGGTGCACGTCGACGGATCGATCGATCCGATCCGGGATATCGAGACGATCGAGACCGAGCTGATCCTGAAGGATCTGGAGACGGTGCAGAAGCGGATCGACGCGGCCGGCAAGCGGATGCGCGCCAACGAGAAGGAGGCCAAGGCGGAGATCGAGGTGGCCGAGCGGCTGCGCGATCACCTGTCGCAGGGAAACCTGGCGATCACCTTCGAGCGGACCGACGCCGAGCGGCTGATCACGCGCGACTTCCACCTGCTGACCGATAAGAAAGTGGTCTACGTTGCCAACACCGACGAGAACGGGCTGGTCAACGGGAACGCGCAGGTGGAGCGGGTGAAGCAGTTCGCCGCCTCCCGCGGGTTCAACGCCGTGCCGGTCTGCGCCAAGATCGAGGCGGAGATCGCCGAGCTCCCGGAGGAGGATCGCGCCGGATTCCTGGAATCGCTCGGGCTCTCCGAGCCGGGGCTGAACTCGATCATCCGCGCCGGCTACGACCTGCTCGGGCTGATCACCTATTTCACCGCCGGCGAGAAGGAGTGCCGTGCCTGGACCGTCCGCCGCGGCGCCTCCGCTCCGGAGGCCGCCGGCGTCATCCATACCGATTTCGAGCGCGGCTTCATCCGCGCCGAGGTGCAGGCCTACGAGGATCTGCGCCGCCTCGGCAGCGAGCAGGCGGTCAAGGAGGCCGGGCTCTACCGCGTGGAAGGGAAGGAGTACGTGGTGAAAGACGGCGACGTGATGTTCTTCCGGTTCAACGTCTGATCCGGAAACGCGGCGGGGCCGGAGGATCTTCCCCCGGCCCCGCGCCTCGAATGCGTCGTGCCGATGCGATGTTCGGATACGATGTTCGGACGCGCTCGCGATCAGCGCTTCAGGTGATTAGAGGGATAGAGAAGTCCGGGGTACATCACCTTCCAGTCCCCATCCTCCCGGAGGAGGCTCATGATCACCGGATCGCTCGTCTCCTCTCCCTCGACGGTCCGCTCGCCGGAGATGAGGGTTGCCACGCTGTCGGCCGAGCCGCCGATCACGGAGATCTTCCGGTGGCCGATGTCGTCGAAGGCATCGACCGCCACGCCCCACACCTCGTCGGTTGCGTGAAGGTCGCTCAGCACCCCCTTGCTCCGACGGGAGAGCTTGCTCATGAACGCATCCCGGTCACCGCGCTTGATCGTCGAGAGAAATCCCTCGACCTGGCCGACCACCTCGCGCTCCGTCCAGCGCGGCGCCGACTGAGGCACGCCGGCGACCGGAGCCCCCGTCACGCCGGAATCGCCCGGCGTTGCCGGCGCGGCGGCCGGGGCCTCGGTGGCTCCTCGCGGCGCCAGACGCGGCGTCTGCTCGACGCTGTCGTTGCGGCAGGAAACGAGCGTGAGCGCCAGCGGCAGCAGCAGGGCATGGATACGCGGGGCGCGAGCGGATATGCGCATACGGATCGACGGTGAAGGGAATTGGGTTCCGTTTGGGAGAGCCGTTCGGGAGAGCCGTTCGGGAGAGCGGCCGCCGTTGGATGCGCGCGGCCTGGGGCCAAGATGCATCGGGAACCCGCATCCGGCAAAGTTCTTTCTGCACGCGGGCCGCTCCCGGCCGCTCCTCCCGGCATTCGTCGGGGGCGCCTCGGGAGAGCCGCGATAGTCTACGGGATCATGAAGAAGCTCATCCTCTTCGATATCGACGGCACCCTCATCTCGGTCGATCGCCAGGTCACCTCCGGTCTGATCGAGCGGATCGTGACCGATCTGCTCGGCCACCAGGGGGAGCTGCCGGAGCACGAGCTCCACGGCAAGACCGATCGCCAGATCTTCCTCGAGCTCTGCGAGCTCACCGGCCGGAGCCGCGAGGAGGGAGTGGCGCTCCTCGACCGCTTCGACGCGTATATCTGCGGCCGCTGGTCGGAGCTGCTCGACCGCTCCACCGTGAAGGTGCACCCGGGCGTGCCCGATCTGCTCGATCGCCTCTCGGGCCGTGACGACGTGGTGCTCGGGCTGCTGACCGGCAACCTCGAGCCCGCCGCTCGCCTGAAGCTCGATCCGCACGATCTCTCCGACTATTTCCGCTTCGGCGCGTTCGGTTCCGACGCCGTCGATCGCGTGGACCTGCCGCCGATCGCGCTCCGTCGCGCCAACGATCTCCACGGCGACGCGCTCTCCTACGAGCGCACCCTCATCATCGGCGACTCCCATCGCGACATCGCCTGCGCGCGTGCCTGGGGCATCGCGGCGCTGGCCGTCGGCACCGGCAGCCTTTCGGCCGAGGAGCTTCGCCGCTGGGAACCGGATGCCGTCTGCGACGATCTCTCCGACGATTCCTTCATCCACACATTCCTCGACGCATCATGATCGGATCCCCGTTCGGCCGCCGATCACCCCTCGCTCTCGTTGCTCTTTTCCTGCTTCTGATCACCTCGCATGGCATGGCCCAGGTGCTCCCGGGCATCGACGTGCTGGCCGCGCGGGAGTTTGCTCCGCTGGCCGGCAAGCGTGTCGGGCTGGTGATGAACCAGACCGCCGTCCGGCGCGACGTGCGCCAGACCACGCTCGATGCGTTCCTGGCCACCGACCGGTGCCGCCTGGTGGCGCTCTTCGCCCCCGAGCACGGCATCGACGGCTCGGTGTTCGCCGGCGAGGAGATCGCGGCCGCCGTCGAGCCGAGGAGCGGCCTGCCGGTCTACTCCCTCTACGGCGCCACCAAGCGCCCCACCCGCGCGATGCTCAAGGATATCGACGTGATGGTCTACGACATCCAGGATATCGGCGTCAGGAGCTACACGTTCATCTCCACGCTGATCCGGGTGATGGAAGGATGCGCCGACGCCGGCGTGCCGCTGGTGGTGCTGGACCGGCCGAACCCGATCGGCGGCGACGTGGTGGATGGTCCGGTGCTCGACCCCGCGTATCGGTCGTTCGTCGGCATCGTCCCGGTTCCCTACGTCTATGGGCTCACCGTCGGCGAGCTTGCCACGATGGCCAACGGCGAGGGATGGCTCGAGGGGGGACGGCGCTGCGAGCTGAAGGTGATCCGGATGGAGGGATGGCGGCGGGGAATGACCTGGCGGGAGACGGGGCTCACCTGGGTGCCTCCATCGCCGAACATTCCGAGCGAGGAGGCGGGGTTCACCTACGCGGCCACCGGCGCGATCGGCGAGCTCGGCATCGTCAACATCGGCGTCGGGTTCACCATGCCGTTTCAGTTGATCGGCGCCACCTGGATCGATTCCTACCAGCTTTCGGACCGGCTCAACGGGATGAAGATCCCCGGCATCTGGTTCCGGCGCACCGCCTACAAGCCCTTCTACGGGATGTCCAACGGCAAGGTCTGCAACGGCGTGCAGATCGTCCGCACCGGCGAATCCTCGGCCCCGTTCAGCGCGTCGGTCGCGATCATGACCGCGCTGCGCGATCTCTATCCGGACCGTGCCCCGATCGACGCGGTGAGCGAGGAGAGCTGGAAGATGTTCGACAAGGTCTGCGGCGGCCCGGAGCTGCGCGAGCGGCTCACCTCCGGAAGCACGTTCGAGGAGATCATCGCCTCCTGGAAGGATGGGCTCGACCGCTACATCTCGCTCCGCCAGGAGTATCTGCTGTACGAGTGATCGATGCGTTGGAATGCGTGTCGGCAGGCGCGCCATGGTAGGCGCACATCTTCAGCGCGCGCGGAGAAGACGGAGATGTCGGATTGTATGTCGACGTGGGCCGAAGCCTCATGCCTGTCATGCCCGCCTCCGTGGAACCTTGGATGCGAGCGTATATGGGCAGGGGCGGACGGCGTGCGGACCGACGTAGGGTAGGCGCACCTCTCCAGCGTGCTCAAGGAATGGACGCTCACGTCCGGCGCTCCAGCGAGCTCCATGCATGGCCGGATATCGCATCGGCGCCGGTTGGAGCTCCGCGATTCAGAAACCGACGCTGAGGGTCAGCTCGGGGTAGGGAGATTCGGTCGGGGTGAGCGCGCCGCGCAGCCGCGCCCGCACCGAGGCGTTGTAGCCGCGTGCCTGGAAGAACGCGTCCATCATGCTCGCCACGTGGTTCAGCAGAAGCGTTCCCACCGCCGCCGTCGCGTAGTCGTAGTAGGAGTTCGCCCTGGCGCGGTCGGCCGTGTACTGCAGGTTCCGCGCGGTCACCTTGGAGTTGTCGTAGACGAGCGTGTCGCCGAGGAAATCGTGGTCCGACCAGCCGGCCCGGTACTGCGTGTACTTGCCGATCTCCTCGTAGTACTGCTGCTGGCCGTGCGCCGGGAGGGTGTGGGAGAAGCTCTTGTGCACCGCGCGCTCGAGGCGGTTGAGCTGCTGGAAATCGATCCGCTCCCAGGGGGAGAGATTCGGATCGCGCGAGCGATAGATCGTCGCGAGTGCCTCGGACGCCGCCGCCTTGTCCACTTCATCGTCGGCCCACCGCTGATAATTCCCGCTGATCCACTCCACGTACCGCGTCACGTCCCAGTTGTCGTCGGCGAAGCGCTGAAACGCATCGGTCTCCCGATCTCCCTTGGCGGTGAAGACCGCGAAGAGTGTCCACCCTGCGGCCTCCACGGCGCCATAGAGGAGCGTGCGCCAGAGCGGAGCCTTGGCGTAGATCTGTCCGGTGCCGGGGAGGAGGGCGGATAGCCCGCCGGCCAGCAGCGGCGATTTCAGTGGCGCGGTCCCCGGCTCAGCCATCAGGCTGTCGGTCCGGGTGCCGTCGGTCGGAAGGGGCATGCTCCGCAGCGCGCGCGCGAGCCTCGTGACCGATCCGGCGTCGACGTCGGCGGCCCTCGGGCCGCTCTGCGCCGAGGCCCGCGGGGCCGGCAGGAGCGTTGCGGCAAGGAGCGTCATCGCGACGCGGAGGAGCATGGGAAGATGTGGTCGAACGATCATGTGAGCATGCAACGGGGAACTCGGAGCATGATAGCGGCCCCCTCGGGAGGCGTCAAGGCATTGTCGTGAAAGACCGTCGCCGGGCGATCCGGTCGCGTCCGGCGCTTCGCTTCCTCTCTCGGTCGTGTTCGCCAGGAGGAGATCACCTGGCGCCGGAGCTCCGGATCGCGGAGAAGAAGCGGCGGCCGATGGAGCGATCGATCGTCAGGTAGATGAAGAGTCCGGCGAGCGCCGCGCCGGAGGCGTCGGCCACCCAGTCGGCAAACTCGGAGGTGCGGCCGGGAACGAACGACTGATGATATTCATCCGAGACGCCGTAGAGCGCGGTGAAGAGCCACGCGATGCCGAGCTGCGTCAGGAGCAGGCGATGCTCCGGCCGGAGGCGCGCCGCCCGGAACGCCAGCAGCATCATCAGGGCGTAGGCACAGGCGTGCACCACCTTGTCGCCCCACTCGATGCCGAGCGGCGGCGTCGGCACCGTCGACATGGCGCTCAAGGTAAAGATGAGCCCGCAGTAGAGCGCGAGCACCAGCATACGAGTTCCCATCCAGTCGGGTCGATTCATTCTTCCTCCGCGAACAGTCGACGATACGCTTCCGGGGCGGCCTCGATGATATCGGTGGCCCTGAGGCCCCGCTCGGTCATCCGCTCGGCGGCGATGTCGCCGGCGAAGCTGTGCAGGAAGACCGCGGCGAGCGTCCCCTCGAGCACGTCGCCGCGCTGGCCGACGAGCGAGGCGATGGCGCCGGTGAGCACGTCGCCGGTGCCTCCGGTGGCCATGCCGGGATTGCCGGCGCCGTTGATCCACGCGCGGCCGTCGCGCGTGGCGATCACCGTCGGCGCTCCCTTCAGCACAACGATCGCGCCGGTGCGCTCGGCGGCCTGGCGCGCAATGCCGAGCGGATCCTCGCCGATCTTCCCGCGGTCGGTGCCGAGCAGGCGCGCCATCTCACCATGATGCGGCGTTATCACGAGCTCGCAGCTCCGCGAGGCGATCCGCTCCGGATGTCCGGCGAAGGGCGTGAGCCCATCGGCGTCGAGGATCACCGGGACGCGGGCGGCGGCCAGCAGATCGGCGATCATCGCGCCGGCGCCGGTCGAGCGCGACAGTCCCGGCCCGGCGGCGATTGCCGCGTAGTTCGCCAACTCCTCCCGGAGCATGTCGAGCGCGGTGCCGGCGAAGGCGCCGTCGTTACCGGAGGGGAGATGTCGCGTCATGATCTCGGGCATGATCCGCTGGGGGATCGGGAATGCGGCCTCGGGAAGTCCGAGCACCACCAGCCCCGCTCCGAACGAGAGGGCCGATTCGGCGCTCATCACGCCGGCGCCGCTCATCCCGCGCGATCCGCAGAGCAGAAGCACCTTGCCGCGATCGTACTTGTTCCAGCCGCGCCGGACCTCGGGCAGCGCATCCAGCGCGCGGCGCGCGTCGAGCAGCTCGATCGTCGCGTCGTGATAGATCTCCGGAGGGGCGCCGATATGTGCCACGTGAATGTCGCCGCTGGCCTCGGCGCCGGCACCGAGGAGCAGCCCCGGCTTGAGCGCCCCCATCGTCACCGTCAGGTCGGCGATGAACGCGTCGCCGCGGCGGCGCCCGGTATCCGCCTCGATGCCGGTGGGGATATCGACCGCCAGCCGGAGCGCCTCCAGGGCGCTTCCCCAGACCACCGCCTCGCGGTAGGGGGGGCGCAGCTCGCCGGTCGCGCCGGTGCCGAGCATGGCGTCGACCACCGCGTCGAACGGCTCCTCCCGATCGATCTCCTCCCAGGGAAGGATCTCGGCCAGGCGGGAATCGCGAAGTATAGTAAGCTGCGTGCCGGGATCGCCGGTATATTCCGCCTCGGGATGGAGCAGGGCGCAGACCGGGTCGGCTCCGAGAATGGCCGCGTGGCGCGCGATGGCCAGGCCGTCGCCGCCGTTGTTCCCCTTGCCGCAGAGAATCACGATCCGGCGTCCCTCCAGCGATCCGAGGGCGGAGGCGAGGATCTCGGCCGCGCCCCGGGCGGCATTCTCCATCAGGATGAGACTCGGAATCGAACGTTGATCGATCGCGCGGCGGTCCCGCTCGCGCATCTGGGCAGCGGTCAGAATCGGCCTCATCGTGCCGGCCTCCTTCGGGATCGACAGAGCATTACGTGCATTGCGGTCATGGGGCGCAACATACGCATATCCATCCCCCTGAACGGAGCGCCACCGGGGTCGTCGAGCGATTGCTGGACCATCGGGGAGGGGCGCGAGGCATTGGCCGCCCCGCATCCCTGGACATGCGTTCCCCGCGATCGAAATGGTCGCGCCGAATGTGACAATCCGACCGGATTGCCGGTCTTACTCAAGGGCTTTGCCCGGCCGTCGAGTCCGGAATCCGTCGGTCGCATGCCGGAGGTGGATGCGCGGGCCATGTGCGCGGCCAGAAAGAGACATCGTGTCCGAAGCAGGAGCTGCCGCGCCGGTTGGGGCGCCGTGGCGAGTGGCTTCGATCCCCTCCATCACGCTTTTTTACACCTGCCGTCGCCGGTGTATATTCTTCGTTCGGGCCATCTCCGGCGGATCTTCCGTCGCGTGGTCCGGATACCACGCATCCTGTTCCCGACCCGCTTCGACAGGCGAGGCAGCCATGCCCGAGGCCGCGGAGCAGGGGAGCAATCGTGGCCCCCGGCCGTCATGCACACATTCCAATCGAAGGCATCATGATACTCTGGAGACGACTTGTCTGGTTTGCAACCGTCCTCGCCGGGCTGTTCGTGGTCACGTTCCATACATATGCTCAGTCCGTCGCGACCAACGGGATCGCCACTCCGATCGAGGAGCAGCTCAACCCGGACGGCAGCCTGAAGCTCGGGAACGGATTCAACGGCAGCCTCGACCCGCGCGGATGGGAGATGACCACTGCGCCCGACGGATCGCCCCGATTCGTGCGCTCGACCGGCGGCAAGGAGCGTGGCGGCCTGCTCACCGTTCCGGGTGACGAGGGGTGGGATCTCCGCTTCGGTCCTGCCGGCGTCAACGGCGTGGTCTACACCGTCGCCGTCAGCGGCAGCGATGTCTATGTCGGCGGACGCTTCACCGTCGCCGGCGGCATCTCGGCCAACAACGTCGTCCGCTGGGACAGCCAGAACCGGACCTGGAACCAGCTCGGCCGCCCCGATGCCAACGGCGTCGGCGGCGCCATGTGGGCCGGCCACGGCACGGTCAACGTCATCTGCGTCGTGGGGGACAATGTCTACGTCGGCGGCATCTTCGAGAGCGCCGGCGATCAGTACATCGAGGGGATCGGACGCTGGAACAGGACCTCCAACGAGTGGTTCGGTCTCGGCAGCGGCATCAACAATTATCTGGAGCCGAGCGGCACCAGCCGCGGCGGCGACGTTTACGCGATCATACCCCGAGGGAGCGATCTGATCGTGGCCGGACGCTTCTTCAAGGCCGGCAGCGAGCGGATCGGTAACGTGGCGCGCTGGGACGGCACCCGCTGGTATTCCCTCGGCGCGGCCGGCGACAGCACCAACGGCCATATCTACGCGGTGGCCCTCTACAACAACGAGATCTATATAGGCGGCCTGTTCTCGCAGCTCGGCACCCAGAGCATCTCGAACATGGCCCACTTCAACGTGAGCACGAACAAGTGGTCGGCCGTGGACGGCGCCCCGGACAGCACCGTCTACGCGATGGCGACCGCCGACAACCTTCTCTACGTCGGCGGCGCCTTCAAGAACGCCGGCGGCAAGCTGGTCAACCGGATCGCCACCTGGAACGGCTCCACCTGGTCCACGCTCGGCACCGCGCCGGCGGCGGCCGGCGACAGCGACTACGTCCGCGTGATCATCCCGACCAACAACGGCGTCGTCGTCGGCGGGAGCTTCGATCGCATGGGTGGGCTGATCGCCAACAACGTCGCGCGCTGGAGCAATGCCTCGTGGTTCACGCTCGGCCAGGGAGTGGCCGGGGAGTCCCGCACGGTCTACGCGCTGGCGGCGGCCGGACCGAAGGTCTACGGCGGCGGGTCGTTCTATTCGGCCGGCACCATCGCCGCGCGCAACGTCGCGCTCTGGGACAGCACCGAGTGGAAGCCGCTCACCGAATACGATGATCCCGGCATCAATCGCAACGGCACCAACCGCGGCGTCTATGCCGTGGTGCTCCGCGGCTCCGACGTCTATCTCGGCGGCGACTTCACGATGGCCGGCGGACGTCCGGCCAACTATGTCGCCCGGTGGAACAGCGTGACCAACACCTGGTCGAGCCTCGGCACCGGCATCGGCGGGCCCGCGCCGTTCGTCCGCTCCATGGCGTTCAAGGGAGATACTCTTTTCGTCGGCGGCATCTTCACCAAGGCGGGAGATCAGGACGCGACCGGCATCGCCAAGTGGGATGGAACGCGGTGGCTGCCGGTGGGGGGCGGCGTCGGTGGACCGAACCCGTTCGTCTTCGCGATGGCCGGCTCCGGCAATGATCTCTACGTCGCCGGCGCCTTCACGCAGGCCGGCGGCACCAGCGCAAATCGTATCGCCAAGTGGGACGGCAACGGCTGGTCGACGCTCGGCGAGGGGGTGGCCAGCGACGGCTACTCTTACATCACCTCGATCGCCCTCTCCGGCACCGATCTCTACGTCGGCGGCGACTTCACCCGCGCCGGCAGCTCGCAGGCGAGCCGCGTGGCCAAGTGGAGCGGCGGCACCTGGTCGGGACTCGGTTCCGGGGTCAACGCGCAGGTTTCGGCCGTCGGCGTCGGACCTCAGGGCGTCTATGTCGGCGGCGACTTCACCAGCGCCGGCTCCGCCGCCGTCCGCTACTTCGCCCGCTGGAGCGGCACGGCCTGGGAGGCGGTCGGCACGTTCGACGGCCCGGTCAGGAGCATCGAGGTCGGTCCCTCCGGCGACCTGATTCTCGGCGGAGAGTTCTCCATGGTCGACGGGACCAATGCCCGCGGCCTGGTCTCCCGCGTCGGAAGCGCGTGGCGGCCGTTCGGCGTCTCGATCTCCAACGGCGTCAACGGGCCGGTGCGTGCCATCGCCCTGAACACCCAGTATATCTACACCGGCGGCGAGTTCTCCGTGGCCGGCGGCGTGCGCGCCAACAACATCGCGCAGTGGGATGGCAACGTCTTCTCCGCGCTCGGCAGCGATCCGGCCTCCGGCCTCACCGGCCCGGTGCTGGCGATCGCCGTGCGCGATTCCAGCGTCTACGTCGGCGGCACCTTCACCAGCGTCGGCGGCCTGAGCACCAGCGGCATCGCCCGCTGGACCGGACATACCTGGGCGCGCGTCGGCGGCGGCTTCGTCGGATCGGTCCGCGCGCTGGTCTTCGCGCCGAACGGTGATCTCTACGCAGGCGGCGATATCGCCAAGGCCGAAGGGAAGGATGTCCACGGCATCGCCGTCTGGAACGGCACCACCTGGGAAGCGGTCGGCGGCGGCGTCGGCGGAAGCTTCCCGGTGATCAACGCGATGGCGGTCGCCGGTGATTATCTCTACGTCGGCGGACGCTTCAGCACCGCCGGCGATCAGACCGCGCATCGCATCGCCCGCTGGAGCCTCAGCGGACGCACCTGGCTGCCGGTCGGCGACGGCATCGGCGGCAGCAGCGACTTCACCTTCGTGACCGCGATGGCCGCGCGCAACGACACCGTCTTTGTCGGCGGCTCCTTCCCGAGCGCCGGCGGCGTGCCGGTCAACAACATCGCCCGCTGGGACGGCACCAGGTGGAGCGGCGTCGGCAACGGCGTCAACTCCTTCGTGTATGCGATCGGCATCGGCCAGGCTGGGCAGATTTACGCTGGCGGTGAGTTCACGATGGCCGGCGAGGTCGACGTGCGGAACATCGCCATGTTCGACGGTACCTCCTGGCAGAACCTGGCCGAGGGAATCGACGGCAAGGTCTACTCGATCACCCCCGGTCCCGGAGGGATGATGTATGTCGCCGGCGCCTTCTCCGGCGCCGGCGTGGCCGAGTCGGGCGGCATTCTCCGCTGGGACGGCGTGCGCTGGCAGGGGCTGGGAAGCGGCGTCTCGCGCGATACGTCCTATGGCTACGTCGCGGCCGTCGGCATCGTGGGGAACGATGTCTACGTGGGGGGCAACTTCACGCTGGCCGGTGGGCGTACGTCGCTCTTCTTCGGCCGCTGGAACGCCTCGTTCAGCGCCGTTCCCTACGCGCCGCGGATCCGCGCCGACGGCGCGGGCATCGCGCAGAACCAGCCGAACCCGGTGCGCGAGGAGACCAGCTTCGTCTTCGATCTGCGCACTGGAGGCATGACGTCGCTGAAGATCTATGACATGAGCGGCGTCGAGGTGGCCACCGTGGCCGATGAGATGATGAGCCCCGGGGAGCATCGTCTGGCATGGCGCCCGCTCGATCTGCCGAACGGCGTCTACGTCTACCGACTCCGCCAGGGTGAGAGCGTGATCTCGCGCACCCTCGTCGTCTGCCGCTGATCCGGTGGCAACGCCGGTCCGGGCGCGCCGCCGGTTCGAGCGCGCCGTCGATTTCGACGCATGGGCCCTCCGCGCCAGCGGGGCCCCGCGCCGCGATCGCCCCCGGCTCATAGTATCCGATCGCGGAGCATCGTGACCATGAGATTTCACCCCGTCATCATGGCTGTTCTGGCGATCGTCGCTCTGGCCGCGGAGGCCGGCGCGATGATCCCGCCGCCACTTCGAGCGCCCGGGAACGCCCGAGGCGCGCACGGCTCCGTTCCGCGCCGATGGCTCCCTGGTCTTCGGCTCGCCGACTCGGTGATGCCCGGCACCTGGGACGATCGCTTCGACGACCCTGGTCCCGACGGCACCGTGTTCGCGATGGCGAGGATCGGTCGGGATCTCTACGTCGGCGGCGAGTTCGAGCATGTCGGCAATGTCCTGGCCCACAACATCGCCCGCTGGGATGGTCTGCGATGGCATTCCCTCGGCCAGGGGGAGAACAACGGCGTCAACCGCGCCGTGACCGCGCTGCTGGCCGATGGCGATTCCCTCTTCGTCGGCGGGCAGTTCGACCATGCCGGCGCCCTGGTCACCAACAACCTGGCGATATGGCGTCCGGCCGGCGGAAGCTGGGGGCGCTTCGGCGGCGGGATGACCGGCGACGCCGATGCCGGGATCTGGGACATGTGCCGGGTGGGGGAGAGCATCTACATCGCCGGGAAGTTCAATGCCGCCCCGAGCAAGATCGCCAACAACATCGTCCGCTGGGACGGCGCCACCTGGACCCGCCTCGGCTCCGGGCTCAACGGACATGTCTCGACGCTGGCCGTCAGCGATGGTCGCTATCTCTACGCCGGCGGGAAGTTCACCAACGCCGGCGGCGTCCCGGTGAGGAATCTCGCCGTCTACGACCTGGTCAACGGAACCTGGGCCGATGTCGGCGGCGGCGTCGACAGCCTGGTCGGCGCCATCGCTATACGTGGCAACGATCTGTTCGTTGGGGGACACTTCTGGGAGGCGGGGAGCCGGAAGATCAAGAATCTGGCGATCTGGAATCGGGCAAGCCTGACCTGGACGGCGTTCCCGCTCGAGATCACGCGCCCTCCGCTGGTCAGTCCGAGGCTCGATCCCGCCGTGGTCAACTCCCTGGTGATCGACGGCTCGAAGCTGTACATCGGCGGCATCTTCAGAATGGGGCCGCTCGATGAGTACGACTACTGCCACGACAGCATCAGCGCGCTCGTGCGCTGGGATCTGGACCACGAGACGATGGAGCGCCTGGGGGTGAGCTGTGTCGCGTTCGACCACATGCTCACCGAGGTCAACACGATGATGCTCGATGACGGGCTGCTCTATTTCGGTGGACGGTTCCCGCTGATCGATGGCTACGAGTCCCCCGGACTCGGCGCGCTCCGCCTGGCCGACGAACGATGGATCTCGTTCGGTTCCGGCGTCAACGGCGCCAGTGGTCGCCTGTCGATCAGCACCAGAGCCGAGGCGCGCGGCCCGTATGGCCTCCGCGCGATGGCGGCCGCCGGTGAAGGGTTGATTCTCGGCGGGTATTTCACGAGCGCGGGTGGATCGTACGCACGCAACATCGCCAGATATGACGGCGGCGGCTGGCATCCGCTCGGAGACGGGCTCGGCGAGCCGGTGGTCGACAGCTCCTCGTTCATGCATCCGGATCATGTCGACGCGGTGACCCTGTTCGGCACGGACGTAATAGCCGGCGGCCGCTTCCGTCGAGCCGGCGCGGTGCCGGTGGCCAACATCGCCCGCTGGGACGGGGCGGCCTGGTCGGCGATGGGGAGCCTCGGCGCGCGCCCCTTCGACGAGGTCACCTCGGTCGTCGTGGCCCACGGAGAGCTCTTCGCCGCCGGACGCGCTCCCGACTCCACCGGACGTGTCGCCCGCTGGACCGGAAGCGATTTCGAGATCGTCGGCACCTTCGATGATACCACGCTCGTGCTCGCCGTCGCCGGCGACGCGCTCTACGCCTGCGGATCGTTCACGCGGATCGACGGCGCGGCCGCGCATGCCCTGGCGCGCTACGAACCGGCCACGCGAAGCTGGCGTCCGCTGGATCTCGAGGTGGATGGCCGCATCTCGGCGATCGTGGAGCATGAGGGAAAGCTCTACGTCGGCGGATCATTTTCGATGCTCAACGGAGCGCCGGCGGCGTCGATGGCGATGTGGGACGGCGAGGTCTGGTCGCCGATGGGGGAGGAGCTCGGGCGTGGATCGGTCGATGCCCTCGCCGTTCTCGATGGACATCTCTATGCCGGCGGCGGCTTCGACATCAACCGCGGAGCCGGGCCCGCGTTCGTGGCGATGTGGGATGGCGCGCGGTGGCGGCAGCTCGATCGGGGGCTGGATGGACCCGTGAGGGCGCTCGTGCCGCTTGGAAGCTATCTGGTGATGGCCGGGGACTTCACGCAGGCGGGCCTGGTCCGCGCCCATTATCTGACGCGCTGGCTGCCGACCCCGGTCGGAACGCCCGCGGCGGTTCGGGAGGAGCGGATCGTTGCCGGCTCATCGATCCGCCTCGGCGTCGCTCCGAATCCCGCCTCCTCGCGGATCGAGGTGGAGGTGCGGTTGAAGCACGCATCGACGGTAACGCTCGAGATCCACGACGCGACCGGCCGACGCGTGCTCGCGATTCCCGCCATCGAGCTCGAGGCCGGCTTGCGGAAGATCAGTTGCGATGTCGGCGGGCTCCCCTCGGGGCGTTACGACTGCCGCGTCACGAGCGCCGATGGCGTCGCGTCCATGCCGCTGGTCATCACGCGTTAGCTCGCCGGCCGGTGGGCGATGCCGGTGCCCCGCCTCGAATGTCAGATCATGGTGACGAAGTGAGTTGTTCATGAGTCCTTGCCGACAGATATCAGTGCCCACGGCGATGATCAGGGGAGCCTTCCTGCTTCTCCTGTTCGGGATGATGGCCGCCGAAGCGCTCGCCGTCATTCCGCCATCGCTGCGGACCTGGGAGCCGCCGCGGGCGCCATCCTCCGGCCGTTCCTCCGCCGGTGCTCCGGCCTGGCCGCTGAGCCGCCTGGCCGACTCCGTGCTCAAGGGGGCCTGGGATACCCGGTTCGATCCTCCCGGTCCCGACGGCGAAGTCTACGCGGTGGCCAGGCTCGGCACCGATATCTACATCGGCGGCGATTTCCAGCGCATCGGCAACGTGCGGGCAAACCACATCGCCCGCTGGGATGGACGCGCCTGGCATTCGCTCGGAGATGGACCGACCAACGGTGTCTCCCGTCTGGTGACCGCGCTGTTCGCTGACGGAGATTCGTTGTTCGTGGGCGGTCAGTTCGACGAGGCCGGGGATCTGCGGGTGAACAATCTCGCCGTCTGGCGTCCGGCCAGCCGAAGCTGGGCCAAGGTCGGCTCTGGGCTGAGCGGTGATGACAACTCCGTGGTGACGACGTTTCTCCGGAACGGAAAGAATCTCTACGTGGGCGGGCGGTTCTCCTCCGCCTCGACGCTTCTGGCCAACAACATCGCCTGCTGGGATGGCAGTCGCTGGTCGCGCCTGAGCTCCGGGGTGAACGGCATCGTCGCCGCGCTGGCGGTGAGCCAGGACAGGTTCCTGTACGTCGGCGGGCTCTTCACGACCGCGGGGACCACGAAGGTGCGGAACCTCGCGGTATGGGACGTGCAGTTGGCCGCGTGGTCGGATGTCGGGGGCGGGGGAACCGACAGCATCGTCGGAGCCCTGGCGGTGCGCGACCGGAATGTCTATGTCGGCGGCCGGTTCTACGAGGCAGGCGGCGTTGCGGTCAATCAGCTTGCGATCTACAACGAGGCGAGCCGGAACTGGTCGCCGTTTCCCCTGAAGATTTCGCGCCCCCCCTTCGGCGACGGCGGATACGATCCGGCGACGGTATACGACCTGGAGATCGACGGCCCGATCCTCTACGTGGGGGGCATCCTCCGGATGGGGCGCGAGCTGGGCGTGTTCTTCACCGATTCGGCGAGCGGTGTCCTCCGGTGGAACCTCGACAGGAACGGACTGGAGCCGGTGGGCCTCGGCGTGGTCAACTTCAACAACGAGACGATGCCGAAGGTGAACGACCTTCGCCTGGCCGATGGCATGCTCTACGTTGGCGGCGCGTTCACGATGGCCGGGAGCTACGAGGCGCCGAACGTGGCGGCCATGCGACTTTCGGACGCGCGCTGGGTCTCGTTCGGGCCGGGCGTCGACGGCACCTCCGGCAAGCTCGATACCGGGCGTACCCCGGCGCCCCGTGATCCGTTCGGCCTCCGGGCGATGCTGGTCTCCGGCAACGATGTGTACGTCGGCGGCTATATCTCCAGCGCGGCCGGCGTTCCCAGTAGAAACATCATCCGCTGGGATGGCAGCCAGTGGCACCCGCTCGGCGATGGCGTCGGCGACATGATCCGGGACCGGGTCGACTTCGAGTATCCGGACCATGTCAACGCGATCGCGCGGATGGGAAGCGATCTGATCGTCGGCGGCAGCTTCACGGTCGCCAGCGGCCTGCCGGTGGGGAACATCGCCCGCTGGAACGGCACCGCGTGGTCGGCCATGGGGAGCACCGCCTCACCGGTATTCAACGGCGTCACCTCGTTGGCCATGATCGGCGGGCAGCTCTACGCCGCCGGCGTCGTTCCCGGCCCGCTGGGACGCGTGGCCCGCTGGAATGGCAGCGACTTCGAGCTGATCGGCACCTTCGACGACTCCGTGCACGTGATCGCCGAGGTCGATGGAAAACTCTACGCCGGCGGCGCGTTCGACAGCGTCGGCGGGGCTTCGGCGCCCTATCTCGCGGTGTACGATCCGGCAACGGGGCTCTGGAGTCCGGCCGGCGTTGAGCTCGACGGCGCGGTCCGCGCCATGGTGGCCGATCGCGGCAGGCTCTACGTCGGCGGCGGCTTCATGCATGTCAACGGCGCCGATGCCGCGCTGATGGCGCAATGGGATGGCGAGGTCTGGTCCGGCATGGGACACGATCTCAGAGGATCCTCCGCGTTCTACCGCGCCAACGTGTACGCACTGGCGATGCACGAGGGACGGCTCTACGTCGGCGGCGGCTTCAGCCCGAACGAGGAGTCGACGGTGGCCTATCTCGGCATGTGGGACGGCTCGAGCTGGGTTCAGGTCGACGGCGGCATGGACAACCGCGTGATGGCGCTGGCCTCGCAGGATGATCGCCTGCTGGTGGCCGGGGACTTCACCCAGGCCGGGTCGGTTCAGGCGCACTACTTCACCCGCTTCAAGGTCGGCGCCGAGCAGTCGCGCGTGATCGCCGGACTTGCCGAGGTCATGACCGCGGTTCGTCTTGGAGAGCCGGTTCCGAACCCTGCGACCGGCCTCGTGAGCGTGAGTCTGGAGCTTGGGAGCGCGATGCAGGTGCGGGCCGAGCTGTACGATGCGTTGGGACGCCGCGTTGCCGCGCTTGCCGACGGTCGCCGCGAGGCGGGGCAGGCGACGATCGAGGCGGAGGTGGGGGAGCTGCCGGCCGGGATGTATCTGATCCGCGTGACCACGCCATCCGGCGTCTCGACCCGCTCGATCGCGGTTGCGCGATGATGCCGAGGCAATGCGGCGCATCGAGGACGTATCCGGATCCGGCGAGATGATGGATCGACATCCTTTCGGGATGCCGGTCATGGACCTGATTTCCGGAGAGATGCGATGTTCGATGTTTTCACACCCCGATCGTTCGTCGTGCCGCGCGCGCTGGCGGCCCGCCTCTGGCTGCTTCCGCTGCTGATGGTCGCGGTCATCGCGCATGCCGGCGCGGTGATACCGCCGTGGATGCGTACCTGGGAGCCGCCCCGGCCCACATCCACCGGCTCGTCCGGCCGTTCCGCGTCCGATGCTCCGGCCTGGCTGCCGAATCGCGCGGCCGACTCCGTGCTCAAGGGAGCCTGGGATACCCGCTTCGACCCCTCCGGCCCCGACGGTCAGGTGTATGCGGTGGCCCGGCTCGGGAGCGATGTGTATGTCGGCGGCGACTTCACGCGCATCGGCAACGTGCTGGCCAACCACATCGCCCGCTGGGACGGCCGTGCATGGCACGCGCTGGGTGATGGGCCGACCAACGGCGTCTCACGCCTGGTGACCGCGCTGCTGGCCGATGGAGATTCGCTCTTCGTGGGCGGCCAGTTCGACCAGGCCGGGGATCTGCCGGTGAGCAACCTCGCGGTCTGGCGTCCGGGCAGCGGCAGCTGGGGCAAGGTCGGCCCAGGCAACGGCATGAGCGGGGATGACAATTCGCTCGTCACGACGCTGTTGCGTCGTGGGAAGAATCTATACGTGGCGGGCCGCTTCTCGGCCGCCTCGACCCTCCTGGCCAACAACGTCGCCTGTTGGGACGGAAGCCGGTGGTCACGCTTCGGCGCCGGGATCAACGGGATCGTGACGGCGCTCGCGGTGAGTCAGGATCGCTACCTGTATCTGGGCGGACTCTTCACCAGGGCGGGGAGCACGCCGGTACGGAACCTGGCGGTGTTGGACCTTCAGTCGGAGACCTGGTCGGATGTCGGGGGCGGCACCGACAGCATCGTCGGCGCGATCGCGGCTCGCGATGGCAAGGTCTATGTCGGCGGCCATTTCCTCACGGCCGGAAGTGCCCCCGTTCGTCACCTCGCGGTCTACGACGAGGCAGCCCGCACCTGGGCTGCCTTTCCGCTGTGGTTGACACGCTTGCCGCCGGGCGTCGGCGGCTACGATCCGGCGGCGGTCTACGATCTGATGATCGATGGCCGGTATCTCTATATTGGTGGCTTCTTCAAGGTAGCCCGGGTCATCCCCTATGCCATGGCCGGTGATGGAGCCGCGTTCGTGCGATGGAATCTCGACTCGGCGCGTCCCGATATGCCGGGGCTCGGCATGACGAACCTCAACGATGAGACCGCCCCACGTGCAAACAGCATCGTGATCGCCGATGGCATGCTCTACGTGTGCGGGCTCTTCACGATGGCCGGCGGTTATGAGGCGTCGAATGTCGCGATGATGAGGCTCTCGGATGACCGGTGGATGTCGCTCGGACCGAGCATCAACGGATCGTCCGGCAAAGTCGTCGTCGGGCCCACGCCGGCCAAGCGTGATCCCTACGGCCTCCGGACGCTGGCGGTCTCGGGGGAGAATGTCTACGTCGGCGGAAATTTCTCGACCGCCGGCGGCGTCCCCAGCCGGAGCATCGCCCGATGGGATGGCGCGGCGTGGCACCCGCTCGGCGATGGCGTCGGACGTCCGGTGGACGACGTGACGTTGTTCCTGCAGCCGGATCATGTCAACGCGATCGCGCTGATGGGGAGCGATCTGTTCGCCGGCGGCAGCTTCACGGTGGCCGGCGGCGTTCCGGTGTCTGGCATCGCACGGTTCAACGGCGGCGCGTGGTCGGCGATGGAGAGCACGAGCAGTCCCACGTTCTCCGGCGTTACCTCGATGGCCACGCTCGGAACGGATCTGTACGTGGCCGGCGTCGACCCCGGAAGCGATCTCGAGACCGGTCCCCACGGCCGGGTGGCTCGCTGGACCGGAAACGGATTCGAGGTGATCGGCGATTTCTCCGATTCCGTGCATGTCATCGCCGCCGTCGATGGCAAGCTCTACGCGGGGGGTGCCTTCGGCGCCATCTCCACGCCGGGTGGAGGTGTAACGGTGTCGTATCTGGCGGTATATGATCCGGCGACCGGACGTTGGAGCGAAGCCGGCGTCGATCTCGATGGAAGCGTCCGCGCGCTGCTCGGCGATCGTGGCAGGCTCTACGTCGGTGGCTCCTTCATGCACGTCAACGGAGCCCCGGCCGCGCTGATGGCGCAATGGGATGGCGAGGTCTGGTCCGCCATGGGACACGATCTCCGGGGAGAGAAGGAGCTGTATAGAGGGAGCGTCTACACTCTGGCGATGCACCAGGGACGGCTCTACGCCGGAGGCAGCTTCAGCCCGAACGAGGAGTCGACGGTGGCCTGCCTCGGCATGTGGGACGGCTCGAGCTGGGTTCAGGTCGACGGCGGCATGGACAACCGCGTGATGGCGCTGGCCTCGCAGGATGATCGCCTGCTGGTGGCCGGGGACTTCACCCAGGCCGGGTCGGTTCAGGCGCACTACTTCACCCGGTTCACGGTCGGCGCCGAACAGTCGCGCGTGATCGCCGGGCTTGCCGAGGTCATGACCGCGGTTCGTCTTGGAGAGCCGGTTCCGAACCCGGCGACCGGCCGCGTGAGCGTGAGTCTGGAGCTTGGGAGCGCTATGCAGGTGCGGGCCGAGCTGTACGATGCGTTGGGGCGTCGCGTTGCCGCGCTTGCCGACGGACGCCGCGAGGCGGGGCTGGCCACGATCGAGGCGGATCTGAGGGGACTTCCGGCCGGGATGTATCTGATCCGTGTCGTGACCCCAGCGGGAGCCGCGACCCGATCGGTGACTGTACTCGAATAACGGGATGCCGCCGTTCGTGCCGGACTGCCGTCCGGCGAAAAGAAATAGGCTGTGTCCCTTGATCGGAAGCTGATTGTGGGGGAGATTCCCGGAATGATGTCAAAGCCCGACTTCCTTACACTGTGTCGGTTCATCGCGCGGCGCGTTCCGGCGTCGCGCGTTCTCCTGCTTCTGCTGATGGTCGTCGCGGCCGTGAGCGACCTCCGCGCGGTGATCCCGCCGTCGATGCGGACCTGGGAGCCGCCGCGCGCGCCATCCTCCAGCCGCTCTGCCTCCGATGTTCCCGCCTGGCTGCCGAGTCGCCTGGCCGATTCGGTGCTCAAGGGCGCCTGGGATACCCGCTTCGATCCTCCCGGTCCCGATGGCGAGGTCTACGCGGTGGCCCGGCTCGGGAGCGATGTCTATATCGGCGGCGACTTCACGCGCATCGGCAACGTGCTCGCCAATCATATCGCCCGCTGGGACGGCCGTGCATGGCATGCGCTGGGGGATGGACCGACCAACGGCGTCTCCCGCCTGGTGACCGCGCTGCTGGCCGATGGAGATTCGCTCTTCGTGGGCGGTCAGTTCGATGAGGCCGGAGAGGTGCGGGTGAATAATCTCGCGGTCTGGCGTCCGGCCAGCGGAAGCTGGGGCAAGGTCGGCGCCGGCAACGGCTTGAGCGGCGATGACAATTCCAACGTGACGGCATTCCTCCGGAGCGGAAAGAATCTCTTCGTGGCCGGACGGTTCTCGGCCGCCTCGACGGTTCTTGCCAGCAACATCGCCTGCTGGGATGGAAGCCGGTGGTCCCGTCTCGGCACCGGGGTGAATGGAATGGTCGCGGCTCTGGCGGTGAGCCAGGATCGCTACCTGTACGTCGGCGGACTCTTCACGACCGCCGGCTCGACGCAGGTGCAGAATCTCGCCGTCTGGGATATTCAGTTGGCCGCGTGGTCGGACGTGGGAGGCGGTGGCACCGACAGCATCGTCGGAGCACTGGCGGTGCGCGACCGGAATATCTACGTGGGGGGGCGATTCTTCCGGGCCGGCGGCGTGGCGGTCAATCAACTGGCGATCTACAACGAGGCAAGCCGTGCCTGGTCGGCATTCCCTCTGAAGATCAGGCGTCCACCGCTCGGCGATGGTGGCTTCGATGCCGCCGTGGTCTACGATCTGGCGATCGACGGCCCGAACATCTATATCGGCGGCTTGTTCCGGATGGGTCGGGAGGCGACCTATTCCTTCGTCGACAGCGTTACGGCGCTCGTCCGATGGAATCTCGACGAGGGACGCTACAGCGGCATCGGATTCGGTCTCGTCAACCTCAACAACGAGACGGCTCCACGCGCCAACAACCTCGTGATCGCCGGCGGCATGCTCTACATCGGCGGGAGCTTCACGATGGGGGGCGGCTACGAAGCTCCGAACGTCGCGGCGATGCGTCTGGCCGACGACCGGTGGATATCGCTCGGGCCGAGCATCGACGGCTCATCCGGAAAAGTCGTCACCGGGCCCACGCCGGCCGCGCGGGATCAGTTCGGGCTCCGCGCGCTGGCGGTCTCGGGTGAGAATGTCTACGCCGGAGGATATTTCTCGAGCGCCGGCGGCGTTCCCAGCCGGAGCATCGCCCGCTGGGATGGCGCCAGCTGGCACCCGCTCGGCGACGGCGTGGGACGTCCCGTCGACAACAACGGCATGTTCATGCAGCCGGATCACGTCAACGCGATCGCGCTGCTCGGCACCGACGTGATCGCCGGCGGGCGCTTCCCGGTGGCCGGCGGCGTGGCGGTGGGGAATATCGCACGATGGAATGGCGCCACATGGTCGGCCATGGGATCGGCGCAAAGCCCCACATTCACCGAGGTGACCTCGATGGCCACCATCGGCGCCGATCTCTATGTTGCCGGCATCGGTTCCGGGAGCGGCGGCCGGGTGGCTCGGTGGACCGGGAGCGATTTCCAGGTGGTCGGCGATTTCTCCGGCCAGGTCCACACGATCGCCGCGGTCAATGGCAAGCTCTACGCCGGCGGCGAGTTCGCGACAATCGGTAGCGTGCCGGCGCAATATCTGGCGGTCTATGATCCGAGCTCCGGCAACTGGAGCGCGGTGGGAGTGGAGCTCGACGGCGCGGTCCGCGCGATTCTGGCCGATCGGGGAATTCTCTACGTCGGCGGCTCCTTCCTCCATGTCAACGGCATCGAGGCTTCGCTGATGGCCCGTTGGGACGGCGAGGTCTGGTACGGCATGGGGCGCGACCTGAGAGGGCGGAACTCGTCCTACCGCGGCAGCGTCCACGCGCTGGCGATGCACGAGGGACGCCTCTACGCCGGCGGAAGCTTCAACCCGAGCGAGGAGTCGACCGTGTCGTATCTCGGCATCTGGGACGGCTCGAGCTGGGTGCAGGTCGATGGCGGCATGGACAATGCCGTGAGGGCGCTGGCCCCGCAGGATGATCGCCTGCTGGTGGCCGGGGACTTCACGCAGGCCGGACCGGTCCAGGCGCACTACTTCACCCGCTTCAAGAGCGGAGCCGAGCAGGCGAGGGTGATCGCCGCGGTGACCGGGGAGTCGGCCGGCATGCGCCTCGGCCAGCCGATGCCGAATCCCGCATCCGGGCTGGTGAGCCTGAGTCTCGATCTGTCGGCGCCGACGCCGGTGCGCGCCGCGCTCTACGACGCGCTGGGCCGCCAGGTGATGGAGCTCGCCGACGGACGCCGCGAGGCGGGCCGCTCGACGATCGAGGCGGACCTGCGCGGGCTGCCGGGCGGGATGTACCTGCTCCGCGTTACCACGCCGGACGGTGCCTCGACCCGGCCGCTGGCCATCACGCGGTGATCCGCGTGCGATCGAATTATTCGACGTCACCCTTCCGCCGAGGAGGGTGCCCTTCTTCCCTGATTTCCTGACATCGAAAGGTATACAATGAGATCAGCGTCACGAACACTTCTACTCTCCCTCTTCCTGCTGCAGGCGTGCATGCTGACGCTCGTGGCACAGATGACGAAGTCGCCGGCGCGTCCGGTCGATCGCTCCAGCTCCGAGGGCATGCCGACCCGGCGCGCCGATCTCCGCCCCATGCAGGCAGCCCCGCTGCATGCCGCGTTCGAGGAGAAGACGTCCTGGGACGATCGTTTCGGCGGACCGGGACCCAACGGTAACGTCTATGCCATCGTGGCCTCCGGCACCGATGTCTACGTCGGCGGCGACTTCACCATGATCGGCAACGTGAGGGCAAACAGGGTCGCCCGCTGGGACGGCCACGTCTGGCATCCGCTCGGCACCGACCTGGAGAACGGCGTCGACTACCTCGTGCTCTCGATTCTCGTCGATGGCGACAACGTCTACGTCGGCGGCCAGTTCGTGCAGGCCGGCCCGATCGAGGCCACCAACATGGCCGTCTGGAACCGCTCCTCGAATTCCTGGTCCGCCGTCGGCGGGGGATTGAAGGGAGATCCGAACGCGCTCGTCTCGGCGATCGTCAAGAGCGGCGGCAACATCTACGTCGGCGGCCGCTTCGCAAAGGCCGGGGACGTCACCGCGGTCAACGTCGCGCGCTGGGACGGCTCCGCGTGGGCCCCGGTGGCCGGCGGCGTCGACGGCGTGGTGGGGAGCATGGCCGCCACCGCCAACGAGATCTACGTCGGCGGCACCTTCACGCACGCCGGGAGCACGACGGCGCAGAACATCGCCTCGTACGCGATCACGCAGGGCACCTGGTCGGCGCTCGGCTCAGGCATCGACGGAAGCGTCCGCACCATCCTGGTCAACGGCGCCGATGTCTACGTCGGCGGCGTCTTCACCAACGGCGGCGGCATCGGCGCCAAGCACCTGGCGCGCTGGAACTCCGCGGCCCGCACCTGGTCCAAGTTCGACGACATGATCGACAACGGCGCCGTCGAGTCCGGCGTTCACGCCCTGGCGATCGATGCCGATTATCTCTACGTCGGCGGCGACTTCCGGATGGGACAGAAGACCACGTGGGACCGGATCGATTCGGTCCGGTGCCTGGCCCGCTGGAACTTCGCGGCCAGCAAGTGGGAGGCGATGGGGGAGAGCGTGATCGAGTACGACAACCAGGCGCCGCAGGTCAACACCATCGCGCTGGTCGGCCGGAAGCTCTACCTCGGCGGTCATTTTCCGATGGCCGGGTTCTATGAGGCCTCCAACCTCGCGCAGTACGATCTCGACAACAAGCTCTGGACGTCGCTCACCAGCGGCATCAACGGCGGCACCGGCGGATACATCGTCGAGGGAAAGAAGCAGGCTCGCGACACCATGGGGGTGCGCGCGCTGACGATGGTCGGTAACTGGATCTACGTCGGCGGCGTCTTCAACACGGCCGGCGGCGTCAGCGCCAGGTCGATCGCCCGCTTCGACGGTCAGCAGTGGCAGGCCCTCGGTGCCGGCCTCACCGATTCCAAGCTCGTCTTCCCGGGGCCTCCGATGGTGCTGGTCATCGCCGCGATCGGCAACGACATCTGGGCCGGCGGACGCTTCAACATGGCCGGCGATCAGGCCGCCAAGAACATCGCCCGCTGGGACGGCACCTCCTGGACCGCGCTGCCGGCTCCGCCGACGCCGGCCAACGCGTTCGACAGCGTGACGGCGATCGTCGGCATGGGCACGAATGTCTACGTCGGTGGCATCGCCCGCGTCGGCGGCATCCCGCGCGGCATCGTCTATCGCTGGAACGGCACGCAGTGGGATACGCTCGGCTTCTCGTTCGACCGCGCCGTGCGCGCCCTGGCCGTGCACAACAACCTACTCTACATCGGCGGCGAGTTCACCACCGCCGGCTCCACGCCGGCGCGCGGCCTGGCCGTGTATGACCCGGCCACCTCGCAGGTGAGCGCCGTGGCCAATGGCCCGAACGGCAACGTCCGCGCCATCGCCGTCTCCGGCAACGACATGTACATCGGCGGCGATTTCACCGCCGTCGGCTCCACGCCGGCCGCCCGGATCGTTCTCTGGCACCCGGGCACCTCCAGCTGGACCGCGCTCGGCGACGGATTCGGCAAGGCCGTGCGCGCCATCGCGGTGACGCCGGCCGGCGTCTTCGTCGGCGGCGACTTCGACTCCGGTGACGGCAGCCCCGGCAACTTCATCGCCCGCTGGGACGGCACCGCCTGGAGCCCGATGGGGGATGGAACCGACTCCCGCGTCTTCGCCGTGGCCGGCTCGAACGACGACATCTACATCGGCGGCCACTTCTGGATGGCCGGCGGTCTTCAGTCGCATTATCTGGCGCACTGGAGCCGCGTGCTCCTCTCGGTGGATCGTGAGGAGAACAACGGCTCGATCTCCTCGATCGCGTCGCTGGCCAGCGCGCCGAATCCGTTCGCCGCGACGACCGAGCTGACCCTGAGCCTCGCCGAGCGCGCCCCGGTGTCGGTGGTGATCTCCTCGCCGAGCGGCAACGTGGTCGCCACGCTCGTCGATCGCACGCTCGATCCGGGTGAGCATCGCTTCTCCTTCTCGGGAGATGGGCTCTCTAACGGCATCTACTTCTGCACGCTCCGCGTCGGCGATCGCGTCGCCACGCAGAAGCTCGTCCTCGTGAAGTAATCGGAAGGGGAGCCGCGTCGATCGGGCGCGGCTCCCCTTTCTCGTTCCCTCGGTGTCCGGGTCCCCTCCGGCCGACCGGGGTGCGCGCCTCGACGAGTGCCCGCGCGGGAGGGGAGAGCGTTCCCGACCACCTTCCCTCCGGCGCGAGCTCTCGATGAATGTTCCCGGATCCGATGTTTTTCGCGTCGCCTCGGCGACCTGCGGCCCCTGCCAAAGGTCTGTACCGGGAGCGGCGCGCCACGTCGATTCCACCGCGGATGCCGAGATGCCGCTCCGAGCGATCGCCATGTGACGAAGAGGGGCATGGCCGTCATTCCGATGTCGAGTACACGACGTTGGCCCGCCATCATCGGTGCCCTCGGGAACTTTCTCCGGGGTTGCCGGCGGCCCATTCATCCTCCGAGCGTTGATGACCAGATGATTCCAGTCGCTGAACATATCCGACGCGTTGCTCTCCGGCCCGCTGGGCGTCCGTGCGCCGATCTCCGGCACATCCTGCTTCGATGCGCGGTTGCCGCGCTGATGCTCTCGCTGCTGCCGTTCGGCGCCGTCCGTGCCGGCGGCGGTCCGACGCGCGCGGCCTCGGAAGGGGCGCGCGATCTCGGTGGCGTGATCGCTCCCGACGGGCGCGTTTCGCCCCAGGCATCTGGCGCGTTCGATGCGCGCGGCTGGCGCGTGGCGCTCGGACCCGACGGCGCTCCCCGCTTTCTGCGGCATGATCTTCCGATCTCCTCCGCGTTCTCGCCCGCCTCCGATGACGACGGCTGGGATACCCGCTTCGGCGCCACCGGCGTGGTCGATGGCGTCGTTCACGCGGTGCTGGTCGACGGCAACGACGTCTACATCGGCGGCGAGTTCCACAGAGCCGGCAACGTCCGCGTGGAGGGGGTGGCCCGCTGGGACGGCAAGCGCTGGCTTCCGCTCGGTGGCGATCCCGCCGTCGGCGTCAACGGCCAGGTGCTGGCGCTGGCGATGGTGGGAGAGAATCTCTACGTCGGCGGCCATTTCGACGTGGCCGGGGACAAGGACGCAAGCTGTCTCGCGGTCTGGAACCGCGGCACCAATCGCTGGGCGGCCGTCGGCAAGGGATTCTATTCGGACGCCGGTGACGCCGTGGTGAACACGCTCCTGGCGCAGGACGGCATGCTCTACATCGGCGGCCGCTTCTCCGGGGTCTCCACCACGATCGCCAGCAACGTGGCGCGCTACGACGGCACCAGCTTCAGCCGCCTCGGCGGCGGCGTGGCCGGAACGGTCTATGCCCTGGCGATCAGTGGCGCCAGGCTCTATGTCGGCGGCGACTTTCAGACGGCCGGAAGCAAGCCGGCGCGGAACCTCGCCCGCTGGAGCCCGGAGAGCTCGACCTGGGACGCCGTCGGCACCGGCACCGACAGCGTGGTCTATGCGATCGCTGTCGACGGCAGCGATATCTACATCGGCGGGCACTTCAACGAGGCGGGGGGCGTTGCCGCGTCATCGATCGTCAGGTTCAACGAGAACGAGCTCGGCTGGCATCCGGTGTCGACCGGCGTGGTCCTCGGCAATCCGCTGACCACCGTGGAGTCGATCGTCGTCGACGGCAACGACGTCTACGTCGCCGGCAATTTTCAGCTCGGCTGGCGCGACACGTACAACCTCCACGACACCGTCCGCTGCCTGCTCAGGTACAGCAAGTCGGCCAACACCTGGATCCCGGTTCAACGAAGCTTCGTGCGCGATGGCGTCGAGCGCGACGAACGGGATTTTCCCTGGGTGCACGCGATGGTCAAGTCGGGGCGTACGCTCTACTTCGGCGGCAACTTCGAGCGCGCCAACGGTCTGAACGGCCCGGTCGGCAACGGACTGATGAAATTCGATCTGGACGCGATGCGCTGGAGCGGGCTCGGCCCGGCGCTCGGCGGCGATGGCCGCGCGGTCGCGCTCTGGAATGGAGATCTCTATGTCGGCGGAAGCTTCAGCACCGCCGGAACCGAGCTGGCGTCCAATATCGTCCGGTGGAGGGATGGCGTCTGGTCACCGCTCGGCGCCGGCACCGATGGCCTGGTGAACGTGATCCACATTACAGGCGGAAAGCTCTTCGCCGGAGGCACGTTTGCCGCGGCCGGAGGCCGTCCGGCCGGGGGCGTCGCTTCCTGGGACGGATCGACCTGGCAGCCGGTAGGCAACGCCGTGGAGGCGGGCGTGACGGTGACGTCGATCGCCGGAACCGAGAACGATCTCTACGTCGGCGGCCGGTTCGCCGGCTTCGGCGGCAAGACCTGTTTCTCGCTCGCGCACTGGAACGGCACGACCTGGGAGGCGCTCGATACCGGACTGTTCCTCAGAGCCAATCAGGTCGAGGGGGTCGGCCAGGTCAACGCGCTCCTGCTCGATGGCGACCAGCTGTACGTCGGAGGATCGTTCACGCGCGCCGGGACCACCCCGGCCAACTTCTTCGCGATCTGGAACACCCGGACGCGGACCTGGAGCACTCCGATCGATCAGCCGAACGGGTCGGCAAACGCCATCGTCAAGCATCAGGGACGGGTGATCGTGGGAGGTGATTTCGACAAGCTCGGTGATAATCCGGCCCACCTCGCCGCCTACAACCCGGAGATCTCCGGCTGGACGATCATCACCGCGGGCGTGGAGTTCGATCACATCGTCTCGTCGATGGCCTCCGACGGATCGAATCTTTACATCGCCGGCAACTTCACGCATGTCGAGGACGTGCCGGCGCAGCGCGTGGCGCGCTGGGATGGTCAGGCCTGGAATATGCTCGGCTCCGGTGTCGACTGGGACGTGACGTCGGTGGCGGCGGATTCCGCCGGCCTCTATCTGGCCGGAGCGTTCAGGTTCACCGGTGCCGATGTGTCCTCCTTCTCGGTCGCCCACTGGACGCTCTCCCCCTTCTCCGCAGCGCCGGGCCATGCTCGCGACGCGGTGGCCGGGGTGATGCTCGGCGGCATCGCGCCGAATCCCGCCGCGACCGGGGCAACCCTTTCGCTCCTGGTTCCCCGCGATATGATGGTGCGCGTGGAGCTCTTCGCCGCCGATGGAAGCCGCGCCGCGACGCTGGTCGATGGCTACCTCGCGGGCGGCGCGCACGCGGTGGCCATTCGGACTGACGATCTGGCCGAGGGCGTTTACCTTTGCAGGATGATCGCGGGTGGTCGGGTCGAGACCCGGACCCTGATGGTGAGGCGGTGACGGCATCGGCGCGAGCGCGCCGGACATGGCGGGGAGATGAGGAAGAACGAACGACGGAACTACGATTGTACGGAAATACATCAACCAAGGAAGTGCGTATGACTTCTCGTGTGTTCGCTTACGCAGCTCGCGTGGCCCGCTCCGTGCGGCGGGGAGGGCCCGGCGTGCTCCTCCTGGTCGGCATGCTCCTGGCCGGCGGGAACCCGACGGCGGCGCAGCAGGCTCGTCCTCCCGTGATGCCCTCCGCTCGCCTGGCGATGCCGGGTACCGGACAGGTCTCCACATCACGATTCGACATGGCGGCCGAGCTCGGCGGGGTGACCGGCGAGCAGGAATCGTCGCTGCTCCCGACCACCGGTGACGAGAACTGGCAGCAGTTGTTCGGTCCGAATCAGGCCTCGACCGACGGAGACATCTTCGCCGTGGCGGTCATCGGCAGCGACATCTACGTGGCCGGCAGCTTCACCGCGATCGGCGGCGTGAAGGCCAACCACGTGGCGCGCTGGGACGGCAAGGCCTGGACGGCGCTCGGCTCCGGCGACAACAACGGGGTGGATGCCAACGCCTACGCGATGGTGGTCAGCGGCGATACGCTCTACGTCGGCGGCGAGTTCACGAACGCCGGCGGAGTGCCGGCAAGCCGCGTGGCCCGCTACCTGAAGTCGAACGGAAGCTGGAGCGCGCTCGGCGCCGGCATCACTGGACCTTCGACGGTCTACGTCGGGGCGCTCGCGCTCAGCCGCGGTATCCTCTACGTCGGTGGAAACTTCACCCGCGCCGGCGATCAGAACGCCAGGTCGATCGCGCAGTGGGATGCCAGGGCCTCGCGCTGGAGTCCGCTCGGCAGCGGAACCGACGGTGTCGACGGCGAGGTCTATTCCATGGCGACGACCAACACCGATCTGTACATCGGCGGCAACTTCTCCCGCGCGGGCACGATTTCCGCCGGCAGCGTCGCGCGCTGGGACATCGGAGCCTCCACCTGGAACGCGCTCGGGACCGGCGTTCGAGGCTATGTGAACGCGCTCGCCTTCTACAAGGGCGCGATCACCGCCGGCGGAGAATTCAGCGCCGACGGGTACCCGGATGTCAACCTGGCCACCTTCAACACATCGACCAGCACCTGGGGAGGCTTCACGGCCGCGCTCGGACAGGCGGGGATGTATTCGGATGCTCCGGCGGCCGGCAAAACGGCCGGCGTGGTGCGCGCGCTTGCCGCGTCCGGATCGGTTCTTTACGTCGGTGGCGTCTTCCGCTCGGCATTCCCGGCCACGATGTCGCCGGCCGCGGTGGCCGCCAACAACGTGGTGTTGTGGAACGGAGCCTCCGGCAACACCGCGTTCGAGCCGATGGCCAGCAACGGTGGCAACGGCGTCTCCGGACCTGTCAATGCCCTGGTCTCGGTCAACAACACTCTCTACGCCGCCGGCGCGTTCCGGACCGCCGGCCGCATCGGCGCCAATCGTCTGGCGCTTTGGGATGGGCGCAAGTGGTCGGCGATCGGCCAGGAGCGCTTCGAGACCGGCAACGTCTACGCCGTGCTCGTCAACGGCAACGATATCTACATCGGCCGGCCGGCCAATGCCTACGGTCAGGGGAGTATCGCCAAGTGGAATGGGAGGGGATGGACCACGATCGGCCTCACCGCCGGATCGGTCTTCGCCCTGGCCATCAGCGGCGATGAGCTCTTCGTGGGGGGGCGCTTCTCCTCGGTCGAGGGGACAAACGCGGTCAACATCGCCCGCTTCAATCTCACCAACAAGACCTGGTCCTCGTTCGGCGACGGAAGTGGCGTCGGCGGCGGGACATATTCAGGGGTCTACTCCCTGAAGGTGAGGGGGGATGAGATCTATGTCGGCGGAAGGTTCACGATCGCCGACACGATCGCGGCGGTCAATGTCGCCGTGTATAACCGGGCGAACGGAACGTGGCGCAATCTCGGCGACGGGCCCAGCTCCACGAGCTTCAATATCGTCTACGCGCTGGAGTTCGGGCCGGGCGGAGAGCTGTACGCCGGCGGCCGATTCACCACCGCGGGCGGAGCCGATGCCAACAACGTCGCCCGTTACGCCAACGGGACCTGGTCGTCGCTCGGCCAGGGAGTCGACGGGGCGGTGTATGCGCTGGCATTCACCGAGGGACAGCTCTTCGTGGGAGGTGATTTCGTCTCGGCCGGCGGTGCCCGGGCGCTTCGCGCGGCTTCCTACAATCCGACAACCAGCCAGTGGTCGGAGCTGGGCGGCGGGCTCAGCGGCGGACCCTATCCGATCGTCTACTCGATGGCGGCCAACGGCGGCAATGTCTACTTCGCGGGGCTCTTCAGGACCGCTGGCGCCGACAGCGTGAACCGCATCATCCGCTGGAGCACGGCGAGCAATAGCTGGAAGACGCTCGGCAGCGGCGTGGACAACACGGTGCGCGCCGTCACGCTGGCCAACGGCATGCTGCACGTGGTCGGCGAGTTCGGCATGGCCGGCCTGAATGCCTCCCCGAACTACGCTCAGTGGAGCACCGCCAAGGATACCAAGGCGAAGAAGGGGAAGGATGAGGGGCGGATCGAGCTGGCGCAGAACTATCCGAACCCCTTCAACCCGACGACGCTGATCCACTTCAATCTCGGCCAGCCGGGACACACCACGCTCCGCGTGTTCGACGTCTCCGGCAACGAGGTGCGCCGTCTGGTGGACGAGGAGATGTCGGCCGGAGATCACGCGGTGGTCTTCGACGGCACCGATCTCGGCAGCGGCATGTACTTCTACCAGCTTCGCAGCGGCTCGATGATCGAGACCCGGAAGCTTCTGCTGTCGAAGTAAGCCGAGCCGGCAAGCACGTCACGGACGGATGCGATCGCGTCCGGGAGCCCACGAGGGAGCCCGGACGCGATCGTCGTTTCGGGGGCATGTTCCGCGACGGCGGCTTCAGGAAAATATCTCGACCATGTTGCGCTGGAGTATCGTATTGGATATCTTTGCCGCGTCCGACCCACCCACGGACGCCGGCCCCGCCTTCAGCGCGGGTTGATCACCGTGCGTTTGCGCGCGGGAAATTCGTGCATGAATGGCCTGGCGCGTCGGTACATTTCCTCTCCCTTGACCACGGAGGGAGCTTCCATCACATGTTCGAGACCGAGGTATTCCAATGAGGCGAATGATCCTGCTCGCCATGCTCTTCGCCGTGGCCGCGCTCCGACTCCACGCGCAACCGCTCGAGCCCTGCACCCCCGATTGCTTCGACACTCCGTGGGAGCCGAGTCTTATCGGGCATTTCACCAATATCCAATGCGGATCGCATCTCTGTAGGGTGGGGATCTGGTACCGGAAGCGCAAGGCATGCGATGGCAAGTATCAGGATATTTATCTGATCGGTATCGAGAAGGACAGGAACAATCCCGGCTGCGAGGATTCCTGCAGCGTCGAGGACATCATCCGCGAATGCACGCGGAAGATGTTGCTCGAAAATCCGATGGGGTTCGAGCCGGTAGTTTTTGGTACTTGCTCTGTCAACTGGCGGATCTCGACCGCGACCTGTTGGAATCGTGACGAGATGCTGTTCCAGCACCCGGCGATGCTCTCCTGCTCGCCGAGCTGTTGCATGGCAATGTATCGCGTTTGCCTCGATTCCAGTTTTCGTCGGTCCTATTCCATGATCGGAACTGAGGCCCCCGCGCCGTATGTATGTTCACCTCCATGCGTCATCGCCTGCGGGGGCATCGAGCTCCCCGACTATTTCCCGAAATCGTCGCGGCTCGAGGCTCCGAGCGCCGGCCGTGCGGGTGTCAGCGCTTCGAGCGGCGCCCCAATTCCGAACCCCGCGCGCTGGTCCACCTCGCTCCCGGTCAACCTTCCGCATTCTGGCGTTGTGATCGCATTTCTGCGTGATGTCAGTGGCGTCACGGTCCGCAGAGTCGAGTCCGAGTTGAACGGAGTCGTCGGGACGATTCCCCTGGATCTCACGGGCCTTGCCAATGGGGCCTATTTTTACTCCGTCGAACAGGACGGACGGATCATCGCTACCGGAGGGCTCACCATCGCATGGTAACCATCACACGAAGGCTCATGGTGCATTGCGGGAGCATGGCATCGGTTATTCTGGCACTTCTGCTTCTGACGATGCCTGGGGCTGTTTCCCTGATGGCGCAGGAGCACCCGGTGCGATGGGTGCGTACCGGGGGGCTGTTCAACGACCACTACGATCACATCGCCGCCTGTGACTCGATGTACATGCTGGCCGCCGCGCGGTTCCAGGGATATCGAAACACGATCAGAATGAGCAGCGATGGTGGATATAGCTGGCGACAGCTGTTCATCGACTCCTCATTCTTCAATCCGCTCTTTTTTCGTGTAGCGTTCCCGACGCGGAGCCTCTGTCTCGTCGCCTGCGACAGCGGGCGATTGATGCGCTCGACCGACGGTGGGGAGACGTGGAAGCTTTCCTCGATCGTCCAATCGATCGCCTATGGTACTTGTGTGTCGATGTACGACAGTCTGCTCGGCGTCTATTCGGCTCCGCCGAAAGCGGTGTTTGCAACGACCGACGGCGGCGAAAACTGGAAACGGCTGACATTGCCCGATACGATCCTTTCGACCCCACTCGCGATCTATCAGGTTCTCCGTCCCGCGCCCGACATTATTCTCGCCATTGCGGCCTATTACATGTTCGGTACACGGGTTTTTCGTTCCGAGGATGCTGGCCGATCGTGGAGCATGTTTCCGGGGCCGGAGAATTGTCGTCGGATGCACTTCGTCGACACTCTCCATGGATGGGCTGTCGGATCGGAGTCGAACGGCGTCGGCGACCAGCAGCGGGATATCATCTATCGGTCAACCGACGGCGGCCGGAGCTGGAGCGAGCAGCTCAACCGGGAGATCGAGCCGATCTTCGGCCTGAACGAAGTGATGTTCGCCGACACGCTGCACGGCATCGCGGTGGGGCAGGTCGGCAAGCTTCTTCGCACCAACGATGGAGGAGTAACGTGGATTCAGGATGATTCCGGGCTGATCATCAACTCTCTACCGCAGTTCATGGGAGTGGCCTATCCGGTGCCGGATCGCGCGGTGGCGGTGACCAACAACGGCGACGTGATGCTCTTCCGGGATACGCTCCCACCAGCCCCGGCGCGCGTGCCGCTCGAACGGGAAAGGCTCTCCGGACTCCGCCTCTCTCCGAACCCGCTCGCCTCGGGAGCGCGGGCGGAGCTCGAGCTCACGCTCGGGGCCGCCTCGATGGTGGAGCTGGGGCTGATCGATCAACTGGGGCGTCCCGTCGCCGGGAGGCATGGGATGTGGCTCGACGCGGGTGCGCGTCGATTGGCGCTGGATGCGCCGGCTGACCTCGCTCCCGGGCTCTACTTCGCGCGGGTCTCGTACAACGGCGAGGTCCACGCCATCCCGCTTCGGGTGGAGTAAGTCCGTCACCGCCGGCAATCTTCTGCATCCTGGCGTTGTGATCGCATTTCTGCGTGATGTAAGCGGCCTCACGGTCCGCAGGGTCGAGTCCGAGTTGAACGGAGTCGTCGGGACGATTCCCCTGGATCTCTCGGGCCTCGCCAATGGGGCCTATTTTTACTCCATCGAACAGGACGGACGGATCATCGCAACCGGAGGGCTCACCATCGCATGGTAATCATCACACGAAGGCTCATGAAGCATGGCGGGAGCATGGCAACGATCATTCTGGTACTTCTGCTTCTGACGATGCCCGGTGCCATGTCTCTGATGGCGCAGGAGCACCCGGTGCGGTGGGTGCGTACCGGCGGTCTGTTCAACGACCACTACGACGACATCGCCGCCTGTGACTCGATGTACATGCTGGCCGCGGCGCGGTTCCAGGGATATCGAAACACGATCAGAATGAGCAGCGATGGTGGATATAGCTGGGGACAGCTGTTCGTCGACTCCTCGTTCTTCAATCCGCTCTTCTTCAGGATATCATTCCCGACGCGGAAGCTCTGTCTCGTCGCCTGCGATAGCGGACTGCTGATGCGTTCGACCGACGGGGGGGAGACCTGGAAACTGACGAGGGTCGTGGAAACGGTGGCATGGGGCACCTGCGTTTCGATGTACGACAGCCTGCTCGGCGTCTATTCAGCACCGCCCAAAGCATTTCTGACGACCAGCGATGGTGGAGCAACGTGGCAGCGGGTCACGCTTCCGGATTCGATATTAAATACGCCTCTTGGTGCCGACGACATCGTGCGGCCGGCTCCGCACATCATTCTGGCTCTGTCATCCTGGCCGACCTACGGTGCACGAATTCTCAGATCTGACGACAGTGGTCGCTCCTGGAGCATGTTCCCGGGGCCGGAGCATTGTCGTCGGATGCACTTCGTCGATACTCTCCATGGATGGGCTGTCGGATCGGAGTCGAACGGCGTCGGCGACCAGCAGCGGGATATCATCTATCGGTCAACCGACGGCGGCCGGAGCTGGAGCGAGCAGCTCAACCGGGAGATCGAGCCGATCTTCGGCCTGAACGACGTGATGTTCGCCGACACGCTGCACGGCATCGCGGTGGGGCAGGTCGGCAAGCTTCTTCGCACGAACGATGGAGGGGTAACGTGGATTCAGGATGATTCCGGGCTGATCATCAACTCTCTGCCGCAGTTCATGGGAGTGGCCTATCCGGTGCCGGATCGCGCGGTCGCGGTGACCAACAACGGCGACGTAATGCTCTTCCGGGATACGCTCCCACCGGCCCCGGCGCGCGTGCCGCTCGAACGGGAAAGGCTCTCCGGACTTCGTCTGTTTCCGAACCCGCTCGCCTCGGGAGCGCGGGCGGAGCTCGAGCTTTCGCTCGCGGCCGCCTCGATGGTGGAACTGGCGCTGATCGATCAACTGGGGCGCCCCGTCGCCGAGAGGCAGGTGATGTGGCTCGACGCGGGTGCGCGTCGACTGGCGCTGGATGCGCCGACGGACCTCGCTCCCGGGCTCTACTTCGCGCGGGTCTCGTACAACGGCGAGGTCCACGCCATCCCGCTTCGGGTGGAATAAGTCCGTCACCGCCGGCGATGCGACCCACGCATCTCACGGATCATCTTTCGCGACGGTCGCGGCGCGGACGGAGGCGGCGCCGGCGGCAAGCAGCACCTCGGCGCAGGCGTTGAGCGTCGCTCCGGTGGTGCAGACATCGTCGCAGAGGAGGAGGTGGGCGCCGGCGAGGGCCGCCGTGGCACGGAAGGCCCCGAGCACGTTGACGCGGCGCGCATCGGCGCCGAGCGTGGTCTGCGTTCCGGTGTGGCGCGTGCGCGCCAGCAGCCGCGCGTCCATCGGCACGTCGAGCACTCTGGCGATCCCGGCCGCGATCGTCTCCGCCTGGTTGTAGCCGCGCTCCCGCCGGCGCGCGGCATGCAGCGGCACCGGCAGCACCAGATCCACGCCGTCGAACTCGGAGAAGACCCTCAGCGCGCGCCCGAGCTCGCCGCCGAGCTCCGCGCCGAGCGCCATGCAGCCGCGGTACTTCAGGGCGTGGATCAGCCGCTGCACCGGCGCGCCCCGCTCGAAGCGGTAGAGCGCGCCGATCGCGCTCAATGCCAGGCCGTCGGCGGAGGTGTGCGCCACCAGATCGTTGAAGAGATCGCGAGGGTAGGGAGCCGGCTCGAGCGATGCGCGGCAGGCGCCGCAGTAGCCATGCTCGCCCGGTTCGAGGAGCTCGTCGCAGCCGGGACAGAGCGCCGGCGCGATCAGGTGGAGCAGGTCCGCGCCGAGTCGGGCGCCGAGCCGAGCGCCGAGTCGGGCGCCGAGATGCGTGATCAGTTGTCGCATGGCCATCTACTCCGGAAGTGCGTTCGGAGAGGCGTTGCGGGGTATGGGGCCAATATGGCGCGCACGATCCGGACGATCAAGGGACGGCCTGAAAACGGACGAAGGGGATGCGCGGCGGGCGCATCCCCTTCGTTCATGTATACGATTCGCGGCGTGACGTTACTTGGCCGAGAAGGTCGCCAGCGACTTCTCGAAGGCCGGCAGATAGAGGCTCTGCTGCGGCGTGAACCAGTTGAGCGTGATGCGGAAGAGCTTGCCGTTGGCCATCACGAAGTAGGCGCGGCTGGAGACATCCTTGCCGCCGGAGTAGTTGAACATCGCCGCCTTCTGTCCGCCGACCGTGGCCGAGGCCGGAGCCTTGCCGCCGTAGCTTCCCTTCACCTGATCGACCGCCTTGTCCAGCGACAGATCCTTCGAGCCCTTGATGTCCATCTCGTCGACGCGGAAGTAGGAATCGTTCCGCGCGCCGCTGAACGTGACCGAGGAGACCAGGCCGCGTCCGCCGCCGGTGCTCGGGTCGAAGTTGTCCGGGTAATTGATCGAGAAGTGCGGGCCGGCATACGGCTTCAGGTTGGCCGACGGCGGCTCGACCAGCGCCGAGTCCTTCGGAGCGGCGGCGGAGGTATCGCCCGGGGCCGCGGTCGCGGGGGCGGCCGTCTGGGCGGCGCCCGGCTTGAACGAGGCCATGACCTTCTCGAAGACCGGCTTGTAGTTGTCGTAGTTGCCGATCACCGCGGTCTCCAGGTAGGTGACCACGCTATCCTTGATCACGTAGTAGCGCTCGGCGGTGAACTTGGTATCCTCCACGTCGAAGCTGTAGCTGATCTTCGTGGCCGGCATGCCGGCGAGCGTGGTCTGCTCCGGAGCCTTCAGCACGCTCTGATCGGTGAACATTCCCTTCAGGTTCGCGATATCAGCGTTCATCGCCTCGGTGCCCCCCTTCATGCCGCCGACATCGATCTTGGCGCCACGCTGGTTGTTGGGCTGGAACGTGCTGAAACCGTCGGCGACCTCCTTCGAGGAGTAGAAGACCGCGCGGCTGCCGGGCTGGATACCCTGCGCCCAGTCGGCCGGGTAGCTCACGCCGAACTTCAGCACCGGATCGCTGTACTCCTTGTACTCCGAGACGGTAACCGGCTTGTTCTCCTCCTTGCCTCCGCAACCGATCATCAGCGCGGCCAGTGCAAGTACGGGGAGCGACGTCGAGAGACTGCGTTTCATACGGTATTGAACTCCGGGTAATGAATCGATCTATGCCTGTGGGGCCGCAAAATATCGAGTAGGCGGCAGACTACATTCATCGTTTTTTGCCGGGTCGGGCGAACCCCTCGCGATGCCGTCGACGGCCATCCAGGGACATACGCCCAGGACGGATGCCGGCTACAACCACCGGCGCTTCCTGAAGTAGATGTACATCACCACCGAGACCCCGATCATCAGACCCCAGACGAACAGATAGCCGTAGCGCCAGTGGAGCTCCGGCATGTGCACGAAGTTCATTCCGTACACCCCGGCGATGAAGGTGAGGGGGAGGAAAAAGGTGGAGATGATCGTGAGCACCTTCACGATCTCGTTCATCTTGTTGGAGGCCATCGACAGATAGGCGTCCAGCATCCCGGTGAGCACGTCGCGGTAGGATTCGGTCAGGTCCGCCGCGCGCACCAGATGGTCGAACACGTTCCGGTAGTAGGCGATCTCCTGCTCGCTGATCAGCGCGTACTCGCCGCGCGACAGACGGAAGACCATCTCCCGCTGATAGGTCGTGATCCTCCTGAGCCGGAAGATCTGTCGCTTCATGTTCAAGATCTTCAACAGCGTGTCGCGCGTCGGGTTGTCGAAGATCTCATCCTCCAGCCGGTCGATCACGTCGTCGTAGGCGTCGAGGATCGGCGTGAACTGGTCGACGATGTCGTCCAGCATGATGTGGTAGAGATAGTCGGGGCCGCGGCCGACGATCTTCGGGTTCTTCGAGCAGGAGGCAAGCGCCTGGGAGATCGCCCCGGAGGGCTCGTAGTGATGCGTGACGATGTAGCGGGCGCCGAGGAAGACGTTGAGCTGACGCGTCTCCAGCGACATCTCGGAGACCTCCACCCCCGGCCCGGCGGTTTCCCCCTCCGGGCCGACCAGCTCGATCGGGTTGATGATCGAGAAGAGGTAGCTGCCGTAATCCTCGACCTTCGGCAGATGGTCGCCGCGGTTCGGCGAGATCCGCTCACGCCGGCAGTCGAGAATCGCCAGCGGATGGAAGTGGAAGATCTCCTTGAGGTAGAGATCCTCTTCCTGTTCCGTCGGGTTCTGAAGATCCACCCAGACCGTCTGATCCGCATGAAGGTCCGTGGCGAGAATCTCGCGCAGCTCCGCCTCGTTCAGGTTCCGGAGCGTATGTTCCTCGGTAGAGACGACGATCGTCACCATCGTTCACTATTCCGTCGATGAAGTACCTGAAGGTCTGGGACGGCCGGACGTTCCGCGGAGCTTGAAGTAGAGCTGCGCGGTCGGCTCCCATTCGATCCTCATTCTGTGCATCAGCTCCTCGATGGAGGCGCCACGGTCGACCATGATCAGCCCGGCGGTATGACGCAGGGAGAAGGGGGTGAGCCGCCGGTCGCGATCCCCCTTGACGCCGCTCTCGCGGAGCCAGCGCGTCACCGCCTCGCGCAGCCCGCGGGCGGTCATCCGCTGGCCGGCGGTGCGGTTGCTCAGGCTGATGAACAGGGGAGCGTCCGCGGGGAGCTTCTTCCGTTGGGTTGTGTTGTTCGCCCCCTCTGGCGCGCTCCGGCGCAGATAGCTCTCGACGGCGTCGAGGGCCTCCGGCGGCATCGCCACCGATTCATCCTTCACGCTGCGTCCCTTTCCCTGCACGCGGATGCTCGGCGCCCCGTTCTCGTCGCGGCCGATGTCGCCGATGTCGGCCAGGATCAGCTCCCGCTCGGAGAGCGCGCAGCCGAGCATCAACCGGATGATCGCCAGATCGCGCGCTCCCTGGAGATCGGAGATATCGATGGCGGCGAATAGGCTGTCGACTTCGTCGTAGGTGAGAAAGGTGCGGGAGTGGCGATCCGGTCGCTGCCCCCCGACGACCTTCGCGGCCGGGTTTCCCTCGAGCACCCCGATGTCGATCAGGTACTGGCAGAAGCGGCGCAGGGCTGTCATGTAGGTGGCCACCGAGACGTTCTGAAGCCCCTTGACCTCGACCAGGTGGCGCTTGTAGCGCTCGACGTCCCGGACGCGGAAGTGGAAGCGTTTATCGACCGGGAACCATTTGATGAAATCGCGGAGCGCGCGCTGGTAGGTGCCACGTGTCTCGGGGCTCTTCCGCTCGCACTCGCGGAGGAATCCCTCGTAGTGGTCCACCAGCTCCTTGAGCGTGAGCTTCAGCGGTGTCGTCTGATCTGTTGACATGGCCGATGCCTCTCCGCGGTCAGCGGTTTCCGTTATTGCACATGCGCGAAGATAGGATTCTTCGTTCATCCGCTCTTCACGGAAACATCTCTTCTTTGTCGTCGTCTCATCCGGAAATGGTCGCCGACGGTGTTGCCCGGACAGGGTGACGGGTGAACGGCCCGCGGCGGCCCCGGCCGAGTGATAGGAGGGAGAGATAGGATCTCGGGACGCGGAGGCTCGCGGGAAAGCCCGACCGTCGCCGGATCCCGTCCGGGGCCGGAAGCCTCCGGAGCATTCGATGGCGGCCGGAAGCCCGGCCGGAAGCCCGGCTGGTGTCGGCCCGGTCGACTGCCGCGCCGGCGGGGGAATGAACGGGCGGAATCTTTCAGGATTCAGCGGTTTTTCGTTCCTTGCGGCATCGGGATCGGGGAGGGCGTCGGGTCCGGGATCGGGCGAAATCGTCCCCGTTCCGTTAGTTGAGAATAGCATCCGCTGTCGTAAACTAGACCATTGGATCGACCGTCGTACATAGACCGATTCCCTCTGTTCGGAACCGCTTGACGGCCGAGTGAAACTCATACAGGACACGTACAATCATGGCTATCGCACTCTTCATGATCCTCGCGCTTGCTCTGTTCGCGACCCCATACATCGTTCGCCAGAATTCCCCCAAACTCCAGCCGATCCGTCTGCGCGCCGGACGTCGGCCGAACCGTCGGAGCCGTCGATAAGTGATCGTCAAGACCGATGCGATCGTGCTGCAGACGCGGCGATTCCGCGAGTCGAGCAAGATCGTGACCTTCTATACCCGTGAGTTCGGCAAGATCAGCGCGATCGCTCGCGGGGCCATCCAGGCCAAGAGCAAATTCGGCTCGGCGCTGCAGCCGATGTCGCACGTCTCGGCGGTGATCTACCGAAAGGAGGGGAGGGAACTGGAAAACCTCTCGGCCGCGGAACCGATCGAGAGGTACGGGCGTCTAACCGAAAGTCTGGAACGCATGAGCGCCGGATACGCGATGATCGAGCTGGTCAACGCCGTGATGCACGACGAGGACCGGAGCGAGCCGATGTTCGAGGCGCTCGTCGACGCCCTCAGGGCGCTGAACCTTCCCGATGTCAACGAGACATGCGTGGTCGTCTGGTTCATGATCCGGCTGTCGATGCTGCTCGGATACGCCATCAAGACCGAGGAATGCGGCATCTGCGATGAGCCGGTCGCCGTCACCAGGTCGAGTGTCGCATACAGTCTCACCATCGGCGCACCACTCTGCGCGGAGCATCGGGAAACTGTGGCATATCGCGCCCTCGGCGCCCCGGCCTTCGAGCTGCTCAGGCGGCTGTGCCGGATCGAGGCGGAGGATGCGGCGATGCTCGATCAGAGCATGAGCCCGGCCGCGTCCGAGCTGCAGGATTCGCTCACCTCGTTCATCCGGTTCCATGTCGACGGACTCAGAAAGCTCAAGGTCGGCAACGTCTCTGGCAAGGTGCTCGGCGCCACGACGCTCTGAGCCGCGGGTGCCGGAGAACGCGTCGCCGAAACTCGCCCGGATGCGCCGACACACCGGATGCGCCGACACACCGGATGCGCCGACACACCGGATGCGCCGACACACCGGATGCGCCGACACACCGGATGCGCCGAC
>JBEHWX010000033.1:0-57046 GCA_048498995.1 Bacteroidota bacterium
GGCGGTAGGCGCACGGCGGTAGGCGCACGGCGGTAGGCGCACGGCGGTAGGCGCACGGCGGTAGGCGCACGGCGGTAGGCGCACGGCGGTAGGCGCACGTCTTTAGCGTGCGCCATGGTTTCGGCGCGATGCCGGTGGCGCTTCCGGGCCGCCCCGTACCGGGCATCCCTGTCTCACGCCAAACATTGAAGAGCTGTGCCTGCCATTCATTGCGCCGGTCGCGCCTCGATGCCTGATCGGGAGCTCGGATTCGCCCGGGACGGAAACGAGGAAGGCCCGCGCGGCGCGAGCCGACGGGCCTTCCGAAGCGTTGACGCGTGATGCCTCGACGGCATCGGCGCGTTATCAGCGGATGACGTTGAGCGTCTTGGACATCGACAGGCCGTTCTGCGTGAGGACCACGCGGTAGGCACCGGCCGGAAGCGTGCTCACGTCGGCCGAGATCGAGTAGCCGCCGGCATAGCCGTTGGCGCCGACGACCGGAGCGGCCACTTCAACACCGAGCGTGTTGAAGATCTTCACGTCCACCTTGCCGGAGGTCGGCAGGGTGTAGCGCAGCGTCACGTTCGAGGAGGCCGGGTTCGGGAAGCAGGAGAGGGCCGCCTTGCTGGCGAACTCGGCCTGCTCACGATCCACGCCGACCGTCAGCGACGGAAGCGTGCCGGTCTGGAAGTACTGGAACACTTCCTCGGTGGGCCCCGCATCGGCCGGCTGGGTCACGCCCGGATCCGGATCGACGTCGGCCACGGTGAAGGCATACATGCCCGGGTGGCGACGAGCCTGGAAGGCGAGCGAGTACTTGTAGCCGGTCTCGGCGCTGCCGCGGAGCATCTCGTCGAGCGACGGATACTCGATGCTGGCGCTGTCTCCCTCGCCGGCGAAGTCCTGGATCATGAACGGCTGCGTGAACTTCTTGCCGCCGTCGGCCGAGCCGACCGCCCAGAGGCGATAGTAGGAGAAGCCGTCCTCGCTGGCGACGTAGGTCGCGTTGTCCTCGGAGGTGAACTGGGCATTGGCCTGGAACACCACCAGCACGTTCTTCCCGTCGGCCGAGGCGGCCAGCGTCGGGTAGTCGATGCCCTGCATGTTCGGCTGGGTCTTGGTCAGCAGACCGGAGATCGCCGGCGAGGTGATCTGACCGATGCCGTTGACCGAGTCCTCACGGGCGATGCGCTGCATGCCGTTGGCTCCGTCCCAGTGATAGATCGCCTCGGAGACGAACAAGCCGTTGACGGTCGTGCTGAAGACGACGTGCGGCGTCTCGCCGGCGAAGATCAGGTCCATGTTCGAGCCTCCCTGAAGCGTGTCCGGATCGCCGTTGCGATTGTCGAACTCCTCGACGTTCGGGTCGTTGGCGAAGATGCGCGTCGGGGTTGCCCAGGAGTTGCCGCCGTCGGTGCTCTCGGTGTAGTAGAGACCGCGGACGTCGATGTCCTGATCGATGTTGTTGTAGACGATGCCCATCTTGTTGCCGCTGGCCGAGGAGGCAATCACGTAGTTGCCGCCGGAGGTCTTGGTGGCCATCGAGTCGCTGAAGGCATGCCACGCCGGAAGGGCCTCGGTGATCGCCGAGGAGGAGTAGTGCAGCGGAGCCTGGGTCTCGCCCTGGGCCGGGCTGAGCGAGGCGATCAGGGCGATCTTGCCCGGGTTCTTCGGATCGGCGACCATCGCCGGCCAGATCACGCCGGCGCCGTCGTCACCGGTACGGTCGGAGACCGAGGCGCGCGGATAGGTCTGCACCGGGGTGAAGGAGATCTCGGCCTTGTCCGAGGCGAGCACCTCGGTCTGAACGCCTTCGTTCTGCGCGTTGCCGTGCGCGGCGACCAGGATGAAGTCCTGCGTGGCGCCGATGTACGGGAAGCCGAGACGACGGCCGATGATGTCCTTCGTCGCCGTCCAGGTGTTGCCGCCGTCGGTCGATCGGGCCACGCCGACGCGACGGTTGACGCTGATCACCACCGAGTCACCCGCCTGCAGCGAGAGCATGTAGGTGGTGAAGATATTCTGCGGATTGGTCCGGTCGACCCAGACCCATCCCGGGCTCATGCCGTTCGACTGGTAGTCGTAGAATCCCGAAAGTCCCGTCGGCTTGGCGCCGTTACGGAGCGTCAGGGGAGCGGCCGAGGCCGGCTTGAGCAGCGGATGGCCGTTGGGATTCGTCACAGCCGACGACTCGACCGGAGTCTGCGGCTGCTTCGGCACGGGGCGCGACGTCTTGCTCGTCTGGCCATGAGCCGTGCCGCTCAACAGCAGCGCGGCGGATGCAACTGCAGTGAGTTTCAAAAAGCCCATTTGTGGAACTCCTATAGAGAGATGAACTAGGGGACGTTGACCATTTCGTAATAGACCAAGAATATAGCTCGCACTTTACGCATGTCCAACGTGTCGCCCCGCCGTTTTGTTGGCGGACGACATGATCGGGCGACCTTAAAGTATGCCTCTGCGGGCGATTTGTTACCGCCGGCGGTCGGTTATCTCATCACCACTTCGTCGGATGGCCCGCCGGCCCTCGCGCCGCCCGGCCGCCCGTGCGCCGCCACGGCGACGTCGGATGATGGTCGGGACGCTCCGTCGCTCGGAACCTCCCCGAGGCGGGGTCGGGGAGACGACGCGCCGACGATGTCGGCCGCGCCCCTTCAGTAGGTAAGACAAACGAAACCGGCATTCCTCTCCGGGAATTTTCACGCCGCGCACGATTCCGGCGACCCGGCACCGACGTGGGGATCGAACTGTGCCGGCGGGAAGCCAGGGAGCGTAGCGTAGATGCGGAGAACCGAAGCGGAGAACCGAAGCGGGGCGATTGGTCGGGCCGGGGGATTTCGGTAAGTTCGCGGGCTGTTCCATGCCGGTGGGCATCTTCGGGGCCGGCTGGGGCCGGCCCGCTCGCATGGACCTTTCGGCTCCTCCCGGAGTCGGACCATCCGGAGCCCGCCCCCGGCGCCTCTCCCTCTTTCGTGACACTCGACATTCTCCAGTAGTTCATGGACATTGCCGGAAAGACAGTTCTCGTCCTGGGTGGATGGGGGCTCGTCGGCTCCTCGGTGTGCCGACGTCTCATTGCCCAGCGGCCGAGCCGCATCATCATTACCTCTCTGAACGAGTCGGAAGCACGGGCCGCCGTCGAGGAGTTCCAACGGGAGATCCCGTCGGATGCCGCGATCACCCTCGTGCCGTGGTGGGGGAACATCTTCGGACGCTTCGATGACCGCGAGCGCCAGCGGGAGGAGATCCTCTCCAACCCGGCCGAGCGCCGCCGCTTCATCGAGGATATCATCGACGAGCTGGCCGAGGAGCACCTGCAGGCCAACGCGCTCTATCGCCTCCTGAGCGAGCACCGCCCCGACGCGGTGATCGACTGCATCAACACCGCGACCGCCATCGCCTATCAGGATATCTTCGGCTCCGCCCGCGGCGTGCTCAAGCAGCTCGATCGCGGCGAGCTCGACAGCGAGACGGTCGAGCGGCTGCTGGCCACCCTCTACGTGCCGCAGCTGATCCGCCACATCCAGATCCTCTACAAGGGGCTCACGGATGCCGGCTCCTCGATGTACATCAAGATCGGCACCGCCGGCACCGGCGGCATGGGACTGAACATCCCCTACACCCACTCCGAGGAGCGCCCGTCGCGCGTGCTGCTGAGCAAGAGCTCCGTGGCCGGCGCCCACACGCTCCTCCTGTTCCTGATGGCCCGCACCCCGGACGGTCCGGTGATCAAGGAGATCAAGCCGACCGCGACGATCGCCTGGAAGCGGATCGCCCACGGTGAGGTGCTCCGCCGCGGACGCCCGATCCCGCTGGTCGACTGCCCGCCGGAGTCCGGCATCCGCCTCGGCCAGACGCTCCGCCTCAAGGAGAGCGGCTGCGCCACCCCGACCGGCGAGAACCTGAAGGCCCCCTTCATCGACACCGGCGAGAACGGCATCTTCTCCCGCGGCGAGTTCGAGGCGATCAGCTCCCTCGGACAGATGGAGATGATCACCCCCGAGGAGATCGCCGACGCCGTGATCCAGGAGCTCCGCGGCGGCAACTCCGGACACGACGTGATCAACGCCCTCGACAGCGCCGTCTACGGTCCGACCTATCGTGGCGGATACCTCCGCGAGCGCGCCGTCGAGCGCCTGGCCGGACTCGAGAAGAGCTCGGAGACCGCCTCGGTCGCCTTCGAGATGCTCGGCCCGCCCCGTCTGTCGAAGCTCCTGTTCGAGGCGCACATCCTCGGCATGATCGGCGGCTCGATCGACGGCGTGATCGACGCCGATCCGCAAGCGCTCTCGACGGCCGCCGACGCGCTCGTGCGCGTCAACCGCGACCTCCGCAGCCGCGCCATCTCGATCGGCATCCCGATCCTGATGGGAGATGGAAGCACGCTGCTGCGCGGCGAGACGGTCAAGATCCCGCCGTTCCGCGGCGACTGGGAGCTGCCGTGCGACGACGAGGCGGTCGGCTCCTGGGCCGGCGCCGGCTGGATCGATCTTCGCGCCGAGAACTTCCGTACCTGGCAGGAGCGCCTTGCCCGGATCAAGGAGGAAGCAGAGCGCGCGCCGATCGACGACACGTCGAGCCGCTACAACTTCTCGCGCGATTACTGGGAGGGATTCCAGTCGATGCCGATCGGCAAGATCGCCGCGTGGATCTTCACGGTGGAGGATGAGGGAGCGCGCATGAAGGCGTGATCGTTCCTCGATCTCCCGCCGCGTGAAAACCGAAGGGCCCGCATGTCGCCATCGACATGCGGGCCCTGTTCGTTTGCGAGACTCGCTGATGCTCCCTCCTCACGAGGCCCCCGCACCAATCAGGCAACGCCCCCTTCGAGGATGCGCATGGTGCCGCGCGCGCCGTCGATCCGCGCGAGCACGCCGGCCGGGAGCGTCAGCTTCCGCTTGATGTGGCCGTAGGGGATGCCCCCCACGGTCGGCACCGCGGCGATCTCGGTGTACTCGGCGAGCACCTCCTCCAGCGGAAGCGGATCGACCGAGACCCGGCGCGGATCGGTGCCGGTGAACGCGCCGTAGGCAAGTCCGGCGATGCGTCCGAGCATGCCGGAGAGACGGAGCTGCGACATCAGCCGGTCCACGCGGTAGACCTCCTCGCCGATCTCCTCGATCAGCAGTATCGCGCCGTCCGGGCGGGGGAGGAAGGGGGTGCCGGTGATCGTGGCAAGAAGGGTGAGGTTGCCGCAGAGAAGCCATCCCTCCGCCTTCCCCGGCCTGAGCCCCTCAAGCGGATGCGCCTCGTCGCTCGGAATCGCGCCGAGCGGACGCGGCGAGGTGACCACGCGCCAGAAGCTCTCCTCGGCCAGCGGGTCGAGCGCGCCGGTCTCCCAGAAGTCGACGCCCGGCATGGCGCCGGAGAAGTTCACCACGCGGCACTTGCGGAGGATCGCGCAGCCGAGCGCGGTCAGGTCGCTGAAGCCGGCGATGATCTTCGGCGAGCGGGCAAGCGCGCGGTAGTCGACGCGATCGAGGATGCGGGTCATGCCGTAGCCGCCACGCCCCCCCACGATCAGGCGGACCTCGGGATCGCGGATCATCTCGTTCAGATCGGCCAGGCGCTCCTCGTCGGTGCCGGCGAGGTAGCCATGGCGGTTCCAGAGGCTGCGCCCGAGCTTGACCGGATAGCCGAGCGATTCGAAGTAGCGGATGCCCGCCTTCAGGCGCTCGTCATCACGCTGGGGCGAGCTCGGCGCTATCACGCCGATGCACTCTCCGCGGCGAAGTCGGGGAGGGAGGATCATGCCGGTCGCGGTAACGGCCGGGGCGTGCGCGGGGCTGGCGGAAGAGGATCGGGTCGGCATGGGCGCGATCTCGAGATGGAGCGGTGCTCCGGGTCGGGAATGGAAGGTGTGGCGCGCCTCCGGGGGCATCGGAACCGGACGCCGCGCATCTCTCCGGGGACGGCTCTCCGGCGACGGAGAGGGCACAAACGCAGACCAGCTCTGTGCCGCGAGGCAAGAGCTGGTCTGATCTGTGAGTCGGCGTGGCAGGATTTGAACCTGCGACCCCTTCGTCCCGAACGAAGTGCGCTACCGGGCTGCGCTACACGCCGAATCGTATGCTGTGGTCAGGGAGGGAGTCGAACCCCCGACACATGGATTTTCAGTCCATTGCTCTACCAACTGAGCTACCTGACCTTGTCGAGGTATCGCCGCGTCGGGCAGAGGGGCGATGTCCGCGAGAAGGAGCACAAACATACGCTTCCGGGGAGGGTCGCTCCAAGAGGTTTTTTCGCGGGGATGGTTTCTAATTGTGTCGATTCGGGCGGGATTTGGGGGCCTTTGCCGCGACGGCGCGGGGGACTCGATCGGGCGGGTTCGTATATTCGGACATGGACATGTCGATAGCACCCGCCTCCTTCTCTCTCATCATCCTGAACGTGATCCTGAGCGTTCTGGCGTTCATCTATCCCAGGATCTGGGAGTACATGGCACTCGAGCCGTACCAGATGGTGCGCCACCGCCAGTATCATCAGGTGGTCACCGCCGGGTTCATCCACGGCGACGTCTCCCACCTGCTGTTCAACATGCTGACGCTCTTCTTCTTCGGGCCCCACCTGGAGGCATGGTTCCTCGGGAGCGACTTCTTCCTGATCGTCTACGTCGCCAGCCTGCTGGTCGGCAACATCTACCCGCTCGTCAAGTATCGGGACGATCCGTCGTACGTCGCCATCGGCGCCTCCGGCGCCGTCTCCGGCGTGGTCTTCTCCTACTGTCTGTTCAATCCGCTGTCGACGCTGCAGGTCTTCTTCCTCTTTCCGATACCGGCCATCCTCTTCGCGTTCCTCTACGTCGGCTACTCGATCTACGCGATGCGCCGCCGGCGCGACAACATCGGCCACGAGGCGCACCTCGGCGGCGCGCTCACCGGGCTGGCGCTGACGATCCTTCTGGAGCCGGAGTCGCTCCGGAGCTTTCTGGAGCACCTCCGCATCCTCTGAGGAATGCCCTGGCGGGGAATGACGAGCGTGACCGATCGCGGCGCGGGGGATCGTGGCGCGGCTTGTCTTGTCGGCCCGAGCGATGGTCGTGATGGCATGGAACTGCAATGAGCATGAGGGGGGAGCACGCGGCCGCATCGGGGGGCGGGCGAGTGCGCTCCGAGCATTGCAAAACGCGTTCTCGTTGTCTACATTCTCCAGCGACGTATGCGCTGAACTACTTTCGATGTGATGTCCATGTCCGCCTCTTCGCTCTCCCGAAAAATCCTGTACGGAATACTGGCGCTCTTCGTTCTGGCGCTCTTCCAGCTCGCGGGGCCGCTCCTCAGATTCCTTGCGCTTTCTCCCAGCTCCATCTATCCGGGATTCGAGCTCTGGCGACTTCTGAGCTACCCGGCCACGCCCGATATCATGGGACTGATCCTCGGGAGCATCGTCTTCTCGGCGCCGGCCGAGGAAGTGGAGGGGATGCTCGGCACGCGCCGCTTCGGGATGCTGCTGCTGGTGATCACCGCGGTCGTCGGCCTGATGCACTCGCTGGTCTTCTTCGGTCAGGCCTCGCCGGTGCTGCACGGGCCGGTGAACATCGCGCTCTTCGTGCTCGTTGGGTTCGTCTATCTGTTCCCGCAGAGCGAGACGCGGCTGCTCTTCTTCACCGTCAGGAGCTGGAGCCTGCTGGCGTTCTTCTCCGGCGTGATCCTCTTCTGGGCGCTCTACGCGTGGCGGGCCGAGGGGGCACCGGTGATGGGCTTCTTCACCGACGGCGGCTTCGGGCTGCTGCTCGGCGGCGTCTACTTCCACGCCCGTTATCAGAAATACACCTTCCTGCTCCGTCAGATCCGCTCGGTGGAGCGGATGGCCGAGCGGGTCCGCTCCACCGGTGGGGGACCGGCTCCGACGGCCGCGCCGCGCCGCGCCACGGCGCAGCAGCCGACGCGCATCAGGATTCCGTTTCAGAAAGCCTCCAGCCGGGAGATGACCGACGAGGAGCGTCTGAACTCGATCCTCGAACGGATCAGCGAGAAGAGCTACAACTCCCTGACCGAGGAGGAGAAGCGCTTCCTCCGGGAGTACTCCGGAAAGCTCTGAGCGCTCGGAATCCGCTCCGTCGGATCTCGCTCTTTTCCCGCGTGTCGTCGTCTCGAGTATCAACCTTCGCGCGACCGACGAATGCCGGCGTCCTTCCCCGGAACGGGGGAATCGGGATGCCGGTTCGCATTTCGTCACGTTCGTGGAGAACTTTTTCCCGATCCGAATCGTCGGATAGATTCAGAAACAATTGCAGCTCCGGCGATTTGAGTAAGTTTGCGGTGCCATGAACCTATCTGAACGTCTTGAACGAGTCAAACAGGCCGTCCTCCCGCTGCTGGTGGAGCAGTTCGGCCAGGAGCTTTTCACGGTCGTCGAGCATCGCGGCGAGCTCTCGGTCACGGTACCGAGGGAGCGTCTCGTCGAGGTGATCACCTTCTTGAAGGACGAGCCGTCGCTCCGCTTCAACATGTTGAAGGATGTCTGCGCGGTCGACTGGTATCGCCGGAGCGAGCGCTTCGAGCTGGTGTACAATCTCTGGTCGATCGACAATGCCTTCCGTCTTCGGGTGAAGTGCTTCACCGAGGAGAGGCATCCGCACGTCGACACGCTCACCGGGCTGTACGAATCGGCCAACTGGTACGAGCGTGAGGCCTACGATATGCACGGCATCGTCTTCGACGGCCATCCGGACCTGCGCCGGATGTACATGCCGGAGGATTTCGTGGATCCGAACACCGGGGAGGCGCTCTATCCGCTCCGGAAGGATTTCCCGATGATGGGAATTCCCGGATCGCTTCCGATGCCGGAGCGGGACTGATCTCTCCCGCGTTCCAGGTGCCCGGCCGGTGGGGGCTTGCTCCCGAGACCGATGCCGCGCCCCCGTCCCCGGCTGTCCCGACCCCGGGCGCGATCCCGGCGTTCGAAAGGGGAGCGATGGCTCCTCCCGGGATGCGTCGTGGCCGCTCAATCAGCATTCTGACTACCGAGAGAGCATGAATATCAACTCAACCGCGACGCTCGAGCGTGTCTACGACGTTCGGCAGCGCAAGATCCTGAGCCGTATCCTGGACAAGGATACCACGATCACCCTCGAGGGGCGTGATCCGCTGGAGAACACGATGGTCCTGAACATGGGACCGCAGCATCCGGCGACCCACGGCGTGCTCCGCGTTCTGCTCCGTCTCGACGGCGAGACGATCGAGAAGTGCGTGCCCGAGCTCGGTTACCTCCATCGCGGCTACGAGAAGCTCGCCGAGAACATCACGTATCACGAGTTCCTCCCGCACACCGATCGGCTGGATTACCTCTCGCCGCTGTCGAACAACGTGGCCTACGCGCTGGCCGTCGAGAAGGCCGCCGGCATCGAGATCACGCCGCGCGCCGCCTGGATCCGGACCATGATCTCCGAGCTCGCCCGTATCTCCAGCCACCTGCTGGCCATGGGCGCCATGGGCATGGACGTCGGCGCGGTTACCCTCTTTCTCTGGACGATCCGCGAGCGCGAGAAGCTCTACGATATCTTCGAGAAGATCTGCGGCGCCCGCTTCACGACCAGCTACACCCGCATCGGCGGCGTGGCCAACGACTTCGGTCCGGAGGTCATGCCGATGATCCGGACCTTCATCGAGGAGTTCCCCGGCATCCTTGCCGAGTTCGAGGCGCTGATCAACCGGAACCGCATCTTCATCGAGCGGACCTCCGGCATCGGCTACATCTCGGCCGAGCAGGCGATCCAGCTCGGGCTTACCGGCGCCTGCCTCCGCGGCTCCGGCATCGCCCACGACGTCCGTCGCGACGAGCCCTACCTGCTCTACGACGAGCTCGACTTCGACGTGATCACCAGCACCGACGGCGACTGCCTCGGCCGCTTCCTGGTGCGTGGCGCCGAGATGAAGGAGTCGGTCAAGATCGTCCGCCAGCTCATGGCCAAGATCCCGGACGGCCCGACCATGGCCGACGACGCCAAGCATGTCCTGCCTGGCAAGAGCGAGATCTACACGAAGATGGAGGAGCTGATCTACGACTTCATGCTCATCAACTTCGGCGTTTCCCCGGAGCCGGGGGAGATCTACTCGGCGATCGAGTCGCCGAAGGGAGAGCTCGGGTTCTACATCGTTTCCGACGGCACCGGGCACGCCTGGCGCATGAAGGTCCGCGCCCCGTCGTTCTGCAATCTCCAGTCGCTCACCCCGATGAGCGAGGGGGAGATGGTTTCCGACGTCGTGGCCGTGATCGGCTCGATCGACCCGGTGATGGGCGAGGCCGACAAGTAATCGGTGCCCCGTCGCGCGGATCATGAAAACAGCAATCGCCGCATGCTCCGGGCTCTCCGGGGGATGCGGCGATTTTCGTAGGGCCGTCGATGATGACGCGAGCCCGTTCAGCCGGTCAGTCTCGGATCCAGCGCGAACTCATGCCGTGCGATCACCCGCACGTCGCGCATCGACTCGTGGCTCGGATTGATGAGGTAGTTGAGCTCCATCGGCACCACGACCGACGGAACGGCCAGGATCAGCCCGCGGCCGGACTCGATCCACTCGTCACCGAGCTCCGGACAGGCGTCCGGCGCGGGAATCCGTCGCCACTCGGACGGAAGCCGTCCAAGCTGCTCCGGTTGAGCCCCGTCGGGAATGCCGATTTCCAGCGCGATCAGATCCACCGGCAGAATGTCGGAATCGGTATGCACGAGCAGCTCGAGCACCGCGAGCGACAATGTGCTCGACGTGTAGACGACGGCGTTGCCGGGGGAATTCCATCGGCCGCCGTGGAGCCGCGCCCCTTCGCCATCGAGTGCCGCGTACCGTGCTTTGGCCAGGCGCCAGACAGTCATCGGTGGGATACTCCGTGTCAGCTGTATACTCCGTGCGCGATCCGTTCGAGCACCTGCTCAACCGCCCGGGCGCCGCTATCGGTATCCAGCAGCTCCAGGGGACGCTCATGGTCGAGCGCGCGATTCGGACGCCGCAGCCATGTCTGTGCTCGCTCGCCGTTTGCGAAGACATCCTCGGCGAGAGCGAAGATCCTCGCGATCCGCACGATTCGATCCGATTCCTCGACCGACAGCCGGGCTCCCCGGCGACGAAGCGTGCGCCGGGATCCGATGAACCGTTCGATTTCGTTCGTCGTGAGGTTGGCGCGCTTGGAGATCATGGCGACCCATTCGTACGGCAGACCTGCTCTGATCGCCTTCGACACATCGAGCTCGGTGTCGAGTCTGATACCGGTCGTCGGATGGCCGAGCCAGTTTTCGAGTCGTGACATGTTCAGCTCCTGAGACTTCCCATGAGGTCGGTCGGGACAAATGCCCATGAAGTTAGCGGCATTTGTCCATATCTCGCAAGAGCGACGCCGGAAGATCTCCAATCGCGGAGCGCGCGGCTGGGAGCCGAGCTACGAGGAGAGATGCCTCAGCAGCTTCCGCTTGGCGACCGGAAGAATCGCCTCCTGGAACGGAAAGTCCAGGTCGGTGCCGATCACATAGGTGGCCGGATTCGGCAGCTCGTGATGCTCGGCGATCAGCTCCAGCTTCACCCCCGCGGGAGTCGCGGCCAGGTCGCCGAGCGGCAGCGTCTTGAGCGCCGTCGTCTTCAGGTTCCGGAAGCTCTCGGTCGGACCGGAATAGATCGAGATCTCGTAGCGGATCACGTGAAGGAAGTTCCGCTTCGGCTCCGGCACCAGCAGATACCCCTCCTCGATGTAGGAGGGAATCAGCCCGACCCCTTCCATGGTCAGGTGATCGTCCACAAAGTCGAAAATGGTTCGGCCTTCCTCGATCGCCTCCTGGATGTGCGGCAGCGCCCAGTTGATCAGGTCCTCGACCATCTTCATGTTGCCGGGGCTGATGAAGATCGGCTCGAAGAGAATCCGCTTGTCCTTCAGATCGAGCCCCTTGATCCGCTGCGGAAGCTCGTTCCGGAGGTCCTCGCTCCGCCGCGAGATCGTCCTGAGCGTCTGATACAGGTCGATCAGCTGCGACAGGGTGGGATAGATCCTGTTGTGAGAGAAGTCGGCGCGGACCTTCTTGATCTCATCGAGGATGTGGTATTGGGTGAGCTCGTAGTCGCGATAGACTCCGAGAAAGGATTCCAAACTCAACGCACACATAAGCATCTCCTTCCCGATGTTGTACACTCTACCTTGATAGTATAATCGCCGTCATCGTTTAATTGCAAGACGTCGGAGAAGATGGCGCCGGTGGCCGGTCGCCGTTTCTCTCTGCAAACGGGAAAGGCAACTGCCTTGCCAGTTTTGCATCGCGCCGGCCTCGGGGTGATTGCAACCTGGACTGTCGAGGCCGGTGAAGAGTATCGATGAACGACAACATGAACGTGCCCGCGCCGCGCGGGCGCCCGATGAACGAACCCGACATGATGATGAATCAGGATAGCACCATGGCCGACGCGATCTCCATCGCTCCGGCCGGAGCGCAGACGGAAGCGCCGTTCGATGTGCCGGCCGGAGCCGCGACAGTCGGAGCCGCGCCGACTGTCGCGCTCTACACGCTCGGTTGCAAGCTGAATTACGCCGAGACCAGCGCCATCGCCGACCGCTTCCGCCGCGAGGGCTACGAGGTGGTCGACTTCGGCACGCCGGCCGACGTGGTGGTGGTCAACTCCTGCACGGTGACCGAGAACGCCGACCGCGAGTGCCGCCAGGTGGTGCGCCGCGCGCTCCGCGGCAACGCCGACGCGTTCGTGATCGTCACCGGCTGCTACGCGCAGCTACAGCCGGAGGAGATCGCCTCGATCGATGGCGTCGACCTGGTGCTCGGCTCGGCCGAGAAGTTCAAGATCTTCGAGGTGAACGACGCGTTCCGGAAGCTCGACGTGCCGCGCGTCCTGGTCGGTGATATCCTCGAGGAGGAGTCGTTCGGTCCCGCGTTCAACAGCGCCGGCGACGCGCGCACCCGCGCCTTCCTGAAGGTGCAGGATGGCTGCGACTACAGCTGCTCGTTCTGCACCATCCCGCTTGCGCGCGGCGGCAGCCGGAGCCAGCCGATCGAGGCCGCCCACGAGCAGGCCCGCGCGCTGGTGGAGAACGGTTACCTCGAGATCGTGATCACCGGCGTGAACGTCGGCGACTTCGGGCGCGGACGGGGGGAGACCTTCCTCGATCTGCTCCGGCGTCTCCACGACGTGCCGGGGCTCGAGCGCCTGAAGATCTCCTCGATCGAGCCGAACCTTCTCACCGACGGCATTCTGGAGCTTGCCGCCACCTCCGACCGGATGCTCCCTCACTTCCATGTTCCGCTGCAGAGCGGGTCGGACGAGATGCTCGGCAGGATGCGTCGTCGCTACCGGAGCGCGCTCTACCGCGACCGCGTGGAGAAGATCATCGCGCTGATGCCGGACGCGGCGATTGGCGTCGACGTGATCGTCGGATTTCCGGGGGAGACCGAGGAGCATTTCCGCGAGACGTACGATTTTCTGAGCGCGCTTCCGGTTGCCTACTTCCACGTCTTCACCTATTCCGAGCGGGAGAACACGCCGGCGGCCGGATTCCCGGGCGTGGTGCCGGTGGAGGAGCGCCGCGCCCGCACGCGGATGCTCAGAACGCTCTCGGAGAAGAAGCGCGGACTCTTCGCCTCCCGCTTCCGCGGCGCCATCCGGCCGGTGCTCTTCGAGGCAGATCATCAGGGACGCTCCACCGGCCTGTCCGACAACTACATCCGCGTCGAGGTCCCGTACGACCCGGCGCTGGCCAACACGATCGTCGATGTCGAGATCGGCGAGTGGAACGGAGAGTACTGCGCCGGCGTGCTTGTCGGCGAGGCGCGCTCCCTCCGGCTCCCGCTGCTGCCGGTCCTGAACATCGTCTCCTGACCGTCGTCTCCTGGCCGTCGCTCCGGCATCGGTACGTCAGCGGGTGCCGGTCGGGATGAACGACCGAGATAATGCACTGTGATGAACGCGCCTCCATGCGTCGGCCGGGGTCCGACCGGCGGTGGAGCAGGGGGAACCGCGCCAACGGAGGATACCATGTCACTGGACTTATCGGACACGCTCGTCGTCGGCATCACCGCCACCGCGCTCTTCGACCTCACCGAGGCCGACCGGCTCTTTCGCGAGCTCTCCGCCACCGATCCGGACTCGGCCATCGAGACATACCGGAACTACATGCTCGAGCGCGAGGATGTTCAGTTGGAGCCGGGGACCGGCTTCCCGCTGGTCAAGGCGCTGCTCGGGCTGAACCGCTACCAGGAGAGCGGGGAGGAATCCCCCCTGGTGGAGGTCGTGATCATGTCGAGGAACAGCCCCGAGACCGGACTTCGCGTGCTGAAGACGATCCGCTCGGCCGGGCTGCCGATCTCCCGCTCCGCGTTCACCGCCGGCGAATCGGTGGTCGATTATCTGGAGGCGTTCGACGTGGACCTGTTCCTGACCACGAGCATCGAGGACGCGCAGAAGGTGATCGACAGCCGTGCCTGCGCCACCGCGATTCTCGCCGAGCGCCCGGTCGGCGCCTCCGATATCGAGGAAGGGCAGGTGCGGATCGCCTTCGACGGCGACGCGGTGCTCTTCGACGACGAGAGCGAGCTGGTGTTCAAGACCCAGGGGCTGGATGCGTTCATCAGGAACGAGGACTCCAACCAGGATGTGCCGCTGAAGGAAGGGCCGTACGCAATGCTGCTGAAGAAGCTGGCGCGGTTGCAGGACCGCCTCCCGATGCGCGTCGAGTATTCGCCGGTGCGGATCGCGCTGGTGACCGCCCGGAACAGCCCGGCCGATCTTCGCGTGATCAAGACGCTCAGGCACTGGGGCGTCTACGTCGACGAGGCGTTCTTCCTCGGCGGCGTCGACAAGTCGAGGGTGCTCAAGGCGTTCAAGCCCCATATCTACTTCGACGATCAGGATGTGCATCTGATCGAGGCCTCGAAGCTCGTCCCCTCCGGCAAGGTGCCGTACAGAAGCGATTCCAGGCTCAAGGGGGATGCGGTGGCGGTGGTTCCGGAACAGGGAAGATCTTGATGCGCGTGGCGATGGCGTGGGCGATGCCGGTGGCGATGGCGTGATTCCTCCTTCGGCGCGGGGATTGCGGACGCGGGACGCGGCGGATGTTGACAGACACATGGTTCGGGAGAGCAGATGGCGAGCGCGAGGATGCCGGTGATGAAGATCGTGAGCGGGCGTGGAGATGGGGCGACGTCGGAGACATGCTCCGAGCGCGCGCGGCACGGATACCGTGGATCAAGGAGCCGCGATCACGTGGTGATGATCCTGTTCGCGATCCTCCTTGCCGGAGCGCTCGCCGCGTGCGAGCGGATGGAGCAGGGCTCCGGACTCGCCGCTCGTCCGGCTCGGGAGTCGGGGGCGCCATCCGAGCCGGTGTCGGCGCCGGAGGCGCGGCCACGCGGCCTCGACGCAAGGCTCATGGCTCATGTCGATTCCCTCGCCGCGGCCGGCGGCCATCGCTCCCGCGTGGTCTTCACGCCGGGGAACGCGTGGGCGGTGGACTATCTCCGACGGACGATGCTGCGCGAGACCCGGGATGTACGACTCGATACCTTCCGCGTTCTCCGTCGCGGCCTTGGGGCCCGCGCCCCGCTGGTCAACGTGATCGCCCGCGTTCCCGGCAGGAGCGATTCGGTGCTCCTGCTCTGCGCCCACCTGGATGCCTCCGCGAGCCGCGATCCAGGCTGGAAGCGTGACTGGCACACCATGCGGGCACCCGGCGCGGACGACGACGCGAGCGGCCTGGCGGCGCTCCTGGAAGTGCTCGGGCTCGCCGCCCACGCGGCCGGCCCGCCCCGCTACACGCTCCTCTTCGTCGCCACGCAGGCCGAGGAGATGAATCCTGACTACGCCGGGCATCACCTGGGAAGCAGGCGGATGGCCTCCGAGCTGGTGGAGGGGAAGGTGCCGGTGAAGGGGGTGATCGCGCTCGACATGATCGCCGGCAACGGGAGCGAGCCCTACCTGCCGATCTTCGCCGGATCGCGCTCCCGCTGGCTCGCCGGCGAGCTGCGTGACCTCAACGACTACCTCGGGACCGGCCTCATCATTCCGGATCGCTTCGAGCCCTGTTCCCGGAGCGACAACGATTCCTTCGAGCGCGTCGGGCTGCCGACGGTGCTGCTGATGGAGAGCCCATCTCCCTGGAAGCGGGCCGGGCGGGCGCCGCGCAACATCGCCTATCACAGCTCCCGCGATCTTCCCTCGGCATTGAATGCCGCCATGCTCGGCGGGGCCACGCGGCTCATCGCCGCCTACGTGCTGCGGTAATATCGCGGCGCGAGATGTCGTCCCGCGAGAATTCGCCGCGCGAGATTCGCCGCGCGCTCAGCAGTCGTATTCCAGTTCGTTGGCGAGCGTCACCACGCGCGTTTCGGGATCGACCGAGATGGTGAGCAGATTCGGGCGGCAGCAGACGTGGCAGTCCTCGGTGTACTGCTGCTCGAGGCCGCCGCTCGGATCGAACTCAGTTTCGTTCGCTTCGCCACAGGCCGCGCAGGGGTAGGGAAGCGAGGTGATCTCCCCCTCGGGGGCGATCAGCGTCTCCTCCTCTCCGTCGTTCATCCAGAGCTCGTCGTCGTCGTCAAGCGTCATCGCCCATCTCCGGTTCATCGGTTGCGGCGCCGGCATCCTTGCGGCGCTGGCGGAACGTTTCGATCACTTTTGCGACCACGCCCCAGCCGAAGCCGCGTCCGGCCAGGAAGTTTGCCATCGACTGCTCCCACTTGCGGGGATCGGCCTTGCGGATGTTCGGCGCCTTCTTCTCGGCGGCGGCCATGGCGTTCTTGAGCTCCTCGTCGTCGGTCAGGCGCGCCTCGAGCAGCCGGTCGGCGGATTCCTTCTCGATACCCTTGCGACGGAGCTCGGCGTCCAGCCGTCGGCGCCCCACGGGGCGGCGGAGCAGCTGATCGTTGACGAACATCCGGGCGAACTCCTCGTCGTCGATCAGGTTGTACTCGGCCAGGAAGCGCACGGTCTCGGTCACCGTCTCCGGCGGAAAGCCCTTCTCCTTCAGCTTCGACTCGATCTCCTGTTCGCTCCGCATCCGGCGCGTGAGGTAGCGGAGCGCGTAGCTTTTGGCGCGGTAGAGCTCATCCTGCCGGAGCACTTCCTCGATGAATTCCGGGGTAACGACGCGGCCGGTGTAGAGGGCATACTTGACGTAGATCTCCTCGCTGACGCCGAAGGCAAACTCGCCGTTGACGAAGATGGAGCGGCGGGTTTCCCGCCGTTTCTGCGTCCGCACCTCGGTGATCACCAGGGGCTGTTCGTTCGCTTCGTTCTCGTCGTGATTCATGCTGCTGCTCCGATCCCCGGCCGAACCTCGGCCGCCCGCCCGTCGGACCGCCCGTCGTCCGGCGGCTGTCCGGAAGGTCCCGGCAAAATAGCCTGAAAATGGCGTTTTCGTGCCATCCTCCGTAATAACTCTTCATTGGTCGAGGACGGCGATTTTCGTACTTTGGGACGCTGCACGGCGCCCCTCGCGCGCGGTCCCCGCCATGGTCGGGACCGGGCTCGGGGAGCGGCGCCGAAGGCCGGCACGGAGCCATCGCACCGATGGCCGCTGCCGGTGGCCCGAGCGGCTCCGACGGACGGGAGCTCTCCGCGGGCGACCAGACGCGGCGCCGGTGCCGCGTTCCTCTCACACGACTAACCGTTCGACCCAACTCCGACTTCAGACCCTAGAGGCCAGCTTCCATGATATTTACCGCTACCGTCAAGGATCTCGCGCAGGCCCTGGGCCGTATCTCCAGCGCCACGCCGCAGCGCTCGCCGATGCCGGTGCTCGAGAACGTGCTCCTCGAGCTCGAAGGCTCCGCGCTCAGCCTCACCGCGACCGACATGGACATCACGATCACCACGAGGATCGATGTTGCCGGACAGCGGAACGGATCGATCCTGATCCCGGCCAAGCGCCTGACCGACACGGTCCGCGCGCTCGACGGCGGGGAGCTCCGCGTCGATGTCGACGAGAACAGCAAGCGGGTCGTGCTGCATACCTCCAGCGGCGAGTACCGCCTGTCGGGACTGCCGGCCTCGGATTTTCCGCAGCGCCCAAAGTTCGAGCCAAAGGTCTCGATGCGCCTGCCGCTCAGCCGCTTCGTCGGCATGATCGACCGGACCATCTTCGCCTGCTCGGCCGATGAGTTCCGCCCGGCGATGACCGGCGTCCTCTTCCAGTTCCGCCCCGAGGAGGTCCGCGCCGTGGCCACCGACGGCTTCCGTCTGGTCCGCATCATCGACCGCGAGATGTCCGGCGAGATCAACGAGGGGATCGACATCATCGTCCCGCCGAAGGCACTCCAGCTCGCCGGCCGCGCCTTCACCGCCGAGGAGATCACGCTGGAGGCCAACGCCACCCACGTCCGCGTGGCCGACGGCACCACGACGATCACCGCGCGCCTGATCGACGAGAACTATCCGCCGTACGAGAGCGTGATCCCGCAGGCCAACGACAAGCGGATGATCGTCCGCCGCGACGAGCTGCTCGGCACCGTCAAGCGGGTGAGCCTCTACTCGAACACGCAGACCCGGCAGGTCCGCCTCCGCCTGGGCGGCAATGCCCTGCGCGTGCAGGCCGAGGATCTGGATACCGGCGGCGAGGCGCACGAGAACATCGCCTGCGATTACGGCAACGACGAGCTGGAGATCGGCTTCAACTCGCAGTTCATGCGCGACGCGCTCGACCGGATCGACGCCGACGAGGTGGCCTTCGACTTCTCGACGCCGCTCCGTCCGTCGCTGATCACGCCGTACGGCAAGGCCAACGGCCAGGACGTGCTGATGCTCCTGATGCCGATCCGCCTGAATGCGTGAGAATCCGTAGGGTGAGGGGGGCGATCCTGGCCCTGGTCGTCGGGATCGCCGCCGCGTTCGTCTGCTGGTTTCTCATCCGTGAATCCGGTGGGCGTGGGGCATTCAGCGTCGATGGCTGGGTGACTACGGGGGCATGGTACTCGCCATGGCTGCCGAGGCACCGCCTCGGGTTCCTGCCGGCTCCGGGGGCCCTGGTCACCATCTCCCGGGATGGCGCGGATGAGGCGCCACGCAGGACGAGAACCTCGGGCAAAGGCAGGTTCCACCTCGTCGAGATACTTCGCGATGGGGGAAACGATCGGACGATCGAGGTCAGCCTTCCGGGGTTCAAGACGGCACGCACGCATATTCGGGATTCCGTGGACATTTATGTGATCGTCCAGCTTGCGCCGGTGAGCTCCGCCGATGAGAGCGAAGTGTCGATTCATCGAGTGCGAAGACGGCGCTGAGGGAAGGGCGCCGATTCCGCTCCGATGGCGCGCACCCCCGAGCATCCGACAACGACAACAAGCGATTTCTTCCGGCACTCTCTCGATGCGCGTCCGTCGGATCTTCTTCAGAAATATTCGCAATCACGCGGTCACCAATCTCGACGTGGCCGACGGCGTGAATATCATCACGGGGCTCAACGGGCAGGGGAAGACCACGATCCTCGAGGCGATCGCGATCTGCACCCTCACCCGCTCCTTCGTCGGCACGCCGGACGCCTACCTGATCCGCCGGGGGGAGCAGGGATACGAGGCGCGGCTGGAAGGGGTGAGCGATTACGGCGCCCCGCGCCGGATCGATGTCCGCTACGAATCGGGACTCGGCAAGACGATCACGCTCGACGGATCGGCCGTCTCCAGCGCCGCCGAGGTGATAGGCTCGGCCCCGACGGTGGTCCTCTCGCCGGACCTGAAGCCGATCACCGCCGGAGCCCCGTCGGAGCGGCGGCGGTTCCTCGACATGGTGATCTCGCAGGCCAAGCGACGCTATCTGGAGGATCTGATCCAGTATCGCCGCATCCTGAAGCAGCGGAACGTGATCCTGGCCAACTCTCGCCGCTCCGGACGTCCGGTGGATCGCGCGCTGATCGAGCCGTGGGACGAAGGGCTGATCGAGCGCTCGGCGCATCTGATGCACGAGCGGACGCTCTTCGTCGAGGAGTTCGAGCCGATCTTCGAGCGCACCGCGCGCGACGTGGCGACCGGCGCCGATGAGGTCGCGATACGATATGCTCCCGACGCGATGGAAGGGGCCCTGGCCAGCGTCAACGACTACCGGGACGCGCTCTGGCTCCGATCGCGGCAGGTCTGGAGCGAGGAGCAGCGGCGGGGGACGACCCTCTTCGGCGCGCACCGCGACGACCTCCGGATGGAGATCAACGGCGGCGACGTCCGGGTATCGGCCAGCCAGGGGCAGCACAAGACACTCCTGATCGGGCTGAAGATCGCCGAGTTCCATTACCTGGCCGGGCAGTGCGCCGAGACGCCGATCATCCTGCTCGACGACATCTTCGGCGAGCTCGATGCCACCCGCGCCGAGCGGGTCTACGATCTGACACGCGAGCTGGCGCAGGTGTTCATCACCGCGGTCTCGCTCGATCTGCTTCCCTTCCTGAGAGAGCGGGGAGCGCTGCCGGGAGACAAGGTGGTGCTGGTGGAGGGGGGAGCGATCGCCGAGGAGACGACCCTGGAGGAGACAACGGTCGGGGAGCCGGCGATCGAGGAGATGTCGGTCGAGGAGCCGGGGAGCGAAGCGATGGTGGATGAAGCGATCGTGGGCGATGCGATGCCGGGCGATGCGATGACCGGGGATGATATGATCACGGACGAGCTGAGGCTTGCCGCCGAGCCGGACGCTCCTCCGGCCCCGGTGCTCCGCGACTCCGGCGAGGACGCTCCCGATGAAGATGAGATACGCCGCCGATAGGGAATCCTCGAACGACGGGGCCCGAGCGGCGAGGCGCGAATGCGATGCGCGAATGCGATGCGCGAATGCGATGCTCGAATGCGATGCTCGAATGCGATGCGCGAATGCGATGCTCGAATGCGATGCGCGAATGCGAAGCTCGAAGGTGAAGCTCGAATGCGAAGCGCGAATGCGATGCGCGAATGCGAAGCTCGAAGGTGAAGCTCGAATCAGGATGCGTCATGGCCCGGGCAACCCCCGGGAGCCCGGCGCGATGAACCGATGAACGTGCCCGAACGGAAACCAGACATGGCAGACTCGATAGGATCGATCATTCAGCAGTGGCTCCGCCAGAACAACCTGGAGGAGAAGCTGCACGAGACCTCGATTCCCCAGTATTGGCTGGAGATCGTCGGCGAGAGCGTGGCCCGGCACGCCAAGGTGGAGACCATCGACAAGGGGCGGATGTTCGTGCGGGTCGAGAGCGCCGTCTGGCGCAACGAGCTGGTGATGCGCCGCGAGGAGATCATCCGAAAAGTAAATGAGTATTTCGGCGCCGAGCTGATAAAAGAGCTCGTTCTGCGCTGAAATCGTCGGTTTTTAGACGATGTGGATTGCCGCGAAAAGATGAAATCGTGGTCCTGTACGTCATGTATATCTCATAGCAACAGTACTGTCGAATTGAACCAAACGAGAGGAACACGTGGATAACGTCTCCGAAAAAGTACAGTCCGAGGGGAACGGCACGGCGACCAACTACACCGAATCGAGCATCAAGGTTCTCGAGGGGCTCGAAGCGGTGCGCAAGCGCCCGGCGATGTATATCGGCGATGTCGGCGTCCGCGGACTGCACCATCTGGTCTATGAGGTGGTCGACAACTCGATCGACGAGGCGCTGGCCGGTCGATGCGACACGATCGACATCACGATACATAAGGACAACTCGATCTCGGTCTCCGATAACGGCTCCGGCATCCCGGTCGGCATGCACCCGACCAAGAAGATCTCGACCCTCGAAGTGGTCATGACCATCCTCCACGCCGGCGGCAAGTTCGACAAGGATACCTACAAGGTCTCCGGCGGACTCCACGGCGTCGGCGTCTCGGTGGTCAACGCGCTCTCGTCGCACATGATCACCACCATCAGACGCGAAGGGAAGATCTTCCAGCAGGAGTATCGTCGCGGCATCCCGCAGGGTCCGGTCAAGGAGACCGGCACCACCAAGCGGAAGTCCGACACCGGCACCACGCAGTGGTTCCTGCCGGACGACACGATCTTCAAGAGCAACGAGTATCGCTGGGACACGCTGGCCGAGCGCATGCGCGAGCTGGCCTTCCTCAACCCGCAGATCACCATCACGATGAGTGACGAGCGCGAAGGGGAGGGACTCAAGGAAGTGTTCCATTACGAGGACGGCCTGGCCGGCTTCGTCCGCTACATCGACGAGCAGCGCACCGCGATCGTCAAGCCGGTGATGATCACCGGCGAGCGGGAGAACGTCTCGGTGGAGATCTGCTTCCAGTACAACTCCGGCTACTCGGAGAACGTGTTCAGCTACGTCAACGACATCAACACGCGGGAGGGAGGCACCCACGTCTCCGGCTTCCGCTCGGCGCTGACCCGCACGCTGAACGCCTACGCGGCCAAGAACAAGATCCTCAAGAGCGACAAGATCTCCCTCACCGGCGACGACTTCCGCGAGGGACTTACCGCCGTGATCTCGGTGAAGGTGCCGGAGCCGCAGTTCGAGGGACAGACCAAGACCAAGCTCGGCAACGGCGAGGTCGAGGGGATCGTCCGCTCGATCTTCGGCGACGAGCTGGCGCAGTACATCGAGGAGAACCCGAAGGTCGCCCGCGCGGTGATCGAGAAGGTCTACACGGCCGCCGAGGCGCGCGAGGCCGCCCGGAAGTCGCGCGAGCTGGTCCGCCGCAAGAACGCCCTGGAGAGCTCGACCCTCCCGGGCAAGCTGGCCGACTGCTCGATCGAGGATCCGGAGCATTGCGAGATCTTCCTGGTCGAGGGTGACTCGGCCGGCGGATCGGCCAAGAGCGCCCGCGACCGCCGCACCCAGGCGATCCTGCCGCTGCGCGGCAAGATCCTCAACGTCCAGAAGGCGCGCCTGAACAAGGTGCTCGAGAACGAGGAGGTGCGCGCCATCTTCACCGCGCTCGGCGTCGGCTTCGGCGAGACCCTCGACGTCTCCAAGGCACGCTACGGCAAGGTGATCCTGATGGCCGACGCCGATGTCGACGGCTCGCACATCCGGACGCTGATCCTGACGCTCTTCTTCAACTACATGCGGGATCTGATCGAGGCCGGCAAGGTCTACCTGGCGATGCCGCCGCTGTACAAGCTGAAGAAGGGAAAGCAGGAGATCTATGCCTTCGACGATGCCGAGCGTGACGAGGTGATCGCCCGGCTGCGCGAGGGATCGCGCGGCGCCAAGGCAGTCGACGAGGAGGAGCAGCCGGCCGCCGGCGAGGATGAGGGGGTCACCAGGACGAAGGACGGCATCGTCATCAGCCGCTTCAAGGGACTCGGCGAGATGAACCCGGATCAGCTCTGGGCCACGACGATGAACCCGGAGACCCGGACGCTCCAACTGGTGACGATCGAGAACGCCCAGACCGCCTCTCACATCTTCGAGACGCTGATGGGGGACGCGGTGGAGCCCCGCCGCCAGTTCATCGAGCGCAACGCCCGGTACGTCCGGAATCTGGACGTCTGATCGAGCGACGAATCGAAGGGGGATGAGAGACGATATCTCATCCCCTTTTCTACATTGTTACGTCTTGCTGACGTGGGATTTCGGAAGTTTTGTCTCTCCTCGCGGCTCTGTCGCGTCAAATCGCGTAGTTCAACATCCTTCCATAGATACCAGACACGGATCGTAGCATGAGATCTGAAGACCAAACCCAAGAGTATGCTGGCGCGGAGGTCGCGACCGGAGTGGCCGAGCTCAACGAGAACGGTCATCACCTGGAAGTGAACTTTCCCGAGTACATCACCAACCAGAATCTCCGCTCGTGGATTCTGGAGGCGGTGGATCTCTGCAAGCCGGAGGCCATCCACTTCTGCGACGGTTCCCAGGAGGAATACGACGCGCTCTGCCAGCAGCTGGTCGACGCGGGCACGTTCATCAAGCTGAACGAGCAGAAGCGTCCGAACAGCTATCTGGCCTGGTCTGACCCGACCGACGTTGCGCGCGTCGAGGATCGGACCTTCATCTGCAGCCGCTCTCAGCAGGACGCCGGGCCGACCAACAACTGGGTGCACCCGCGCGAGATGAAGGAGACCCTTCTGGGGCTCTTCAACGGCTGCATGCGCGGACGCACGATGTACGTGGTGCCGTTCAGCATGGGTCCGCTCGGTTCGAAGATCTCCCACATCGGCGTCGAGATCTCCGACTCCGCCTACGTGGCCGTGAACATGCGGATCATGACCCGGATGGGGAAGGCCGCCTACGACGTGCTCGGGGAGGATGGCGAGTTCGTTCCCTGCCTCCACTCGGTCGGCGCGCCGCTGGAGCCGGGACAGAAGGATGTTTCGTGGCCGTGCAATCAGACCAAGTATATCGTGCATTTCCCGGAGGAGCGCTCGATCTGGTCGTTCGGCAGCGGCTACGGCGGCAACGCGCTGCTCGGCAAGAAGTGCTTCGCCCTTCGCATCGCCTCGAAGATGGCCTGCGAGGAGGGATGGCTCGCCGAGCACATGCTGATCATGGGCGTCGAGGATCCGGAGGGGGAGAAGACCTACGTGGCCGCCGCCTTCCCGAGCGCCTGCGGCAAGACCAACTTCGCCATGCTGATCCCGCCGCAGGAGTTCTCCGGCTGGAAGGTGACCACCGTCGGTGACGACATCGCCTGGATCAAGCCGGGCGCCGACGGGCAGCTCTACGCGATCAACCCGGAGGCCGGCTTCTTCGGCGTGGCGCCGGGAACGAACGTGAAGTCGAACCCGAACGCGATGGCCACCCTGGCCTCCAACACGATCTTCACGAACGTGGCGCTCACCGCCGATGGCGACATCTGGTGGGAAGGGATGACCGATACGCCGCCGGAGGGGCTCACCGACTGGCGCGGCAACAAGTGGTCGCCGGAGCTCGGCACCCCCGCCGCCCATCCGAATGCCCGATTCACCTCGCCGGCCAGCCAGTGCCCGTCGATCGATCCGGAGTGGGAGAACCCGGCCGGTGTTCCGATCAGCGCGTTCATCTTCGGCGGCCGTCGCAACAGCGTGGTGCCGCTGGTCTATCAGTCGGTCAACTGGAACTTCGGCGTCTACCTGGCCGCCACGATGGGCTCGGAGATGACCGCCGCCGCCGCCGGCAACGTCGGCGAGGTGCGCCGCGATCCGTTCGCGATGCTTCCGTTCATCGGCTATCACATGGCCGACTACTTCAACCACTGGCTGGCGATGGGGCGCACCCTCAAGAACCCGCCGCGCATCTTCGCCGTCAACTGGTTCCGCAAGAACGCCGAAGGGAAGTTCCTCTGGCCGGGCTTCGGCGAGAACATGCGCGTGCTCAAGTGGATCGTCGAGCGCGTCAAGGGACGCGGCTACGCCCTGGAGAGCCCGCTCGGCTGGATGCCCCGCTACGAGGATATCGACTGGACCGGCCTCGACTTCTCCCGCGAGACCTTCAACCAGCAGCTCATGGCGGTCAACCGCGAGGACTGGAAGAAGGAGATCCTGCTGCACGAGGACCTCTTCGCCAAGCTCTACAACCGCCTGCCGAAGGAGTTCATCTTCATGCGCGAGCTGATGCTCTCCAGCGTCTGGCGCTCCCCCGAGAAGTGGGAGATGGAGAAGGAAAAGAAGGGATAAGCTCCCGACCGGAAGTATCCCGACCGGATATATTCCGATGCGATGATATGACGAGGCCCGACTTCCTTCGCGGAGGTCGGGCCTCGTTCGTTTGCTCTCGGATTCGAGCTCGACGCGCGGCTTACTTGCCGGCGTCCGACTTCTTCTCGGCCTTCTTGACGCCGTCGTTGGAGCCGATGGTGTCCATCTTCTTGGTTCCCTCGGCCTTCTCCTTGTCCGCCTTGTCTCCCTCCGGCATCGCCGCGGTCGTGTCGACGGTCGCATGCTTGCCCCAGCCGTCGATCTTCGACTCGAGGTCCTTGTTCTGGCGATCGAGCTCGTCGAGCTTGGCGATCGCTCCCTCGTAATCGGTCTTGGCGGTATTCCAGGCGGCCTCGTAATCGCCCCGCTTTCCTCCCTTCTCGGCCTCGGCGCGGCTGGCATCGGTCGTCGACAGGGTCGACTCGATCTCGCCGATCTGCTTCTCGTGCTGGCGGAGCGTCTCCTCGACGGCGTTCCGCTCGGCGATCACGGTCGTGTCGCTCGAGTTGGCCACCGGCTGCGCGGTCATCTTGGTCATCAGCTCGTTGTGATGGTTCTTGACGTCGGTCAGCTTCTGCTGCACGTCGGCCTCCATCTTGGTCCAGTCTTCCTTCAGATCCGCCACATCCTCTTTGCCGCAACCGATAACGGTGAGGGCGGCCAGGGCCAGAATGGCGAGTGCGCTGTGCGTTCTGCTGATCATGGGATTACGTCTCCTGAAATGTTCATGGTTGACACTGAATTCCATCGTCACGGGGAGCGGCGGTCTGTCCGGACGACCGGCCACTCCGGTCCTCGGGCCGAGCTACAGCAAATCGAGCGCCGTTTGCTTCCGTGTTGCCGTCGTCCGGTCCGACCAATGGCCGTACACGTGGGTCGTGAAGAAACGTTACAGGAGGAGACGGATGGAAGTCGGCGGAATGTGCGAAATTTCCACGAAATCGAAGAGAGCGATGAGAAGGGGGATGGATGGGAAGATTCGGAGGGTGCTCGGGGCGCTATCGCGAGACCACACCGGAATCGAGCGGGGAGGGGCGGTGTGGGAGCGGCTGCTCCGGGTAATGATAGATGGCGCGAAGCTCGTCGGCGCGGACGCCGACCCGGGGGAAGCGATGAATCGTCCCGTCCAGCCGGCGCACGAGGGCCGCGTACCGTAGCCGAAACGCCGCGGGGTCGGCCTGAGCTCGCTCGACGCCCTGATGGTATCGGAGACTGTCGAGCTCCGACTCGATGGCGAAAAACTCGCGCACCGCAGCCTCCATAGAATCGGCAATGTCCATGGCGGCATTCACCATGATCGTATCGGAGGTCTTTGCCGTGAGAAACGGTCCGAGCGCTCGATTGACCTTCATGTAGGTCGCGCGCGCCTCCTCGAGCTTCCGTTCCCCGGCGCGCTCGAGCCCGCGCGTCGTGGTCGAGTCGTCACCGCCGCAGGCGGCCAGCGTGGCGCCCGAAAGTAGGAGCAGACCGAGTCGGCGTCGGAACGTCATGGAGCGTCTCCGGAGAGCGTGAGGATCAGAACCGGGCGGATGGCGAGCACCGCGCGTTTCATGGCGCGCATACGTGCCGACTCTCGCCACTCACCATCATGGCCGGCACGGGACACCCCATCATTTCTTCATTCAGAATTCTTCATTCTCAATTTCCTCATATCCTCTCTCGGTGCTGGCGCATCGACGGCCGACCCGCTCGCCGCGACTGCCGGCGCGGGATACCCCATCATTTCTTCATTCAGAATTCTTCATTCTCAATTTCCTCATATCCGCCCTCGGTGCTGGCGCATCGACGGCCGACCCGCTCGCCGCGACTGCCGGCGCGGGACACCCCATCATTTCTTCATTCAGAATTCTTCATTCTCAATTTCCTCATATCCTCTCTCGGTGCTGGCGCATCGACAGCCGACCCGCTCGCCGCCACTACCGGCGCGTGCTGCCCCCATTTCTTCATTCAGAATTCTTCATTCTCAATTTCCTCATATCCGCCCTCGGCGCGGGCGCGCAGCTCGGTGATCTTCAGCTCGGCGCTCTGGAGCTCCTTGCGACAGGCCTGCGCCAGCACCACCCCTTCCTCGTAGAGCTTCATCGCGTCGGCCAGGGAGGTGGCGTCCCGCTCCAGCGTCTCGACGATCTTGGAGAGGCGGTCGAGCGACTGCTCGAAGTTCCCCTGCTGCTGATCGGCCGGCTCCTCGAAAAGTCCGTTGAGCCCGTTCTGCTTCTTGTTCGATGCCATGCTTGTCGTTGTCCTCTCGGCTATTCGTTGTTCGTCGGTTCGTCCTTCTCCGGGAGTATCCGGGCCTCCCGCTTGCCGTCGCGCATGCAGATCTCGACCAGATCGTCGGTGGCCAGGTCGCCGATTCGGCGGACCGGGCGGCCGTCCCGTTCGATCGAGGCGTAGCCGCGTGAGATCACGTTGTCGGGATTGAGCGCCTCGAGCGTCGAGCGAAGAATCTCCAGCCGCTGCGACGTCCGTTCCACCACCGAGCGGAGCGCCATGCCGGAGCGGTGCGTCAGGTCGTCCAGCCGCTGCTCGGCGGCCATCACCATGTCGAGCGGACGGGAGAAGCCGCGGCTTCTGAGCAGGGAGGAGAGCTCCTGCCGGCAGGCGGCGATCTTCTCCTCGATCTCCATGTTCAACCGCTCCTCGGCATCGACCAGGTAGCCGACCAGCTCGCCGCGGTCGCGCACGGCCAGCTCGGCGGCGGCCGTCGGCGTGGCGGCGCGGACGTCGGCGACGAAGTCCGCGATGGTGAAGTCGATCTCGTGGCCCACGGCGCTGATCACCGGGATGGTCGAGTCGGCGATGGCGCGGGCCACGGCCTCCTCGTTGAATGCCCAGAGATCCTCGGCCGAGCCGCCGCCGCGTCCGACGATCAGCAGATCGACCTTGCCGTGCTCGTTGAACTGGCGGATGGCCAGCGCCACGTCCTGGGCGGCGCCGTTCCCCTGCACCAGGGCGGGGCGAATCACCACCTCGACCGTCGGCATCCGCCGGCGGAGCGTGGTGACGATATCGCGCACGGCGGCGCCGGTGCGGGAGGTGACCACGCCGATGCGGCGGGGATGGTCCGGCAGCGGCTTCTTGCGCGCGCCGTCGAAGAGCCCCTCGGCCTGCAGCCGCGCCTTGAGCTGCTCGAAGGCCAGCTGCAGCTCGCCGGCGCCGATCGGCAGGAGCGACTCGCAGTCGAGCTGATACTGGCCGCGCGGCGGGTAGAGGGTAAGACGTCCGGCGGCGATCACCTTCATCCCGTCCTTGACCGGGAAGGGGACCGACCGGCTCCGCCAGAGGACGGCGCAGAGCGTGGCGCGGTCGTCGCGGAGGTTGAAATAGGTATGGCCGCTGGCGGCGCGGTTCCAGCCGGAGATCTCCCCCTGCACCACCACTTCGGCGAAGCGCCCCTCGATGGTATCGGCGACCATGCGGGTGAACTCGCTCACGGTCGGAACGGCCGCGGCGAGGATCGAGGTCGCCGAGCCGGACGCGGAGCCGGGGATCGGAGAGGCGGAGCCGGACGTGTCGGAGCTTGGCCCGACGGGAGCCGGGGCCGCCGGGGAGGACGTGGATGATGTTGCCTTGCGAATCACCATAGCCGGGAAGTTACGGCGTCGAGGGGGTGCCGCGCGAGACCCTCGGGTAACGACGTGAAAACTTCGCGGCGATCATCCGCCGCCGTCGACCCCGATCGGGAGCTCCGACGGCCGAGCCCGCGTGGGGGCTGGGGTGCCGCCCCGGCCGGGGAGCGAAGGGTCCGGCCCCGGGATCCAGCCGGGGGATCGGGTCGGGAGATCCGCGCGAAGGGGTCCCCGGATGATCGCTCCGCGCCGTATATTTGCGGGCCGTCCTCTTTCCGATCGCGCCCGGGAGGCGCGATTCCTGCATTCGAACCATTCGCGGACATCATGGCAAAACAGGGTAGGACCGACACGAGAGCCGAATCCACCCGGACGCGCTCGGCGCGCCCCGCGCGCCCGACCCGGAGCGTGATCGAGCTTCTTCCGGCCGTTGCGATCGGCCTGCTGGTCCTGGTCACCGTCGCCTTCTTCTGGCGGCATCTCACCGGCAGCGCGTTTCTCTGGGAGGATTTCACCGAGTTCACCTATCCGAACGAGGTGTTCGCCGCGCGCAACTTCAGCGCGGGCATCATGCCCTACTGGAACCCCTTCACCTTCAACGGGATGCCGTTCGTGGCCGACCTTCAGATCGGCTACTTCTACCCCCTCAACCAGTTGATGTATCTCCTCTCGGGTGGGCATCTCGGCGTCGGGCTGATCCAGTTCTTCGTCGTGATCCACTACCTGATCGCGATGCTCGGAACCTACCTGCTGGCGCGCAGGATCGGCACCGGCACCTGGGGCGCCACCTTCGCCGGCGTCACCTACGGGCTGAGCGGCATCCTGGTGGCGCACATGATCCACTTCAACATGGTGCAGCACCTGGCGTGGTTCCCGCTGATCGTCTATCTCTTTTATCGCGGCGTCACCGAGCGGAGCTGGCTCCACTCGCTGCTGGCCGGCCTGGTGCTCGGCGTCACGATGCTGAGCGGCCATCCGCAGACGACGCTCTACATCATCTTCTTCCTCTTCTGCCTCACGCTCTTCGTCGTCATCCGGCAGGTTCGGAGCGAGGAGGGGGCCGGCGGAAGCTCGCTTGTCGGGATGCTCGCGGCCGCGGCGCTGCCGATCGCGATCGGCGCCGGCATCTTCGCCGTGCAGCTGATGCCCTCGCAGGAGCTGGCCGGGCTCTCCGAGCGCGCCACCATGTCCTACGAAAAGTCGCTCGAGGGGCAGATGGGCCCCGCGCAGATCTTCACCCTGATCGCGCCGAAGATCTTCGGCGTCTCCGACGCGCAGGGGGACGAGTCGATGCGCTTCTGGTACCGTCCGCGCGAGATCTACTACTACTGGGAGACGGCGGTCTATTTCGGCGTGGTGGCGCTGCTGCTGGCGGTGGTCGGCGTGGCCTCCGAAAAGCTCGGGCCGCTACGCTGGTTCCTGGCCGGCATGGGGCTGCTCGGGCTGCTCTACGGCCTTGGAGATAGCTTCATCATCCATCCGATCCTGAGCAAGCTGCCGCTGTTCGGCACGTTCCGAAGCCCGGCTCGTCTTGCGATGTACCTGTCGCTCGGCGGCGCGCTGCTGGCCGGCGTCGGCCTGGAACGGGTGATCCGCGGCGACGAGCGGGAGGACCGGCTGGCCAAGACTGTGCTGATCACCGGTGGGGTGATCGTGGCGGTGGGGCTGCTGGCGATGGCCGGCATGTTCGGCACTCCCTCCGGGGATGTGCCGTCGGAGGTGATCTCGGCGACGCGCGGCACCGGCATGACCGCCGTGCTCCTCGGGGGGATCGCGGCGCTGGTGGCCTGGGCCTCGATCAAGGGGAAGATGCCGGGCACGCTCGCCGGCGGCGCGCTTCTGTTGCTGGCGATCATCGACCTGTTCATCTTCGGCTACGGACAGAACGCCTCGCCGCAGAGCCCGGAGCAGATCTACGCCTCCAGCGATTCGCAATTCGACTTCTTCAAGGCGCGCCCGCCGTCGAAGATCTTCCGCGTCTCGATGCGGAATGATCTCGGCATGCTGATGCCGCGCAACCAGGGGCCGTACAGCGGCATCATGCTCTACGAGGGGTACAACCCGCTCCTGCTCAAGCGTCGCGTGCCGCCGGCCGCGGAGCTCGACCGCGCGTTCGATCTGCTCGACATCCGCTACGCGCTCTCGGTCGATTCGGCCAGCGGCCGCGCCGGCCTGGCCGAGCGCCCGACGGCGTTCCCGCATGCCCGCATGCTCTACGACGTGAAGGTTCTCGACTCGGCCCGGGTGTACGATACGATGCGCCAGGGCTCGGTGGACTTCGCGCGGACCGTGCTGCTGGAGAAGGACCCCGGCATCAAGACCGACGGCACCGGAACCGGCACCGCCTCGATCACCAAGTACGATGCGTCGGAGATCTCCGTCGACGTCACGACCGACAAGCCGGGCGTGCTGACGCTGAGCGAGATCTGGTATCCCTCCTGGAAGGCGTCGGTCGACGGCGCCCCGGCCGAGCTGCTGACGGCGAACTACTCGCTGCGCGGCGTGGCCGTTCCGGCCGGACGCCACACCGTCACGATGCGCTTCGAGTCGGGAGCGCTCTCGACCGGCACCTGGATCACGCTGGCGACCTCGCTGGCGACCGTGGCCGGCGTGATCTTCTTCGCGCTCCGTCGCCGCGCGTCCGCCGTCGTGGCCGCCGAGACTCCGGCCGCCGCCTGATGATCGCGGCCTGATGGCCGCTTCCGGTCGGCCGCTTCCGGTCGGCCGCTTCCGATCGGCCGCTCCCGGCTGGGCGCCTTCGGTCGGCCGCGCTCGTTCGCTCATACGACCTTCGTCCACGGCCCTCGCGGTCGACGCTTTCCCCGGCGCGCTGAGGCGCGGGGCATTCCCTGGTAACCTCGTTCAGTTTCGATACGCTCCTTCGATGTCATTCTTCAACAATCTCATCTCGTCGGCTCTTCCGTTCGCCCCCAAACCGCTCGTGCGCGTGATCGCCAAGCGATATATCGCCGGCGAGACCCTCAACGACGCGATGAACACCGTCGCCCGTCTCAACTCGGAGGGGGCCATGGCGACCATCGACGTGCTCGGCGAGTTCGTCAAGAGCTCGGAGCTTGCCAAGCATGAGACCGACCAGTCGATCAACGTGCTGGAGGAGATCACCCGTCGCCACGTCGACTCGAATCTCTCGGTGAAGCTCACCTCGCTCGGCCTCGATATCGACACGGAGTTCTGCTACCAGAATCTCCGCCGCATCGTGGCGCGCGCCGCCTCGCTCGGCAACTTCGTCCGGATCGACATGGAGAACTCTCCCTACACCGACCGGACCATCGAGCTCTACCGTCGGGTGCGCGCGGAGTTTCCGAAGAGTGTCGGCATCGTGCTCCAGGCCTATCTCCGCCGCACCGAGAGCGACATCCGCGCCCTGGCCGCCGAGGGGGGACACTTCCGGCTCTGCAAGGGGATTTACGTCGAGGCCGAATCGATCGCCTTCAAGGGACGCGAGGAAGTGCAGCAGAACTACCTGAAGTGCCTCGGGATCATCTTCGACCACAAATGCTACGTGGGGATCGCCACGCACGACGACGTGCTGATCGACGGCGCGCGCCGGATGATCGCCGAGCGGAAGCTCGACCGCGCCGAGTACGAGTTCCAGATGCTCCTCGGCGTCCGCGACGCCAAGCGGCGCGAGCTGGTCTCCGGGGGACACCGCCTCCGCGTCTATGTGCCGTTCGGCAAGGACTGGTACGGCTATTCGGTCCGCCGCCTGAAGGAGAATCCCTCGATCGCCGGACATGTGATGAAGGCGATCTTCACCGGAAACTGATCGGCGCGGCATGCCCTGGCACGACGAGGAGTGGGAGAGCTGGCCCGAGGAGGAGCCGACGGAGGATGACGGCTTCGATGATGCGGATGACGAGGAAGAAGGTGACGATGACGGGGCGCCGGAGGATGCCGGTGATGACGGCCGGATCGAGGGAGGGTGCCGGGTTCGTTTCGAGCCCTCCGGACGCTCGATCGTGGTGGAGCCGGGAACGGCGCTGATCGACGCGGCGCGCGCGGCCGGGCTCCCGGTGGCGCAGTCGTGCGGTGGATGGGGAATCTGCTCCTGGTGCAAGATGCAGGTGCTCGACGGCCTCGAGCATCTCTCGCCGGCCGAGCCGGTCGAGGCGCGACTGATCATTCGCCAGGCCTTCGCCGCCAACGAGCGCGCGAGCTGCCAGGCCGAGGTGTTCGGTCCCGTCACCGTGACCACGACTTATTGGTGATATCGATCCGCGAGGCGCCACGCGCGAGCCCGCCGACGCGAAGCCCCGAGATGGGGAGGATGACTGTTCGATGATGATGAGACTATGACGACCAATTCGAGATACCGGATCATGCTCTGGCTCCTGGCGGCGGCGCTGCTGGTGGGGCTGTTCTCCTGCGCGAGCGGCCGTGACGACAAGGCGAAGGAGCCGGCGGCGCAGCTCGGCGATTCGGCGCGCGCCGCGGCCGGACGCGGCTTCTGGAAGCTCTCGCGCCCGATGCGCCTGATGCTGGCCGGCTCCACCGCGCACGACAGCGTGAAGGTGGCGTCCGAGATCTTCGTCGACCAGGCGATCCGCCGCGCGCTCGACTCGATCCCCGCCGCCGACTACGTCACGCTCAACTATCGCGACTCGCTCGCCGCGGCCGCGGTGAAGCGGGGGGAGCCGGGGGTGACGCTGAAGGATATCGGCGCCTCGCTGCATCTCGACGGCGCCATCGTCACCAAGATCGCCCGCTTCGGCTCGGTGCTCGGCGTCGATCTGAGCATCGTCGATCCGAAGACGCGGGAAGTGCTCTACAAGGATCTCTCCTTCAGCTTCATCCGCTTCCGCGACTCCTCCGGCACCATGCTGATCGGGCCGCCGCTGTACGACGCGATCCGCAAGTCGCTCGACAAGTATTTCGGCGCTCCCCACACGCAGACGGAGCCGGTGGCCACCGAGAGCATGCTGCTCGGCGGCATCGCCATCGAGAAGCTGCCGCAGTTGAAGCAGCTCTCGGTCCGTCGCGAGGGGCTGACGCGGGAGACGCTGAAGGCGCTGGCCGAGTACGCGGTGCGGCACTTCCCGGAGCTGGTGCCGCTGGATCGCGAGGCGCGCGAGGGGCTCTACAACATGTTCGGCCTGAAGGGAGTGGTCGATTACGTGCCGGTGCTCCCGCAGGAGAAGCAGATGCTCTTCAACGTCGGCATCGACCGGATGCTGGTCGGCGGCGTCGAGCCGAGGGGGGATTCGGTGAGGCTCTATCTGGAGCTGCGATCGATCGGCGCGGCCGGACGCGACTCGCTCGTCGATGCCAACTCGCTCACCTATGCGATTAATGACTTTGAAAAGACGACCGTGGATGAGGATTTTGTGGTCGTGTTCGTCGACATCGCCGAGCCGATCTTTACCCGCGAGGCGGAAAGAGTGCGCGCCGCGTATGCGACATCATTGAAGGAGCGAGCGAAATGATCGCGGTGATCGAAAGAAATCTGACCGGGCTCGGCCCCGGCGCGCCCGATGCGGCCGCCGGAGCGCCCCCCGCCGCGCCCGAGACCGGCGGCGCCGAGGAGCGGATCCACGTGATGATCTGCAAGGGATTCTCCGGGCAGATCGTGCGCGCGGAGATCTCGCTCGGCGACACGGTGGCCCAGGCGCTGCCGCTGATCGCCGACCAGATCGACTACTACTCTCCCGACTGGGAGAAGATCGGATTGTATAATCTGACGCGCGATTACGAGTACCTGATGGATGAGCGGTTCGTCGACGCGGGGACCAGGGCGGGGGATCTACTGATCATCGCCGATGGCCAGGCCTGCCACAAGGATTGAGTGAGAACCGAGCACGCTCCCGCTCCGGGGAGCACGCACGCCCGAATGCCTTATTACCAGAATCGGATGGTCCACGGTGCGATACGAGAAGCATATTTTCATCTGTCAGAATCAGCGCGATCCTGACGATCCGCGCGGCTGTTGTCTGCAGAAGGGGGGCGCCGAGGTGCACGCCCGCTTCAAGGTGGCGCTCAAGGAGCGGGGACTCCGCGGCGTGATGCGCGCCAACAAGGCCGGCTGCCTCGACGCCTGCAAATACGGCGTGGTGGCGGTGGTCTACCCGGATGCCGTCTGGTACGGCGGCGTCACGGTCGATGACGTCGATGAGATCATCGAGTCGCATCTGATCAACGACGTTCCGGTGGAGCGCCTGCTGATTCCCAACCGCCTCTATACTCCTCCCGAAATGCTCCGCATCGACACCGAGCGCCCCGGCGATGGCGCGCCGGAGGATCTTCCCGAACGGGCCGACTGACGTCCGGCCGGCGCGGCATCTCCCATCAAGCGATCTTGACATTCGGCGCGCGATCCGCGTAGGCGGGTCGCGCGCCGCTCGTTTTTCCGCGCCCGGCGGCGTCCGGCGCTCCCACGTCGACGCTCCGGCATTCCAGCGAAGCCGGTGCCGAGGGAGCGTCACAACGACTTACAGCTTGCTACAAGGCATGGGGACATCTTTGCGTCCATGTCTGTCGAATTCACGTATTCACTCTAATACCGAATGTTGGAACCTGTCAACGCTCCGATGCGCCTGATCGATATCCCGGCCGGACCCAACCTCCCGAATGTGCTCAACGCGATCATCGAGATCCCGCACGGCTCGCGCAGCAAGTACGAGTACTGCGAGGAGTACAACTGCTTCAAGCTCGATCGCGTGCTCGCCTCGCCGATGCATTACCCGACCGCGTACGGCTTCGTGCCGAACACCCTCTACATCGATGGGGATCCCCTCGACGTGCTGGTGCTGATCGACGAGCCGACGTTCACCGGGTGCCTCATCGAGGTCCGTCCCATCGGGGTGATGCGGATGATCGATGCCGGACAGCTCGACGACAAGATCATTACCGTGGCGGTCAACGACTGGCGTTACCACCACTACACCGGCCTCGACCACATGAAGCCGCATCAGCTCGTCGAGATCGAGTACTTCTATTCGGTGTACAAGGATCTCGAGGGGAAGGTGACGCAGTTCCAGGGATGGGAGGACGTCAACTACGCCCACAAGATCATCACCGAGTCGGTCGAGCGCTTCCATCAGACGCGCTCCTCCGCGGCGGTCGACGGCCGCTGAGCGTCGCGCCGCTTGGAGGCACCGCGCCGCCTGGAGGCACCGTGCCGACTGGAGGCCTCGGGCCTCGTCGCGCGACGGGATCGCGATTCGGATTCGATATATTCGACTATCCGTGCCGGGGGAGGAAGCTTGCATCGCTTCCTCCCCTCGCCGTAATATCGGCCCCATGATTCTCGACGGCATCCGACGGCGCGTCACAGCTCGGTTTCTGTGTCACGCCGTTTTCGTTGCGACGGCACTGGCCCTGACGGCCGGCGACGCGCGCGCCCAGGCGCAGCGTCCCGAGCTGATGGACAGCACGCACGTCGACACGACCGCCGCCGCCCCCCGTCCCGCGGCCGACACCGCGCGGGTGCCGATCGCCCGCCCGATCGGCGCCCCGCTCGGCACCGTACTGCCGGGGGATGCCGATGTCGATGCCGCCATCGTCTCCAAGCGCGATCTCGTCCACTACCGTTACTTCACCCTCTTCGACGTGCTGCGCCAGAGCCTGCCGGCCTACCCGCTCTCGCAGGGAGCGCCCGGGAGCGTGCGAGCGTTCTCGTTCGCCGGCGGTCCGTCCGGGGACGTCTCCTTCAGCTACAACGGCCGGCCGCTTCCATCGGCCGATGCCCAGGGGTACGATCCGGAGCTCTATCCGACGGAGTTCATGGAGCGGGCCGAGATCCTCACCGGCGCGCGCGCCGTGGTGCATGGGGCGGGGGAGTCCACGGTGGCGGTCAACCTCGTGCAGCCGCGGTTCGCCGTCGACGGCAGCTACGTCCGGCTCTGGTACATCCAGGGGCCGTACAACACCACCGGCGCGGATATTCTCTTCGACCGGAACATCGGTCGGACCGGAAATCTCTCCCTCGGCTTCCGGAGGATTCCGAGCGATGGGGAGATGCCGAACCAGAAGATCTCCAACACCGCCATCCACGGCGCGCTCACCTGGAACCCGTCGAACGATCTCTCCCTCTCGCTCACCGAGATCTACGGCTCCGGCACGCGCGGCCTCAACGGCGGCCTGACCCCGACCAGCTCCCTGACCCGGAGCCTGATGGAGGTCTACGACACGAGGCTCGGCGAGCACGAGCTCCGGCACGACGTGACCCTTTCGGCGCGGTGGCTCCCCGGCGTCCGTCGCGACGCGCGGACCTCGCCGCGGCCCGCGTTGGAAGGAGGGAAGGGGGATTCCACGCGCTCCGACTCCGCGAGCCTGAACGTGCCGCTCGATCCCGCGCGTCGTGACTCGGCCGGCCGGCGAGCTCCCGGGCCGAGCGTGGATCTGGGAGATACCGTCACCCGTTTCGACGCGGATCTCTACTACACGCACGCGGAGCGGAGCCTGGTCTACGGCGAGACCCTCGCGGTGATCGACGGCGCCGAGCGGAGCGCGCTGCTCGATCAGTTCGGCGGGCGCGTGGCGATGATCCTTCCGCTGCCGTTCGCCACGTTCGAGGCGAGCGCGCGGGGAGAGCTCACCAATGGCGCCTTCGGCCTGGAGGCGGGGGGGATGCTCGATCTTCACACCGGGACGACCTCGGACGGACGGAGCCTCGTCTCGCTCCGTCCGGCGGTGAAACTGCTCAGCGACGGCACGGCGACCTCGGTGATCGCGCTCGGCGAGGGGGCCTTCTCCCTCGGCCCGCTGGTCGGCCTTCGCGCCTCGATTCGCCAGACGATCCGGGTGACCGAGCCGCAGGCGGACTGCGTGGCGCCGCCGCTGGACGCGACGCACTACTTCCGGCAGGACCGGACGGCATTCCTCGCCGAAGTGGGGGCGGAGCTCGGCCTCGATTCGTTCCGCGTCTCCGCGCTCGGATTCCTTCGCAGGACCACGCCGACGCTCTGCAGCCCGTTTCCCGAGACCACGTTCACCGGCGCCGATCTGCGGCTTCAGGTCCCGTATCGCTTCCTGACGTTGAAGCTTCGCGGCCTGGTGAGCCTGCCGCCGGAGGGGGATCTCCGTTTCCCGAAGATCCTCGCCGATGGGGATCTCTACGCCGATCTCACCCTCTTCCGCGGCAATCTCAATCTCCGCGTCGGCACCACGGTCGAATTCCAGTCTTCCTTTGCCGGCGCCGAGTACGATGCGCAGAGCGACGACTTCATCTATCCCTCCGATCCCGTCCGCCTCACCACCTCCGGGCGTCCGTACTGGAGCGCGTACGCGGTGGCCCGGATCGGCTCGGCGTATCTGCGCGCCGAGATGCGGAACATCCTCGACGTCGAGTACTGGACCCTCTATCGCTATCCGGCGTGGTCCCGCGCGCTCTACCTGAGCGCCACCTGGTCGCTGTTCGACTGACCACATCCATCGCCATCCGACATACTCCTTCCGCCTGAAATCGCGGTACGATGTTTGCGCGCTCTCGCGTGCGCGACCTGTCTGAGTCGCTCGGAGCCATGCTTCACTCGATCGTCGACGATGACGGTTCGAACAGCCGAGCGGGGGCGGGGCGGCAGGCGCGAAGGGCGATATCCGACGAATTTCGGCCAATTTCCACAGCATAGACGTATCGAATTCCTGGTCCTGGTGCGACCGAGCGACGACTCGGAGATCGACGGCGGGCTATCCGAGCCGGTGTCCGCCACGTCCGAGAGCGTGGCGCGGAGGATTGCGGGTGGGTATGCGACAGTTCTGAATGAAACCGGGTTCAGTTTTGAAATCCGACGGGCGGCATCCCTCCTGGATCCCATACTTCGTGCTCGCGGTGGCCACGCTGCTGACGGTCATCGTCACGATCTACGTCGATCAGTCAGCGGCCGCCAAGGACAGACTCCGCTTCCTGAACGCGGTCGAGCAGGCGCAGTCCGGCATCGGCAACCGGCTCGAGACCTACGTGGCGATGCTCCGGGCCACCAGCGCGTTGTTCGCGGCCGATGGGGAAGTGAGCCGGGCCAGGTTCCATGACTTCGTCAGCCAGCTCGAGCTCTCCGAGCGCTACCCCGGCCTGCAGGGGATCGGCTACACGACGCGGGTGGCGCCATCGGCGCTCGATTCGCTCCAGCTCGCGATCCGCGCCTCGGGACTCCCGGAGTTCTCGATCCGCCCGCGGACTCCCCGAAGCGACTATTTCTCGATCGTCTACATCGAGCCGCTCAACCGGCGGAATCGCGCCGCGCTCGGCTACGACATGTTCTCTGACAGCACGCGACGCCACGCCATGGAGCTCGCCCGCGACTCCGGGGCCCCGGTGGCCTCCGGCAAGGTCCAGCTGGTGCAGGAGATCGAGCGGCGGAAGCAGGCCGGCTTCCTGATCTACGTCCCGGTCTATCGCGGTGGGAGCGTTCCGGAGAAGGTGGCCGAGCGCCGGCGCCAGCTCCTCGGTTTCGTCTACAGCCCGTTCCGATGCGGCGATCTGCTGCGGGGCGTCTTCGCGGCCGAGAGCCGCCCGAGGCTCCACTTCGCGATCTACGACGGCGAACGGATCGACCCGGCGGCGCTCCTGTTTCGGACCACCGAGCATGTCGACACCGCGGCCGATCATCTCGGCTCCACGGCCCGTCTGGTGGTGGCCGGCCGTCCCTGGACCATCGTCTACATGCCGAGCTCCGGATTCGACATCGCCTCCGGACGGGGATTTGCCCCCTACGTCTTCGTGGCCGGGCTGATGGTGAGCTTCCTCCTCTTCTACGTGACGCGCGCCGAGGTGCTGGCCCGCGCCGAAACCGAGCGCCGCGCCTCGGCTCTCAGGGCATCGCGGGCCGCGCTCGAGATCTCCGAGCTCAGATTCCGGACGATGATCGAGCAGTCCCCGATCGCGATCCAGCTCTTTTCGCTCGAAGGTGCGTGCGTTCACGCCAACGACGCGTGGGAGGTCCTCTGGGGCGCCGAGCGCTCCGCCCTCGTCGGGTACAACATCCTGACCGATCCGCAGCTCGAGGGGCTGCGACCCGAGATCCACAGGGCCTTCTCGGGAGAAAACGTGATGGTTCCCCCGTTTCTCTACGATCCGCGGGAAAGCGGCAAGCCGGGGCGCCGGCGGTGGATCAGGCTCTACTTCTACCCGCTCCGCGATTCGAACGGTCGCCCCACCGAGATCGCGCTGAAGATCGAGGATGTCACCGAGCGGATCGAGGCCGAGCGGGAGCTGAAGCTGGCCAAGGAGTCGGCCGAGGCGGCCAGCCGCGCCAAGGACCGGTTCCTCGCGGTTCTGAGCCACGAGCTCCGGACCCCTCTGACCCCGGTGCTCAGCGCCATGCAGATGCTGCGCGAGGAGCTCGACCCGGAATCGCGCGAGGTGATCGTCGATATCATCCGCAGGAACGTCGAGCTGGAGGCGCGGCTGATCGACGACCTGCTGGATCTGACCAGAATCGCCAACGGGAAGCTGCAGATCGAGCCGGAGCCGGTCGATCTGCACGAGCTGATCCGCGACACCGTCGAGATGAGTCGTGACGCGATAGATCGGAAGCGGATCAGGATCTCGCTCGAGCTTCAGGCCGCCGGGCACATGGTCCTCGGAGATCCGGCCAGACTCCGGCAGGTTCTCTGGAACCTCATCAGCAACGCGGCCAAGTTCACCCCCGAGCAGGGGAGCATCATCGTGAGGACCGAGGATGCCGGCCGCCGGGCCCGCATCCGGGTGACCGACACCGGCATCGGGATCGAGCCGGGGGTGCTGCCGAGAATCTTCAACGCGTTCGAGCAGGGGGAGCAGACGATCACGCGGCGCTTCGGCGGGCTCGGCCTCGGGCTGGCCATCAGCAAGATGCTCGTCGATCTGCACCACGGCACCATCTCCGTCGCCAGCGACGGACCCGGAACGGGAGCCACCTTCACCGTCGAGCTGATGAAGCTCGTCGGAGCTCCCGAAGCCCCCCGGGCCGAGCCGGAGGCCATCGCGGCCGGGGCATCGGGATCGGGACTCCGGATACTCCTGGTCGACGATCATCAGGATACCAGCCGGGTGATGAGCATGCTCCTGGAACAGAAGGGCTACTCGGTGATCACCGCCGGCAGCATCGGGGAGGCGCTCCAGGTGGCCGCCTCCCAGCAGTTCGACCTCCTGATCAGCGATATCGGTCTGCCCGACGGCAGCGGCACCGAGCTGATGCGGAGGCTTTCGTCCGAACGCCCCGTCAAGGGGATCGCCATGAGCGGGTTCGGGATGGAGGATGACATCAGAAGAAGTCTCGACGCCGGGTTCCAACGGCATCTGATCAAGCCGGTCGACTTCCGCCAGCTTCACGCGGCGGTGACGCAGTTGACCTCCTGATCCGATCGCAGCCTTCCCCGGCGATCACCGCGCCGGCCGTCGCCGACGGCCCCGGCGCCCCTGGAATGTTTCGTCATGAGTAAACAGCGGCAACGCAGGAATCATACAAAGGAGCAGGCGATGGCAACCGCAGCCGAATCGACATCGGCCGACATGCTGGATGTCAAACAGCTATTGAAAGTTCTCACCTCGGTCAAGAAGGGAGATTTCAGCGTACGCATGCCGGTGGACAGCACCGGTCTCTCCTCGCGTGTCGCCGACACGCTCAATGATATCATCGAAGCCAACGAGCGCCTGACCAAGGAACTGGAGCGGATCAGCGACGTCGTCGGCAAGGAAGGAAAGATCTCCCAGCGCGCCCGCCTCGATGGCGGCTCCGGCGGATGGGCATCCTGCATTGAATCGATCAACACCCTCATCACCGACCTGGCGCAGCCGACCACCGAGGTGGCGCGCGTGATCGGCGCCGTCGCCAAGGGAGATCTCTCCCAGACGATGGCCCTCGAGATCGACGGTCGTCCGGTGAAGGGAGAGTTCCTCCGCACCTCGAAGATCGTCAACACGATGGTCGACCAGCTTTCCTCGTTCGCCTCGGAAGTGACGCGCGTCGCGCGCGAGGTGGGCACCGAGGGGAAGCTGGGCGGCCAGGCGGTCGTCAAGGGCGTCTCGGGCACGTGGAAGGACCTCACGGACAACGTGAACTTCATGGCCGGCAACCTGACGGCGCAGGTGCGAAACATCGCCGAGGTGACGACGGCGGTTGCAAACGGCGATCTCTCCAAGAAGATCACCGTGGATGTCAAAGGCGAGATCCTCGAGCTGAAGAACACGATCAACACGATGGTCGACCAGCTCTCATCGTTCGCATCGGAGGTGACGCGCGTCGCGCGCGAGGTGGGTACTGAAGGTAAGCTGGGCGGCCAGGCGGTGGTGAAGGGCGTCTCGGGTACGTGGAAGGATCTCACGGACAACGTGAACTTCATGGCCGGCAACCTGACGGCACAGGTGCGAAACATCGCGGAAGTGACGACGGCGGTGGCAAACGGCGATCTCTCCAAGAAGATCACCGTGGATGTGAAGGGAGAGATTCTGGAGCTGAAGAACACGATCAACACGATGGTCGACCAGCTCTCATCGTTCGCATCGGAGGTGACGCGCGTTGCGCGCGAGGTAGGTACAGAGGGTAAGCTGGGCGGCCAGGCGGAAGTGAAAGGGGTGTCGGGCACATGGAAGGATCTCACGGACAACGTGAACTTCATGGCCGGCAACCTGACGGCGCAGGTGCGAAACATCGCCGAGGTGACGACCGCGGTTGCAAACGGCGATCTCTCCAAGAAGATCACCGTGGACGTGAAAGGCGAGATCCTGGAGCTGAAGAACACGATCAACACGATGGTCGATCAGCTCTCTTCGTTCGCATCGGAGGTGACGCGAGTCGCGCGAGAGGTGGGTACCGAGGGTAAGCTGGGCGGCCAGGCAGATGTGAAAGGTGTGTCGGGCACATGGAAGGACCTGACCGACAACGTGAACTCGATGGCCGGCAACCTCACCGCGCAGGTGCGAAACATCGCCGAGGTGACGACCGCAGTGGCAAACGGCGATCTTTCGAAGAAGATCACGGTGGATGTGAAGGGGGAGATTCTGGAGCTGAAGAACACGATCAACACGATGGTCGATCAGCTTTCATCGTTCGCCTCGGAGGTGACGCGCGTCGCCCGAGAGGTGGGCACCGAGGGTAAGCTGGGCGGCCAGGCCGAGGTGAAGGGGGTCGCCGGCACGTGGAAGGACCTGACCGACAACGTAAACCTGCTGGCCGGCAACCTGACCGTGCAGCTGCGAGACGTGTCGAAGGTCGCGACCGCCATCGCCAACGGCGACCTGACCCAGAAGATCACGGTGGACGTGAAGGGGGAGATCCTCCAGATCAAGAACGTGATCAACACGATGGTCGATCAGCTTTCATCGTTCGCCTCGGAGGTGACGCGCGTCGCCCGAGAGGTAGGTACCGAGGGTAAACTGGGCGGCCAGGCGGAGGTGACCGGCGTGGCCGGCACGTGGAAGGATCTGACCGACAACGTGAACTTCATGGCCAGCAACCTCACCGCGCAGGTGCGAAACATCGCGGAGGTGACGACGGCGGTGGCCAACGGCGATCTCTCCAAGAAGATCACCGTGGATGTCAAAGGCGAGATCCTCGAGCTGAAGAACACGATCAACACGATGGTCGATCGCCTCAGCTCCTTCGCGTCCGAGGTGACGCGCGTTGCCCGAGAGGTAGGTACCGAAGGTAAGCTGGGCGGCCAGGCGGACGTGAAAGGCGTCGCCGGCACCTGGAAGGACCTCACGGACAACGTGAACTTCATGGCCGGCAACCTGACGGCGCAGGTGCGAAACATCGCCGACGTCACGACCGCCGTCGCAAACGGCGACCTGTCGAAGAAGATCACGGTGGATGTGCGAGGGGAGATCCTGGAGCTGAAGAACACGATCAACACGATGGTCGATCAGCTCTCATCGTTCGCCTCGGAGGTGACGCGAGTCGCCCGAGAGGTAGGTACCGAGGGTAAGCTGGGCGGCCAGGCGGTCGTGAAAGGCGTGTCGGGCACATGGAAGGACCTGACCGACAACGTGAACTCGATGGCCGGCAACCTGACGGCACAGGTGCGAAACATCGCCGACGTCACGACCGCCGTCGCCAACGGCGACCTGTCGAAGAAGATCACGGTGGATGTCAAAGGCGAGATCCTGGAGCTGAAGAACACGATCAACACGATGGTCGACCAGCTCAACTCCTTCGCGTCCGAGGTGACGCGAGTCGCCCGAGAGGTAGGTACCGAAGGTAAGCTGGGCGGCCAGGCGGAAGTGAAGGGAGTGTCGGGCACGTGGAAGGACCTGACCGACAGCGTGAACTTCATGGCCAGCAACCTCACCGCGCAGGTGCGAAACATCGCGGCGGTGACGACCGCGGTGGCAAACGGTGACTTGTCCAAGAAGATCACCGTGGATGTGAAGGGGGAGATCCTGGAGCTGAAGAACACGATCAACACCATGGTGGACCAGCTCAACTCCTTCGCGTCCGAGGTGACGCGCGTCGCCCGAGAGGTGGGCACCGAGGGAAAACTGGGCGGTCAGGCGGACGTGAAGGGGGTCGCGGGTGTCTGGAAGGACTTGACCGACAACGTGAACTTCATGGCAGGCAACCTGACATCGCAGGTGCGAGGGATAGCGCAGGTCGTGACCGCGGTCGCCAACGGCAACCTGAAGCGAAAGCTGACGGTGGAAGCCCGAGGGGAGATCGCCGAGCTGGCCGACACGATCAACGCCATGATCGACACGCTGGCGACCTTCGCCGACCAGGTGACCACGGTGGCCCGCGAGGTAGGTATCGAAGGGAAGCTGGGCGGCCAGGCGAGCGTGCCGGGCGCCAGCGGAACATGGCGAGACCTGACCGACAACGTGAACCGGCTGGCCGCCAATCTCACCACGCAGGTGCGAGCCATCGCCGAGGTGGCCACCGCGGTGACCAAGGGCGATCTCTCCCGGTCGATCACCGTCGAGGCCGCCGGTGAGGTCGCCTACCTGAAGGACAACGTGAACGAGATGATCCGCAACCTGAAGGACACGACGCGGAAGAACACCGAGCAGGACTGGCTGAAGACCAACCTCGCGAAGTTCACCCGTCTGCTTCAGGGGCAGAAGGATCTCTGGACGGTCTCCCGTCTGATCCTCTCGGAGCTGGCTCCGCTGGTCAACGTGCAGCACGGCGTCTTCTATCTCTCCGAGTCGCACGAGGATTCGCCGATCCTGAAGCTGCTGGCCAGCTACGCCTACAAGGAGCGGAAGAACCTGTCGAACACCTTCCGTCTCGGCGAGGGACTGGTCGGGCAGTGCGCGCTGGAGAAGGAGCGCATCCTGATCACCGGCATCCCGAACGACTACATCAAGATCAACTCCGGACTCGGCGAGTCGACGCCGCTGAACATCGTGGTGCTCCCGGTCCTCTTCGAGGGACAGGTCAAGGCGGTGATCGAGCTGGCCTCGTTCCACCAGTTCAGCGACAACCATCTGGCGTTCCTCGATCAGCTCACCGAATCGATCGGTATCGTTCTGAACACGATCGAGGCGAACATGCGTACCGAGTCGCTGCTGGCCCAGTCGCAGTCGCTGACCCAGGAGCTGCAGAGCCAGCAGCAGGAGCTCACCGAAACGAACCGCCGTCTGGAGCAGCAGGCCAAGTCGCTGCAGGCATCCGAGGAGCTGCTCAAGAAGCAGCAGGAAGAGCTGCAGCAGACCAACGAGGAGCTTGAGGAGAAAGCGAAGCTTCTCTCCGAGCAGAAGACGGAGGTGGAGCGGAAGAACCGCGAGATCGAGCTGGCGCGCCGCGCCCTCGAGGAGAAGGCCGAGCAGCTGGCGCTCACCTCGAAGTACAAGTCGGAGTTCATGGCCAACATGTCGCACGAGCTCCGCACGCCGCTCAACAGCATCCTGATCCTGTCGAAGATGCTCTCGGAGAACCCGGATCGTAACCTGTCGAGCAAGCAGGTGGAGTTCACCGAGACCATCCACTCCTCGGGCGCCGATCTGCTGGCGCTGATCAACGAGATCCTCGATCTGTCGAAGATCGAGTCGGGCACGATGGCCGTCGAGGTCAGCGAGGTCCATCTCGACGACGTGAAGGAGGATATGGACCGGCTGTTCCGACAGCTCGCCGAGGAGAAGAAGCTGGAGTTCACGATCGACCTCGATCAGGAGCTCCCGAGGATGCTCAGCACCGATTCCAAGCGGCTGCAGCAGGTGCTGAAGAACCTCCTGTCGAACGCCTTCAAGTTCACTGAGAGCGGATCGGTCAAGCTCCAGGTCAAGCCGGTGACCTCCGGCCAGCACTTCGACAACGAGGTGCTCAACCGCGCCGACAACGTGATCGCCTTCTCGGTGATCGATACCGGCATCGGCATCCCGACCGACAAGCACAAGATCGTCTTCGAGCCGTTCCAGCAGGCCGACGGAACCACCAGCCGGAACTACGGCGGCACCGGACTCGGCCTGTCGATCAGCCGCGAGATCGCCCGCCTGCTCGGCGGCGAGATCAAGCTGACGAGCAAGCCGGGGGAGGGGAGCACGTTCACCCTTTTCCTGCCGGAGAGCTACATGCCGACGACGATCGCCACGCACGAGGCGCCGACCAGCATGGGCCTCTACCCGGCGCCGCACGGTAACGGCGGCGGCAATGGCGGGACCAACGGCGGAGCCAATGGGGGCAACGGCGGCCATGGCCGTCCGCACGTGGCCGAGGCGGCCATGGCGCAGATCGCGGCCTTCGCCGAACAGGCCAGCGCCATCCGCCCGACGGTGATCACCGGAGATCCGACCACCGGCGACGGCGAGGTCCTCGGGCTCGAGCCTGATGCCGAGGTGCTTCCGCACTCCGAGGTGCAGGACGATCGGAACGATATTAAGGATGGGGATCGCGTGCTGCTGATCGTCGAGGACGATCTGAACTTCGCGAGGATCCTGCTCGACATGGCGCGCGAGAAGGGCTTCAAGGCGATCGTCGCCACCCGCGGCGAGGTGGCCCTCACCATGGCCAAGCGCTATCATCCGGACGCGATCACGCTCGATATCCAGCTCCCGGGCATCCACGGCCTGGCGGTGCTCGACCGGCTGAAGCACGATCCGTCGACCCGGCACATCCCGGTGCACATCGTCTCGGTGGTCGAGGAGAGCCCGCGCAGCCGGAAGATGGGAGCCATCGCGCACCTGAAGAAGCCGGTGTCCAAGGACGCGGTGATGGATTCGCTGTCGCACATCAAGGGCTTCGTCGAGCGGAAGGTGAGAAACCTTCTGATCGTCGAGGACAATCAGACCCAGCGCAACAGCATCGTCGAGCTGATCGGCGATAACGACGTGAGGACCACCGCGGTGGCGACCGGACAGGAGGCGCTGGTGGCGCTCAAGGACGAGCAGTTCGACTGCATGGTGGTCGACCTCGGCCTGCCGGACATGACCGGCTTCGAGCTGATCGAGCAGATCCGCAAGGAGATGAAGCTGGTCGATCTGCCGATCGTGGTCTACACCGGCCGAGAGCTCACCAGCCAGGAGGTCGGCGAGCTCAACAAGCTGGCCGAGGCGGTCATCGTCAAGGACGTCCAGTCGATCGACCGGCTCCTGGACGAGACGGCGCTCTTCCTGCATCGCGTCGAGGCGAATCTGCCGGAGGACAAGCGCCGGCGCATGGCCGACGCCCATCGCTCGGAGTCGACGCTGGCCGAGAAGAAGATCCTCGTGGTCGACGACGACATCCGGAACATCTTCGCGCTGACCAGCCTGCTCGAGCGTCACGGCATGAAGGTGCTCTACGCCGAGAACGGACGTGACGGCATCGAAATGCTCAAGGGGACGCCGGACATCGACGGCGTGCTGATGGATGTGATGATGCCCGGCATGGACGGGTTCGAGGCGATGCGCCAGATCCGGAAGATGAAGCGCTTCAAGACGATGCCGATCATCGCGGTCACGGCCAAGGCGATGAAGGGAGATCGCGAGAAGTGCATCGAGGCGGGCGCGTCCGATTACATCACCAAGCCGGTGGATCAGGATCAGCTGATGTCGCTGCTGCGCGTCTGGCTCTTCAAGTAATTCGAATGCGATCGACACCCAACGTCAATCAACTGGAGCTGCTGGAGATCCAGCTCCTGCTCGAGGGGGTCTACCGTCAATACGGATTCGACTTCCGGGAGTATGCTCTCACATCGCTCCGACGCAGGATCCGGGAGATCATGAAGAACGAGGGGGCCGGGACCATCACCGGCCTCCTCGATCGTGTCCTGCACGACGAGGCGTGCTGGCAGCGATTCCTTCTCGGCATCTCGGTCAACGTCACGGCCATGTTCCGGAACGCGGAGTTCTTCCGGCTCCTCCGGACGATCGTCGTGCCGGCGATCAAGGAACAGGAATTCGTCCGCATATGGCATGCGGGTTGCGCCACGGGGGAGGAAGTGTATTCCCTGGCGATCGTGCTCCAGGAGGAGGATCTATACGATCGATGCCGGATCTACGCGACCGACATGAACGAGGCGGTTCTCCGCACCGGACGCAGCGGCATCTACTCTCTCGACGAGCTCGAAGGGGCCGAGGAAGCATACCGCACCTCCGGCGGGCGAGGCTCCCTGTCGGACTACTACACGGCCCGATACGAGCACGCCATCATGGGGGCCTCTCTCAGAAAGAACATCCTCTTCGCGCAGCACAATCTGGTGACCGATGGCGGATTCAACGAATTCCATCTCATTCTCTGTCGGAACGTGCTTATCTACTTCAGTAAACCTCTGCAGGACCGCGTGCACAGGCTCCTGTACTCGAGCCTCGCGTCGCACGGCTTTCTCGGCCTCGGCCAGCGGGAAACGCTCCGATATACTCCGCATGACGGCGACTTCGAGCCGGTGGCCCGAACATCATTTCTCTACAGGCGAACCTCATGAGCGCGGAATCGATCGATACGGTACGGTCCGAGCTGGCGGAGGCTCATCAGGACACACTCCCGGCCGAGGAAGGGGAGGAGCTCGGCGAGTCGGGTGATATCGAACATCATGGCGCGGATATCGCCGGGACAGATCCCCAGGCCGATCCCGACGCGGATCCCGACGCGGGTCCCGGCGCGGATCCCGATGCCGATCCCGACGTGGATCCCGACGCGGATCCCGATGCGCGGAGCTCAACAATCGAACATTCAAGTCTTCATTTCGACGCCGAGACAAGCAGGATGGAAGCACCCTCGCAGCGAGAGGACGTTGGAACACGTGCCGAGGAGAAGGTCAATATCCTGATGGTCGATGATTATCCGGAGAACCTGATGGCGCTCCAGGCGATCCTCGACGATCTCGGGCAGAACCTCGTCAAGGCCACCTCCGGCCGCGAGGCGCTCCGGAAGCTGCTCGATACCGAGTTCGCCGTCATCCTCCTGGACGTGCAGATGCCGGGGATGGACGGCTTCGAGACCGCCTCGATGATCCGCGAGCGCGCCAAGCTCCAGCACACGCCGATCATCTTCCTGACGGCGATGGACAAGAGCGAGACGAACGTCTTCCGCGGCTACTCCGTCGGCGCCGTCGACTACATCTTCAAGCCGTTCGAGCCGGAAGTCCTCAAGGCGAAGGTCTCCGTCTTCATCGAGCTCTTCCGGAAGACCGCGGAGGTGAAGCGCCAGGCCGAGCTGCTCCGCCAGGCCAACCGCGAGCTCGGCAAGACCAACAAGCTGATGTCCGGGCTCTACTCCGAGCTCGAGCACAAGAACGAGGAGCTGCACACCGAGCGCGATTTCATCGCCACCGTGCTGCAGACGGCCGGAAGCTTCGTGCTGGTGATGGACGGGCAGGGGCGCATCCAGCGCTTCAACCGCGCCTGCGAACAGATCACCGGCTATACGTTCGAGGAAGTCAGGGGGCGCTACGTCTGGGAGATCCTGGCCCCGCCGGAGCAGGTCGAGGAGCTCAAGGAGCGGGTCCGCACCGGCAATTATCCGGTCGAGCCCGAGGGAGTCTGGCGCTCCAAGAGCGGACAGCTCCGGCACGTCGCCTGGACCAACTCGGCGATCTACGACGCGGAGGGACGCGTCGGCTACTACATCTCGACCGGCATCGACATCACCGATCGCATCAGGGCCGAGGCGGAGGTTCGACGCCTGAACGAGGATCTCGAGCGCCGGGTCATCGAGCGGACCGCGCAGCTTCAACGCGCCAACGAGGAGCTCGAGGGGGAGATCGCCGAGCGCCGCCGCGCCGAGGATGCGCTCCGTCAGAGCGAGGCCCGGTTCCGCCGTCTGTTCGAGTCGAACATGATCGGCATCTTCTTCTCCGATCTCGACGGCACCATCATCGACGCCAACGACGCGTTCCTGACCATCGTCGGGTTCGACCGCGCCGATCTGGTGGCCGAGAGCCTTCGGATGAACCAGCTCACCCCCGCCGAATACGTCGAGTCCGACGCATCCAGAATCGCCGAGCTCCGTGATCGGCGCGTCTGCTCCGCCTACGAGAAGGAGCTGGTGCGCAAGGATGGCGTCCGCGTGCCGATCCTGATCGGCATGGCGCTGCTGGAAGGGTCGGAGCATATCACCGTGGCGTTCGTGATCGACCTCACCGAGAGCAAGCGGGCACAGCTCGAGCTGCAGGAGGCCAAGGATGTGGCCGAGGCGGCCAACCGCGCCAAGGATCAGTTCCTGGCCGTGCTCAGCCACGAGCTTCGCACGCCGCTCAACCCGGTGCTTGCCGCCGCCGCCGCCCTTTCGGAGGAGACCGGCCTTTCCGAGGAGGTCCGTCCGTTCGTGGACATCATCCGGCGCAACTGCGAGCTGGAGGCACGGCTGATCGACGACCTGCTCGATCTCACCCGCATCACCAACGGCAAGCTCCAGCTCAACCTGGAGAACGTCGACGTGCACACGCTGGTGAAGAACGCGCTCGAGATCTGCCATGCCGATATCCAGGCCAAATCGCTCGACGTGGTGCTCGAGCTCGGCGCCGAGCGGATCCTCGTCTGCGGCGATTCCGCGCGCCTGCATCAGGTGTTCTGGAACCTGATCAAGAACGCGGTCAAATTCACGCCGGATGGCGGATGGATCAAGCTCCGCACCGCCAACGACAAATCGCGCATCCGCATCGACGTGATCGACAGCGGCATCGGCATCGAGCCGAGCGTGCTGCCGAGGATCTTCGACGCGTTCGAGCAGGGGGAGCAGACGATCACGCGCCGCTTCGGCGGGCTCGGCCTCGGACTGGCCATCAGCAAGATGCTCGTCGATCTGCACGGCGGCGGGCTCTGCGCCGCCAGCGAGGGGAAGGATCGCGGCGCGACCTTCACCGTCGAGCTGGAGACGGTCGGCGCCGGCCGCCAGATCTCCAGCGACGAGACCGACAACGGCCTGGCCGCGCAGTCGCACGGCACCGCCCGGATTCTCCTAGTCGACGACCACGCCGACACCAGCCGCGTGATGAAGATCATGCTCGAGCAGAAGGGCTATCAGGTGGTGACCGCCGACAGCGTCCGCACGGCGCTGGCGCGCGCGGTCGATTCGGAGTTCGACCTGCTGATCAGCGACATCGGTCTGCCGGACGGCAGCGGGCTGGAGCTGATCCAGGAGATCAATAAGATCCGCCCGATCCCGGGCATCGCGCTCAGCGGCTTCGGCATGGAGGAGGATATCCAGAAGAGCCGGGATGCCGGCTTCCAGACGCATCTGACCAAGCCGATCAACTTCAAACAGCTTCACGAGGCAATCCAGCGCTCGGTCTCCTGAGCGGCCGGCCGGTTCCAGGTCGTGCCGGCCGCTCCGTCGCCTGCTTCGAGGGATACACTCGTTTCTCTCGAAGCGCGTCGTTTATAGAGCAATATTTGTTGCGACGAATAATGAGTAGTCGTATATTTGCATCGTATCAGGTCGGGCGGGGAATCGGGAGCGGGGAATCGACCGGATCAACGGCAATCGACAGGAGAAGAACATGCTTACGCTCAGGCCTTCCGATCAGCGGGGACATTTCAATCACGGGTGGCTCGACACCTATCACACCTTTTCGTTCGCCGATTACTACGATCCGAGGAACATGGGCTTCCGGACGCTCCGCGTGATCAACGACGACCGCGTGGCTCCCGGCCGTGGCTTCGGAACCCATCCGCACCGCGACATGGAGATCATCACCTACGTGCTGGAGGGGGCGCTCGAGCATCGCGACAGCATGGGGAACGGCTCGGTGATCCGTCCCGGCGACGTGCAGCGGATGAGCGCCGGCACCGGCGTGACCCACAGCGAATACAACCCGTCGGCGACCGAGCCGGTGCACCTGCTCCAGATCTGGCTCCATCCGAAGCGCGCCGGCATCCCCCCGAGCTACGAGCAGAAGCACTTCTCGCTGGAGGAGCGTCGCGGCGGCTTTCGCGTCATCGCCTCGCCGGACGGCGAGCGCGGATCGGTGACGATCAACCAGGACGCGAAGCTGATGGCCGCCGTGCTGGAGGAGGGGGAGACGGTCACCCACGAGTTCGCCGAGGGGCGCTCCGGCTGGCTGCACGTGGCCTCCGGGTCGGTGAAGCTCGGCATGCAGGTGCTCCGCGCCGGCGACGGCGTGGCGATCGAGGATGAGAAGAGCCTGGACGTCGTGGGTGCCGAGCGGGCAGAAGTGCTGCTGTTCGATCTTGCCTGAGGCGTTTTTTCCGGACGAGCCACGCGCGGTGCCCGCGGGTCCGCGATATCGTATGAACATGAGAACCGAACAACCATGAGAATTCTGGCATTCGCGGCGTCGCTCCGCGAGAACTCGCTGAACAAGACGCTCCTCGGGGAAGCGGTCGAGATCGCACGTGAAGAGGGAGTCGAGGTGGATGTGGCCGACTTCCGTGAATTCACGATGCCGCTGTATGATGGCGATCTGCAGGAGCGCTCCGGGCTTCCCGAGGGAGCGCTGGAGCTGATCCGGAGGGTCGAGGCCGCCGATGGGATCATGATCGCCTCCCCGGAGTACAACTACTCGGTCCCCGGCACGCTCAAGAACGCCATCGACTGGATCTCGCGGGCGCGGCCGGTGCCGCTGCGGGGCAAGCATGGCCTGCTCCTGTCGGCGTCGATCTCGCTGGTCGGCGGTATCCGCGGGCTCTGGCACCTGCGCGTGCCGCTGGAGGGGCTCGGCACGATGCTCCATCCCGACATGTTCGCGCTGGCCACCGCGCACCAGGCATTCGACGAGGAGGGGCACCTGAAGGATCCCGCGCTGCGGGAGCGGCTGGTGAGCCTGATCCGCGGCTACGTCGATTTCGGACGCCGCCTTTCGGGAGAGCACCGGGATGATCTGAGCGCCGCCGCCTGATACGCCGCGCCGGTGATGGGCGATGAATGCAACGACGGGCCTTCTCGAGAGATCGGGAGGGCCCGTCGTCGTTGATGTCGGGCAGTTGCGTCGCCGCGGATGGGCGTCTTCCTGCTGAAGGCCGGCTTCAGGCGGAGGCGAGGGCCCAGGAGAAGACGACAATGCGACCCCCGACCATGACGGCATTGATAGCCATGTTCGCCGCGGCCCCACTCCTCGCGGCGCCGGCCGCCATCCCTCCCGCGAGCGGCGCCGACACGCTGCGCGCTGCCGATTCCGTGGCCTCGGATACGCTCGCGAGCACTACCGCGAGCACTACCGCGAGCGATGCTTTCAGCGAGCTTCGAATTGGGGCGATTACCACGGTTCCCTCGCATGGCATCGACGATCTGGTCCCGTTCGCGCGGATCGAGGGGCATGCCTCGTCCTTCCGAAGCCCCACGTCGGCCATCGGCATTGCAGCGCAGCTCGGCGTCGCGGTTCCGTTGCAGCGCTCCTCCATGACGATTCCGCTCCCCTACGGCGGGCTCGGAGTCGACCTCCGGTTCGGCTCGTTCTCCCTCGAGGGGCGCGCCGGACTTCTTCTGTACGTGCCGTATGTCTCGGCCGAGGCGGTCGTTCGCGTGCCGCTCGGGCGGCGCCAGGCGGTGACGCTGCAGGCGATCGGGATCAGGCCGATGATCGGAACGGGGGCAGTGTTCCTCGTCGGTGCCGGCGTGGCGCTCCGTTGAGCCGTCCGCGGAGATGCGGATGCACGAAGGGAAGATCGGGGACGACGATGCCGTCGGTTTGCCACACGATGCCGCCCGAATCGATGCGCCGGCGGCCCGCTACACGCGCCGCCGCAGGTGCTCCACAAGCCACCATCTCCAGAAGATTCGTTGATATCGTGGATGTTCCGTTCGCGCCGTCACCCGGATGGGGCCGCGAAGCCGGGCTTCATCGGCCGGAGGGGCGCCCGGCCCGGCGAGGATCGGGCGCATCGGAACTGACCGGTTCGGCCGGTTACGGGGCATCCCGGGGGGGCTGGAAGGGGATTGCGGAAGGGGTTGGAGGTCGTTAAAAAAAGTTTGAAGTTTGTCGGTCGTTCAACATCCCCCACGCTGAGTACGTCAGTACGGACATTGACGGTCACGAACGTTCCGCCGGGCTCCCCTTGTCGGTGTGCCGGCCAGCTCCCGCCATGGAGCTTCGCGGAGCGCCGGGGAAGTCCCCGGACGACGATTTCGCGCCATGGTCCGAGGTCTCGCCCGAACAGGCCACGCCCGAATGCGTCCAGCCGGTTATTCTGGTGATCCGACCGCGTCACCGAGCCTTGCCGCCGTCGGCTCCGTACTTCCGATTCCGTCGTTCGATGGAGAGGATGGCGGTTCGCGGCCGGAATCGCTCGTTGCCGGGCGATGCCATCGGAGCGATCGCGCGCGGCCGCATCGGCAGGACGCCAAGCTTCGCACAATTCAGACGCAGACACGCATTTCTGCAGTTCATTCAATACGTACGAGGAGAAGCATCTCAATGAAATTCCTGATCATTCCGGCCCTGTGCCTCGGACTCTTTACCGGTACCGCACTGGCCGGGGGTAAGCCGAAGCTGAAGTCGCAGAAGGACAGCGTCAGCTACGGTCTCGGCATGAACATCGGCACGAGCATCTCGCGCGACTCGCTCGATCTCGACGTCGATATGCTTGCCGCAGGTATCCATGACGCCCTCTCGGGCAAGGATATGCTTCTGACCCAGGAGCAGTGCGGCGCGCTGCTGCAGGCCTTCCAGCAGCAGATGATGTCCAAGCAGGCCGAGCGCGCCAGCGCCGCCGGCACGAAGAACAAGGCCGACGGGGAGAAGTTCCTGGCCGACAACAAGAAGAAGACCGGCGTGGTGACGCTTCCGAGCGGCCTGCAGTACCAGGTGATCAAGGAAGGTACCGGACCGAAGCCGAAGGCGACCGACAACGTCACCACCAAGTACAAGGGGACGCTGATCGACGGCACCGTGTTCGACGATTCGGAGAACCACGGCGGCACCGCGCAGTTCGCGGTCAACCAGGTGATTCCGGGATGGACCGAGGCGCTGCAGCTGATGCCGGTCGGTTCCAAGTGGCGTCTGTTCGTGCCGGCCAACCTCGCCTACGGCGATCGCGGCGCCGGCGGACAGATCGGCCCGAACGCCACGCTGATCTTCGACGTGGAGCTCATGGGCATCAACAACTGATGCGCATCGACATATGATCCCGACACGGTCGGGGTAACGGCACGCGGGCCGGAGCTGAAGCTCCGGCCTGCCGTCGTTTCAGGTTGGGGACATGCCGGAGCGGCCTGCCGGAGCGGCCTGCCGAAACGGGGGAATGAATCTTTTCGGCCGTTCGTTCGATAACGGTACGACCCGCGGGCTCGGCTTCCGACGCTGTGCGTCGCGACTCCGACGACGCGGGGCTCATCTCATTCAACCGAACGGCGCCAGCCAGAGGATAGGCTCGACATGGAACAGACATCCACCTTGAAGCGAGCGAAGGTTCACCTTCCGAACATCAGCCCCCGATCCTGGGAGCATCCGGCCGATCGCGCAGCCCTGACGGCGCTGAAGAAAGTCCCCGGCCTCGATATGCTCCTGCAGAAGCTGATCGGCATCACCACCGAGAAGTCGCTCCGCCTGATCGCCCTCTCATCGTCGGTCAGGGTCTCGGAGCGTCAGTTCCCGAAGGTGAATCGGCTGCATCAGGAGGCATGCGCGATCCTCGGCGTGGAGCGCGCGCCGGAGCTGTACGTGGCGCAGGCGCCGTTTCTGAACGCACGCGCCATCGGCGTGGAGCGCCCGTTCATCGTGCTCGACTCGGCGACGGTCGAGCGGCTCAGCGAGGAGGAGCTTCTGGCGGTGATCGGCCACGAGCTCGGCCACTGCATGAGCGGCCACGCGCTCTACAAGACGCTCCTGGCGATTCTCATGAGGGTCTCGACGGTCGCCTTCAGCATTCCGCTCGGCGGCGCGTCGCTGGTGGCGATCATCGCGGCGCTCAACGAATGGGACCGCAAGAGCGAGCTGAGCGCCGACCGCGCCGGCCTGCTGGTGACGCAGGATCCGATGACCTGCTACGGCATGCAGATGAAGCTGGCCGGCGGCTCGAATCTCTCGGAGATGGACATCAACGAGTTCTTCGTGCAGGCGGCCGAATATCAGGGAACCGGAAGTCTCGTCGATGGCGTCTACAAGGTGTTGAACCTTCTCGGCAAGAGCCATCCCTTCCCGGTGCTCAGGCTCACGGAGCTGAAGACCTGGGCCGACGGCGGAGCCTACAAGCAGATACTCGCCGGCGACTACATTCGCCGCCAGCAGGAGGGGGAAGAGGATGTGTCGAAGAACTTCCGGGACGCGGCCAAGCAGTATCGCGACGACTTCAACACATCCAGCGATCCGTTGGCCGAGACGCTGCGCAACGCGGCCGAGGCGGCGGACACGGTGAAGGGGAAAGCCAAGGACGTGTTCGATTTCTTTTTCAAGGAGAGGGACTCCAGGAATTCCTGAGAGGCTCCACGATACGAGAGGGGGACGACGCACACGAGGTCCGGCGCGCAGGCACCGGGCCTCGTTCGTTATCCGGATATCCGATTGCCGTTATTGCGAGTCGGGGCAAATAATGTGAGCTTGGGGGGAGGTATGCGGGTGGCGCTCGGCGGGTGGCGCTCGGCGGGTGAAATCCCGCGGGCGCGTCTTCAGCGCGCGCTGGTGCTGCGTCGGAGGCTCGGGCATCGGCCGGCATCCGCGACGACGGGGCGACGACGGGGCGACGACGGGGCGACGACGGGGCGACGACGGGGCGACGACGGGGCGACGACGGGGCGACGACGGGGCGACGACGGG
>JBEHWX010000034.1:0-56181 GCA_048498995.1 Bacteroidota bacterium
TGCGGCTACCGGACGAACAAGGCTCCCCGTCTCGGACGGTAGGCGCAGCTCTTCAGGCTGCGCCGTGATACCGCGAACAGCGCACGCTGAAGACGTGCGGCTACCGAAATGAGCGCACGTTGAAGACGTGCGGCTACCGGACGAACAAGGCTCCCCGTCTCGGACGGTAGGCGCAGCTCTTCAGGCTGCGCCGTGATACCGCGAACAGCGCACGCTGAAGACGTGCGCCTACCGACATCCGGCCACCGATGTATATTCTCTTCGATATTTGGCGAAGGTGCGCCGGATCTCTAATGAATGGTCAGGCGCGTCGTGAAATAGAAGCTGCGTCCCCGACCGGGCTCGAAATATCGGTCGCCGGCCGCGTTGACCGTCACCGACGTGTTGTAGCGCGTGTCGAACACATTCTCGACGCCGACGAAGGCCGTGGCCCCCAGCAGGAGGCCGAACAATATCGGCGGCCCATCCGGGGCGCTGTATCCCAGGCGAAGGTTGACGATCGTATATCCGGGGGAGCTGGCGCTGTTGGCGTCGTTGACCGGGATGCTGGATGTGGAGCGGAGGTCGAGGCCGGCCTGCAGCGCGGCATCCCCGGCCCACGGCGTGACGTAGGTAAGCGCCGCCTGCAGGCTCCCCGGCGCGACGCCCGGCACTCTGTTGCCGTCATACGTCACGCCGTCGGCCGTGTAGCTTCTGAAGCGCGCGTCGGTAAAGGCGTAGCCGATTCTCGCGACCAGCCCCGAGATCGGCGTCAGCATCATCGAAAGCTCCGCGCCGCGATGTCGGGCCGAGCCGGCGTTCCGGTAGAAATCACGGCCGGGGAAATTCTCCTCCTGAAACGGAATCAGCTCGTCGGTGATGTCGATGGAGTAGACCGCCAGCTCCGCCGAGAGGAGCTTTCCGAGGTGCCCTCGGATCCCCGCTTCCATCGAGAGCGCGTGCTGCGGCTCGAGGTCCGGATTGAAGCCTCCGGCGCCGTCGGGACGATTGGCCAGCTCGGTTGTCGTCGGCGTCTCGAACGCGGTGCCGACGTTGCCGTAGAGGCTCAGTGCCTCCACCGGCGCCCAGAGCAGGCCTATCGACGGGCTGACGGCGTCCATGGTCCGATTCCCGGAATCATCGGGATCGTCCGGCGTGACGAGGCTGTCGTCGACCACGAATCGCGTCCGGTCGTAGCGGACGCTTCCCATCATCCTGAGCGGCCCGACGATCGGGAGGGAGGCCTGGAGGAAGGAGCCGAGGCCGGTCACCGTCTCCCGCTGATCGAGCGCGAGCGCGCCGCGGTGCCCGTTCTGGTTCACGTAGTTCTGCCGGTCGTCGGCCTGAAGGTCCAGGTCGGCGCCGAGAGCCAGGTCGATCCGGCGTCCGAGCAGGTCGAGGCGGCCGGAGAGGAGTCCCCGCAGTCCGCCGGCGGTCCGTCCGAGATCGATGATCCGGCCGACGATCGGATTGTAGACGCGGCGGCCGATCACGTGTCCGCCGAGCTCCAGGTTGGCGCCTCCGAGCGCGTGGCTCCAGGTAAGCCCGGCCTGCGCCTGATGTCCCGATTTGCCGGTCGCCTGTTTCACGTTCGTGGCGTATGCCTGAAGGGGATTTTCGTCGAGCATCGCGCGTGACAGCGAGCCGGGATTATCCGCGGAGAATTCGACATACTCCGTGTTCAGCCGAAGCTCATCCCCCTCCGAGGGACGGTAGGCGAGCTCTCCGACGCCGCGCGTGGCCCGGGCGGCGCTGTGCTCGCGATATCCGTCGAAGTCCATGCGGGACACGTCGCCGGTATAGGCGAGCGCGCCGGAGGTGGCGCCGAATCCGACACCCAGCCTACGCAGGCCGGCCCCCATGTCGGTCGCGCGAATGGTGAGCTCGGGGAGGGAGGGAGCCGGGGCGCTCCGGAGCAGGAGCACGCCGCCGGAGGCATTTCCGTACAGAGACGCTCCCGGCCCGCGGATCACCTCCGCGCGATCCAGCAGATCCGGATCGATCGATTCGAGCAAGCTCTGTCCGTCGGCGAAGGTGGCCGGGATGCCGTCGAGCGCCACCCGCACGCCGCGCACGCCGAACTGCGTCCGCGCGCCGAAGCCGCGAATCGAGATCCGGTCCCCGACGGCGTAGTTGTAGCGGTTATCCGCCTGTACTCCGGGGATCGCGGTGAGAATCTCGTCGAGCGCCATTCCGGGACGTCCCGGGAGCGCATCGGCGACCGAGACGGAGAAGGGGATCGAGTCGAGCGCGACCGGCGTGCGGAGCGCCTCGATCACCACATCGGGCAGCCTGACGGTATCCTGTTTCTGGGCATGGGCGGCCGGCGCCAGAAGCGCAAGGGAGATCGCCGCGCCGATGCCGTGCATCGCGCCGGCGCGTGCCGTGCGGAAACGTCTGATCATAGCGGTGTGTCGTTCGGATGCGCCGGCCCCCTCGGGCCCGGTCGCGCGAAAGATACTGTGTCGTCGAGAGATGTAGCGGGTATCCGGCGCTCATGCCGGCTCCGATGTTCCCTCTCCTTTTCCGGAAATGGTCTGTGCGTGATTCAGCGCGGCCACGAGCGAGACGCCGCCGAGAATATTTCCGAGGAGTGTCGGCGTCATGAACTGGCCGATCATCGTCGCGACCGTCGCGCGTTCGGTCACCACCATGTAGCCGACCTCGACGGTGCCGACCACGATGTGGCTGAACGCGCCGATCCCGACCAGATAGGTGATGATCACGATGATCGCCACCTTATTTTCGCCGAGGCTGCCGAGCAGCCACACGAGCAGGGCAATGAGCCAGCCGGCGAAGATCCCCTTGAGGAACGTGAGACCGAATCCGAACGAGAGCGCCTCCGCGCCGATCTCCGCCATGGCGCGCCGCGTCTCCGCGTCGAAGATCTCGCTTGCGCCGGCCACCCACGCGAACAGCAGCGCGCCGACAAAATTGCTGATGAGCACCACGATCCAGAGCCGCGCCACCTTGCCAAGCGTCTCCCGGTCGCGTCGCGCCAGCAGCGGGATGATCGGCGTCAGCGTGTTCTCGGTGAAGAGCTGCTGGCGCCCGAGGTTGACGATCAGGAAGCCGACGCTGTAGCCGAGCTTGGCCACGAGCGGACGCCAGCGCGCATCCGGGAGATGGCTGCGCAGAAGTCCCTCCGCGACGAAGGAGAATCCCATCGAGAGTCCCGCGGCAAGCCCGGACCATGCGAGGGCGGACGGCGGGCGCTCCAGCTCCTCCTCACCTTCCTTCCGGATCACCTCGTGGATGATGTGCGCGCCGATGGCAACCCGCTCCTCGGCGCGCTGCATCTCCTTGTCGTCCAGCTCCGGAGCATGCTCCGGTGTCGGCTCCGCCTTCCGCTCCTCGCCACCCTGGTTCGCGCCCTCCCGCGTCTCTTCGTTCCGCTTCTCGTCCTTCGACTGGTCGTCCGTCGGCTGTTCGTTCGACTGCTCGGGCATGTGAAGATCTCCATTGATGCGCGCTCGGCGTCGTTGGTCGGATGCTCCGATAGCGGAGTATCCCGCGTTACCGTCCCATCGCGATGCCCCACGGTCCGTCGCCGGACTTGACGTTGGCGACGACCCGATTGGTGGCCAGGTCGATCACCGAGATCGTGTTCGACAGGGAGTTTGCCGCGTAGAGCCGCTTGCCATCCGGCGTCAGCGCGATACCCCAGGGACGCTCGCCGACCTTGACCGAGGCGACCACCTTGTGGCTGGCCGCGTCGACGACGGAGATGGTGTTGCCGCGGCCGTTGGAGACGTAGATCCTCCGGCCATCCTTCGAGACCACCACGCACATCGGCCGCGCGGCGGCACCTCCCATCCGGATGGCGTCGATCACCTTGTGCCGCTTCGCGTCGACGATCGCCAGCGTCCCGCCGTTCTCGGAGGTGACGTAGGCGCGGCGCCCATCCGGGGAGAAGGCGGCGGCGCGCGGGCGGGGATCGACCAGGAACGTCGTCACAAGGCGGTTCGTGCGGGCGTTGATCACCGAGATGGTGTTGCTGCTCTCCGAGGTCACATAGACCCAGCGGCCATCGGGGCTGATCGCCACCCCCTCGGGCTCGATGCCGACCACGAGCGTGGCGATCACGCGACCGCTCCTGATGTCGGTGACCGACGCGGTTCCGGCATCCTCGTTCGAGCTGTAGAGCCGTCCGCGGTGTCCGTCCACGGCGAACTGTTCCGGGTCGGTGCCGACCTTGTAGCGGGCGACCACCTTCCGGCTGGCCACGTCGATCGCGACGATCCGCTCCTCGTCCTGCCGCGCCGTGGCCGGCTGGCGCACCGGCTGCGCCGCCTGCTGGCGCCACATCCTGCGGCTTACCGCCACGTAGACGCGGCGTCCGTCCGCCGAGCGCTGGATGCCGCGGGGGCGCCCACCCACGTCGATGCTCGCGACGACGCGGTTGGTCCCGACGTCGATCACGGTGACGGTGCCGTCGCGCTCGTTGCTGACGTAGGCGAGCGTGGGGCGCGTCGCGGCGAGATCGGGCTCGATCGAGAAGGGGAGGAGAAGTCCGGCGAGGATCGCCGCGGCCATCCATCCGGCGCGCGGCCAGGCATGGGGTCGTCGAATGCTCATGGTGTCGGTGCTTGCGTTCGTGCGGGCATGTTCGTCGAGGAATACCGCACCAAACCCCGTACCCAATCGGCGCGTGTCGGTGCCGGAGCCCATATCCCGGAGCCCGTATCCCGGAGCCCGTGTCAGTAGAGATGCGTGCGGTGCTCGGGGAGGCGCTTCGGTCGGGATAGGGGGTGGACTACCGTGTCGATGGGGCGTGCCGGGGGAGCATCTCGCCGGGGAGGGTTCGCGAGGAGCGATCATCCGCCGGCCGCGCCCGCGATCGGCGGCAGCACGGAATCGAGGCGCGCCGTCTCCCTGTTCCGCTCCCGGCATCCGCTCACGCTCCCTCGGATCAATGCAGCGTGTAGAGATAGGCGGCGATGTCCCGCGCGTCGGCCTCGGTCACCCCCATCTCCGGCATCGCGTTGCCGGGCACCACCTGTTGCGGGTGCATGACCCACCTCATCATGTTCGGCGGAGAATTGGTCAGCATGCCGGCCAGATAGGAGCGGCCGGCGATTCCCTCGAGCGACGGCCCGACGCTGGCGTCGGCGCCGGGGACGCCGGGGATCTCGTGGCAGGAGCCACACCCGTACTTCCTGATCGCCACCTCGCCGCGGCGCGGGCTGCCGCCGGTCAGCTCCCTGGCCAGCGCCTCACGGTCGTCGCGCCGCTCGCATCCGGTGGCCACGATCGCCAGGAGCGCAAGCGCCGGGATGAACTGGATTCGTCGTGAACGCGCGGCATTGCTCATCGTAGTGTATCTCCATTGCGCCATCATGCTGGCGCGTTGTCGTGCATCTGCTCGTCATCTGCCGTCGTCGATCGATGCGGGCGGATCGCTCACGGCTCGTTGGAAGCCGGCGCCGCGGAGGCCGGCGTCAGGGAGGCCGTCACCGCGGCGCCGGTCATCGCGCTCTCCGGGAGGGTGCTCTCGGCGGCCGTCGATCCGGCTGCCTCATCGGGGCCGGACGCGCGCAGCCAGCTCGCGAAGAAGACGAGCGCGGCCGCCAGATAGACCACGCCGGCCGGAACCCACATGATCAGTCCGCCGAGCTGCTGATCCTCGAGCGGCGTAAGCCCCCACGCCGCGGTCGAATGCTCGTAGATCGGATACCAGACCGTGCTCGAAAAGGTGAGGAACGCGCCGAGGATGCTGCTGTGGACCGCGGTGGTGAACACATAGAGCACCGCCGCGCCGTAGCCGAGGCGTCCTTCCCCTCCATGGACGATCGCCCAGCAGAAGAGGAGCGCCGAGCCGAGGAAGCTCACGTGCTGCAACGTGTGGACCAGCTCGTTCCGCGTCGCGGCCTGGAAGAGCGTCGGGATATGCCACAGCCAGAGCGCGGCGGCGTGGATGGTCCAGGCCGCCAGCGGTGACGTCAGCGTGCTCCAGGAGCGGCGCACCGGCGCCAGCATGCCGACCCGGCCGAGCGCGCGGCGCCAGGAGATCGGCAGCGCCCAGAGGAAGGGGATCAGCGGACGGCCGAGTACCAGAAGCGGCGCGGCAACGAGCATCAGCAGCTCGTGCTGCACCATGTGCGCCGCGAACAGCACCTCGCCGATCGGATGCACCGGCGAGACCAGCGCCACCACCAGCGCGAGCCATCCGAGCGCGAAGCAGACCGTCTCCCACCGCCTGATTCCGCGTCCCGTCGATGCTCCCCTCCAGAGCCGGGCGACGCCGACCGCGTAGAGCACTCCGGTGATGAGGAGTGGGATCACGATCCCCGGATCCCAGCTCCAGCTCGCCAGCAGATCGTGCGGCTCCGGAGGCTCTCCCTCGTGCGCCAGCGCCGGCATCGCCGCCAGCCAGAGCAGGGGCGGGAGGGCGCGCCGGAGCATCGATCCGGCACGCTCCGTGATCCGGAGGCGCCGGCTCACGTGCCGCGGCCGCGTGCATGTCGAGGGGCTCTGGTTCATCGTGCTCTTTTCATCCGTCGACCGGCTCCTTCTTCCGGCCGATGTTGATGTCCAGGGTTGACGGGGGAATGATCTGCGTGGTCGCCGAGCCGAAGTTGATGCGTCCGTTGGTCGCGGCCAGCTCCTCGGCGATGCGGGTGAAGATCCGATCCTGCGTGGTGCGACGCCGGTTGTACTGCACCACGTAGCGGATGGTGAACTCCATCCAGTTGTCGGTGACCACGAGCGTGACCAGCGGCTCGACCGAGGTCGGCTGCGTGAGATAGGTGCCGGTGATCTTCTCCCAGGATTTCTCCGCCAGCGCCGAAAATTCATCGGTGACCTCCTTGGCAACCCGCAGCAGAATGCCGCGCGCGGTCTCGATGTCGCCGTCGCTCCGGATCGGGATGCGGATCTCGTCCCAGAGGAAGGGGAAGTTGCCGGTATAGTTGAAGACCGGCTCCTTGAAGATGAAGCTGTTGGCGATCAGGACGATGCGTCCATTGTACATGTCGCTGTGCACCCACTGGCCGATCTCCATCACACGGGTACGGAGGATGCCGATATCGATCACGTCTCCCCGGATGCCGCCGAGCTCCACGCGATCGCCGACGCGATAGAAGCGCGCGAAGAGAATGGCGAGCCAGCCGGCGAAGCTGGCGATCACCTCCTGCGCGGCGAAGGCGAGGCCGGCGCCGAGCACGCCGGCGGCCACCGAAAGGCTGCCGAGCGAGATGCCGAAGACGACACCGGCGAGTATCAGAAAGAGGCTCGCGGCAAGGAGCGCCACCAGCATCCGGATGCGCGCCCGGTCGGCCGCGTCATCGACGATGCGCGCCATCCGGCGGGCCAGCAGCATCGCCAGCGGCGCGAGGAGCGCGGCCAGGGCGCAGAGCGCCACGAGCCTGTGTACCAGCGATGCCGAAAGCCAAGCTCTCATCTAATCACTCACATCCGTTGCTGAGGGCGCGCGCGCCGCGCCGGAACCGGATCCCGTGGATTCGTCCGGCCGCGGGATCATCGTCACGCGGGATCATCGTCACGCGGGATCACTTCTGACAGGCGCTGAGGATGAAGACCGGGATCCCCTGCGCCACGATGGTCACGAGGAGCATGATGCTGGTGAGCAGGCCGAGCAGCGCCAGAAATCGGCTGCGGTGGATCACCCCACCCTCATCATCGGGCCAGCCGCGTCCGGCGCGCCGCCAGTTCCGCCACGCCAGCGCACCGGCGCCGAGCCCGAGCAGGAAGGCGATCGCGGTCGAGATGTGGAGCGCCATGTCGGCCTCCGGGCCATGAGCGCAGACCCAGGGAACGAGCGCGTAGCTGACGACCAGATGCGCCAGGAAGATCACCGCCGGCGCGATCAGGCCGACCCAGATCGAGAGTGTCCCGGTATCCTTCCGAAAGAAGCTCTTCCGTTCCATGCTCATCCCTTCCGGTTCCATCATAGCAGCCTCGGAAGCCAGTAGATCACGAAATAGAGGGCCAGCCACGCGGCCACCACGAAGTACCAGTAGAGCCCGTTGACGTTCACGTCCAGCCGGTGCTTCTCGTCCAGCTCGTGGCCGAGGAGCCAGACCACCAGCACGATTGTCTCCAACACCGACGCCAACAGGTGTGCCAGATGCAGCCCCAGGCTCCACCACACGATGGAGCCGTAGGCGTCGTTGAACCACTTGGTGTGCATCGCCGGGAACTCGTGGAACCGGAGGACCACCGTGGCCGCGCCGATGACGCAGAAGATCACGAGGGCGATCACGATCGGCCGCTTCCGCTCGCCACGGACGGCGGCGCGGTCGGCCCAGTACATCGGCAGCGTGCTCAGGGCGATCAGCGCCATGTTGATCGTGCCGAGCAGCAGATCCGGCGGCTGCGTCCGCACCGGCGGCCAGACCACGAAGTGCTGACGGAGGTAGAGATAGGTGGCGATCAGCAGCACCACCATCATCCCCTCGATCACGATCATCATCATCACTCCCCACCAGAGGGTGGAGCGGGTGTCGTAGGCGACCGTCGGCAGCTTGGAAACGTCGATGACGGGACGTGATCTGTTCATGAATTCCCCGCTGAAATCTCCTTCGGTTTGCTTCCGGACCAGAACCAGCCGACCAGCGCGATCGTGGAGAGCACCGCTCCGGCCGGCACCGCCCACGGCGTGAAGATCACCCCGGTGAATGTGGCCGCCCCGGCAAGCGCCAGCAGCAGCGGCCAGATCGACGGCCCCACCGATTCGTGCCGGTGATGCGGCCGCGCGTCCATCGCCGTGGTCACGAGAATCTCCCGGTGATCGGAGCTCAGTCCGGTCACCACCGGCGTCTCGTCGGTGCGGACCCAGAGCGCGCTGCGTCCCTCGGCCGTCGGCGGGTGGGCGAAGTTGTAGGGGGGCGGCGGCGAGCTGGTGCCCCATTCGAGCGTGTCGGCGTCCCACGGATTGTCCCCGGCGACGGCGCCCGAGCGGAGGCTGGTGATGACGTTGATGATGAACAGGATCACGCTCACGGCGATGATCGCCGCGCCGATCGAGGCCACCAGGTTCATCCCTCCCCAGCCCATCTCCGGCGCGTAGGTATAGACGCGACGCGGCATGCCGGTGAGGCCGAGGATATGCATGGGAAAGAAGGTGAGGTTGAACCCGATGAACAGGAGCCAGAAGTTCCAGCGCCCGAGCGTTTCCGAGGGCATCCGTCCGGTCGCCTTCGGGAACCAGTAGTAGAGGGCGCCGAACAGGGGGAAGACCGCTCCGCCGATCAGCACGTAGTGAAAGTGGGCGACGATGAAGTAGGTGTCGTGGACCTGGAGGTCGAACGGCACCGAGGCGATCATCACGCCGCTGAGGCCGCCGAGCACGAAGATGGCGATGAAGCCGATCACGAACAGAAGGGGGGAGCGCATCCTCGGCTTCCCACCCCAGAGCGTCGCCAGCCAGCAGAAGATCTGGATGCCGCTCGGGATGGCGATCATGATGCTCGCGGCCGTGAAGAAGCTGGAGCCGAGCGCCGGCAGTCCGGTCGCGAACATGTGATGCACCCAGAGCCCGAACCCGATGAACGCCGTGGCGATCAGCGAAAGGACCATGGCGTTGTAGCCGAAGACCTTCCGCCGCGTGAACGTGGTGACGATGGTCGAGACGAAGCCGAGCGCCGGGATGAAGATGATGTAGACCTCCGGATGTCCGAAGAACCAGAACAGGTGCTGATACAGCAGTACATCCCCCCCCTCGGCCTGGTTGAACAGATGCGTGGAGACGAGCCGGTCGGAGGCCAGGAAGCTGCTGGCGACCATGATCGAGGGCATCGCGAAGATGATCATGAACGCGGTGATCAGCATCGCCCAGACGTAGAGCGGCAGCCGCGTGAGGGTCATCCCCGGCGCGCGGAGCTTCAGTATGGTGGCCACCAGCTCGACGGCGCCGACCAGGCCGGCCAGCTCCGTGTAGGTGATCAGCTGCGCCCAGACGTCGGCGCGCTTTCCCGGCGCGAACTCTGGGCCGGAGAGGGGCACATAGGCGAACCATCCCACATCCGGCCCGGTGTTCAGCAGGAACATGATGTAGAGGAACGCTCCGCCGAACAGGTAGGTGTAGTAGCCGAACAGGTTGAGCTTCGGAAACGCCACGTTCCGCGTGCCGATCATCAATGGAATGATGTAGATCGCCATCCCCTCCATGATCGGCACCGCGAACAGGAACATCATCGTGCTCCCATGCATGGTGAAGATCTGATTGTAGAGGTCGGGACCGAGCAGGCGATTCTCCGGCCTCGACAGCTGCAGGCGCATCAGCGCCGCCTCGATGCCGCCGAGGAGGAAAAAGACGAGCGCCGTGATCACGTAGCGCTTGCCGACCGATGTATGGTTCACGTTGGTGAGCCACCCGAGCAGGCCCCGCTTCGGACGCCAGAGTCGGTCGAGCGCGCGAAGCGTCGCGCCATCGTCGATCGGCTCGGCGCGCCGCACGGCGCCCGGCTCCAGATCCATCTCGTCCACGTTCGTCTCCAGATTATTTGAGACTCTCCAGATATGCCACCAGCGCCTGCAGATCGGCCGGATCGAGATCGTTCCCCGGCATGTACGAGCCCGGCTTGATCCCCTGCGGATCGACGATCCACCCGGCCAGGTTGCCACGCGTGTTCCGGAGCGTGCCGGCCGCGATCGTCATCCGGCTGCCGATGTGCGTCAGATCCGGGGCGGTCTTGGCCGCGGCCGGCGTTCCCTGGATCGAGTGGCACATCACGCAGGGTGAGGAGAGGAACACGTTCCGTCCCCGGAGCAGCAGCGAATCGTTCGGCGTCGACGTCTCGGCACGCTGCCGCTCGAGCCACGCCTGGAACTTCTCGACCGGCTCGGCGATGATCAGAAACGCCATGCGCGCGTGCTGATATCCGCAGAACTCCGCGCACTGTCCGCGATAGATGCCCGGCCTGTCCACGCGGAACCACATGGTGTTCAGATAGCCGGGGATCAGATCCTTCTTGCCGTGCAGGTTGGGTGCCCAGAAGCTGTGGATCACGTCGTGCGATGTTCCCTTCACCAGAATGGTCCGTCCCACCGGCACATGGATCTCGTTGGCGGTCACCACGCTCCGGCTCTGGACGGAATCCTCGTAGGTGATCTCCCACCACCACTGGTGCCCGACCACGTTGAGCGTGAGCGCGCCGGGACGCTCGATCGAGGCGAGGGCCCGGCCGGTGAGGAAATCCTTGACGAGAAACGTGAAGAGAATCACCGTCGTGAGCGCCACGGCGACGACCACGATCCCGGTCCTGCGGCGCTCCCCGGCCGGATCGGGAGACAGATCGGGAGCACCGATCGGGTCCCGGCGTCGGCGCGTCGCGCGGAGCGCCGGCGGGATCGTGAAGAGAATCACCAGCACGAACACGGCCGAACAGATCACGAACATGAACCACCAGAGCGCGTCGATCCTCGCCGCCTGCGGGCCGGCCGGATCGAGCGCCGACTGGATGCCGCCGCAACCGGCGACGAGCGTCGAGAGCGCCGCCGCGGCCATCGCCACCGGCGCCATCGCCGCGAGCCCGCGCGTGCCGATTCGCCCCGGACGATATGATCCGGATCGCCTCATTTCGACTGCTCCGAGGATTTCGGCGTCGTCGAGTTCCTCGGCGTCTCCGGCCGGTCGCTGTTCTGCTGCTCGGAGCTCGTCGAGTACATGTCGTCATCCCGGCTGGGAGCCACATCCTTCCGGAGCAGTCCGCTCATCGAGCGGACGTAGGCAACCAGCTTCCAGACCTGATCGTCGGGGATCTTTCCGCGGAAGGAAGGCATGCCGTTCGGCCGTCCCTCGACGATCGTGGCGAAGATGTTCTTTGGATCGCTCCCGTAGATCCACTCGTCGTCCATCAGGGGTGGCCCCATTCCGCCGCCGCCGTGCGCGTGACAGCCGACGCAGTTGTACCAGCTGAAGAGCCGCTTCCCCTCGGAGACCGCCGAGGCATTCTCCTCGTAGAGATTCGCGACGCTTGTCGCCTGCGTCTTCGGTCCCGGCTGCAGCTCGCTCATCTGCACCGTGTTGACCCTCCCGCTCACAGGTGGAATCTCCTTGAACCGACGCTCCTCGCGCCGGCAGGAGAGGAGCGCGAGGGCCGTCAGGAACATGAACAGGTGCTTACATCCCGCTGTGCTCATCGCTCCCCCCGTGATAGGATGCGGTCATGTCGCTCACGCCTCCGACGCGCGGCACGCCGTAGGCGTCAAGGATGCTGTCGATCGTTCCCTGCCGCCGCTCGATGATGCTCTCCAGGCGCGCGTAGAGCGCGGTGTCCCGTCGGCGCACCGCCATCGAGATGTCGTAGACGAAGGGGAGGTAGGGAGGATCGATCTGCGGCGAGACCGGCGTGATCTCCAGCGGCACGCTCTGGCGCCGCGCGAAATATCCGGCCAGCGGCCCCCACACCACGGCCACGTCGACATCGCCTGAGACCACCGCGTCGACGATCCTCGCCGGCGGGTTCTCGGTGGAGTAATCTCCGTAGACCGTATAGCCGACCACGTTGTCGATCGCCCCGCGATGCGCCAGCGCGAGCGCCGGCGGCGTTGTCGCGTAATCGTCACCCACCATCTGCACTCCCACTTTCAGCGTTTTCAGCCGCGGATCGTCCAGCGAGGTGATCTTGAGCCCGCGGTCCTTCCGCGTGAGGAACACATAGGTCGAGCGGTAGTAGGGGCGGGTGGCCATCGCGAGCTCGAAGCTGCTCGGCACGCCGATGATCACATCGCAGTCGCAGGCGTTCAGCGTGTTCCTGACGAAGCCGCGTCGCTGCGCCCACCAGGTGTAGGAGACCGTGGCGTGCATCTCGCCGGCAAGCATCTGGGCGATCCGGTTCTCGAACCCCTCGAGCCTTCGATTGGAGAAGGGGAGATTGTTCGGATCGGCGCAGACCCGAAGCGTCCGTGTCGTGACGGCCCTGCCCCGCGTGGTATCGGCGCTCGCGGCATGTCGCGAGCCGGCTCCGTTGCCGCAGGAGCAGAGGAGGAGCAGGGAGAGGATCGGGATGATTCCTCTCGCGGTCGATCGGGCGGGTGTATCGCTGATGAGCGGCATGGCATCCACCTCAAGGAAGTGAGAACACATAGAGCATGCCCCCCTTGGTCGAGTTGGCGGGAAGATCGGCCATGGCGTTGACGAAGCCGAGCGCGGCGGTCGAGTCGCGTGGATCGAGCCCGCCGGCGACCACCGCGCCGGGCCATCCGCCGACGCCGGAGAGGATGGCGACGTACTGCTTGCCGTCGGGGCCGCGGTAGGTGATCGGCTGGCCGATGATGCCGGAGCCGGTCTTGAACTGCCAGAGGAGCTGGCCGGTTCTGGCGTCGACCGCCTTGAACCATCCATCCATGGTGCCGTAGAAGAGGAGCCCGCCGGCGGTCACCACGGTGCCGCTCCAGATCGGGAACTTCTCCTTGATGCTCCAGACTTTTCCTCCCTCGACCGGATTCCAGGCGATCAGCTCGCCCCGGTTTCCGCCGGGGCCGGCGTACATCTTCACGTTCATTCCGACGTAGGGAGTGCCGGCGATGTAGTTGGCCTCGACCCCCTCGCAATCCTGGCAGAGATTGTTGGCCGGGATGTAGAGAAGTCCGGTGCGTGGGGAGTAGCAGGAGGGCTGCCAGTCCTTGGCGCCGGGCGATGCCGGACAGATGCCCCTGACCACCTTGCCGGTCTGCGGCTCGGTGGCCGGCACCATGATCGGTCGTCCGCTCTTCAGGTCGATGCCGGCCGTCGTGGTCACGTAGACGAAGGGCTTGGCCGAGAGCACCTCGCCGGTGGCGCGATCCATCACGTAGACATAGCCGTTTCGCTCCGGACGCATCAGCACCTTGCGGACGCGGCCGTTGATCGGCAGGTCCACGAGCACATCCTCGTTGATGCCGTCGTAATCGTGGAGATCGTGCGGGCTCCACTGGTAGGCCCAGATCGCCTCGCCGGTATCGGGATCGCGCGCGAAGATGCCGGCGGTCCACTTGTTGTCGCCGGGGCGCTGCTCGGGATTCCAGGGGCCGGGATTGCCGGTGCCGTAGTAGAGAAGGTTCAGCTCGGGATCATAGGAGAGCCATCCCCAGACCGTGCCGCCGCCGATCTTCCAGGCGCCGGGAGGCCAGGTGGTGACGCCGAGATCCTTGCCACGATCCTGCGGGTAGAAGGGCTTGAAGCGGGGGCCGATCAGCACGGAGGAATCCGGGCCGGTGCTGTAGGCGCGCCAGGCAATGTTGCCGGTTGCCGCGTCGACGGCGGTGACCCATCCGCGCACGCCGAGCTCGCCGCCGCTGTTGCCGTAGTAGACCTTGTCTCGGACAACCAGCGGAGCCATCGTCATCGTCTCCCCCTTGTTGATATCGCCGAGCGGGGTGCGCCAGAGCTGCGCGCCGGTGGCGGCATCGACGGCGATCGCCTGATTGTCGAGGGTGGCCATGAAGATCTTGCCGTCGGAGTAGGCAACGCCGCGGTTGACGAAGTCGCAGCAGGCGACGCCTTGCGCCGCCGAAAGTGGCTTCGGCTTGAACGTCCACTTGACCGGCGCTCCCGGCTTGGTAAGGTCGAGCGCGTAGAGAATGTTCGGATAGGGGGTGACGACGAACATGGTGTTGTCCACCACGATCGGCGCGGCCTCATGGCCACGGAGCACGCCGGTGGAGAAGGTCCATGCGACCCTGAGCCCCTTGACATTGGCGGTCGTGATCTGATCGAGGCCGCTGAAGCGGGTGTTCGCGTAGTTCTTTGCCGGCATCACCCACTGCCCATCCTCGGAGTCGGCGGCCTGGCCGAGTCCGGAGGGGAGCTTCGCGGTCGGCACCTGGGAGGATCGGATCGGCTCGCCGTGCCCGGGGGCTTCGCGCGCGCATCCACCGAACCATGAGGATGCGATCACGGCGCAGAGAAATATCGCTTTGCGATGTAACGGCACGTGGTCGAGGCACCTGTCCATTGCGATCATCATTGATGAAGAGCCAACACCAGAAGTTGTCGCAACGCGGGATGTAGCTCGGGCGTGCTACCGCGCGATAGCCTTCCAGACTGTCATTGTCGAAGAGATTCGGGAGCATCGGGCGACCATGACCTCAACACCGGTCACCAGGGGTGGTATGACCTGCCTCACGCCGAATGCGTGCTCATCCGAAGTACCGCGAGCAGGGGACAATTAGCATGCCACCGGACGGCGTGGGTCCGTCCTCGATTGGCATGGCGGGGGAACGGGGGATTGAGGACGAGCTTGGGTCACAACGCACGGCCGGTGGTCGGAATGATTCCAATACGATGCGTGTCGTTCAAGTATCTCGGGATCGAGAGATGGTAGGTGCGAGGTTCTCGTGGTCGAAGGGGGTCCGAGGGGAGTGCGCGTCGAGAAGTATGCGATGAGCGTCGCCGAGCTCGATGACGTTCCGAACGTGCTTACGGGAGAGTGCCCCATGATGATGAGCCAGTGCCGATATGCTTGCGATATCGGTTCGTACACGGACCTTCCTCTGCGTCCGGTTCCGGTCGGATGGCATCGTTGCGGAGATCCCACACACTTGAATGTGGCCACCGGCGTGCTCCGAGCATTCCTTGCGGCACGTGTCGTCACACGAGCGGTGGAGCGCCATCCTCCACCAGAACCAACAGCTCGCTCGGCCTGATGCCGAGCCCCTCGGCGAGCTTGAAGAGCATGTTGACCGAGGCTCCCTTCACCCCACGCTCCAGTTCCGAGATGAACGCGCGCTCCACGCCGGTGGCCCAGGAGAGCTGCTCCTGCGTCATCCCGCGACCGAGCCGCGCGCGCCGGAGTGCCTCGCCGAACTTCCTGTTGGTGATTCTGTCCCGTTCGTGATGGATGCTCCGACTTCTGGTCCGCTGGCGCATGCGTTGAAGCTATCCGGCGTCGATGCTCGGTCTTGTGTGCAATCGCACGCAGGAATGAACCGATACGACGGTATATTCGCAGATTCAACTGCGGGAAGGGAAACCACGCCGCGGGCCCGGATCACGGCCGTTTCCGCCGACCGGACTCCACCTCGTCTGCCGCGCGCCGCCACGGTTCCCACGTACGATCCCCGCCAAGGTCCGTTCGAGGTCCCCGAGTGCCGTGTATGGTAAGTATCGATATGCAGGCCGGAACGCATTCCTGGTCATCCCCCCATGCCATCGTGGCTCGAAGCGCCACCTTCGCGCACGCCCCCACCTCGACCTTCATCCACACCGCGCTTCCATGTCCGGGTATCCGCCATGCATCGTCCGTTCGTCACCCAGCCGGTCATCTCGCCATTCTCTCCCCCCATTGCACCGAAGATTCGCCATGAGGGATGCTCCCGCCGAGCCTCCCCTTCGCGAGCGCCACGGCGAGGGCTCCTCCTCCGGAGATGCCTCGCGGGAGTGATCGTTCCCTCGCCGGAAGCGATGTCGGTCCGCTCGGGCACGAGCGCTCATGCCCGGGGCACATCGGCATGAAGATCATGGAATACACCTTCTGGGCCTCGGGACCATCGTTCTCGCCATCCGAGTTCGAGCGCCAGGCGGCGATCACCTTCGATCACAAGCATGAGATCGGCGATCCCATCCTGCTTCGTCCCGCGATCAACTACGATCACGGATACGGCACGTTCGCCGCGGAGCATATCTCGATGAGCGACTTCCTCGCCGAGCGCGATCCGCTGCTCGGGTTCGTCAGGAAGCATCACGCGCTACTGCGCAGATGCGGCGCCGAGGAGTGCGTTCTCTCGGTCACGTTCGGGTATGTGGAGCAGTGTAATCTGGCGCTCGTCTCCCACGAAATGGGGGAGCTCTTCGCGCTCGGCGTCGATCTGTGGATCTCCTGTCAGCGGGTCGATGGCGGCTGACCGGCATGTCCGGAGCGTATCGCTCGTCCGTGGCGTACAGCGGCATCGTGGGGCGACGGAAATCGGCTTATGTGCCGGCTCTCAGTGCTTCCGCGACGACCTCCCGCACCGTCGCCGAGAACGCTCGCAGCAGCGGACGCTTGGCGTAGGCCAGGCGCGAGACGGTTCTGACGCTCCGCCCCGGCGCCGGCGAGACGAACGGTCGGATCAGCGCCCGGCGCTCCGACGGCATATGCGCCGTCTCCAGCAGCGGCAGCAGCGTGAGGCCGCCGACCCGGTCGACGAGACGACATACCGTCTCCAGGTTGCCGCTCTCCAGCCGAAGCGTCCGTCGCGACGATTCCGGATCCTCCGTGCCGCAGAGGCGCAGCACCTGATCGCGGAAGCAGTGTCCCTCGCTCAGCAGCCAGAGATCTTCCCGCATCAGATCTCCCGGCCTGATGCTCTTTCTCCGCGCCAGGCGATGCCCGGGATGCACGTAGGCGGCGAACGGCTCGTCGTAGAGCGCCTCGGTCACCAGCCCCGCGCGGGGCACTTCGGTGGCGATCACCCCGGCGTCGATCTGATCCCGATCCAGCGCGTCGAACACCCGATCGGTCGTCAGCTCGTGGACCGAGAGGAGGAGCTTCGGGTAAGTCGCCGCGAGCGTCCCGGCGACGAGCGGAAGCAGGGCGGTGGAGACCGTCGGGATGATCCCGATCCGGAGCTCGCCGGCAACCTCCGAGCTCTCCTCGCTCAAGAGCTCCCGGAGCCGCTCCTCCTCGGCCAGGATCACGCGCGCCTGCGCGATCACCCGCGCGCCGAGATCGGTCGGCGCGATCGGGGAGGCGGCCCGGTCGAAGATCTGGATGCCGAGCTCCTCCTCGAGCTTCCTGATCTGCATGCTGAGCGCCGGCTGCGTGACGAAGCACTGCTCGGCCGCCCTGCCGAAATGGCGATGCGTATCGACCGCCACGATATAGGTGAGCTGAATGATGGTCATGCGTGATAGCCAATGCTTATGATGCCATAGAATATATCAACTTCCCTGATGGCGAAGCCACGCCTAACTTCGCTCCATCTCAATGGCGGCCGGCCCCGGTCGCCCGGCGCGAACCAAACAACGGAAGACCGATGGATACCCGCACCAGACTCACGACCCTCACCGGCGCTCCGATCGCCGACAATCAGAACTCCCTCACCGCCGGACCGCGCGGCCCGCTCCTGATGCAGGATGTGCAGCTGCTGGAGCAGATGCAGCGCTTCAACCGCGAGCGTATCCCGGAGCGCGTGGTGCACGCCAAGGGCTCCGGCGCCTACGGCACGTTCCGCGTCACCGGCAACCTGGCCAAACTCACCAGGGCCGCGTTCCTCTCGGAGCCCGGCAAGGAGACGGAAGTCTTCCTCCGCTTCTCGACCGTGGCGGGCGAGCGGGGCGCCGCCGATGCCGAGCGCGACGTGCGCGGCTTCGCCGTGCGGTTCTATACCGAGGAGGGGAACTGGGATCTGGTGGGGAACAACACGCCGGTCTTCTTCGTGCGCGACCCGCACAAGTTCGCCATGTTCATCCATACCCAGAAGCGCCATCCGGAGACGAACCTCCGCGACGCCACGATGCAGTGGGACTTCTGGTCGCTTTCTCCCGAATCGCTCCACCAGATCACGATCCTCTTTTCCGATCGCGGCATCCCGGCGTCGTACCGCCACATGAACGGTTACGGCAGCCACGCCTATTCGCTCGTCAACGCCGATGGCGAGCGTGTCTGGTGCAAGTTCCATTTCAAGACCCGCCAGGGCATCCGAACCGTCGAGGACGCCGACGCCGCGGAGCTGATCGGCACCGACCGCGAGTCGCACCAGCGCGATCTGTTCGAGGCGATCGCCGGCGGGGAGTATCCGAGCTGGACGGTCTACCTGCAGGTGATGACGCAGGAAGAGGCCGATCGCTTCCGCTGGAATCCGTTCGATCTGACCAAGGTATGGCCGCATGCCGAGTTTCCGCTGATCGAAGCCGGGGTGCTCGAGCTGAACCGGAACCCGGAGAATTATTTCGCGGAGGTGGAGCAGGCGGCGTTCAAGCCGAGCTCGTTCGTGCCGGGCATCGGCCCGAGCCCGGACAAGATGCTTCAGGCCCGCCTGATGAGCTACGCCGACGCCCACCTCTACCGGCTCGGCGCCAACCACGCGCAGCTCCCGGTGAACTGCCCGCACGCCGCGCGGGCCAACAGCTACGTGCACCGCGATGGACAGATGTATGTCAGCAAGGGGACCGGGCACCCGAACTACTTCCCGAACAGCGTGCCCGGCTCGCCGTCGGAGTCGCCGGAGTACGCCGATCCCGCGTGGCATCTGGGGGAGGTGATCGTCGACCGGTTCGACTCCCGCGTCGATCATGACGATTACACGCAGGCGGGGAACCTCTACCGGCTCTTCACCGACGAGCAGAAGGATCGGCTTGCCCGCGCGATCGCCAGCTCGCTCGGAGGGACGCCGGTCGAGATCCAGCATCGTCAGCTTGCGCACTTCGAGAAAGCCGATCCCGATTACGCGATCCGCGTGGCCGCGGCCATCGCGCGGCTGAACGGCGAGACCTCCGGGAAGATCGCGGAGGAAGCCGGCGCCCGCAACGCGCCGAGCACGGCGGGAGAGAGTGGCGCCGGGGCGGTTTGAGCGGCGGCGCTTACGATCGATATGCTTGAAACAACGAAGGGGCTCCCGTGCGGGAGCCCCTTCTCTCGTTCGCGAATCCGGTGATGCGATCGGGATCAGCCGAGCGCGTACCGGACGACCATGTAGACGTTCCTCTTCGCGTCGCGCACGAGCACCTGCGCGTCGGCCGACGAGGAGAAGTCGAACGATCCACCGGCGAGATCGGTGGTCGCGTCGATCAGGGAGGGATTGGTGATCGCCTTGTGCTGCACGCCATCCTCGCCGTAGAGGTCGAGGCCGGTGATGGTGATCGGCAGTCCCTGCGCCATGTACGGGAAGTGATCGAGCTTGATCGTGGCGCCGAAGTCCGACGTGCCGTTGACGAACGCAGCCCACTCCGTCGGGAAATCCTGCCGGAGATTGAAGAGCATCGCCAGCGGCGGAAGCGGATCGGTCGTGGCCGCCGGCGGCGCGAACAGATCGTCCAGCGCCTCCTTCACCTTTGTCGGCTCCACTCCCTGGCGGGCGGTGTAGCGAACGTGGATGATCACGTCCGAGATCGTGTCGTAATCGAACGCGCGGTAGTCCTTCGGCAGGTCGAGCTTCCAGACGCTGACGGCGCCCGAGCCCTCGAACGGCAGGAACCGCTCGTCCTTCAGGTTGGTCTCGAACATGCCGCTGTCGTTGTTCGCGCTCGAGGTGACCACCGACTGGATGGCGCCGACATAGTCGGAGAACCGGTCGTCATCCGGGCCACGGCGCGCGTAGTCGCCGGCGCCGGCGATCGGCGAGGTGCGGAGGCTGCTCCGGAGCAGCGAGAGCGTGCAGTTGACGCTCGCGTACGGTCCGACCACCGACGGGATCGAAAGCGCGACGCTCTTGATGCGGCGCATGTAGTGTCCCGGGCAGTCCTTGTCGTAGAGCCATTCCGGAATCGCCACCTGGCAGGAGCCGGTCGCCTTCAGGATCAGCAGCGCGCGCGGATCGAGCTGGCGGAGCGAGACGTGGCGGGTGATCTCGAGCTCGCGCTTGTTGTTGTCGTGATAGGCCATCTCCATCCGCTTGATGTCCAGGTGGAGCGCCTCGCCGGTGAGAAAGCCCTTCCGGCCGCCATCCCAGTAGTTGAACTTGATGAAGTCCTGCGAGTCGAGCTCCGGACGCATCAGCTCGGCCTTCATGGTCCGCTCGGCCTTCCGGGCGATGTCGAAGGCAAACCGGTAGTACTCGTAGTACAGTCGGGAAACCTCTCCCTGCATCCAGAGATAGAGCTCCTCGGTGGTGTACTTCTCGCGCATGTACTGCTCGATCTCCTGGGCGTTGATGATCTGCTGCTTGGTGTTCAGATACTCGCGATGCGCCGACTGCTCGGTGATGAGCGAGGTGAGGACCTGACGTCCGTTCTGCATCAGCTCATGCGCGGCCAGGTTGTACTGGAGCACCCACTCGTCGGCGCGGCGCTCGAACGATCCGGTCTTCGACGCGCTGGAGGCCTTGTGGTTCTCCACGCCCGCCTTGATCTCGATGATGTCTCCGGCGACGGTAACCGCCTTGGAGAGCTGCTCACCGCCGAATCCGATCTCGGCGCCGATGCCCCAGAAGGCGAGCTTGATCGGGAACTGCGGGATCAGGCTCAGGGCCGTTGCCGCGGCCTTCACGGCCGCCGCCCGGGCCTGGAGCTCGGCGGCGTGCGGCGAATGGATGTTCAGATCGGCGTTCTCGTTCCGGTTCAGGTAGAGCGATCCGGAGCCGCTTGCCCCCGACTGGTTCGACGGGTTCGAGCCGCCGAAGAGGGTCAGGTTCGGCAGCTTCTGGATGTTCAGCGGCTTGTCGTACTGGGCGACCAGCGCCGAGTATGCCTCGTCGAAGTTCTCCTCGGTCAGCTCGCGGCGATCCAGACCGATCGTGTCCGGCGCGTTCGGATCGTCCGGCAGACCGAGCAGGCGCTTGTAGAAGCGGAGACGCTCGAGTGCCGTGGCGCGCGCGGTCAGAAGCGACTGCGTGGATTCACGCGCCGACTGCCATTGGAGGTAGCGGACCTCCAGCGACAGCTGCTGCATCTTGATCTCGTGCCCCTGACGCATCAGCGACAGATGCTCGGCCTCTCCCTTCTCGATGGCCGTCAGAAGCGCGCTTCCCAGCCCCTTGAGCTCGGCGCAGAGCTCGGCCGCCTTCTGGATCAGCATCAGGCTGCGCACCGGGCCGATCGGCTGGTTCAGGCCGGCAACCATGCTTCCGACGTCGAGGCCGGCCGCGGCCGCCTTGACGAGCATGCCCGGATCGATCGGCGGATCGAACAGCGCCAGCGGCCGGACGATCCCCTGGATGTTCATGCAGTGGCGGATCTTGAACAGACGGTCCTCCACCAGATCCCAGTAGGAGAGCATCTTGTCGTTGCGCGGGATGCAGAAGTAGAGCGTCCGCCCGATGCCGAACAGCGGGCTGGATCCGGGGCTCCCGGTTCCGGACGTCGGCGAAAGGTTGAAGGGGAACATCCCTTCGAGCGCCACCATCGCATTTCCCATCGGATCGGAGGAGCCGGCAGCGGCAAGCTGCGCGTACGTCTTCTGCTTCACCGTCCCGCGCGGCGGAACGCGCTGCGGACGGGGGCCGAGGATGTTCGCGGCGAGCACGTAACGCTGCGTCGCCTCGTTGATCGACTCGATCGTGTCCTGCTGGAACAGCTGGTCACCCCAGGCGATCAGGTTGTCCAGGTACTTCATCACCACGTTGTACTGGTAGGCCACGTGGCGCGTGCGGGCGACCGCGTGCGGCTGGAACGGCTTGTTCAGGATCGCCATGTAGCCGTCGAGCGCCGACTGGCGACGCTGCTGATCGGCCGTCGAAAGGCTCGACGGCGACTGGGTCAGCAGTGCAAGCAGATAGTCGATCTGCTTGGTGTCGACACCGTCGCGGAAGGCGCTGAATTTCCAGAAGCGCGCCTCCGGAGGCGTCGTGGTGTCGGTGGAGGTCGGATCGAAGATCAGATGGAACCACCGCAGCGCCTCGGCGTGGCGCCCGGTCTTGGCCAGGTGCGTCGCCACCGTCAGCGGCACGTGGAACAGGAGCTCCCAGTTGTAGTTGGCGTACGGGCCATGCTCCGAGACGTCGATCTCCTTGGCGTAATGGATGACCTGCGTGTTGGTGTTGCTGGTCGGCCGGTACTGGATGTTGAAGAAGTCGTGCGTCGGATCGGTGATCGGATCCGGCGTCTTCAACGACTTCTGCCACACCGGGTTGAGCATCCCGCGGATCTCCTCGCGGTTCAGCTTGGCGATCATCTCGCCGACGAACGGATGGAAGAAGTTGTCGAACGTATAGGTGAACTTCGTCTCCCAGTGTCCGAGGGCGACCGCGGCCGTGACGGTCGCGGTGGTCGAGGTCGACACCCAGGGAGCGGCGGGGAAGGCCGTTAAGGCCGTCCCCGAGGTATGATATGCTGTCGTAAGTACTGTTGATGTTGAGAAGCTAGGCATGTTTCGAATCTCCGTTAGTGGTGGCTGCGCTTAACCATGGCTCACGAATCCGCCGGACGGTCCGACCGGGGTTCCTCCGTAGGAAACCGGCGCCGTCGTCGCGAAGGCCTGATGAATGTTGGCGTCCTCGCTGACGAACAGGCCCACCGCGCTGGCGCCGGCCATCCTGTCGGCCGGCGCGGTGCCGGATGCCCAGGAGGCGGTTGCGCCAGAGACGGTCCCCGATGGGATCACCAGGCCGGGCACCCTCGTCGCGGTTGCCACGCCGGTGCGCGGCGTGATGCCGAAGCCCCAGTAATCGCGGATGAAGACCTGCTGCTGCACCGACGAGACGTAGAAGACGTGGCGCTTGTCGTGATAGAACAACGGCACGTTCCACGGATCGGGAAGCGGGTGCGTCGGCAGAACGACGCCGTACGGAATCGTCGGCTGCAGAACCTGGCGCGACATGATCGAGCTGGTCCACCAGGAGTTGGTGATATAGCCGAAGGTGAGGGTGCCGCTGAAGTCGGAGATGTTCCGCTCCAGGCTCGGATACCATGCAACGGCCCAGAGGCCGGACGGGTAGGTAGCCGATCCCTGAGCCGGCGTGCTGTGCGTGTTGTACATCAGGAACGTGGCCCAGCCGCTTCCCCCCACGTTCACGCGGAGCGTGTCCCCTTCCTCGACCGTCGAGATCGTCAGCGACGCGCGGTCGAACTTGTAGGCGCCTCCCGGAGAGAAGGAGCCCAGATCGGCCGGATGCTCCGAATCGGAGGTCTTCGGCGCCTGCCACTTGCCGTTGTAGTACTCGCTCCAGCAGAGGATCGCCTGCACGGTTTCCTGCGGCGCCGCCGGAACATTGACATGCGCCAGGTCCTCGCCGGAGCTCGTATAGCCCGGCTTCTGACCGCTGGTCGAATCCGGTCCCTTCCTCACGAGCTTCAGCCAGAGCAGGAGCAGACGGTCCTTCCAGATCACCGGAATCACCGGGTTGTCCTCGATGTCCAGCTTGATATCCTCCCAGGCGGTCCAGTATCCGTACTCGCGACGGCGGTAGTAGTACTTCCGGTTGGCGCCCGGCGTGCGTGCCACCACGTGGTTCACCTCGCCGATGCGGAGCGCCGCGTTGTACGGGATATGATGGAATCCGACCGGCTCCAGCCTTGCCACCTCCTCGAGCTTCGCCAGGTAGTTCAGCATCGCGATCGATGCCGACTCCTCGGTCACGTCGTTCGAGAGCAGCTCGGTCTCCAGTTCCTTGAAGAACGGAGACTTGTCGTCGCGCAGCTCCGGCTCCAGCCAGTTCTCCGGGAAGAGGAACACCTTCCGGTTGGCCTCCCAGACGCGGTAGCGCTTCATCCACTCCCACTGGTCGGCGTTGAGCGCCTTCGGCGAGACGTTCTTCTCCAGGCTCATCAGCACCCGCTCGATGAACAGCTGCACCGACGAGAGAGCGTGGCGCACGCGAGAGGTCTGCATGCACGGCTCCATCTGTACATCCATGAGGAAGTACTCGAACAGCTTGTTCTCGGTGTTGATGTGCTGCGTCAGCGGGTTGGCGCGAAGCTGATGGAGGATGTAGGCCACCAGCGCGTCACGCTGCAGCGCGCGCATCTGGTCGTTGATCGGCTGCACGAGCGTGCGCCAGTCCTCGGCCGAATAGCGCGCACGGAGCGCCGACTGGAAGTTCTGCACCTGCGTCGAGGTCGGGTCGTTGGTCGTCACGGCGATCATTGCCGTGGTGGAGATGCCGACCGAGCGCGTCAGCTCGAACGCGTCGTAGACGCGGCGGAACATCGCCGGCTGCGAAAGGTTGGAGACGGTGCCGACGAACTGCGTCACCAGCGCCGTCAGCGAGGTCGGGTCCCAGCCGGTCAGCGTGTAGAGCAGGCTGTCCGCCGTGGCCGTCGCCGTGGTCGGGTCGAGCATCACCTTGAGCAGCAGCTCGTTGTCCGGGGAGATCCTCTTCTTGAGGATCGCGAAGTCGATCGCCTCGCGCAGCGGCGGAAGCAGCAGCGTCGGCGTCGGGGCGCTTCCGTTGATCGGCAGCGAATTGAGCCAGCTTGTGCCGGAGAGGACCGGACGCGCCGTCTCGGCCGCCGTCAGATGGAGTGCCTTGGCCAGCGCTCCGGCCTTCAGGAACCGGAGGTAGGAATCGCGCGCCGCGCCGAATCCGACCGACGGATAGAGGAACCGCGCGTCGATCGGGGCGCGGCCGCGACCGATCGTCTCCCACTCGAACTTGAGGTTGTTGGTCACGCTCAGCACCGTCACCTGGACGGCGTAGAGCTGGCTGGCCTTCAGCGTCAGCGGAGCGGTGTTGCTCCAGACCGTGCCGCTCGGCGCCATCGGCACCGCGACGCCGTCGATCGTCATCGTGACGGTCGAGCCGACCTCGGCCGAAATGTAGAAGTTGTAGTAGCCGTTCTCCGGCGCCTCGATGCTGCCGCTCCAGACACCCGAGATCGGGTTGCCCGGCGAGACCGTGTTGGCCGGCAGCGGGTTGGCCGATGCGGCATAGACCAGGTTCGAGTCGGTCCGCACCGGAAGCGGGTTCGGTCCAATCGACGTGGCCTGGTAGAACTTCACCGTCAGCCCCTGCTTCTCGATGTTCACGAAGTCGTTGAGCGCCGGCTCGGTGTTCGTCAGGGCCGAATAGAGACCGGAGGCCAGCGGCGTCGGGTTCACCAGCGCCTCGGCGAACGCGCGGTCGGTCTGCGTGGCGTCGGCCAGCCGCTGGAGCGCCTGCTGCGTCTTGCGACGCTTCACCAGGTCCACCAGGAGGCTGTTCAGCAGCGTGGTCCGCTTCTGTGCCGGCGTGTTCGTGTTCAGCGGGTCGGCGAAGGTCACGAACGGCGCGAGGAGCTCGGAGTAGCGGGTGAAGAACGGATTGATCACCGAGCTGTTGGCCGTGTAGAGCGCGTTGATCGCCGCGGTGTAGGCGGTCTGGAACGCCGAGTACTGTCCGCCGGGAACCTCGGAGACCACGGCGGGCGCCGTCGCCACGTTCAGCAGCGCGGTCCTGGTCGCGGTATCCATGCGACCGGTGAAGGTGAGGACCTTCCGGAGGTTGTCGTAGGCCACGCGGGGCGTGCCGGAAGCGCCATAGCTGCCGCCGGCGTTCTTGACGGCCAGGGCCAGCTGCGTGCCGAAGGCCGGCTCGAAGTGGCTGTACGGAGCCTCGGAAACGAACGTGTCGTTGAGCAGGCCGAAGTAGAAGTCGGTGGCGTCCACGCCGTAGACGAGCGTCATGCGGGCGCGGGCGATCTCACCGGTCGGGTCGTCGACGATCGTGAAGTCCTGGTTGATCTTCATGAAGTCGTCGCGCAGGGCACGGATGAACTCGTTGATCTGCGCTGTGGTCGGGCCGGACTGGCCGCTCAGATCCTGGTTCCACACCAGGTAGAGCGCGGTCGTGGTCTTCAGCCCGAGCTCCTTCAGATCCTCGACGAGGCCGATGAACTTCATCACGTCCGGTCCGGTCGGACTCGGGGCGGCGAACGGATCGTAGCCGGTGACGGTCATGAGCATCAGCAGCTCGCGCACGCTGATCTTCAGCGCGCGGGCAAGCCAGCCGCGGCGGAAGATCTTGGTGATCTTCGGAATCGTCAGCGGCGTGTTGGCGTCATAGGCCAGCGAGTTGAAGATCCTGGTGAAGTCGTCGCTGGTGAGGTTGAAGGCGGCGCGCAGCGACTCGGCGTGCATGGCGATCTTCACCGAGGTATCGGTCAGATAATCGCCGGCGACATTGGCCACGTAGACCGGGTCCTGACCGAGGATGGTCGGCGTCAGGAACATCTGCGCGTAGAGCGAGTTGTCGCCGATCGTGCTGATGTCCGACCAGAGCGCCAGCGTCGAGAGCATGTCGCGACGCGGCGTCAGGTTGAGCTCGCGCATCACGCGGAAGACGAGGCCCAGGCGGGGCAGCAGCGTCAGGAATCCGGTGTTCAGCTCGGCGAGCGTGTCGATATCGGTGCCGGTGATCGGCGCCAGATCCGAGCGATACAGCGACGAGAGCGCCGCGTCGGTCTCGTCGATCGTCCAGCCGAGCTTCTTCCAGAGGCGGATGAAGCGGAGGATGCGGACGTACTCGACGGCGGTCAGACGGGTCGACGTATCCGTCGGCGAGGCCATCGGCAGGGCGAACCGGAGCTCGAGCGTGTCGAAGCTGCACGGATCGCCGCCGTTGATGTCGGCCAGCGTCACCAGCGACATGATCTGGCTGTAGTTGGAGATCACCCAGCCGGAGATGCTCCCGCCGTAGTCGGCCGGGTTCGGCGCGCCGGCGCCGGTCGGCAGCATGCTGTTGAACGTCGCCACGCTGATCGCGCCGGTATACAGTTGCTTCATCACCGGGAAGGTGACGCCCAGCCGCTCGAGGCGCGGGATCAGCAGCGCGTTCGGGTTGATGAACCGGGTGCGCAGAAGCGCCACCAGATCGTCATACGAGATGCCGAGACGGCGGCAGAACTTCTTCGCGTTGGAAAGTCCCGCGATCACCGTGGCGTCGACGGTGCCGCTCGGGAAGCCGTACATGCTCCAGAGGGGGACGATCGAGGTATCGGTGAAGATCTCGTATTCCTTGCGCGAGATGTCGAGCTCCTCCATCAGGATATCACGCCAGCCGTAGGGGGCGGAGAGCCGCTCCAGGTTGTCGTTCGGACGCAGGCGCTCCATCGCCAGCGGCAGCGTGATGCCGAACTTCTCGATGTGACGGCGCAGGCTCTCCAGCGGACGGTGGAAGGGGAGCGGCATCGGGAAGCGCTGGTTGGCGAGCGTCGTGTAGGCCGTGTCGATCACGAACGCCGGGCTTGCCAGAAGGTCCTCGGTGGTCATCGTGCCGGTGTCGTGTCCGAGGTATCCGGAGAGCGACAGGGAGTTGACCACGTAGTACTCGAGCGTCTCGTTGACCACGTCGATGTAGGGGAGCGCCGTGTTCGTGTTCTCGCAGGTCAGCGGCAGATGCTGCAGGTCGGGGCGCCGCGCCAGCAGCACCGTGAGCGGGTTCGAGGATCCCGGAGGGGGAGCCGGCTGATTGCAGAAGTTCAGCAGGTCCACCAGGTAGGCCGCCGGGGAGAGGATCGATCGGCAGTGATCGCAGGCGCAGTAGTCCATCTCGCCGAAGAGGGTCTCCAGCGTGGCGTAGGCCAGGATGTCGCTGGCCGGCGTGGAATAGGGGCCCGAGGCCGAGCGGAGTCCGTACGGGCCTGAGAGGGTCACCGATCCGGCGCCCTTCGGCTTCGGCTGGAGCACCATGCCGGTCGACTCCTGCTCGGGGTTGTCCGGATCGAGCGTCGGGGCGCCGAGCGGAATGCCGTTGCTGGCGGTCAGGTAGCTGATGGCGATGTTGAGCACCGCGTTGTGCACCTCGACGGCGCGCTCGTGGATCTTCTGCGCGGTGTCGGCGCCGCCGACGGCATTGCCGAAGGTCTCGACGAACGTGTCCCGGTCGTACTGCGCCACGTAGGCGGCGGCGTCCAGGCCGTTGTTGAGCAGGCCGGTCATCGCCTCGTCGTTCGGCGTGATCTGATAGACGCGCTGCAGGCGATTCAGGTCATCGACGACCTCGGGAGCCACCTGAAGATCGTTCTGGGCGATATACTGCTCGACCGGCTGCATGCCGAGCTCGAAATCCCCCTGATGCTGGGTCAGGAACGATTGCACCTGCGAGCCGAACTCCAGCGGCACGTCACCGCTGGAGACCATCTCGGCCACCGAGGCGGTCGGATAGCTCAGGCGGACCTGCGCGGCCAGGTATTCGGCGTAGTTGCTCCGCTTCTCGGCGGCGCTTTCACCCGGGATCTCCGCCGGGATCGGCATGTTCTCGGTGAGCAGCGCCTCCCAGCGATCGACGCGGCTATACCCGGCCTGCGCCAGCTGCAGCGTGTCGGTGAGCTGAGTGCCGCCGGTCGCCTGACGCACCGCTGCCATCAGCGGGGCGTTGTTGATCGTCAGCAGCGCCAGCTTTCCGTCCACCTTGAGACGGTTGGCGGTGGCGGCGCCGAGGGAGTTGGTGACCGAGGTCCAGAACGCGTCGGTGTTGGTGAGATTGCGCGACAGCAGGTCGGTGAACGTGCGCTGCTGGTTCTGGTCGAGCCCGGAGGTCTGCAGCATCTGCTGCATCGTGGAAGGACCGGCGACCGCGGGTCCGGTGAGGAGCTTCTGCGAGCTCATCTGCTGGAAGCGGGAGACCGCCGTGGGAATGCCCTCGGCGAGCGAGCCGGGGAGCACGCCCTGCTGCGCCGCGTTGTTCCAGATCTGCGTCAGCGTGGCCGCGTCGGTGTGATACAGCACGTTGTCGTTGGCCGGCACGCCGGCGCGGAACAGCGCGTAGAAGTACGCCGGGTTCACCGGCGAGGCGCCGGTCTGGCGGCTGAACTGGTCGGCCAGCGCGGCCATCGCCACGGCGCGAGCATCCCAGCCGCTCTTGTTGGCCAGGTAGCTGATGTCCTGATTCTGGTCGTTCTCCTGCAGCTGGTTCAGCGCGCCGGAGTAATGCTTGCCGATGGCGCTGGTCAGCGACTCGAACTCGCTCGGAAGTCCGGTCGCGTCGGCCGGGATCGAAACGTTGATCGTCTCGTCCGGGAACGCGTTGTAGCGGACCTCGGAAGCGGCCACCTGGGTGGTGCCGTTGTAGACCTTCAGCTGGAGGTCCGGACGGAGCTTGCCGCTGGAGGTGATCTGATCGGCGCTGAAGGTCATCCGGAACTGACCGCAGTCATCGATGACTCCCTGTCCGAGCTGGGCATCGCCACCGATTCGCTTGTCGAACAGCTTCACCTGGAGTCCCCCCATGCCGGCATGGGTGGGGCTGGTGACCGTGCCCGAGACCGAATAGGTGGTGGCGGTCACCTCGCCGCAGCCGCGCTGGCCGCTGCCGCGCGGATCCTCCGAGGGGGGATCGCCGCCGCCGGACTGATCCTCCGGAATCACGATCTCGTAGGTGGCGTTGCCGTTGGTCGTGCGCCAGGTCTGCGAACCCTCGGTGCTGGCCTCGAGCGTCGATCCGGAGAAGACGTTGAAGTAGAGAGCCGGAACGTTCGCGCCGAAGGTGGCGTACAGGGACGCGTCGGTGAAGGTGAGCACGGCGTTGCCGGCCGTGTCGGAGACGGCCGAGGCGATGGCGGCGTTGACCACATGGGTGCTGTCCCACGCCTCGACGCGAAGCCCCGCCATGGCGTTGCCGGAGACGGCGCCGACCAGGCTGACGGTCACCGTGTACGAGTTGTTCGACTGCTCCGGCACCGAGATCTCGTAGGTGGCGTTGCCGTTGGTCGGATGCCAGGTCTGGGAGCCCTCGGTGCTCGTCGAGAGCGTCGATCCGGAGAAGACCTTGAAGAAGAGGGTGGGGACGTTGGCGCCGAAGGTCGCGTACAGCGACGAATCGCTGAACGTGAACGAGACGTTGCCCGACGAGTCCGCGACGGCCGAGGCAATGGCCGAGGCGACGGCGTGATTGCTATCCCACACCTCGACGGTGAGGCCGCCCATGGCGTTGCCGGTGAGGGCACCGAACAGGTGTACGTTCACCGTGTAGGAATTGTCGGCCTGCGGAACGGCGATGTTCGCGGTGAAGCCGGACTCCTCGACGTTCCAGTGGATCGTGTCCCGCGTGTTGACCAGCTCGGTATCGCCGGAGAAGACCTTGAAGTAGAAGTTGGGGATCGTGTCGCCGTAGATCTGCCGGAGGCCCGACTCCTGAAGGTCGAGGCGGAAGTTCCCGTCGGCATCGGTCATGGTGCTGCCGGCGCCCGAGTCGCGGAGGCCGTCGAGATCCCATGCCTCGACGCGGACGTCCGGGTACCGCTCGCCGGTCCGCTCGTTGTAGACGCTGCCGGTGACGGTGAAGGTGCGGTCGGAGGCGGACCGGACCTGGACGGTCGTGCTGGCATCACCCCTGGAGGTATCCCAGACGAAGGATTCCTCGGTGCTGGTCAGCAGCGTATCGCCGGAGAAAACCTTGATGTACAGATAGGGCAATTGGTCGCCGAAGAGCTCCCTGAAGAAGGAGGCGGTGAAGCTCATACGGAAGTTGCCGCGATCGTCGGTCAGCGTGAAGCCGACTGCGCCGTCGACACGGCCATGAAGGTCCCAGAGCTCCACCTGAAGCTCGGGGACTCCAGCCTGTGTATCCTGATCGACGACACGGCCGGAGAGTGTGTAGGTCTGTTCACCCATGGTGGAAATCCTTGCTTATGTACTGTTGCGGTGAAGCGTGGTCAACGTTGCTTCGTGTTGATGCCATGATTGGTTCGTGACGATGTCGTTGTGACCCCTTCCCATCGGCACGCCGGCATCCATGCCGGGCGATATTCCAGGAGGGGAGGGGCTTCGGTGGTCGTTGGTTCTCCTCACGAGGCTCCGATCGGCCCTCTCTCGCCGGTTGCGGGAACCGGGAAGAGAGGGCCTGGCGGAGTTCTCGTCGTGTTAGTGTCCTAGAATTCGCGTGGCGCGCTGGTAGCGATCGACGCGATCCTGATATCCGTTCGGAAGTCCGGTTCGTCGGTTCCTTCCATTGATTCTGACGCTGGGCCTGAGCACATCTCCCGGGTGCCGGTCGACCATCTCGTTCAGACCATGGTTGGCCCACCACCAGGCTGCCGATCGGATTGCGTTCTCCGGGCGTTCGAGCTGTTCCGGGTGATTGATGAGATCGAGTCCGAGCGCGCGGCCGGCTGCGGCGTAGTTCGACCGTCCGGTGATCTGGATCGCGCCGCGTCCCCGGAATCTCGGTCCGTCGCCCGGCTGAGTGTTGCCGAGATCGCGTCGTCCGTTGTAGCGCTCGAAGTAGCGATCGTTGCCGAGCTCTCTGAAGAAGCGGAACCCACCGCTTTCGTGAGCCACCTGGGCCAGGAACATATTCCTGCGCTCCGGCGTGTTGATGTTGAACTCGCGCATGGCGTTGTTCAGAATCGGCGTCAACTGTGCCGCTCGTGCCTCGGAAAGTCCGGGCATGACCTGCCGGAGCTGCTGCGGCGTGATATCGATATTGCCCCGTCCCTGCGGGGCGGGTGCCGGGTTCTGATTCTGATTCGGGTTCGGATCCTGATTGTTCTGCTGCGGCGGCCTGTCGTTGTTTGCCGACCCCTGGCTTGGCTGGGCTTTCTTCTTCGGAGCGCTCTGCTGCGGCGCGTCGTTGAGCAGATAATTCAGAGCGTCCTTCTTGCCGCCGAATTTCACCTTCGCTCCGCCTTCGTGCCCCCCCTGCCAGGTTACTTTTCCCGGGAAATACATTCCGTCGAGTCGCGTGCCCGGCTCCTGCGTCTTGAGGACGAATTTTCCCTTGTAATAAATGCCGACCGCGGTCCGGCCATCCGGACTCACGACCTGGATGGTGCCGTAGGATTGTCCCTTGTCATTGGTGACGTAGGTGAAATTGTACGTCGCATTCTCGCCGAACTTCGCCCGAACTCGATTCATGATGCTCTTGAAGCCGGACGGAATCGGTGTCACGTTGGTCTGTTGCGATTGCCGGCCGTCGGGATCGGCATAGGCAATCGGATTGTTACGAGCATACCGGTAACGGTTGGCCCCGTCGATATGTCCGGCCGGATCGCAACTGGTCCAGCGTCCGAGCCATGGAGCGCGGTATCTGGCGCCGTGGTAATACAGATCGTTCTCCTCGTCACGCTCCTTGCCGGTGTGTCGGTATCGCTTCGGCGTCTCGGTGCTGCTTCTGACGGCCTGATACGAGGTGGATCCGAAGGGGAAATACTCCTCATAGGAGATCAGGTCCGCGTTCTCATCGAGCTCGAGTGCCGACGTGCCGAGGTGGTTGGCAAACTGATAGCGGATCATCCGCGCCGGCGCCGGATCGTTGTTGGCGACATCTATCGTGCGGGTCTCCACCATCAGGACGCGCCAGCTCTCGTGAAGCACGTTCAGCGTTTCCCGCTCCCGCGTGATCGTCGATCCGGTCGCGTCGAATTCGCGGAATATCTCGATCGGCCCGAGGTAGATCCGCTCCGTCTTCCTCGTTGGCGTGCCGCCGGCCGAAGCCTGCCGGTAGGTGCGCTTCCTGAGACGCTTCCCGGCCGCGTCGTATGCGTAGTACGTGGTCTCGGGCATGCCCGAACCGACGACCTGCCGGGTGGTCGACTGAAGATGATCGTGCACATCCCAGGTCATCTGCGGCAGATGCGGCATCCGCGTCATGCTGCCGTGCTGGTCGTAGCGATACGTGGCCGAGTAGGGGCCGCCGACCGGATCACCCGGCATGCTCGTGGAGGAAAGCCGGTTGCCCGTCTCGGTCGAGTCGACGCGACTCGGCTCATTGTAGGCGTAGCGCCGCGTCCAGCCTCCGCTGGCCACCTGATGCACCATCGTCAGCAGATTGCCGACCGGATCATAGGTGTAGCGCTCGGTATAGGTATCCACCGCGTTCCCGTCGCCGGGAGATGGGATCCGCATTCTGAACGAGTCGTCGTTGGTCGGCTGCTGCGACGGGTTCAGCGTGCTGCCGGTGAGTCCCAGATGCTCGCGGCCGGTGGCTTTCGTCAGATTGTAGAGCGGGTCGTAGTCGTAGTCCATCGTCGGATCCACCCGACGATTGCGGAAGTAGACCACGTTGTGAATGTCGGCGTCATCGCGAAGACGCGTGATATTGCCGATCGGATCGTAGGTGTAGGAAAGCGCCTGCACCATGCGCGCGTTCGGATCGGGATTCGGTCGCGTCGTGGTGATCGTCGCCGTTCTGAACGTTTCCGGATCGTACGTGTAGGTGGTAACGCATCCGTCACCGAGCGTTGCATCGGTCTGCTGGCCTCGCGCGTTGTAGTTGACGTCGGTGATCGCGTGAATATCCGCCGTCGACGAATTGAGCAAGGCCGAGGGGGCCGATGCCTGCCTGATCCATACGTCCAGCTTCTCCAGGAGATTGGCCTCGTTGTAGATCGGCTGTATCACCGACGGGCGCCCGCCGGAGGTATGCGGCGTCACCACCTGAATCGCGCGGTTGAGCGCGTCAAAGCGGCTGGAGGCAATGAACGCGTCGTTCGGCTCGAGCAACGAGGAGGTCGCGGAGTCGATCGCGGAGATGTTCAACGACGGTGTCGTCGTAACCGTGGCGATTGCCGACCAGTCGGGGGCGCGATCCAGACCGGGAGGGGAGGATGTTGCCGGGGTATGCCGTGCAAGCTGGCGGCCGCTTTCGAGCAGATTCCCCTTGAAGTCGTACCGGTCGTGACTGGACATTCCGCCGCCGTCGTAGTGGCGGAATGGTTGTCCCTTGAGGTTGCGGGTCGCATCCGGATGGCTCTCACCGTAGATGATCCGCTCGACGAGCGTTTCCCCCGAGCCGGGCAGATCCACGTAGCGGTGCGTCGGGCGACGGAGCGCGTCGAATGACGTGCGGGTTACCAGGCCGCGGGCATCCCACATCCTGATCGTTTCACCATGGATATCCTGGAGAATGCGCCGCTCGCCGTTGTCCATCTCGTTCTGGTAGAGAAGATTCCCCGCCATGTCGTAGCCGGCGACATACACGAATCCACTCCCCGGAAGCGCCTCGCGCAGGCAGAACTCGACGATGCGTCGTCCGAGAGCATCGATCACCGTGAGCGGCTTGCTCTCCGCGTCCAGAGCGGTGCGGGTGGCATAGCGCTGATCGACGCCGGAGACCACGCCGTTGTCCGCGACCGCGAGACAGGTGCGGCCGAGCGAGTCGAAGTGAACCGATGCCGGAGTCGCCGCGTGGTTGGCGGTCTTCTGCGCCGCATCCTGGTTGGCCGTGCGCTCGGCCGACGAGGCGCCGTAGGTTCCGCCGATGCGCATGTCGTACCAGGAGGTGAAGGCTCCGGATGCCGTGCCGAACAGACGCGTGCAGAAATCTCCCACATCCGGATCAGTCCGCGGATCGCTGATCAGGGACATGTCGTTCTGATCCCATGACTCGAGCCGCCATGCATCGAAGACCGATTTCTCCAGTGTGCTGTCCGGGTGGAGCGTGGCGACGACGCGATCGAGCGGATCGTAAAAGAGCACCGAGCTCACGCCCACCTGCCGGTCGAACTCGAATTCGTGCGTGTCGGTGAAGAACGGCTCGTAACGGCGAACGGGGTTCCCCTTGTTGTTGTAGATCGTCCAGCCGCTTCCCACCCATCGCGGGGAAACATTGGATCCGACGCCAGGCACCGGACCGGGCTCCGCCATGGCCTTGTGCTGCGCCTCCCGACCGAAGCCGTCGGAGTACGCCATCAGATGATGGAAGCGCGTGGTGCCCCCGGTGCCGAGATCGGAAACATGCGTCTCGCGAGCGACCGTGTAGACCATCGGAGGCTCGGGCGCGGAGAGCGTGCGCGTGCGGTAGTATGCCAGATCGTCGACAACGAATCGCTGGGTGGCGTTGCCGAGAATCGTTCCCGGAGCACCGAGAGGATTGCTCCGGATTCCCTGAATCGTGACATCCGACAGATCCGGATTGAATCCGGACAGCGAATCTCCCTCGCCCGCCTTGCCGCTCAGCGCGGTTCCGGTGACCCTGCCGAGGCAATCGAACGCGGCCTGGCTGAAATTCCCGTTCGGATCGGTGAGCCGGTACGGGTGCAGCACGCGATAATCGTTGTCGCTGATCACCACGTTGCCGACGGCGTCGGTGTGGCGAGTGGGGAGCAGATCGTATCCGTCGTAGGTGATGCGGGTGATCGCTCCGAACGGATCGATGCCGCGACGCGGGATATAAAAATGCGCGCGCGCCTCCGTCAGCTCCTGCGCGGGAGTATCGGAGTCTCCCGGTGAATAATAGATGCGCCCCGTGGGAATCCACCAGTCGCTTCCGCCGGGGAGCTGCACGTAGCCTCCCTCGGCCAGAATCGTCCCGTTGACTCTCGTTCCGAAAATCCGCGTGATCAGGCCGGATGTCAGCGCGCGCTGATATCCCTCACCCGGTAACCCGTGCGATTCGAGCGAGCCGAGGGGGAGCAGGGCGCTCAGATCGTCCTTGCGATAGAGTGTCCGCGTGTGTTCGACGATACGACGTGCCAGTCCGGTGGGCGTGCCGACGCCTTCGATGTCCGGCGTGGAGACCTGCTCGTACGGAACATCGTGGGTCCCGCTCCAGAGCGTGGTCCAGTGGCCGTCCATTTCCGTGAACGTGAAGCGGTTGCCTGTGGGGGCAATGCCGGTCAGCTCGGCGAGGATCATCTCGCACGGAAGCGGAGCGTGATACACGTCGAAGGCGGTGGCCTCCCACGGCTGATGTATCGGCGAGGTGAACGCCTGCTCGGTGCCGGTCACCTGTCGCCGCGTCTGATCATGGGCGAGCATCGACTGAAACGTGCTGCTCAGCCCCGGCTCGGGGGCGGAATAGCCGGCACGACGTCCATAGCCGATTGCCACCGTCTTCGTCGCATTGCCGAAGCTGTCGACGGCGAGCGTGATATTGTGCGTGATCCGCGGATCCGACGGACGGCGCTCGTAGTGGTAGTGCAGCGCTTCCCGCGGATGCGTCAGGAATACCGCGTGGCGGTTCCGACCGCGCGACTGCTCCATGCGAACCGTGAAGTTCTGTTCGGTGACCGTGTAAGGGTGCTCGGCGCGCGACGTTCCATCCTCGGCGTAGATCTCGATCCGTAGCGTCGACCCCTTGAGCGCTCGGTATGCCTCGCGGATCTCGTCCGGCGTAAGTCCGTCCGGCAGAACGGTATCCGGCAGCAGCAGTGCCCGGCGGGCGGCGATTGCGCCAGGCGAGCTGCCACGGGTGGAGGGCTCGGCCCAATATTCCGATTCGTACTGCAGCGAGACCGTGGTGGCCTCGACGAACGCGCCGTTGTGAAACCAGGTCTTCGTGTATACCGGCGGCACCCAGGAGGAGGCATCCCAGTTGACCGCGCTGGTCGGGAAGCTCAGATCGTCGCGATGCTCCTCGGTGTCCCACTGCTCCACCATGCCGAAGCCTCGGAACTCACGCTCGAAGCCATCGAAGTAACCGTGATGGTACGCGTATCGCGTCACGAACCGGCCGCGCCCGATCATGTCGAAAATTTCCACGCGCTCGACCAGATGCACCACATGCGGGAGCTTCGTGATCCATGGCCGGCCGGCCATCTTGTCGTTCAGATAGAAACGGGTGGAAGGAGCATACTCCACTCGCGTCTCGGCGCCGAGGTTGTTGACCGAGCGGATCAGCAGGTGCGGCTTCACGCCTCCCATCAGGTCCACATACAACAGCGGGGTGGCCGCTTGCGCCGGCAGCGGCGACGACCAGACCAGACAGGCGGTGCCGTTGCCGAGCAGGTCGAGAACCTGTACCGAGCTCAGCAGATCCGCGGTGGGAAAGACCGCGATGAGCTGGGGCTCAGACCAGGAATTGCCGGAGCGATTGAAGCAGACCTGAACGCCGTCCTCGCCGATATAGAGCACGTCGGTGGTTCCGGATCCGTCGATATCGGCCAGACGCACCCGCTTCGGATCGAAGCGCTCCTCCGAGGTGAAGCGTGGCGCCAGATCCATCGAGACCCTCGAGCCGAAGCGTCCATAGCCGAGGTTGGGCCAGTAGGAGATTTCCCCGTTGCGCACGCGGACGATATCGCTCAGGCCGTCGCCGGACATATCGGCCAGAAACATGGTCTGCGTGCCGTCGGCGAAGACCACGTGCGGTCCCTGATCCTCGTCCCATCCGCTCGGCACCCGCTCGGCGTCGGTGAATCCGGACTCTCCGAGCGACTGATAGATGGTGAATACGCCGTCCTCGGTGATGAGGGCGTCGGCGAGGCCGTCACCGGTCAGATCGATGAAGCGAAGATTCGGATCGGCCCAGTCGATGTGCGGAAGCGAATCGAACGGCTTGAACTGCGTCCAGGAGCCGTCGGGAGTTCGCTCGAAAAAGCCCGCCAGCATGTCGTCGAATGTCACGACGTCGAGTTGTCCGTCGCCGGCGAGATCGAGCAGCTGAAGGCGGCCGTTCAGATCGGAGCGGGAGGAAAGCGTCTTCACCTCCTCCATCGGACCGAACCGGGCGCGCGTGGCGGTGCCTCCACCAGGAAGCGACGTCTGATTGATGGGGCTGAGATTCCGGTGATATCCCCAGCTCCCTCCGAGATCGGTCAGGATGCCCGCGAGCCCCTCGCCATCGAGATCGATGAACTGATAGCGTGTGCCGTCGATCCCTTCCGGAAGATTGTCGAAGTCGTCATGGTCGAGCGTCAGCACATCCGGTTGAATTTCCGCGCGGCTGTATTCGAACTCGATCGGCGGAAGCGATCGCGATGTATACCCGCTTCCGTTACGCGTATATCCGGTCTGCGTCACCGACTCCAGGAACGTGTAGATCGGACTGGTCGGGTCCAGAGCAACGTTCTCGTCGGAATAGTGGAAATCCGTGCTGTGCACCAGGCAGTCGTTGCCGACGTTTGCCTCGGCCGAGAAGTGATGGAACTGGAGCACGCGTCGGCATCGCCGATAGGTCCGCACCTCGAAGCCACCGCGATGGCTCGAAAACGGATCGGGACGCACGGGCCAGGAGAGCGTCGCCGTCGGCGTCGGATTCACGAGAGGATGATCCGAGTAATCGAAGACGACCTCGAAGTGCCAGCTCGAGGGGAGCGCCGGCTCGGTGCCGGCGGCCGACCAGTCCGCGAACCAGGGAGACTGGTTGCCGTAGCGGACGCGCTTGATATAACGCTGGGTGGAGCGCTCGGCCGCCGAGCGGTTGAGCTCATGCGCCTGCGCGAGGTTGACATTGGCCCCGTTTTCGGCGACGTATTCGTAGAGGATCACATTCCCCTTGTCGTCGAAGCTCCGGCAGATCAGATAACTGAAGACTTTGGAAGGGTCGGCCGGATCGGCGATTCTGCTCGTCGCATCATAACCATAGAGCGTGGTGAGATTGTCGCCGGTGATGCTGCGCCAATGGCAGATGCCGGTGGCCAAGTCGGTCCATCGCTCGACGCGGGCGAAAAGCCCTTCGATGCGCGGACGGTAAATGGCAATCCGGTACGTGGTGCCGTGGACGGTGCGTTGCATGCGCACGGGATCGCCGTTGGTATCGAGCACGGGGACGAGATCCTCGGCTCCCGAGAGGATGAACACGTCCGACTCGCCGTCGTCATCATAGCGGGGGAGGCCCTTGTCGGTTTTGCGTGAGACCATCGGCACGCCGAGGCTCCAGCCGAAGCCGAAGGGGCCATTGCCCGCGCCGGAATCGTAGGAGAGGCTCAATTGCGGCGTGACATCCGAGCGCCCCGGGCTGGCCGGAATCGGCACCGAGAGGGAGCCGGTGCCGGTGGCGGCATTGACGTTGAACTTTTCCCCGATTCCACGGATCGCGCCCCCTCCCTTGGGGAGCGAAATCGTCGGAATAGAAAACGCTTGCTTGCCGGTATCTCCGCGACGTTCCGAAGACTTTTTCGCTTTCGAGGAATTCTGCTCCTTTTCCGGCTGCGCTTCCTTCGCCCCCGGTGGAGCATTCCCTCGCTGCTCGCGGTGCTGTTTGTCGTTTGTTGTCATGGTGATGTTTTCCCGTTCATAGAGAATCTCGCCCGCACGGTGTCAATGCAAGGCATGCATCAGCTGCACATGTTGTGGTCACGAATACGAATCCATTACGATGCCAGCAAGCGGGCACTTGGAGCGCGCGCGGTACGCACTGTCAATGCTCGAAACCGGCGATGACGCCGATCTCCCGACGGGATTCGGAATTTCGTGAAGTTTGGTTGCGATGGTGACCGGTGCCTGACGGAGCTGGACTCAAATGGCTTCGCCAACGTGCCGAATCGATGCTAACATACGTGTCGGACTCTACGAACGCAAAAGAATTGGAGACGTTTTTTGTGATGATCCCGACAAAAAATGTTTTGATACGAATGATGCCATCACATTTGTCAATGCCGGTGTCCACGCGTGAATGCGCCGCTGCCGTATTCCGTGTCGGTGGTTCACTCATGGTTGAGCGTCGAAAGGCCACTCGCCGCGCATGTACTCGTGCAGCACGGCGAATGGCCCCACGATCATGGGCGAATTCCCGGTACGCCGCGCAGCCGCTTCCAATATTCGACGAGCTTTCCGAGCTCGCCGGCCGATCTTCCCTCGATTCGCTCCGAAGCGACCTCGAAGTATTCCTCCAGAGCATGCCATGCGGCCCGGCGCCATGCTTCCGTGGAAATGCGAAATCGTGTGAAGTATGGGCTCAGGCGTGTCTCCGGAGCATCGCCCTCGGAATCGAGATAGGAAAGCTCGACGGCGCCATCCCCGTCGGACAGAATGATCGCGCTCTGATCCTCCTGTTGAAGGAGAGACAGAACGTGATCGAATCCCGCGAACTCGCCCGGCGACGGGCGCCAGGCCAGTTCATCGGGAACTGGCCCGGACGCCGTCGCCACGAGCGATTCGATCAGGAAGTAGACGTAGCCGACGAGCTCGACTGCTTCTCCGGTCAGGAGAATGCAGTGATAGCGATCGTGATACAGCCCCATCGCTCCGACGGCATCGAGGAAGCCATCGGGCTCGAGATCGTCCGGATGGATGACCCCACGGTGCTCCGCCAGCGCCATGAGCGGCCAGGTGCCGACCTGCTCGTGAGCGTAGTAGAGAGCGATATCCAGTGACTCCGTCATGCTGCTGCTCCTATTCGAAGGTCCATTCGTAAATGGTTTTCGTGACTTCTCCGCCGACGAAATATCCCACGGCGCCTGCCCCGACCACCGCGACTCCATATCCAAGCCATCCCCACGGACCGGCCGCCAGGAGTGGCGTGGCCGCTTCGCTCACGGCGCCGCCGGCCGCCAGCGATGCCGACCATGCGCCGACTTTTTCGGTAATGGTTTTCGCCTTGTTCTCGGCCGTATAGACTTCATAGACGTCGACGGCCACGCCGACAACCAGCAATGCCTTTCCACCCCATTTGACCCATCTGATCGCGCGCCCAGCGAACTTCGCGTGCGCCGCCGCGTCCGCGGCGGCCGGGACGTCGACGTTGGCCGATGTGGGCAGGTGAGGAGCGAGTGCCTTGCCGAGCTGGGTCTTGCTGTAGCCCAGCTTCGACGTCAGGTGCTCCAGCGCTCCCTGCATTTGCGAGCTGATCGTGTACTTCTGTCCGGACATTGCCCTGCTGAGGTTGGCCAGCGCCTGCTCCGGCTTCGTGCCCGCCTTGATCTGCTTGGCGAGCATCTCGACCAGGCGCACCTCCTGCTGCGTGAGATTGACGATGCCCGGCCCCTTGGTGGGGTAGAACTTGCCGGTCTCCTTGTTGATGTTCCAGGTCTGACCGTTGCTCAACGTCACCGGCACTTCACCCTTCCCCTTGGCCTTGGCGAAGGCCTCCTTGTAGAGGACCTTCAAATATGCTTCGGAGATCGGATTCAGCAGATACGAATTCCCGGAGTTGGTGCCAGGCTTAATGGCCTTGAAGAAGTCCAGGTCCTCCAGCAGGTGCCGACCCATTTTCGGCTCGGGAATGTTCTTCGACGGTTCGGGGATTTTGGTCGCCGCCGCTCCGCCGCCTCCCGCCGGACCGGTCCCCTTGCTCGCCTTGCTTCCCTGCTTCTTGGCGTCCGTCTTTTGAGGCGGTTTCTTCCCGTCCCCTTGTGGCGGGTCTTTCTTCTCGGTTTTCTTGGTCTGATATCCGGTCGGATCGGTGGCGATGATGGGATTGTTTTTGGCGTAGGCAAAGACATTCGGACCATCGACGAGACCGCCAGGATCCGCGCTCGTCCAGCGGGCGAGCCATGGCGCGTAGTACCGTGCGCCATGATAGGTCAGATCGCTCTCTTCGTCACGCTCCTTTCCGGTATATCGATATCGTTTCGGCGTATCGGTGGCGTTGCGGACGGCCTGATACGACGTGGCTCCGTAGGGGAAATACTCCTCATAGGAAATCACGTCCGCATTCTGGTCCAGTTCGAGAGCCGCGGAGCTCAGATGATTGCAATACTGATGACGGATCATCTGCGCCGGCGCCGGATCGTTGTTCGCCACGTCCACCGTCCGGGTCTCGACCAGCAGGACTCGGCGGTGGTCGAGCATGACGTTGAGCGTCTCGCGCTCCCGCATGACCGTCGTGCCCGTGGCGTCGTACTCGCGGTAGATCTCGAAGGGGCCGAGGTAAATGCGCTCGGATTTGCGTGTCGGCGTGGAGCCGGTTCCCGCCTGGCGGTACGTGATCTTCCGCAGACGCTGTCCGCTCGATTCGTAGATGTAATAGCTCGTCTCCGGAGTTCCCGAAGCCACGACCTGGCGGGTGGTGGACTGGAGGCGGTTGGAGACATCCCAGGTCATCTCCGGCAGGTGCGGCATGCGTGTCATGTTGCCGGCCGTGTCGTGCCGGTACGTTGCCGAATATGGGCCGCCGACCGGATCGCCCGGCATGCTCGTCGATGACAGGCGGTTGCCGGTCTCGGCGGGAGTAATCCGGCTCGTCTCGTTGTAGGCATACCGTCGGGTCCAGCCGCCGCTTGCCACCTGGTGCACCATCGTCAGGATATTCCCGACCTCGTCGTACGTGTAGCGCTCCGTGTAGGTGTCCACCGCGTTGCCGTCCCCGGGAGACGGGATCCTCATGCGGAAGGAATCGTCGTTGGTTGTCTGCGCCGCCGGATTGAGAAGGGAGCCGGAGAGGCCCAGGTGCTCCCGTCCGCTGGCGGATATCAGCCGATAGAGCGGATCGTACGTATAGTCCGAGGTCGGATCCACCCGGCGATTGCGGAAGAAGACGACGTTGCTCGTATCCGCCTCGTCCCGAAGGCGCGTCACATTTCCGGTCGGATCATAGGTGTACAGGAGAGCCTGGACGGTCCTCGCGGCTGGGTTCGGATTCGGCCGTGTCGTGGTGATCGATGCCAGCCGGAAGGTCTGGGGATCGTGCGTATATGTCGTGACCGTTCCGTTGCCGAGCGTTACCTCGATCCGCTCGCCGCGGGCGTTGTAGGATACGCCGGTGACCGCGTGAATCGTGGCGGTCGCCGGGGAGAGGAGCGAGGTCGGCGCGCTGTTCTGCCGTATCCAGACGTCGACCGATTCGAGCAGGCTCGCATCGTTGTAGACCGGCTGGATCACCGAAGGCTTCCCTCCGGCCAGATTCGGCGTCACGACCTGAATCGGGCGGTTCAGCGCATCGAAGATCGAAGTTGCGATGAACGCATCGTTCGGGTCCAGGAGCGATGTCGTGGCCGAGTCGAGCGCCGAGACGTTCAGTGTCGGAACGTCGCTGACGGTCGTGATCGGCGACCAGTCGGGCGATCTGTCGACCGGCGGAGGGGACTGCGTGGAGGGAGCGTGCCGCGCGAGTCTCCGTCCGCTCTCCAGCAGCGTTCCCTTGAAGCTATAGCGCTCGAAGGACGCGAGGCCGCCTCCATCGTAGTGGCGGAACGGCTTTCCCTTGAGATTCCTGGTCGCGTCGGCATGCTTCTCTCCATAGATGACCCGCTCGAGGAGCGTTTCGCCGAGGCCCGGCTGGTCCACGTAGCGGTGCGTGAGCCGGTGCAGGGCATCGTAGAGCACACGGAACGTGAATCCCCGCGCATCCCATGTTCTGATCGGCTCACCATGGACATTCTGCAGGGTTCTCTGCTCGCCCCCGTCCATGTTGACGTGATAGAGCGGGTTGCCGGCCATGTCATATCCCGCAACGTAGACGAAGCCGCTGCCGGGCAACGCCTCGCGCACGCAGAACTCCATCACGTGTCGCCCCTTCGCGTCGATGACCGCCAGCGCCTTGCTCTCGGCATCGAGCGCGGTGCGGGTTGCGTATCTCTGCGGCACGGCGGCGACGATCCCGTTGTCGACCACGTCGAGGCAGGTGCGGCCGAGCGAGTCGAAGTGGGCCACGGCCGGGGTGCCCGCATGCGCCATGGCCTTCTGCGCCGCGTCCTGATTGGCGCCGCGCTCGGCGGAGGTGCTTCCCAGGGTTCCTCCGATGCGGAGCGCGTACCACGACGTGAATGCTCCCGGCGCGGTTCCGAGCAGGCGGGTGAAGTAGGCGCCGATATCGGCATCGCTCCGCGGATCGCCGACCGCGACCATGTCGTTGCGATCCCAGGTCACCTGGCGCCACGGCTCGACGACGGTCTTTTCCACGGTGTTGTCGGGATGGAGCCTGGCCAGGACGCGCCCGGTCGGATCGTAGAATACCACCGTGCTGACTCCGACCTGCCGATCGAACTCGAACTCGTGCGTGGCCGTGAAGAAGGGCTCGTACTGTCTGACCGGGTTTCCCTTGTTGTTGTAGATCTTCCAACCGGAGCCGACCCATCGTGGAGAGACATTTGCCCCGACGCCCGGCACGGGGCCGGGCTCCGCGATTGCCTTGTGCTGCACCTCCCGGCCGAAGCCATCGGAGTAGGTAAGATGGTGATGGTAGCGCGAGGTGGCTCCCGGCGCGAGGTCGGAGACATGGGTCTCACGCGTTAGGCTGTAGACCAGGGGAGCTTCCGGTTGGGGAAGATCCCGTGTCCGGTAGTATGCGAGCCGGTCCGCGACAAGGCGTGACGTGGCGCCGCCGAGAATGGTGCCGGGGCTGCTCAGCGGATCGGCGCGTACCGCGAGAATCGTGGCATCGGAGAGATCGGCGACGAACCCGGCAAGGGAGTCTCCCTCGCCCGCCTTGCCGCTCACGGCGGAACCGGCCACGCCTCCCAGCGCATCGTATGCCACCTCGTTGAAGTTGCCGTTCGGGTCGGTGATGCGATATGGCTGCAGAACGCGGTAATCGTTGTCCGACGTGTTGACGTTGCCCAGCGCGTCGACGGCTTGGTATGCCATCAGATCGTAGCTGTCGTACGAGATGCGGGTAATCGCGCCGAAGGGATCGACCGCGCGGCGCGGGAGGTAGAAGTGCGCGCGGGCTTCGAGCAGCTCCTGCATCGGACTGTCGGCGTCGCCGGGGGAGAGATAGACGCGGCCGGACGGCTCCCACCAGTCGCTGCCGCCGGGCAGCTGCACGTAGCCTCCCTCCGTGAGAATGGTTCCATTCACGCGCGTGCCGAACACCCGCGATATCAATCCGGGAGTGAGCGCCTGTTGATACGAAATGCCGGGAAGCGCGTGCGACTCGATGGTGCCGAGTGGTAGAAGCGAGCTGAGATCGTCGCTCCGGTAGAGCGTCAGCCCGTGACCGATGATCCTCCGGGCCAGACCGGTCGGGGTGCCGACGCCTTCGATATCGGGCGTGGAGACCTGCTCGTAGGGAATGTCGTGGCTTCCGCCCCAGAGCGTCGACCAGTGCGTGGTCGCTTCCGCGAGCGTGAACCGGGCACCCGAGGGAGCGATGCCGCTCAACTCGGCGTTGACCGTCTCGCACGGCAGTGGAGCCCGGTAGACGTCGATCGCCGCGGCCTCCCACGGCGTATGCACCGGCAGCGTGAAGCCGTGCTCGGTGCCGGTGACATGCATGCGCGTCTGATCGTGCGCCAGCATGTCCTGAAAGGTGATCGACAGATCCGGCTCGGGAGCCGCGTAGCCTCCCCGGCGGCCGTACGCGACAGCCATCGTTCTGAGGGTGTTGCCGAAGTCGTCGACGCCGAGCGTGATCTCATGTCCGGTTCGAGGGTCCTCCGGTACCCGCTCGTAATGATAGTGGAGCGTTTCCAGCGGATGCGTCAGAAAGACCGCGTGCCGGTTCATCCCCTGCTCCTGGAGCCGACGCACGGAGAAATTCTGCTCGGTGACCGTGTAGGGATGCTCCGATTCGGTCGTCTCATCATCGGCGAACACTTCGATGCGAAGGGGGGAGCCCTTCAATGCCCGGTATGCCTCGCGCAGCTCCTCCGGCGTAAGTCCGGCCGGCATCACCGTGTCGGCCAGAAGCAGCGCCTCACGCGCGGCCACGGCCGCCGGCGATGTTCCGCGCGCCGAGGGCTCGGTCCAATATTCCTCCTTGAATTGTCTCGAGACCTCGTTGGCCTCGATGAATGCGCCCGTATGAAACCAGGTTTTGGTGTGCACCGGCGGAGTCCAGGAGATCGAATCCCAGTTCGTCACCTCCGCCTCGGGAAAGTCGGTGTCGTCGCGATGCTCCTCGGTATCCCATTGCTCCACCATGCCGAATCCGCGGAACTCACGCTCGTATCCGTCGAAGTAGCCGTGATGGTACGCGTAGCGTGTCACGAAGCGGCTCCGGCCGATGAAATCGTACGTTTCGGTCCGCTCCACGACATGCACGAGATTCGGCAGCCGGGTAATCCAGGGCGTGCCGGCCATTTTGTCGAGCAGGTAGAAACGGGTGGAGGGGGCGTACCGGATCCGGGTCTCCGCGCCGAGGTTGTTGCGGCTGCGGATCAGCAGGTGCGGCTTGATCCCTCCCATCAGATCGACATACAGAAGCGGATATTTCGATTGCGCCGGCAGCGGGGAGGACCAGACCAGGCAGGATGTGCCGTTGCCGAGCAGATCGAAGACCTGTACCGAGCTCAACAGATCCGCGGTGGGAAAGACCGCGATCACCCGCGGCGCCGACCAGGAGTTGCCCGATCGGTTGAAACAGACCAGCACGCCTTCCTCACCGATGTACAGAATGTCCGACGTTCCCGATCCGTCGATATCGGACAGTCTGATTCTTGCGGGATCGAATCGCTCCTCGCTGGTGAATCGAGGCGCGTTGTCCATGCAAACGCGCGCGCCGAAGCGTCCGTAACCGAGATTGGGCCAGTAGGAGACTTCACCATTGCGGACCCTGACGATATCGCTCAGTCCGTCTCCGGACATATCCGCGAGAAATACGGTTTGGGTCGTGTCGGCGAAGACCACGTGCGGGCCGCGCTCTTCATCCCAACCTGTCGCGACATGCTCTGACTCGCCGAATCCCGCCTCGCCGAGAGAGGGATAGACGGTGAACTCCCCGGCATCGGTGATCAGCACATCCGCCAGGCCGTCGCCGGTCACGTCGATGAATCGGAGATCCGGGTCGGCCCAGTCGATCTGCGGCAGGGAGGAGAAGCCGCGGAGCGTTTCCCAACCCCCGTCGGTCGTGCGCTCGAAGAAACCGGGCGTGGGATCGTTCAGAAGCACCAGATCGAGCTGGCCGTCGCCGCCCAGATCCATGAGTCTCGCGCGGTTATCGAGCTCGGTTCGTGATGGCAGGAGGGGAACCTGCTCCTGCGCTCCGAACCTGGCCCGATATGTCGCGTGGCCACCGGATTCGATCACCCGGTTCAGCGGGCTCAGATTCCGTTTGTATCCCCAGCCTCCCTTGCCGACCTGCGTGAGGATGCCGGAAAGGCCCTCGCCATCCAGGTCGACCCAGTGAAAACGGGATCCGTCGATTCCCTCCGGAAGATTGTCGAAGTCGTCGCGCTCGAGGGTGAGGACCTCCGACTGAATACGCGGCTGGCTGTATTCGAATTCCAGCGGAGGCATGGACCGGCTGATATAGGTGGCCCCGTTGCGACGATACCCGGTCTGTGTCACCGATGCCAGAAATGTATAGATCGGGTTGGCCGGATCGGTAGGAGTCTGCTGATCCGAGTAGATGAAATCGGAGCTGCTGACCAGGCAGTCGGTGCCGATGTTCGGCTCGCCGGAGAAATGATGGAACATCAGTACCCGCGAGCAGCGTCGATAGGTTCTCACCTCGAACCCGCCTCGATGGGAGGAGAACGGGTCCGGGCGCATTGGCCAGGGCTGGTCCGGCGTCGGCACCGGCGTGGCGACCGAATGATCGCCGTAGTCGAAGACGACCTCGAAGTGCCAGTTGGCCGGAAGCGCCGGCTCGCTGCCCCCCGACGACCAATCGGCGAACCAGGGGGTCTGATTGCCGTAACGGATCCGCTTGATATAGCGCTGCGTGCTCCTGGTGGCGGCGGAGCGGTTGAGCTCATGCGCCTGCGCCATGTTCACGCCGACGCCGTTCTCGGCCGCGTATTCGTAACGGATGATATTTCCCTTGTCGTCGAAGCTTCGACAGATCAGATAGGAGAAGATTTTCGTGGGGTCGGCGGGATCGGCAATTCTGCTGTCGGTGTCGTACCCATACAGCGTGACGACGTTGTCTTTCGCGATGCTCCTCCAGTGGGAGATGCCGGTATCGAGAGCGGTCCATCGCTCGATGCGGGCGAAGAGTCCCTCGGTCCGTGGTCGGTAGAGTGCGATCCGGTACTGGGCTCCATGAAGCGTGCGCTGGAACCGGACGCGGTCGCCGGAATTGTCGAGAATCGGGACAAGATCCTCGGCGCCGGAGAGAAGGAACACGTCGGACTCGCCATCATCGACATACCGTGGGAGCCCCTTGTCGGTCTTGCGAGATACCATCGGAAGGTCGAGGTGCCAACCGAAGCCGAACGGACCGTTGCCGGATCCGGAATCGTAGCTGAGGTTCAGGTGCGGGTCGAAACCCGAGCGCCCATGACTGACGGCCAGGGGAACCGAGAGCGATCCGGTTCCCGTTGCCGGCGTGACGTTGAATTTCTCGCCGATGCCGCGTATCGCGCCGCCACCTTTCGGAAGCGAGATCGATGGTAGCGAGAATTCCTTCGGAGTCTCTTTCCCTTTGGACTTGGTACTCTTGGATGTTCCCTGGCTCTCGGCGGGATTACGCTCCGGTTCGGTCGACGGCCGATCCGTCTTCTGATCGTGATGCGTTTTCTTGTTGGATGGCATGGTGGTTTCTCGATCAATGAACCGCTGAAGTCACACGATGTCGGACGTTGCACGCACGGCAAGCTCTTTCAGGTTCGCGCCACGCGAATCGGCATGATGAGCTGGTGGAACTCCGTCGACGATCGTAACGAGATCGTCGACGCCATGCGTATCAGACGAGCGAAATGAGCAATTCGGAGGCGGCGGTGGCCACTTTCATCGGGCCGAGGACCTGTCAGTAAATCGACCCTTATTTCGAGCAAGTGCAAACATACATGCGGGGCCCAGGGAAGTCAAGCGGCGTTTGTGACTGTCGAGGCTTCACGATCATTCCTCGATTTCCGAAAACGGATTCACGATAAATGGAGCATGCGTCCAGATTGGAATCCGGCGCATCGAAATGTTCCGGCACGGAACGGGCAAAATCTGACGACCCATCGTCCGGCGATTCGAGGGGGAAAAGAATGTTGCCGGTGCCCTGAACAATATTCGTGGTTTCTTCGTCGATAGCCTTCCGGTGGTTGCCATGGTGATGTTCGCGCCGGGCCACATCCCAGCAATTCATGTTCCAGGTGCCTTCGCCACTTTGGTGGCGCGTCCGGATGTGCCGGCGCCCGTTCCCCGATCCGGCGCGAGCTCCTCGAGAGGCTGGCTGCTCCATCTCCTGCCAGATGGCACTCCATGATCCCCGTCCCCGCTTGTCGCGCCCTGGTACCCCCGCACGCCATCGACGAACGGCGCATCCTTCTCATATTCGGCGCAATCGCTCCGCGGGCGATCCGTCCCATGACCGGCGACCGTGGCTGTAACCGCTCCGGGAGCTCTCCGTCATGATGTCGGAAGCATCAGTCAACAAGGGGAAACCATGGACAACGTGACGATCGAACGGGAAGTGCTGGCATCGCGCCAGGCGCTGCTCGGCTATATCCGGAAGAAGGTCGGAGATGCCGATCTGGCCGAGGATATCCTCCAGGACAGCCTCCTGAAGGCCCTCCGCGCCGCGCCCGAGCTCAGGGAGAACGAGAAGATCATCCCCTGGTTCTATCGCATCGTCAACAATGCCATCACCGACCTGTTCAGGCGTCGACAGGTGGAGATGCGCTACCTCGCCGAGGCGGTCCACGAGATGGAGGAATCGGTCGAACAGGAGGAGATCCGCCGGATCTGCACCTGCTTCACCTCGATCCTCCCGACGATGAAGCCGGAATACGGCGAGGTGATCGAACGGGTCGACCTCCAGGGGAAGGAGCAGGAGGAGGTGGCCGACGAGCTCGGCATCACCAGGAACAACCTGAAGGTCCGCCTTCACCGCGCCCGGACCCAGCTTCGCGAGCGTCTGGAGCAGACCTGCCGCTCCTGCGCCGCCCATGGCTGCCTCGATTGCTCCTGCAAGCATGGCTGATGCGACCGGATCATGCCGCGCGAGGCCGCATCGGGAGCCTGTCGCTCCGCCGAGCCGGCACGTCGCGGACGGGACATTCACTTCATTTCGTCTGAATCATATGGATATCCGACAGGAAACGCTCAGCATCGAGGGAATGAGCTGCGGCCATTGCGTTTCGGCCGTCGAGCGCGCCCTCTCCGAGATCGAGGGAGTGCAGCGGTGCGAGGTCGCCATCGGCTCGGCCACGATCGGCTACGACCCCGATCGGGTCGACAATGCCGAAGTCGACCGTGCCATCGAGGAGGCGGGCTTCACCGTCACCGGACGCGCCGCCGCCTGAGCGGCTCCCGCGCCGAGCCCGCACGATCGCTCGCATTCGTTCCGACGCGCCGACGATGCGCTTCTCCGCCGGGAGGAGCGCATCGCGTCGTTTCCGGCCCGATCGCCTCGCCACCGCGGCGGTAACCGGTTCCGGAGCTCTCCGTCATCCATCAGGCGCGTGGCCAATCCGCGCGTGAAGCACAATCGATGGAGACGTGATGATGAACCATTCCAATGAGATGTTCGATGTCGGCGCCGATGCCGCGACCTGCGCGCCGCCGGAGGATTCAGGAGAGGTTACCGAGACGGTGACGCTGGAGATCGAGGGGATGACATGCGCCGCCTGCGTTCGCCGGGTGGAGAAGGCGCTCTCCCGCGTCGACGGCGTGGTGGAAGCCTCGGTCAACCTCGCCACCGAGCGCGCCAGGGTCACCTACCGTTCCGGCTCGGCCTCCGTGTCGGAGATCGCGTCCGCCGTGGTCTCGGCCGGCTACGGAGCCTCGGAGCCGGCCGGGGCCGGTTCACCTCCGGAAGCGGCCGCCGGCGATGCCCCCGGAGCGGATCGGGCGCGACGCGATCTTCTGATCGCCGCCGCCGCCACGATTCCCCTCATGCTGCTCGACATGGTCCCGATGATGGTTCCGGCCGTGCATGGCTGGCTCTCGACCATCATCTCGATGCGAGATCTCTCCCATCTCTTCTTTCTGCTGGCGACGGTCGTGCAGTTCGGTCCGGGCCGCCGCTTCTTCCGAGGCGGCTGGAGCGCGCTCCGCCACGGCATGCCGGACATGAACACGCTCGTCATGATCGGCACCGGCGCCGCCTACGGATATTCCGTGATCGCGACCTTCCTCCCCGCGTGGCTTCCGGAGGGGAGCGCCCATCTCTACTACGAGGCCTCGGCCGCCATCGTCACGCTGGTTCTTCTCGGCAAATATCTGGAGACCCGCGCCCGCGGCAGGACAAGCCAGGCGATCGGGAGGCTCCTGTCGCTTCAGTCACGGTCGGCGCGCGTTCTTCGCGACGGCGCGGCGCTCGACCTGCCGATCGAGGAGGTGATGATCGGGGATCGGGTGATCGTCCGTCCCGGCGAGCGGGTGCCGGTGGACGGGACGATCGTGGAGGGACGCTCCTGGGTCGATGAATCGATGGTGACCGGGGAGCCGGTGCCGGTTGCCAAGGAGGAGGGGAGCGAGGTGATCGGCGGCACGGTCAACGGCGCGGGAAGCTTCACGGTGCTGGTGACCAGGGTGGGGGAGGAGACGTTCCTGGCGCAGATCGTACGTCTCGTGGAGGAAGCCCAGATGTCGAAGCCGCCGATTCAGGCGCTCGCCGACCGCGTGGTGGCCCTGTTCGTCCCGGCCGTTCTCCTGATCGCGCTCGTTACCTTTCTTCTCTGGCTGCTGCTCGGACCGGAGCCGGCGTTGAGCACCGCGCTGGTCAACGCGGTGGCGGTGCTGATCATCGCCTGCCCCTGCGCCATGGGGCTTGCCACGCCGGTCTCGATCATGGTCGGCACCGGACGTGGAGCCGAGCTCGGCATCCTCTTCCGCGGCGGCGAGGCGATTCAGACGCTCCAGGAGGTCGACGTGGTGGCGCTCGACAAGACCGGCACGCTGACGAAGGGGCGGCCGGAGGTGACCGAGGTGCTCGTGGCGGCGGGGACCGATCGGAGCGAGACTCTGCGCCTTGCCGGCACGATCGAGGGACGCTCGGAGCATCCGATCGCCCGGGCCATCGTGGAGCGCGCCATGGCCGAGGAGCTTCCTCCCGGCGAGATCCGGGAGTTCGAGGCGATCCCCGGCTCCGGTGTAACCGGTCTGGTCGATGGCCGTCATGTGGCTGTCGGCGCCGGGAGATTCATGACCGAGCTCGGCGTCGATGTCGGGGAGTTCGCGCGGGAGGCCTCGGCCCTGGCCGATGACGGCAAGAGCACGCTCTATGTCGCGATCGACCGGAAGCCGGCGGCGCTGATCGCCGTGGCCGACCCGATCCGCGAATCGGCTCCCTGGATGGTGGCCTCGCTCCGCCAGCGTGGGCTTCGCGTGACGATGATCACCGGCGACGGTCGGAGAACGGCGCGGGCGATCGCCAGAAGGCTCGGCATCGACGATGTCAGGGCCGAGACCCGGCCGGACGGCAAGGCCGAGGCGGTAAGGATGCTGCAGGAGGAGGGGATGCGCGTGGCGTTCGTCGGCGACGGCATCAACGACGCCCCGGCGCTCGCGCGGGCCGATGTGGGGGTGGCGATCTCCAGCGGGACCGACGTGGCGATCGAGGCCGCGGACGTGGTGCTGATGACCCACGATCTGGAGGTGATTCCGGCGGCGATCGCGTTGTCGAGGGCCACGCTCCGGAACATCAGGCAGAATCTCTTCTGGGCGTTCGCCTACAACGTGGCGCTGATTCCGCTCGCTGCCGGCGCGCTGGCCCCGCTCGGCGGGCCGCTCCTCTCGCCGGTGATCGCGGCCGCGGCCATGGGAACCTCCAGTATCTTCGTTCTGACGAACGCGCTCCGTCTCAGGTCGTTCGTTCGTCCCCGATAATGCGCATTCGCCGGCGGCCATGACGGCCCCGGCCTCACATTCAATCTTCAACTACATCATGAACACACGAAGCACATTCGCACGAGCCCGCAACGCCTCGTGCGTCGCGCCGGTCGCCGTGGCGCTCCTTCTGGGCGCGGGGGCCGCGCTCCTCGGAGCCTGCGGAGGGGAGGCGGGAGACGATCGGGCGCGCGAGCACGCCGTCGACACCGCCGTCACCGCGGCGCCGGACAGTGGACACGGCGCCATGGGGCAGGGCGGCCACGCCAGCGCCACGCCGGCGCTCGCCACGCGGCTGGAGTTCTCCGCCGCCGGAGGCCAGGTGGTGGCCGGCAAGCCGCAGGAGTGGACCCTCAGAATCCTCGATGTCGCCACCGGCGCGCCGGTCGGGAAGTTCGAGGTCGAGCACGAAAAGCTCATCCATCTGATCGTGGTCTCCCGCGATCTGGCCTGGTTCAATCACATTCATCCGGAGTACAAGGGGAACGGCGAGTTCCGGGTCACGACAGCGCTGCCGCGCTCCGGCTCCTATCGTCTCTACGCGGACGTGGTCGCCGCCGGCCATGGCAAGCAGGTGCTCCAGTACGATCTGACCACCAGCGGCGGTGCCCCGACGGCGGCCGCGAGCCTGCGGCCGGATACCGTCGGCGCCGGAGGATGGATGGTGACGAAGGTGGCCGCGAAGCCGGAGGGGGAGCCGGACCAGGCGGGCGGACCGGTCTACGAGGTGGCGTTCATGCCGATGAACCTCGCTCCCGGCCAGGACGGCATGCTCCACTTCCAGGTGCGCGACGCCGCGGGCAAGCCGATCACCGACCTTCAGCCGTACCTCGGCGCGATGGGGCACGCGGTGATTCTCTCCGAGGATGGAGCCCGGTATCTCCACAGCCATCCGATGGACGGCGGGATGAGCCACGGCGGCGGCCACGATGCCCATGGCGGGATGGATCACGGCGACATGGACCATGGCGACAAGGAGCATGGCGACATGGGGCATGGCGGCACGGAGCACATGCACGCGCCGGCCAGGAGCGGCGGTCCGGACGTGATGTTCCACACGAATATTCCGGCTCCCGGCCGCTACAAGGTGTGGGGACAGTTCCAGCACAAGGGGAAGATCATCACCGCCTCCTTCGTCGTCGACGTTCCGGCGTGAGACACGCAGTCCGCTGGCCGGTCCGGCCGTGAGCCGGGAAGATTCGCGGTCGCGGGAAGGCGTGTTGTTTCGGCGGAGAATGTCATCTAACTTCTGACTTCCGATTTCCAATCTCGATGAGCCTTCGACAGTTCATATCGACGCTTCTGGTTCTCTCGCTGCTGGCCGCGCTCTTTCCGGGCGTCGGCATGGCGGAGAATTGTCGCTGTCGCGATCATGTCTGCCGCATGAGCCATCACGACAACGACAACGACGCCGGCGGCGGCGAGGCCGCTTCGACGGGGGAGCGCCCCTGCTGCGCCTCGAAGAAGAAGGCCGATCGGCGGGTGACGGCGCTTCCGGCGCCGCACGAGGCGATCACGGGCATGCATCCGGTTCCGACCGGGCTCCGCTCGGCCGTCGACGCCTCGATATCCGGTCATACCGTCTGCTGCAACGATCGGGAGGCCGCGCGCAGCGCCGCCGTCGACGTTGCTCCGCTCCCCCCCGGCTCCGTTTCCATCCCGCTCCTCTTCGCCGTCGCGATCGACCGCTTCGTCTACCCGGCGATCGGCCTCGACACGCGGCACGCCGGCGGCTACAAGGTCGAATCATCACCCCCGTTCATGGCCGACGCAACGCGCCATACCTACCTGCACACATCCTCGTTTCTGATCTGAGACTCCCTTCCGGATGGATGGGGCCCGGCATGCTCACGGCGTGTCGCATCGGTCCGTCATGCACCATCCGGCCGGACGTGCCTCGCGCTCTGGGAGCTGGGTAAGCCCCACGCGTCGCCACGGCTCGTCCGATCCATCGCCATCCCGATCCGTCAGCTCGATTTCGCAACGCTCACGCGATCGCGCCCACGTGGCGCATCGCATCGTATCTCGACGCATTTCCGAACAGGGCATGAGACAACCAGCCTTGCGGACGATGCCGGCGATCCTCGTGTCGATCGTCGTGCTCGCCGCCATTATGACGCCGCGTACGCTCCGGGCGCAGATGCCGGGAACCGATACGCTCCTGCTTCGGCGGGATGATCTGGCTTCCCGTCTGGCGGCCGGGCCGGAGCTGATCCGGAGCCGCCTCGAGGTGGCCCGCGCCCGCGCGGCCCGGCTCGGCACCTCGTTCTTCCCGTCGCGCCCGGAGCTGGAGACCAGCCTCCGGACCGACGCCCCGTTCGTCGCGGAGGGGGAACAGGGATGGGAGATCGGCATCTCCCAGGAGATCGAGATCGGCGGTCAGTACTTCCTCCGGCGTGACGCGGCCGATGCCGCCATCGAGCGGGCAGAGCTGGAGGCGCGCGCCGTCGAGCTCGATCTGCTCGCCGAGGCGCGGCGCGCCCATGCACGGCTGGCCGCCGCGACCGAGCGGGTCCGTCTGGCCGATACGCTCCTCGGCTTCTCGCGGCGTCTCGACACCGTCGCCGCGCGGATGCTCGCGGCCGAGGAGATCTCCGAGCTGGACCGGAACGCCGTGGCGATCGAGCGGGAGCGGGGGGAGATCGAGCGGCTCCAGGCCGGGACGGATGTGGCCGAGGCCCGCTCCGAGCTTGGACGCCTTCTCGGACTTCCGCTCGGCACCGTGATCGTGATCGCGTCCGACGAGTCCCCGGAGGATCCCGAGCGGAACGCCGCCGCCGCTCGCGAGGTGGAGATGGCGCTCCGCGCGGGGAACGATTCGGCGCTCTACCGCCGCCCGGACTGGAAGGCGCTCGATCGGGACGCCGACCGCCTCCGCGCCGAGCGGAGCCTGGCGGCGCGTCGCTGGCTGCCGAGCATCCGGCTCGGCGCCGGGATCGCCGGCGAGACCGCGGTCTTCGATCGGGAGAATCTGACCGGCGCCAGCGACGTGGTGGCCAATGGATTCGGCACCCTCCGAAGCGACGATCGGCTTCTGGCGCTCCGGCTCGACGTGGGCATTCCGCTGCCGATCGGCGGGCTGTACGATCTCGGCGGGGGAGATGTGGCGCTGGCCGACGCGGAGCTTACCGCGCTGGATGCCCAACGGAGGGGGCTCGCGGTCCGGATCCGCGCCGACGTTGCCATCGCCGCCACGCGCCTGACGGCCGCCGCCGACGCCTACTCGATCTTCACGCGCCGCATCGCCCCGCTTGCCGCGCGCAACCTCGAGCTTCTGGAGCGGGGCTACCGCGAGGGAGAGCTCGGCGCGGCCCAGGTGATCGCGCAACAGGAACAGTTCATCCGCGCCGGCGAGGCATTCATCGCCGCCCGGCGCGCCTACAGCGAGGCGCTCGCCGACTTCGAGCGCGCCATCGCACAATGACCTTCGATGCCATGACCATATCGACGCGGGCGTTTCGCGACGCCACCTACCTTCTCCTGCTGCTGCTGGCGCCGGTGCTTCCGGCATGGGCACACGGCGGTGAGGATCACGGCGCGGCCGAGGCCGTTCCGCCGCCGGCCGCCGGGAGCGCGGCAG
>JBEHWX010000035.1:0-55979 GCA_048498995.1 Bacteroidota bacterium
GGAGGATCGGATCGCGGAGGATCGGATCGCGGAGGATCGGATCGCGGAGGATCGGATCGCGGAGGATCGGATCGCGGAGGATCGGATCGCGGAGGATCGTACTGTGGGCACATGATCCGTCCGAATCTCTGCATTGCGAGGGCCTGGCCGAAGCGCCTCACGTCCTGTCCATACCTCGCGCGCGTTCCGCGCGGAGATCATGCGGATGGGAAGATCCGTCAATCAATCGGAGTATTGCGATGGCTGCCATGGAGAACACCGCTCTCGAAAAGCTCGATCCGTATCGGGAGCATCACGCCGAGTATGCCGCCACGAAGCATCCCACGCTCGTGACGATCGCCCCGGCGCACTATCTGACCATCGACGGGATGGGAGAGCCTGGAGGGGAGATATTTCAGGAACGACTCGCCGTTCTGTACGGCGTGGCATTCACCGTGAAGATGGCGAGGAAACGGGCCGGGCAGGACTATGCCGTCTGCAAGCTCGAGGGACTCTGGGAGATACCGGAATCCGCGGACTGGAAGGAGCGGCGCGGGGAGTGGCGCTGGAAGCTGATGATCCGCACGCCGGACTTCGTGAATCGGGAGGATCTGCGCGGGGCGGTGGAGACGCTGAAGCGGAAGGGAAAGGATGCCGGCGCGGGGGAGGTGAAGCTGGAGCGGATCGACGAGGGAGCGTGCGTGCAGGCGCTCCACGTCGGACCGTACGCAACCGAGGAGCGGACGCTCGGGGAGATGAAGGCGTTCGCGGATGATGCGGGGCTCGCGATGGTGGGGCCGCATCACGAGATCTACCTCTCCGATTCCCGGCGCGTGGATCCGGAGAAGGTCGGAACGATACTCCGATACCCGGTTCGCTGACGGCCGCGACGCGCGATGGCATCGTGGCCGGAGTCTTCTCCGAGCGGTCGATGGGATCACTCCTCGTCGAGCTCGATCAGGTAATGCGGCAGACGCTTCACGCCGATATCGTGCTCGACGAGAAGCTCCACGAGCTGCTCGCCGTTCATCAGGGCGACCGGGGTGGCGTTGGCCCGTTGCGCTTCCTCGCGTGCTCCGCGGGAAAAGTCGCTCGTGGTGATGATCAGCCCTTGATCGTGGGTGCCGAGGCTTCCGCGGACTTGCTGCACCACCGGCGCCTGCACGTTCTGCTTCCATCGTTTTGCCTGCACCGCCATGCGCGTGCGGATCACGTCGCCGACCACGAGCGTTCCGCGGACGTCGATCCCGCCGTCGGCGCTCCGCGCGGTGACGGTGACCTCCTCGAAGCCGAGCGCCACGAGAAGCTCGGCCACGAGCGATTCGAAGGCGAACGGGTCCATCGAGCGGAGCCGGCGATGGAGCATCTTCCGCATCTCGCGGTTGTGCCATTCGATCTGAAGGGCGAGCGCGGTGCCGGTCCATTTAGCCAGGCCGATCAGGCCACGTCCGTACAGCACGAAGCGCGGCGGCTCTCCGCGTCGGAGACGGCGTCGGTTCTCCGCTCTGATCCGGGCCGCGAGCGTCGACTCGGGGGAGCCCCCCGATGTGTCGATCCATCCATGCTGAAGTGCCCTGGCGGTGATGGTGCGGTAATGCATCGGCCGCCGGTCCCCGTGGCGCTCGAGGACGAGCTCGGCCGCGTCGGGGTAGGTGCGGAGCTTCCGGTCGCGACGGCGCTCGCCCGACGCGCGCATCCGCGGCGGCGGCTCGGAGACGATGCCGGGGCGAGGCTTCCCTTCCGGGAATCCCCACTGGCGAAGGGCGAAGAGCTCACCGCCGGCATGCTGAAATCTGGAGGTGCGTCCCTGTTTCCGGATATCGGCCAGCAACGCCGCGCGCAGGGCGGCGTCGGGACGGAGCGCGCGGGTTCGCCAGAGCTCGCTCTCGATGGCGCGCCGCGCGATCTCGCCGACCGCAAGCGGCGCCAGCGCATCGCTCAGGACATGTTCGGCCGCGTCAAGAATGCGCATGGTTCCTCTCCCTGCGTTGCGCCTCCCCGTGAGCTGAGGCGCCGTCGAGGTGGACAATGTCCCGATCGAGTTGGTCCATATGGGGTCTGGCGACCATATCCGCGATTGTTTGAAGGAACGGGCGTTCCGGAACCGGAGTACAAAGTGCGTGCAACGTTTCACGCATCCTTCTCGTGGCATGCGCGCGATACCACCCCGCGAGCTGGTGATACTCGTTCGCTGAGCTGACGGCGACATCGAGAAGATCTCGGGAGCGCCGTTGCTGGCGATCATCATTGTCCCCGCCAACGCGCCTTCCGGCCTCGCTTCCCCGCGATCGTGAGAAGTCGCCGTGGCTGGCCGGGAGGTGTGATGCGCGGCTCGTGACAATCCGCGTCCGTGGCTTCGATGGGCTCCGGATGGAGGCCGCTCTCCTTGCGGAATGCCGTGCGTCTCGTCGCTGCCGACGGTATTCACCCTTGGCCCGTAGGCCGGCCCGCAATCCCGCGCCCTGGACGCATTCCGAACGGCCATCGACGCCAGCCGCGCGTTCATCGGTCCTGCGTTCATGGTCCTGCGTTCATCGGCCACGCGTTTATCGGCCACGCAGATCGGTCATGCGTTCATCGGCTGGAGCGGAGCTCCGATGCGGGGCGGACATCATGGGCCGCGACGTCTCATGCCTGATCGTCTCATGCTTGAACGTCTCATGCTTGATCTTCGGTGAGCGGCGTACTCGGCACGCTCGTCGTGCTCGGCGGCATGGAGCCCACGGCGAACCGACATGCTCGGCACACGCGGCGCGTTCGGCTGGTCGGGCGTTCGGGGCTCGACGGCGCGCCCGCGACATCAGCCCGACGATCCGGGGAATGACGAACATTCCCGGGGCGTTCGGTGACGGCTCGGAGGGGGATGGAGCGTAGGTGCGGATCGGAAGTGAAGTGGCGCTTCGCGGACGCGGGGGCCGATGGAGGCTCTGGTGCTCATGGAGTGGCAGAACGATCGATAGCGTCCGGTCATCCCCTCCGGTCGGAGCGTGGCATGACGGGCGGACGTTGCGCTCCCCGAGCGCGGAATCGGTCGGTGTCGCGATCGGGGAGCGGTGCGAATCTACGAAGGCGGGCGCATTCGAACGGCGCGACGCTTACGGCTTGATGACCGTTCCTTCGTCGACGCGACCCCATGTCACCGTCTGGACCGTCTCGCCGGTCGGCGAGACCACGGTGACGGTGCCGCCATCGTTGGAGAGCTTGGCGGTGAAGGGGCTGGTGAGCTTGAAGATGGCGCCGATCTCGAGCGTGCCTCCCTGATCGAGCGTCCACGTGGTGCCGTCGGTGCCGGCGATCTTCCAGCCGGCGAGCGAGCCGGTGGTGTCGCCGACGTTCTTCACCTTGAACCACTCGGTGAAATCATCTTCGTCCCACGGATTCGGCATCATCTCGACGATCTTGAAGACCGCCTTCTTCGAGCTCGACGTCGGGGGCGGAGTCTTGGGCTGCGGCGCTTCGAGCTCGAGGGCATCGGCCGGAGACTCGTTGCAGGCGGCGACGCCCGCCAGGGTAAGCGCGGCCATGCCGATGAGGATCTTCGTGGAGATCATGATCGTATCGTTCGTGTATCTCTGAGGTTGACGGGATTTGATCGGGCAATCGCGCCGATGCGATGATGCATCCGCGGGTAGCCGCGGTCCGGAGGCTGTTCCCGGGATGCGGCATCGACATCCGAGCGCCTGCAAACTTAGGGAGGGCCGGATGGCCGGAAGGGATCGAAGTGGCGATCGAGGGGGTTAAGAATGCGTTACGTGGTGCGGGGCGGGGCCAGTGCCATGCGTGGATCATCAAGGGGGATACGTCCGGTTCCCAAGATCGGCACCCGCTACCCGCACTCGCTCCAGGTGCCCGAGGGCCAACGACGGGGTAGCCGATCGGCGCGGACGCCGGCCACGCCGGAGCCAGCCACGTAGGAGTTGATCGGTGCGGTGCGGGACGCGACAACGCGGGACGCGACAACGCGGGACGTGGCAACGCGGGACGCGACAACGCGGGACGCGACAACGCGGGACGCGACAACGCGGGAGCCGTGTGCGTGGGAAGCAATCACGCGTGCCTGCCATGCGGGAGCACGGAGGGGCGGGTGAGCCGATCCAGGTTGGAGCGTGATGTCATGGTTGCGCGCGCATCACGCGTCGACTTCTCTGCGGAAGCGACGGATCTCGTCGAGGAAGTCCTGACCGTAGCGGACCGCCTTGGTCTCGCCGACGCCGTGGATGTTGAGAAGGTCGGAGCGGCTCTCCGGGAGCTGGGACGCCATCTGGAGGAGCGTCTTGTCGTCGAAAATGATGTAGGCGGGCACGCCATGCTTGTCGGCAATCGTCCGCCGGAGCTTCCGGAGACGATCGAAGAGCTTCTGGTTCGCCTCCGGAAGGTCGCCGCCGACGCGGGCTTTTCCCTTCGGCTTTTCACGGCGGGTTCTGCGGAGCAGGATCGGGCGCTTTTCCAGCAGCGCGTCCATCCCCTTGCGGGTCACCTGGATCACGTTGTAGGCATCCGGATTCTGGATCACGTAGCCGTCGGCAAGCAGTCCGTGGATGATCGCGCGCCACTCCTCCTTCGATATCTCGGTGCCGATACCGTAGGTCGACAGCTGGTGGTGACGGTTGCTGATGATCCGCTGCGCCTCCGATCCGCGCAGCACGTCGATCACGTACGCGGCGCCGAAGCTCTCCTTCAGGCGGATCACGCAGGAGAGGAGCATCTGCGCCGGCCGCGTCGCGTCGTAGGTCTCGATCTGCTCCGGCTGCAGGCAGTTGTCGCAGCTGCCGCAGTTCTCCTCCGGATATTCCTCTCCGAAGTGCCGCAGCAGCACGCGCCGACGGCATTCGGTGGTCTCGGCAAAGCCGGCCATCTCGTTCAGCTGCGCCATCGCCACCATCCGCTCCTGTCGTCCCGGACGCTCGTCGATGAAGCGGATGATCTTCACCTTGTCCCCCGGCGCGTACAGGAGCACGCACTCCGAGGGGAGCCCGTCGCGGCCGGCGCGACCGGTCTCCTGGTAGTAGCTCATCAGATTCTTCGGCAGATCGTAGTGAATCACATACCGGATGTTCGGCTTGTCGATCCCCATGCCGAAGGCGACCGTGGCGCAGATGATCTCCGCGTCGTCCCGGTCGAACTCCTCCTGGTGGCTGTTCCGCCGCTCGCTGGCCATGCCGGCGTGATAGGGGAGCGCGCGATATCCCTGGGAGGTGAGCGCCGAGGCAAGATCCTCGGCCTTGGCGCGGCTGCCGCAGTAGACGATGCCCGATTCGCCGCGACGCGGCTCGATGACCTCCAGAAGCTGCTGGAGCTTCCCGGTCTTGTGTCGGACGGCATAGGAGAGGTTGGCGCGGTTGAAGCTCGCCCGGCAGAAGAAGTGATCCTCCTGGAGTCGGAGCTGCCGCACCACGTCGGTCTGGACCTGTTCGTTGGCCGTGGCCGTCAGCGCCACGATCGGCACCTGGGGGAACCGCTCGCGGAGCACCGAGAGCTGGCGGTAATCGACGCGGAAATCGTGTCCCCACTCCGAGATGCAGTGCGCCTCGTCGATGGCGAACAGGGAGATGTCGATCCGGGAGAGCATCTCGAGGAAATCGCCGGAGAGGAGCCGCTCCGGGGCAACGTACAGGAGCTTGGTTTCCCCCTTGAGGAGGCTCCACTTCCTGATATCGATCTCCGCGGCCGAGAGGCTGCTGTTGATGAAGGTGGCGGCCACGCCGGCCTCGACCAGTCCGTCGACCTGATCCTTCATCAGCGCGATCAGCGGGCTGACCACCAACGTTACCCCCGGCAGCAGGAGCGCCGGGAGCTGGTAGCAGAGCGATTTGCCGCCGCCGGTCGGCATCAGCACGAACGCGTCCCGTCCGCTCAGGATGGCCTGCACGATCTCCTCCTGCAGCGGCCGGAATTCCGAGAAGCCGAAGTAGCGATGAAGCGTGGCGCGAATATCTGCTGTATCGATGGTCATGGTCCTTGTCGTAGCTCCTCTCTCTCTTCCCGCCCCGGAGATGGCGCCGTCGGTAGACCGGGTCGTTGCCGACGATCTCCACGCGATCTCCGCGATGGTCGGGCCCCCGGCGTCCGCCGGCGCTCCCTGGCAGAAGATAGACGAATGGCCGGGGAGGGAATTTCCCCCGGGATGAGCTTATTTCGTCGACTGGCTCGGCCTCCGGACGTTGATCGTTTCGACGTTATCGGAACGACCGGAAAGGTCCGTGGCGAACGCTCGCGACGGTGCGACGGGGACGCGATGATACGAAAACCGGCTGATGCGGAGGTACGGGGTCGAAGACCGGATCAGAGAGTGCTCTCGGTCGATATCACGACCGGACAGTGGGCGGTGGCGGCCGCCGTCATGAGCGCGAGCGCGTCGGGCGCGGCTGGTTCGACCGCCGCGCGTCGGGTGCGAGGAGCGCTTACGCGCCGCGTCGGAAGGCCTTCCTGTCGCAGGCGAGCAGCATCGTGTTGGGCACCACGAGGCTGTACCAGAGATCCTTGGGAACGCGATAGAGCGCGCCGTCATTGCCGGTGAGAATACGCGATTCCTCGCTCAACACGACGATCGGCTCGAGCCAGTCGATCTGGCGTTGGATTTCGGGCCAGGTCTCGTCGGTAACGTGGATTGCTAGGATATCTGCCATGACTGTTCTCCCGGATTGAGGTGCCGACCCGGACCGGCTCTGTGAACGAAGTGGGTGAGAAGCGGTGGCGCGCTCCGTTGCTCCGTACGACGATGGGTCGTTCGGAATGGGAATGTGGTGCTGTATCGGCTGTATCATCGTCTTAGGCTCCCTGGTAGGAATCTTCGTCGTCAATCAACTCCAGGCCGCGGTCGCGAAAGCTTTTGTAGGCGGAGATGAGGCCTCGTACCACGAGCATGGAGAGGACCGTTGCGGTAAGGATGTCGACTGTAAACATGGAAGGACCTTGTAGAACGTGAAGCGATGCGAAGATGTCTGTCGAACGGACCTGTCCGGGCGGACGGGCACCGCGAGGGCGAGAGCGGTCAGTGCGTGGAGGGTTCGAGGAGCTGTTGCCGGCCCCGAGGAGATCGTCCGGCATCACGGCCGCGGTCGTCGCGATGCTGGCTATCGCGAGACTGAACCGGCATTGCGTAACGAAGGGACGAACGCTGCCAATCATCGGGCCCCGTATCGTTTTGTACGACCGGAGATGTGTGATATGCGACGGAGTCGGGGGAGAGGCTTCACCGGATCGTCGTCTGCTCCGCTCAAACCGGAAAGCACATGGTGCGGTAGGAGCTTGACGAATTCGGGAATATGCCGAAGCGTTAATCCGGATGGCCTCCGGTTGAACCTCTAACGCTTGCGTAACCGGCGTAAAGATCGTCACTGAGCATGCAATAACCAATAAGGCCGTCGGAGAAAGTGGAGATTTTTTCGACGTTTAATTCGCCATGCCGGAGATCCCTCGCGGCGCGAGAGGTCGCCATCCCGCTTCCCCCGATGCCCTCTCCCGTTACCCTCCGCGAATCGATCCCGTTGCCCGTTCATAACGCTCCGACGTCCATGATTCCCCAGGTCGCCGCTGTCTCGACCCCCCTCGGCCCGCCGCGCGGCCGCAACGATGTCCGGCGATCTGCCGGATGACCGATTCCCCGACTCCGAATTTCTCGACGTTATACACCCCGATAATCGCCGGCCCGGGGATGGCGGCGGGGAATGTGTGTCCACATGTGCGCCCGTCGATCTCCCGTTTCCGGACATCCCTCCGGCGGCCGGAGCACCATGGGCATGCCGCCGGAGCCCCGGCGAGGCGCCGCCGGAGGGCGCATGAATGCTCGTTCCGGCGCGTTCCAGGGATGCCGCGGCGACGGCCGCTCCGACCGGCCTGGTGGCCGGCACGCGGATTGACGGATTCGGGGCAACGGAGGTGCGTGGGATGGATGGTGGAAGGAGTCTCCGCGCATGTCGCCGCCCGGCGAACATGCATCCGATAGTAGCTCGATCCCCGTCCTGATCCACCGAATCGGCGATTCCCGCCTCCTGCTGTCAGAACGTTCATTCAACTCAAGACATTTCCCCCCTATGCGCGATTGGTATGGCGTACATCGCCAATTGATGATATATGCGATGCTCCTGCTCCCCGGCGTCCTCTTCGCGGCTCCGCCGGCCTTTCAAGCTGGAGCCCCGGATGCGACTCTGCAAGCACGCACCGTCGTTCCGGACGTTGTCGAAGCCCCGCTGCCCTCGCCGATTCCCGCCGATGACTCCGATCGGGGTATCGCCGGGCTGCGCGGCCTGATCGTCGAGAACCGTGGGCAGGTGACCGATGGCTCCGGCCATCGAAGCCGTGATGCCGCCTATGCCGCTCAGGTCGGTGATCTCACCCTCTACTTTACCCGGCAGGGAGTCAGCTACGTCTTTGCCGATGCCGGCGATGATGCCGAGCGCTCCGGCTCGCGCGACTCGCGCGGCTCCTCCGACGCGGCGCCGGCGTTCCATCGGATGGATCTCGAGCTCGTCGGCGCCAGCCGTGACATGGCGATCCAGCCGGGAAAGGAGCTCGATGGCGGCGCGAGCTACTATCTCCCCCATGTCGCCGACGGCATCGTCGACGTCCCCGCCTATCGCAGCCTGCTCTACCAGAACGTCTACCGGAACGTCGATCTCCTCTTCTTCACCGAAGGGGGAACGATCCACTCACGGTTCATCATCCGCCCCGGCGGAAGGGCCGCGAGCATCCGGCTCCGGTTCACCGGGGCGCGGAGCGTTGCCGTCTCCGATCAGGGGCTGCTCGATGTCGTCAACCCGCTCGGCGCCGCCTCGCGCGCGCTCCCGGCGGTCTATCAGGCGCTCCACGCCAATCGTGACGTGACCGCCGAGGGCAACCGGGCGGAGATCGAAAGCCGCTTCCGCGAGGAGCACGGCGTTATCGGCGTCGAGGTGGGAGAGTATGACGATGTGGCCCCGCTGCTGATCGAGTCCCGGATCTCCTGGGGCGGCGACGCGCGCGGCAGCGCCGAGGCGATCGCCGCCGCCGATTCCAGCCGGGGCGTTACCCTCGCCGCCTCCGTCCGCCCCTTCGTCTATCCGGCGTCGGTCGGGAGACTGGAGAATCCCGGCGCCGCCTCCGTGGATCTGGTGGTGACGCACCTCGACAGCGACGGCACCCGCCGCTGGAGCACCATTATCGGCGGCACCGGCGATGACCTGGCGCAGGAGCTCACCGTGGATCGTTGGGGGAACACGCTGATGCTCGGCGCCACCGAGAGCGATGATTTCGCCGCGACGCGGAGGGGCGGAAAGGATGCCAGGGGAAACGGCGCGTTCGCGCTGATGCTCGATTGCCGCGGCAGACGCCTCTGGGCCATGCCGTACGAGGCCGCCGCCGGTGGATGCGATGAGGTGATGGCTCCTCCGGCCCGCACCGGCGAGGGACGGTAGACTCCGGAAGAGTCCGGAGGGAAGAATGTTCGTGTGTCGCGTTCTCTGATGAACGTCCCGGCTCCCGCCATGAGGGGGCCGGGACGCAATGAAGGCCGATCGCCGCTTCGTCTGGTCGACGGAGCCGGTGATCGATGTGATGAGGGAGGGAACAATGCGAGGCAATGCTCTGCCGCTGCTGGCGGCGGTGATGCTCGTGGCGTTGAGCGCGTGCGCCGCGCCGGAGCGATTGGTCAATGACGACCGGATACAGATCGATCACCGGGACACGATCCGCTGCGTGATGCTCGTGCCGGAGGGATATACCGTGGATCAGGTGGCCACGCTGCGCCTCCCCGAGTCCTGGGGCGTCGTCGAGGCGACGATGGCTGGATGGGAGAAGATCTGGGGGCGGCATGTCACCACCTGGAAGGTGACGCTCGCGCGGAACACCGGCTGGGAGCGCGCGCCGGTGATCGCCAGCGACGGACGCGGATCGCGCGAGGGGCCTCTCGATCTCGATCCGTCGTATGCCCGCTGACGAGCCGATCCCTCGATGGAGGAGCTTCGTTGATGGACGGTGTTCGTGGATGCCGTGCGGATCCTGGCACGCCGTTCGAAGTCGTATCACTCAGGCGCATGTGCGCCACAGAATCATGATGGAGGATGTGATGGACAGGAATCGTGTGATCGAAGATAAACTCGACGCGAAGGCCGAGAAGGCCGAGGCGAAGTGGGACGAGGCGAAGGCCGACATGAAGGAAGATATCGCCGATGCGCGCCTCGACGCGGATCGCCACGCTCATGACCGCCGCGAGGCGGCCGCGGATGCCTGGGAAGAGACCAAGGCGGACGTGAACGAGAAGTGGACCGATGTGAAGCGCTCGGTGAAGGATGCCTGGCGCGATCTGAAGAACGACATCGATTGAGCGGCTCCCCCGGGAGCACGCCGTGTGCGAGTGCGCCCGTTCGTGGGCGCCATGACAATGACGAATGCCGGCATCGACCGGCATTCGTCGTTTCGGTATCGTCGGTTGCGTGCCGGAGGGATCAGGGAGATTCGTGCACGCTCCCACGCTCATCCACTATCACGCGCGCTCGTTCGTCGGCGCGCTCGAGCTCCGCTTCGCAACGTGTTGCGCCTCGGTAGCCGCACGTCTTCAGCGTGCGCTCTTCAGGCGAGATACGGGCCACGGAGGGCCGTCCATGCGAATCATGCATGGGTGGACGTGTGTCCGCGGGGTGCGCCGGATACTCCGCGATGTGGCGCTCCGGAATCTCCTTTCGCTGGTCGAGCGTCGGACGCCCCTCCCGGTGTCCGCTCATCGGCTCCGCCGCGATCGTCGCATGGTCGTTCGATATTCCCGGCGATCCGCTCCCGCGGTCCGCGCCGGTGTGTCGTCGGCGGAATGTGCTATCATGGGAGATTCATGGGAGCCTCCGGCTCCGGCGGCGTGGCATCGGGCCGATGGCGCGCGCAAGCTTCAGCAACGATCCGAACCAATCATCCATGGCAACCTTCGCACCCGCCGAGATCGTCGAGCGGATCGACATCACCGAGCACCTGATGGTGATGCGTCTCCGCCCTCGCGCGCCCATTCCGTTTCGCGCAGGTCAGTTCGTCCGAATCGGACTCGAGATCGACGGACGCATCCTGCAGCGATCCTACTCACTGGTGAACGCCCCGGGCGAGGATCTGCTCGAATTCCTCTTCGAGCTGGTTCCGCAGGGGAAGCTGACGCCGAGGATCTGGGAGCTCGGCTCCGGCGATTCGCTCCTCGTGCATGAGCAGGCCGCCGGCGTGTTCGTGCTCGATCCGGAGGCCGCGAGCCGTTATCTGCTGGCGGCGACCGCCACCGGCATCGCCCCGTTCGTCAGCATGGTGCGCGCCCTTGCGCGCGATCGGGCGTCGTGGGAGGGAGCGGAGCTGCTGCTGCTGCACGCGGCCGATCATCCGACGGAGCTCGCCTACTACGCCGATGAGCTGAAGGAGGCCGCCGCCGGCGGATGGCTCAGCTACGTTCCGATCATCGGCGCGCGCGCCGAGCACCCGGCCTGGGACGGGGAAGTCGGATGGATCGAGGATCTCCTCCGGAAATACATGGACGCTCGCGGCCACGATCATCTCACCAGCATCGCCTACGCCTCGGGACATCCGGTGATGGTGGACAACGTGAAGAAGATCCTGACACGCGCGGGATATCCGAAGGGGCGTATCAAGGTCGAGCCGTTCTTCCCTCTCAGGGCCGTGCTCGGAGCGTGAGAGCGTGATCGGCCGCATGCGCGCTCGTGGCGCGCGGAGCGATGAGAACATGCGACGCTCGACGCGAGCACGGATACGGATGGAACATCATGAAAACGACACGGGGCGTTCGATCGATCGAACGCCCCGTGTCACATATACGATCGGAGATGCGCGGCGCGCCGTCATGGAGCGGCGCCCTTCCCGATCCTCGACTTACAGCGCCAGCACGCTGAACTCGACGCGGCGGTTCTTGCGCCGCCCATCCTCCGTGTCGTTCGCGGCCAGCGGATGCTCGGAGCCGAAGCCCCGCACCTCGACGCGATCGGCGGAGATGGCGCCGGAGCTCACCAGATAATCCCGCACGGCCGCCGCGCGATCCAGCGACAATTGCTTGTTGAAGCCGGGCGAGCCGATGTTGTCGGTGAAGCCGTCCACCGCGATCCGGAGCGTCGGCTTCGTCGAGAGCAACTGAATCAATCGGTCGAGCTCGAGCTTCGACGGCGGCGAGATCGTGGCCACGCCGTAATCGAAGATGATGTTGTTGAGCACGAAGCTCTTCCCCTCGGCCAGCTTCTCGAGCGGAAACGATTCCTCGATCTCCGTGTAGGCCGCGCCGGCCGGGGTCGTGTAGCGGGTGGACATGAAGACGTAGCCGGGCGCGCTCACCGAGATGCCGTACTGGCGTCCGGCGTAGAGCACCGCCGTGTAGGAGCCGTCGGTGGCCGAGCTGTGCGCGTCGAAGATCTTGGTGCCGTTCTCGAGATCCTCGATCGTGACCGTGGCCTCGATCGGCGCGGCCGTGGCCTTGTTGACCACCTTCCCCGAAAGGAGCACCACGCTCGCCGGACGTGCCTTCTCCGGCAGCAGCGTGGTGTAGATATCGTCGTTGCCGCCGCGCGAGGTGGAGAGATAGACGCGATCGCCGGAGGCGGGGATGGAGAGGAAGGCGTCGTTGCCGCTCGTGTTGATCGGCGTGCCGATGTTCACCGGAGCCTCCCACACGCCGTTGCGCAGCACGGAGTAATGGATATCGTCGTTGCCGAATCCTCCCGCCATCGTCGTCGTGAAGAAGAGCGTTCTGCCGTCGGTCGCGATGAACGGAGCGTAGCTGCCGGCCGGCTGGTTGATGTTCGGGCCGAGATTTTCCGGATACCCCCACGCGCCCTCCACGCTGTGCGAAACCCAGATCTGATGCCGGTCGTTGTCCGCGTGCGCGGTCGTGGCGAAGTAGAAGTCGCGGCCGTCCGGGCTGATCGACGCGCCGTAGACGCGCAGGCTCCGCTTGTTCGGGTTGGAGCGGAAAAAGCTGCTGATCCCCCCTCCCATGCCGCGGATATTCGACCAGGTGGTCCCCTGAAGATCGGCGCGGTAGAACGGGCCGTTGTCATCCTCCCATCCCTTCTTCAGCGAGACGAAGTAGATCGTCCTGCCGTCCGGGGCGATCGCCGCCACGCCGTCGTCCTCGCTCGAGTTGATCGTCGCGCCGAGATTCACCGGCTCGCTCCAGATCTCCTCGTGATCGTGCCCGGACTGGCGGACCGAGTAGTAGATGTCGTCGTCGTAGCGTCCCCGCTCGGCGTTGAACTTGGCCCAGGAGCGCGTGCCGTGCCGCGTGGAGTTGAAGAACATCACCTTGCCGTCGGCCGAGATCAGCGGCGTGTTGTCGCGCGCGGGGGAGTTGATGCCGGCCACCTCGACCAGTCCGGTCGCGGAACCAATCAATGATGATTTCGCCGTGGCCGATGGGGAGGGATCTCCGGAGGCGACCATGCCGCCGGCCGCGGCCGCGGGCCGCGCGCTCTTCTGCGCCCACGCCGGGGACGGCATGGCCAGCAGCGAGACGGTCAGCGCCAGGGCGGCGACGGCCGTCGCGATCGGGGAGCGCCGCGCGCGGGAGCTGGTACGTTCTCCCGCCGGGGCGGCTGAATCTCTGTCTGTTGATGGAGCGCGAAATGCCCGACAACACGGGAATCGCTGGGCGACGTAACAAGGGGGCATCGCTCTACGATTGAATAACGTTCAACATGGCCGCCATATGCCGCGTGGCATCGGCGGATTGCATTGCGTGCTCCGGCATTGCCGGCGCGGGATGATATACAAATGGGGTGCAATTCCATGCGCGGCGCTGGCTCCGCGTTGCCGAAGGCAACCGATAACGCGCGATGGCTGGCGGTCCCGCCGATAGTGCGTCTCCGTGGAGATAATGGGCCGTCGCGTGGACGTTGCAGGTCCATGCGACAACACACTCCGAAATGGCTCCGTGCACAGTGTGTGACGGTACCGCGGAAATCCCGGTAGAGGCGGTCGGTCGGTCGATACGTGAGAAGGGAACGAAGAGGTGCTACGGACGGTCGGGCTCGCCTGGACCGATAACGAACCCGGCGCAAAGTTATATTCCACGGACCCACGGCGCAAGATTCGACGCGGTCTCCAGGGGCATTACCGCCTCGCGGTAAGCATTCGATACATCCGCGTCGTGAAATCGCGGAACCGACCGGTCGCGCGGATGAGGCGCGGCGGTGATATTCGGCTGGTTGTGTTGAGCGGTCGAAAGCGGGGAAATTCGATGTGCTTCCGCCGGCGCGATCTCTCCGACGAGATGAGCGTGCCACGATGATGACGATGCGAGCTTTTTCCGTCGCGCGGCCGACACCGGGGAAATACGCAAATATGCGCGTGTGTGGGGATCATGGGGCGATGCGATCGATGTGAAGCGCGTCCCGGGTATCTCGCGCGTCGTCACGCGGCCGCGCCCCGATCGCTCGGGGCGAAACGAGACAGGGCCGGAGCATGCCGCCCCGGCCCGTGTCGCATCTCGATCCCGTCGCGATCCGGTGATCGCGCGGGCCTCAGGTCATCGCGCCCATCTTCGGACGCCGGTCGATCGGCGCCCACCGATGCTCGATGGATCGGGCTCGCAACCGTTCATAGCCGATCCAGAGCAACCCCGCCACTCCGAGTCCTGCAAGCAGGATAACCGCGCCGTACACGATCGTCGACGCGTATGCCGAGAACTTCTCCAATAACAGTGGGGCTACCACCAACCCCACCAGCCAGACGATGAAGTGTCTGTCTCGCATAGCAATTCACCTCCTCTCCACATTCGTCCATCCCACAGGCTACACGTGGAATTCCCATCGCTTTCGAACCTGCTCTGCAAAATGTAATTTCAAACGCCTTGCCAAAGATCGAAAATATTCCTTTTCGATAAGTCGCGCGGACGAATTTTAGCCATTGATGAAATGCGCCGGCGGCCCGATTGAATGTCGGAACGAAATGTCGACTCGGCTCGTACCCGCTGCCGCTCCCGCGCATGACCGGTCGGTCCTATCGCGGCCGGTCACGCGACGCTCCGGGATAGCGCGCGCGATGCGGAGGAGATGCCGTGAGTGGCCGCCGGCGGGAGAACGGCGGCCCGAGGAAGCCGTCAGATCATCCGGCGGGCCTTCAGCTCCAGGTACTTGTTCAGCGTGCTCACCGTCAGATCCCCCGGCGTGGTCAGGATCGAGTGGATCCCGTAGCGTGACAACTCCTTGACGATCCGCTTCTTCTCGAAGATGAACTTCTCGGCGATCGTCTTCATGTACACCTCCTCGATCGAGGAGGAAGGGGGCTCGGCGAAGTCGAGCAGCTCCGTGTTCTGGAAGAAGATCACCACCAGCAGATGGTCGGTCGCCATTTTCCGCAGAAAGGGAAGCTGGCGCTCCATCGCCGAATAGGTCTCGAAGTTCGTGTACAGCAGCAGGAGCGACCGGGTGGTGACCCGGTGGCGGACGGTGCCGTAGAGGCGCTCGAAGCTCGAATCGTGGAAAGCGGTCTTCTGGTTGTAGAGGATCTCGTTGATCCTGTGCATCTGCAGGTGATTCCGCTCGGCCGGAAGCACCGAGCCGATCTTGTCGCTGAAGGTGATCAGCCCGGCGCGGTCCTGCTTCATGATCGCGATGTTGGAGAGCACCAGGCTGGTGTTGATCGCGTAATCCAGGAGCGTCATCCCCTCGAACGGCATCTTCATCGTCCGCCCCTTGTCGATCAGATTGTAGACCGGCTGGGAGCGCTCGTCCTGATACTGATTGATCATCAGCCGCGCGTGCCGCGCCGTCGCCTTCCAGTTCAGCGAGCGGACGTCGTCCCCCGGCACGTAGTCGCGGATCTGATCGAACTCCATCGTGTGGCCGATCCGCCTGATCCGCTTGATGCCGACCTCGGTCAGCCGGTTGGAGATCGCCAGCAGCTGGTAGCGCCGCATCTGGAGATAGGAGGGATAGACCGGGAGCGTCTGCTCGGAGCCGAGCCTGAATCGTCGGTGGACCAGCGAGAGGGGGCTGGCCACGAAGGCGTTGATCCTGCCGAAGCCGTATTCCCCCCGCTTGGTCGGACGCAGATGATATTCGATCTGCGTCTGGCCGCGCGAGGCCAGGCGGACCGGGAAGGACATGGTCCGGACCTGAAACTGAAACGGGATCTCGTCGGTCACGGTGGTCACCACCGGGAACGGGTAGCGGCTCCTCAGGGCGATGCGGATCGCGTTCTCGTCGCCGTTGGAAAGGCGCTCCGGCGCGTCGCGCGTGCCGTCGAGCCCCTCGCGCTGCCGGAACAGCAGCAGCATGTCCAGCAGCGTCAGCAGCATCAGCGTGAAGAACAGGAGCTTGGCCACCACGAACGCCACGCCGTAGTAGTAACCGAGCGCGAACAGGAGGATGTCGATCCCGAGCGCGATGAAGAATCGCTTCTCCAGGAAAAAGTCCTTCAGGTAGCTCACTAGCGGGGCACCTCGATTCGTTCCACGATCTGCCGGATCACGTCGCTCGGCGTGGCCCCTTCCAGCTCCTTCTCCGGCGTGAGCATCACGCGGTGCCGGAGCACCGGAGCCACCATCGTCTTGATATCCTCCGGCGTCACGAAGTCCCGGCCGGACATCACCGCCAGCGCCTTGGCCGAGGTCATGATCGCCAGCGACGCGCGCGGCGAGGCGCCGAGATAGAGCGCCGGGTTGTTGCGCGTCTGGTTGACCACCTGCGCGATGTAGCGGAGCAGATGCTCCTCCACGTGCACCTTCCTGACCGCTTCCTGGCAGGCGGCGATCCGCGCGGCGTCGAGCACCGGGCGCACCACGTCGAGGTCGATCGGGCTGCGCCGCTCATGGTGTCCGCGAAGAATGTCCGTCTCCTGATCGAGCGTCGGATAGGTCACGTCGATCTTGAAGAGGAAGCGGTCGAGCTGCGCCTCCGGGAGACGGTAGGTTCCCTCCTGATCGATCGGGTTCTGCGTGGCGATCACCAGGAACGGGCTCCCCATCTGATAGGTGGTGCCGTCGACCGTCGCCTGGCGCTCCTCCATCACCTCGAAGAGGGCCGACTGCGTCTTGGCCGGCGCGCGGTTGATCTCGTCGATCAGGATGATGTTCGAGAAGATCGGGCCGCGGCGGAACTCGAACTCCGTGGTCTTGGCGTTGAAGATCGAGGTGCCGAGCACGTCGGAGGGCATCAGGTCCGGCGTGAACTGGATGCGCGCGAAACCGGTGTCGAGCGTGCGCGCCATGAGCTTGGCCGCGAGGGTCTTGGCGATCCCCGGAACTCCCTCGATCAGCACGTGGCCGTCGGAAAGAAGCGCGGCGATCAGCAGATCGATCATCTCGCGCTGGCCGACGATGATCTTCCCGATCTCGTCGCGGACACGGCGGATCGAGCTCTGCACGTCGCCGAGATCGGCGCGGGGCGCGAACGGAGTGGACTCGGTCATGAGGCTGTATGATTGGTGTAGAAGGAATCGATCGCGGATGTGAGCCTGAGCAGCTCGGCGTCGGAGATCCGGAGCTTCTTCTCGATGGCGTCGATCGTGGCCACCAGCGTGTTCACCTGCTCGATCGGCCGGCCGGAGCGCGCGGCCAGGCGCTCGCGGAACTCATCGTCGCGCGGCCCGCGCAGGCCGTAGCGCGTCTGCAGGTGGTCGAGGAAATACTGGATCTTCTTCTCGGCAAGATTCCGGTGATCTCGGTGCTGGAAGTAGAGGCCGCCGACGGTCTTGACGAAGTCGAGCGTCATGTTCGGCAGCGGCTTGACGACCGGGATGATCCGCTGCCGGCGCCGGCCGTAGACGAAGACGAAGAGCGCCGCCACGACGATCGTCAGGTAATACGCCCACGCCAGCGACGGCTGGCTCAACAGATAGCGCAGCGGGGAGCTGGCCTGCACGTGCGCCGGGTTGTAGAAATCGTCCCAGTAGGCCGGCCGCGATCCGAGATAGGAAAGGGCCGCGAAGGGGAAGTACGTGGTCTGCGAGTCGACGATCGCGAAGTTCGTGAACAGGTAGGGCGTGGTCGAGATGTAGATGTAGCCGCTCTCCTCGCTCCGCTTCACCCGCGCCAGCACGATCGCTCCCGCCTGTGTCCGCGCCAGCACCTCGGTATGCGCCGTGTCAACCGCCTCGATGACGTGATCGGTCATGTCCCCCCGTGCCTTGACCGAGCCGGCCACGCCGAGCGTGGGGTTGGAGAAGGTGATCGGGATCCGCGCCAGCTCGGAGACATGCTTGTACTCGATGGTCACGCCGAGCGAATCGAGCAGCGACGGGGGAAAGAGCTCCGCCGCGATGAAGGCATCGCTCCCCCTGTCGACGTAGCTCAGAAGCTCCTCGACGCTCGACTGATCGGCGTCGTAGTCGTTGGTGATCACCACGTAGTCGCTTTCACCCCACGGCATTCCCTGCAGCGCCTGGAACGTGGAGAGCGCCACCGGGACGATGCGCCGCTCCGGCGCGGCCGACGGCAGCAGCTCGTGCAGAAGGTAGGTGCCGTAGGGAGCGCGCACGCTCCGGCTGAACCAGGGAGACCAGTCGATCCGCCGCGGCTGGCCGAGCTCGATCAGCACGATCAGCGCCAGGATGCCGCCGATGATCGCGATGTACCATGCGTACTGTTTCATCGCTTCCCTCCGCCGACGCTTCCGGCAAGGCCGTCGAACATGGCGCGGATCGAGGAGAACGACGCGGCGTCGATCGCGAAGTCGCCGTACCAGACGTACTCGAACGCGCGGGTGGCCTCGGCGAACGGCTCGCGCAGCGGGCTGGCGTCGAGCTCGCGGAGGTAATCGCGGTTGGTCTTGTCGATCCGCCAGTCGATCATCCCGCGATCGGTCATCTGCTTCAGCAGCTTCAGATAGAGCAGGCGCACGGCGCGGCGCAGACGTCCCTCGGCGACGGCATCGGCGATGAGCGTGTCGAAGTCCATCTCGTGGATGTTCTCCTCGACCTCCCTCGGATCGATCTCGACCTTCCTGTCGCGGCGCGCGAAAATGCCGCCGGTGTCGGCGCCCACCAGCTTCCAGATCATGAACGCGACGATGAGGCCGAAGAAGACATAGGGGAGCGTGTTGCCGGTAACCTCGTTGTGGAAGATCCTGCCGAGCCAGCGGAGCAGCCACGCGAAGAGCTTCTCGAAGAACGACTGCCCGGGCTTCGCCGCCTCCTGGTAGATGAAGTCCGGATCGTTCCGGAAGCTCTCCACCAGCGTGTCCTGCGGAAGACGCGGCGTGATGACGCTCTGGTCCTCCCGGATCGTGAGGGGGCCGGTGGCGGTGTCGGCCGGGGTGGCGACCGTCGTTTCGTCGTCATCGGCCGTCGCGCTCGCCGCCGTATCGACCTGATAACTCGGGGCCGCGGCGGTATCCACGCCGACCGAATCGGCGGTCTCGCGCCCGGTCTGTGCCGTGAGCCCGCCGACGGCCAGAAGAAGGAATGCTCCGGCGATGAAGCTCGCGCCGCGCGCCTTAGATGAGGCCACCATCCCTCCGCCGCTGATCATCGTCGAGGACGCTGCGATACTCGGTGCTGCCCTGATGCTCGATGGTGCTCCGCTGCTCTCCATCATCGTCGCGGCGGCCGATACTGTCGATCCGATCCATGATCGCCGTGCGGTCCAGACGCTCGGCGAGGCTGTAGTACTGGAGGTTGATCGCCAGCACGACGAGTGAATAGAGGAAGTACGCGACCGCGTAGAAGATCGCCATGCCGATGGCCAGCGTGCCGACCGCATCGGAATAATCGGCCGTGGTCCGGTGGAAGCTGGAGAGGCCGACGATCAGCGAAAACGGAATGTAGACGAAACTGGAGACCATGGAGACGATGATCCCCATCAGGAAGATCAGCGCGAATGTCCGCCACCAGTTATCCCGTATCAGCTCGATGCTCCGGCGCAATCCGTCGATCGGTCCGAGGCGCTCCCGGGAGCGGATCGACGGCAGCAGCGCGAGCGGAACCGACAGATAGATCCAGATCGGTATCACCAACAGCGCGAGCCATCGGAGGGCGGTGGCGGGGAGAATCGTCAGAAATCCCAGGAAGGCGATCGCGAGCATTGTGCCGAGCAATCCCGGGACGTCCGAGAACGCGGCGCGACGGACGTCGGCCACGTCGAACCCGTCGGGACCCCGCTCCATGTAGAGGATCACGAACTGATGCACCACGGCGCACATGATCGTGAAGCCGATCACCCCTACCAGACCGGCGCCGACCGAGCCCCAGCCGATGCGCCCGAGCTGCGCCGCGTCGGTGAGCACCGAGGAGTAGAAGCTCTTCAGAACCAGGACGGCGCACGCCAGGAGCACCAGCACGACCGGACCGACGAGCATCACGATGCTCTTGCTCAGCGGCTTCGCGTTCTGACGGAAGAAGTCGAACGTGAGAGAGATCACCTGGAACGGACCGCGGTACTTGCGGATCTCCAGCGGCTCAGACAACGGCATTCTGCATTCTCCGGTGAAGGTTGCGGGGATGGATGACCAGATAGAAGATGACGAAGGCCAGGGAGCCGCCGATGATGGCGAAGTTGAGCGGAAGGGGCATCCCGGTGTGGCGCGTGACGAACGATTCGAGGAAGCCGGCCACCAGCAGCAGCGGAACGGTGCCGAGAATGATCTTCAGGCCGTCGGCCGCGCCGTTGCGGAACGCCTGCATCCGGGAGTAGGTGCCGGGAAAGAGGATGCTGTTGCCGAGCACGAGTCCCGAGCAGCCGGCCACCACGATCGCGGTGATCTCGAGCGTGCCGTGGATCCAGACGACGCGCAGCGAATCGTAGAGAAGATTGTTCTGGAAGAACATCGTGTGGAACGCGCCGAGCATCACGCCGTTGGATACCAGCATCCAGATGGTGCCGAGCGAGAGCGTTACCCCGTAGGCGAATGCCCTGAAGGCAACCAGGATGTTGTGCATCGGCAGCCAGAGGAACATCGACCATTCCCCCTCCATGCCGTAGACGCCGAGCGGATTCCCATCCTTGATGTTCTCGAGCGTCATGTTCACGTACGCGTCACCGAGGATCAGGCGCACGTAGGCCAGATCGTGCATCGTGGAGATGATGCCGATGAGAAGGCCGACCACCGTGAACGCGAAGGAGTAGAAGAGCTCCTTCCGGTGCGCGTACATCATCAGCGGGAACTCCTCGGTGAAGAAGGTGACCACGCGGCCCAGGCGCTCCCGCTTGTTCTTGTAGATCCGCCCGTGGACCTTCAAGGCCAGCCCGTTCAGATAGGCGACGGTCTTGCTCTTCGGATAGAAGGTTCGGGCGTGGGAGAGATCGTCGGTCACTTCGACGTACAGCTCCGCCAGGCGATCCGGGTCGACGACGTCTCGCGAGGCAAGCAGTACTTCGAACTGTCGCCATTTCTCGGTGTTGTGCTGAAGAAAAACGACTTCTTTCATGGCGGGCGGAATATCGCTCTCGGTCGGCGGTCTCGAGCAAGGCTGCGCGTGGGATGGACGCAGCGAACCGCTATATTCGGCGCACCGGATCGGCTCGTGGCCACGACCCGTCGTTACGGCGTCGGAGTGCTCCGGGGCGAGAAGTTACGCCGCGCGTCGCAATGGTCAATAGCCCTTGATTGCTATTTTCCCGGCCACGTTACAGGCCCGGCCGTCGGCGTCCTTACCAGTGGCGCATTGCCTGAGCTCACACCGAAACTTCCCACGATCACATGAAAGTCTCAGTTCTTACTTCGCAGAATGTCGAGATCGATTACGAGATCGCCAGCGTGGGCGAGCGCGTGCTCGCGGCCATCATCGACGGATTGATTCTCGGCGGTCTGTTCATCGGACTGGTTCTCATCGCATTGGCGATCGACGGCGCCCTCGGCGCGATCCTCTGGTTCGTCGGCATCGCCGGCGCGGCCTTCTATCCCCTGATCTGCGAGATCTTCATGCAGGGGCAGACCTTCGGCAAGCGGGTGAGGAAGATCCGCGTGGTGAAGCTCGACGGCTCGCAGCCGACGGTCGGATCGTATTTCCTCCGGTGGGTGATCGGGCTGTTCGAGCGTGGCCTGATCGGGCTGGTCGTGCTGCTGGTCAGCGACAAGGGGCAGCGCCTCGGCGACATGGCCGCCGGCACCACCGTGATCAAGACCGACGATGTCTCCATCCCCTCGGCCACCATGCAGCTCGTGGTCGAGGAGAATTACGAGCCGATGTTCCCGGAGGTCACCAAGCTGACCGACGAGGATATCGCCACGATCCGCGAGGTGGTCGACGAGTGCGTCGAGGGGGGAAATACCGCGGCGCTCAACGTGCTGGCGCGGAAGATCAAGGATCTGATCGGCGTCGAGAGCGGCATGACCCCGTATCAGTTCCTGGTCCGCGTGATCAAGGACTACGGCTACTACGCCGGTCGCCTGGTGTGAGCGCGTCCGGGCGCATGCCCTCGACGTGCGCGAGGCGGCAACGGTGGTCCCGCGCGCATGCCTGGCGCAGCCTGAAGAGCAGCGCCTACCGTGTGCGCGGAGCGCGATTCGTGACGGCTTCTGACGGTAGGCGCACGTCTTCAGCGTGCGCGAGTTGGCAACGGTGGGCCCGCGTGCATATCTGCGCAGCCTGAAGAGCCGCGCCTACCGTGCGCGCCGGCCGTGTGTCTTCGCGGGTTGAAGGCTTTCGTGAACGGGAACGGCGTCCCCTCGATCCGAGAGGACGCCGTTCATCGTTCCACCCTCACCGGCCAGTGGCCTGGGCGGGATCAGTAGTGCGCGATCGGATCGGCCACGCCGTCGGGATCGCCGGTGGCGGTGCCGTTGGCGTTCAGCGAGTTGAGCAGCAGCAGCCCGCAGACATGCGGGGCGGCCATCGACGTTCCGGTCATCGTCACCACGCCGCCGCCGAGCCTGCTCGACGGGATGTTCACGCCGGGCGCCGCGTAGTCGACCGGCGTGCCGTAGTTGCTTCCCGACCAGAAGGCATCGGTGCTGGTGATGGCCGAGACGGTGTAGACGTTCGGCGCGTCGACGCGGGCCGGGGAGTAGAGGAGCGCCAGCGCGGCGTCGTTGCCGGCCGCGAGCGTGAAGAGGATGCCGTTGGCCGCGGCGCGGCGCAGGGCGTCGTCCACCGCGGTCGTGGCCGCGGAGGTGATGCTGATGTTGGCCACGTCGCCGGCGTGCGCCGTCGAGGCAACGTAGTCGATGCCGGCGATCAGCCAGGAGGTGGTGCCGGTCCCCTTGTTGTCGAGCACGCGCACCGAGACGAGCGTGGCGTTGGCGGCCACGCCGACCGCGTCGGTGCTGTTGTTCTTGGCGCCGACGATGCCGGCCACGTGCGTGCCGTGTCCGTTCAGATCGGCCGGCGAATTCTTGCCGCCGACGACGAAGTTCCGGCTCCGGCCGGCGTCGACGTTCAGGTCCGGATTGGCCATGTCGATGCCGCTGTCGATGATCCACGCGGTCTTGCCGGTGCCGTCATGCGATCCGCCGACGCGGGTGACGCCCCACGAGGTGATCTGCACCGACGTGCTTCCGCCGCCGCCGCCGGTCGGCTTCCCTTCGGCCTCGGTCGGATCGATCGAGATCTCGTAGTCCGGCTCGATGTACTTGACGCGGGAATCGCGCGAGAGACGATCGGCCGCATCGGCCGACATCTCCGCCGAGAAGCCCTTGAGGGCGCGACGGTAGGTATGCTCGACCTTGCAGGACTGCTTGGCCGACATGTCGTCGACGATCGTCTGAACGTCCTCGGAGCCGACGGCGTCCTTCAGGACGACGATGTACTTGCCGGGGATGGCCCTGCGGCCGAACATGTTGGATTGCGACGCGGTCCCGGTCGCGCCGGCCGGGTCGAGGGGGGCATTGGCGGGCTCGCAGCCGGCTCCGACAAGGGCCAGAGCCACGAGCGCCAGCGCGCTGAAGCGATAATTCATTGTATCTCCGAGGGGAAAGATCACGGGGTGGCCCGCATGATATGACGGATTCCCGGATTGGCCAAGGGAAGTCCGAGGGGGCTCCGGGAGGAGCGGCATGATCGGCGCGCGATCGAACGGATGCTTCGGCAGCGCGCGGCGGAAGAATTTTCGTAAGTTTAGCCCCCTCTCACGAAACGACCTGGATCGATCTATGCACATTTCTTCAATTCTTGAAGAACAGTATATCGCGATCAACCTCCCTGCAATGTCGAAGGTGCAGGCGCTCAACGCGATGGTGGACATGCTGGCCAAGTCCCCGAAGGTTCTCGACATCGAGAAGGTCCGGGAGTCCATCCTCGAGCGGGAGCGGCTGATGAGCACCGGCATCGGGCACGGGTTCGCCATCCCGCACGGGAAGACCGACGCGTTGACCGATATCGTGGCGGCCTTCGCCATTACCGCCGAGCCGATCGATTTCCAGGCGATGGACCAGCAGCCGGTCCGCCTGATCTTCATGCTGGTCGGGCGCGAGACGCACGTCGGAACGCACCTGAAGCTCCTGAGCCGCGTCAGCCGGTTGATGAACAACGAGGAGTTCAGGAGCCAGCTTCTGACGGCCGCCAGCGCCGCCCAGGTCCTGAATCTCTTCAACGAGGAGGAGAGCCGGTACTTCGGAGTGTGAGGAGAAAGAAGAATCCGGAGCCCTGAGATCATCGCTCTCCCCGAGTGGCGGGCGGCCGGCCCCCGTGGCCCCGTCCCCTGATCGGCTCCGACAATGACACGACGCCCCCGCGGCCCATGGCCGCGGGGGCGTTCTCGTTGATGCGCATCGACGATCCGCCTGCTGCTCCCGTGGCGATGCGCGTTGATGCCATTGCTCGCGATCGTGCCCGCGTTGAGTGGGCGCGGATCGTGGGAGGGTCTAGGGGGGTGGGATGGTGATCGATCGGATGGAGAAGGGAGCCGCGGGTCCAGGGTTCAGCTCGGTTCGACGGCCGTGCCTCCGATCGGCGCGATCGCTCGCGACGTCGGGGGGCGGGGGCCGTGGCGGCTCCCTTCCATCCGGTTCAGGACGCGGCCGTGGCCGCGGGTTGCATGGCGTCAGCCTCCGTGGTGCGTGGAGAGATTGCCGGCGCCGATCGCCGAGGCGATTGCCGGCGCCGATCGCCGGGGCGGGCGCCGGCGCCGGGACGGATCACGGTGGTGGGCGATCACATCACGGCGACGGCGCCGCCTCTCGGCACTATCCGGGCTCGTACCAGGCCCGGAGATGCTCCTCGTGTCATGGAGGCGTGTGTATTCGTCTTGACTCAGTCATGCATCCCGTCATCATCGAGTACGCCCACGGGTGGCGCGTGCCGGAAGCCGCGTGGCGTTCCGCGTGGGATGCAGGCTCACATGCAGGTGGACTGACAGGCGCCGGTGCAGGGCGCGGGAAGCGGGGAGGGCACCTGCACGATGCTCGGCATCGTCGGCGTGGTCGGGCAGCAGAACGTATAGTTGCGCGAGCAGTTGCCGGAGCCCGGGCAGGGGGTCAGGTGCGTGCTCGAGCCGCTGCCGCTGCGCATCACGCACTGGCTCTGCCAGACCACGGCCGTGTTCGGCGTGCCGCACGATCCGGTGCAGGTGATGAACCCGAGCTGGATCCCCTGCGCGATCGCCGACCTGGCCGTGACGGCCACGAGCGTCGGGGTCGACATGGTATCGACCAGCATGCTGGAATCGGTGACCGCGAGCGAGTTGAGATCCTGGAAGAGATGGAACTCCCCCTTTTCGTTCCGCCAGACGCAGACCGTCACGTTGACGATCGCGTTCCCTTCGCCGCCGAGATGTCCTTTCCGGCCGTGTCTGCCGCCGCGCTTCTTCGGCTTCTTCCCCTTGGCCGGAGGAGGATTGGGAATGACCTGGGTAACGGTATACGACCCGATGTATGTCGAGGCGGAGGCCAGTGGATTGACGCACGGCTCGGATTGAGCATGAGCCGTGCAGGCTCCGATAACCAGGAGCGTGAGCAGAAAGATGAGTGTGCGCATGTCGTAGCGTAACGATATGGATGGGGGCCGGATGGAGCATCCGGAGTCACTGGAAGCACTGGAGAGAGAGATCGGGGAAGACGCCCCGCGCACAGGAGGACCGACATCACGCATCGGCAAGCTACGCGAGAAGCGGAGCGCGCGATAGTACATGGTCGGGTACCTTCTGCCAGAAATCGTTCAGGATGATGCCGTCGATGGCAGGAATACCGGTTCTATACGCCCGCTCCGCGCGGGGCCGGAAGGGTGGACGGACCTCAGTCCTTCGTCGAGCGGAAGTAGCGGGCCAGCAGATCCGACAGGGTACGGGTGTTGGTCTTGGCGTGGATCGACTTGATGTGCTTTCTGACGGTATCGACCGAGATGAACAGCTGCTCGGCGATCTCGCCATAGGTGGCGCCGAAGATATGGAGCGTGAGCACCTCCCGCTCCCTGACGCTCAGCTTCGCCTCCCTGATCAGCACGTCGGTGAAGTACTGGTCCGGCGGAATCCCCTTCCGCTGTCTGACGATGCAGTCGGTGATCACGAAGATGATGAAGGGACGAAGCGATTCCATCACCGCGAGCGTCTCCTTCGAGATCGGCCTGGCCGTGCGCTCTCGGAAGAGGATGATCGAGCCGAGATGGAGCCTCTCGTGGCCGTGGTCGAGATAGTAGTCGAGGAGCACCGGCGGGTGATACTTCTCGATCGGGAATCCTCCCCGGATGCCGTTGGCCAGGTGCTGCGCGCTCGGCCGCTGATCCTCCCGGTGCATGGTCAGCACCTGATCCTCCTTGCCGCCCCCCGGGAGCATGTAATTGCGCGTCAGGGTCAGCATCGGATAGGGTGGGTTCGGAATCAGCGGGGCGTCGATGTTCGCGTTGGCCGAGACCGCCATCACGATATAGTCCACGTCGCCGAGGAACTTCCGGAGCGCCTCGCGGAAATGAAGCACCCACTCGACCAGATCCCCCTTGATCGGCAGGTCGTTCAGGAAGCGGATCACCTCCTCGGAAACGCAGGGGGCGGCGGCATGCGTCGGCGCGGCCGGCTCGGCGGCCGGGGCATCCGGCTGGTGCGCCCCGGTCTGCGCGGAGTATTCATCCTCCTCGAAGATCCAGCGCCTGCGCACCCTGAGGCGATCGCGCAGCAGATTGGAGATCCCCTTGATGGTGTAGCTGACGCCGTGACTGGACGCCAGCCATTCCTGAATCTCCTTGAGCGTGCCGAGCTCCTCGTTCCTGAGCTTGACGGCCAGCTCGTCGGCGATCCGGTCGAGCCCCGCCTTTCCTCCAGCCTGTTCCCGCTTTCGCTCCTCCAGCAGCCCGTCGAGTCCCGCCTTGCGATACTGGTTCCACCACCGGTGCGCGCTCCGCTCGGAGCAGCCGGCCTTCTCGGCGATCTGAGGAATGGTCTGCGTCGGCTCCTCCTTCATCAGGCGAACCACGCGGATGCGTGCCTCCAGCGGCGAGGAGCGATACCGCTCCTCGAGCGCGTTCAGTTCCTGGAGTGATTCACGGACGAGTTCCTTCCTGGGGCGTGCCATCGACGGGACAGTTCATGCAGTGAGGGGGCCGGAAGAATACGAAGATTCGGAACACCGCCAATGATACGTATCGGGGAAACCGTCATGGGGCCTATAGGCCCCGCCATCGCCGGTCGCGTCATTCTCCTCCCGTTCCCTTGTCGTCGGTGGAGGGCTCGATCGTGATCTGCACCGCGCGCGAAAGGATGCGTCCCTCCGGCAGATCGTTCGGAAAACGCTCGGTCTCCCGGCCGGCTCCCTCCACCGTGATCCTCGTGTCGATGCTCGCTCCGCGCCCGCCCGAGGGGTGAGGCGCGGAGCCGGATGCCGAGCCGGATGCGCCGTGGAGCAGGGAGCGGAGCGCGTCGTGGAGCGCCGCGGCCACCCGCTCGGCCCGCTGCCGGGAGAGCCCCGCGTTGTGCGCCTCACCGCCGATCCGGTCGGTGTAGCCGGTCACCGTGATCCTGGCGCCGCCGCGCGCCGCCTCGGCGATCCGGGCAATCATCTCCCGATTCTCCTTCCCCAGCTCCGGCGAGTCGTAGTCGAAGGCCACGAGCGTGTACGTGGCCCGCTCGTCGGCCGCGCCGCCGCTTCCGTCGATCACCCGCACCCTCCGTTCCAGATGCAGCGGCACTTCGTCGCGCGCCGTCACGCGCCCGCCGGCGGAATCGGACACGATCAGTTGCGCCTCGATCGGGGAGAGCACGCTGTCCAGCTGCTCCCGCACCAGCCGCCAGGAGATCTCAGGCTGCTCCGGGCCCGGCGCGTCGCTGGCGTAGCGCGCGATCGTCCTGCCGGCCTGGCTGACCGTCAGCTCCCAGGAGCGGACGCCCGCCTCCGCGTCGAACATCGGCTCCAGGCGGATCAACGGCGGATCGAACGTCCTGGCCGTCCGCTCGGTCACCACCGGCCCGAGCAGGTCCGCTCCTTCCGGCAGCAGCTCGACGCGGCGATTCTCCGCGCGTCCATCCTCGGTCCCCTCCGCGGATCGCGGCATCCGTCCCCGTCGCGCGATCCGCACGCGGGAGGTATCGATGCCCCACCGCTCGCGCAGATAGCCGCGGACCGCCTCGGCGCGCTCGATGGCCAGCCGCTGCGGCTCGTCGCGCGAGGTCGAGCCGGCAATGGCGATGCTCGCCTCCGGGTGCTCGCGCATCCGCCGCCCCAGGATGTTGAGCGTCTGATGGTAGGTCGGCAGCAGGCCGAGCGGCGCGAGCGAATCGGTCGTGAAACGATCCATGCCGCCGGCCGGCTCCGCCGCGTAGCGCAGGGCGATCAGGCTCGACCCGGCGTCGAAGAAGATCGCCGGGAGGATCGGCACGTGGCGCCGGTAGGCGACCTCGGTCACGTGCACGACGGCCGCCGGCAGCTTCCGCTCCGATCGGTCCACGCCGAAGATCTCGATCGACGCGGCCAGACGCGGCGCGCGCGATGGCGCGGATGGTGGCACGTCCGGCGGAGGCGGGACTGGTGGGTCCGGGAGCGGCGCGCGCGCCGCCACCAAGGGAGACGGCTCTGTCGAGGAGGAGATGTCGAACAGGAGCGCCAGCCCCACGCCGAGCGTGAACCGGCGCCATGCGACGTCGCGCGCCGGCGAGAACGGATCGGCGCGGATCGACAGGTCGATGTCGAGATGCCGACGTGGCCACGGCTCGAGCTCGTAGGAGAGCCCGGCCACGACGCCGAGCGCCAGGCGCGCCGGACGGAGCCGGGCGCCATCCGGCATCACCGAATCCCGCGCGCCGCCGGCAAAGCTCAGCTCGCTCGAGACGATGGCGTCCCTCTCGGTGAACGTCGCGTTGAAGCGATAGCCGAGCGTGGGGCCGGCCGAGAGTCGGAGCCGCTCCAACGGCGACCAGGTGCCCCGCAGCTCCACGAGCGCCGCGTCGACCCTCGAGTCCAGGCGATACGCCCGTTCGAGGAGGACCGTGTCGGCCATCTCGCGATCGAAGACCGGCGTCGTTGCCGGCGGCGTGGCGAAGCGGCCGCTGGTGATCGAGAGGCCGAGATCGCAGGTGATGCCGATGTCGCCGGCAAGCCGCCGGAGCTCCAGCCGCGCGCCTCCCCGCGCACCGGCGACCGTGCCGCGCGTGAAGACGCCGCACTCGTCGGAGCCGGTGAAGACGCCGATGCTCCCGAGCTCGACGCCACGCTCGATGCCGAGCGTCGGGCCGAGGAGCAGCCGCGGCCCCTCCTGCTGCGCCGAGGCGCGCGCGAGCGTGAGGAGAGGAGCGAGGAGGATCCCCGCGAGGCGCGCGCCGATGGAGGCTCGGGAGCTCATCGCGCTATCACCACCGGAAGAATGGTACGGTCGTCACGGGCGCGAAGCTCCAGAACGTAGACGCCGTCGGCGATGCCGTCGATCGGCAGCACCGCCTGCTGGTCGGCGCCGGTGGCGGTCGGGAGATGGATCGCGAGCGCCTCGACGCCGGCGATCGAGAGCAGGCGGAGCGTCGGCGCGGTGAGCGCCGGTGCGTGGTAGGTCACCATCGCGGCGCGATCGATCGGGTTGGGACGGATCGAGGAGATACGCGCCCGCTTCTCCACGCGGATGCCCCGCCCGACATCGCAGCCGCTCAACAGCACCAGCCCGTCGCCGATCGGCTCTCCGGGCTCGTCGTCGAGCATGATATCGACCAGCGCAACCTCGTTGAGCGGGACGCCGGAGGCCAGCCCGAGCAGCCGGACGCCGCCGATGACCTCCCCGACGATCGGACCTCCCGCCGCGCGCCCCTCGATCGCGACGCGATCCTCCCCCTCGGCGTGGATCGACTGGCCGCCGTCCGATGGCATCGGGAAGAGGGCCTGACGGTCGAGCCTGATCACGACGTGATACGCGTGTATACCCTCGTCCTCCGCGACCGGCGGCGAGGCGTGGAGCCGGAGCCGGGCCTCCTCGCCGACGGCGATCGACGCGGTGTCGAGCCAGAAGGAGCGGCGCGCGCTCGCGGTGGCGCGGCCGAGGAGCTCGACGCCGAAGGTGGCGCCGTTGTCGATCGTGGCCAGGCATGTCGCGCGATAATTGCGGGCGACCTCCGGCGCGAAGAGCACGCCAAGCCGTTGCTCCTCTCCGACGGCAAGCGATGTGGGGGCGGTGCCGTCGATCGCGAAGAAGAGGCTGTCCGCGCCCGCCATCCGGAGCGAGGCGATGCGCACCGGCCGCGTGCCGGAGTTCCGGATGCGCAGCGTATCGGCCACCCGGCGAATCGTACCTGGGATCGCGGCGCCGAGATCGAGCGGGCCGGCGAGCTCCAGCGCCGGCATGTCCCCCCTGCCGCGCAGGGATGCCTCGACCCCGTCGCCGATTGCCGGCGTGATCCGCAGGCTCCCGGAGATGTCGCCGGCATGACCGGGGCGGAACGCGACGTCGATCCAGAGCGTGTCCACTCCCTCCGGCGCCAGCTCTCGCGGAAGCGCGGCCTCCGCCGTCGCGATGAAGGCGTCGCTGTCGGCGCCGGAGACCGCGGCGTCGGTCACGGTAGCCGGCTCCGTGCCGAGGTTGATCACGGCAAGGCGCCGTATCTCCCGGGATCGATCGACATCGGCCGGCGCGAAATCGAGCTCCCGCGGCCGCAGCGCGAGGCCCGGCGCGGCGCCGGTGCCGACAAGGAGCACGCGACGCTCCTCTCCGCCGGCCAGCTCCAGGCGCAGCAGCGCCGTGCCCGCGCCGGCCGCCGTCGGCGCGAACTCCGCGACGAGCGTGTCCGTTGCCGCGTCCGTCACGATCATCCTCTCCGGTGCTCCCGCGCGCAGGTGGAACGCCCCGCGCTCCAGCGTCACGCGGTCGATCCGGGCGGGGCGGCAGGAGGGGTTGGTCAGAGGGATCGCGCGCCGCGCGGTATCTCCCGGCGTCACGGTGCCGAACTCGAGCGTGTCCGGGCTCCTGACCGTGGGAGGAATCGATGCCTCTCCGACCATGGTGAGCGACAGCGTGCCCCCGTCGGTGACGACCGTCAGCAGCGCCGTGTCCCGCGCCGGCGCCATGCCCGGGAGGTACCGCACGGAGTCGACGCGGACCGCGCCTGGGGCGAGCACCACGTTTCTGATGGATGGAGGCGAGAAGAAGGTGCCCGCATCGGTCGCGTACGATCGTATCGTCAGCGGACTCGTCCCCGCGTTCCGCACGATCACCGGAAGCGCGGGAGCCTCCCCCACCAGCACGCAGCGGAAGCGGAGCGTATCCGCGCCGAGGGTCGCCGCGCGGCGTATCCCCACCCCCCGCAGCTCGACGCGCGCGATGCCGCCGTCGTCACCGTGGCCGCGCCAGAGCGCGCGGTCCGGGCCGGCCGCGAGCGGATGGAACCGGAGCACCACCGGGAGCCGCTCGCCGGGAGCGATCCCGGCCGGGAGCTTATCGGGTGCGATGATGGAGAAGGCGTCGGCCGGGCCGGCGCCGGCCATCGGCAGCAGGCTCTGTTCATCGAGCTCGACCGTGGCCGCCCCCACGTTGCCGATCATCACCGTGGCGTCCGCCTGGCCGCCGATCTCCACCTCGCCGAAATCGAGCAGGAGCGCGGAGGCGGCGAGCGTTCCGCTGATGCCGCGCCCCGCGATCTCCACGCCGGCATGCCCGCCGTCGGTTCGGAGGAGGAGCGAATCGCGCGCGATCTCAAGATCGCTCGGACAGAAACGGAGCGGCAGGAGGAGCGAATCGCCGGCGGGAATCATGCGAGGCGATATCGGTTCCGTGATCGTGAAGCCACGGTCGCCGAACGGGTGGGGCAACGCCACGAGGGCGAGCGGGATCGGCCCGTTGCCGACGTTGCGGAGCGTCACCGTCGTGTCGCGACAGATGCCCCGCGGCACGTCGCCGAAGTCGATGCGGGAGGGGAGGCGCCAGATGCCGCGGACGCCGGTGCCGCGGACCATCACGCCCGGCTGGCGGCCGGTAACGTCCGCGGTCAGGCGGAGCTGGTCGACCATCTCGCCGGTATCGGTCGGACAGAAGGAGATGGTGATCCGGCCGGTCTGGCCCGGCGCGAGCAGAAGGTGCGTCGGCCACGGCTCGACGATCCTGAACCATGGCGCCGAGAAGAGCGCGTCGCTCACGATCAGCGGAAAGCTCCCGGTGTTGGTCACGCTCAACGTGGCGCTCCGGCAGGAGTCGACCGGAACGCGGCCGAGATCGAGCTCGGCCGGGAAGAGCGTGGCCATCGGCGCGCCGCCGCATCCTCGGAGCACCACCTCGCGTTCTCCCCCGTTGCCCGCGATCACCAGCCGGGATGCGACGCAGCCGGTATCCTGCGGCGAGAAGCCGATCGTGATCGACATTCCATCGCCGGGGGCGAGCTCGATCGAGTCGAGGGGCGCGCGGACCCTGAAGGATGTCGCGGTGCCGCCGGCCGTGATCGGCGCGCCGGCATGGAGCCATCCCGCTCCCATGTTCCGCAACGCGATCGTGCTGTCGCGGGCCATGCCGGCGCGCACCAGGCCGAAGTCGATCGTGTCGTGCGCGAGCCTGGGGGCCGGGGGGAGGGCGCAGCCGCGGAGCACCATCGTGTCGGCGTTCATGTTCGCGCGGAGTATCAGCCGGGCGGTGAAGCATCCGGTATCGGATGGCGTGAAGATCACCATCCCTCCGCGATGCTCGAGCGCGCCGAGCCGGGTCGAGTCGAGCGGCGCGCGCAGCGCGAAGTGCCGGGCCCCGCGTCCGACGATCGCAGCCGTGCCGGCCAGCAGCGAATCGCCGCCGTCGTTCTCGATCACGATACCGGTCGTGGCGCCGACAAGGCCGACGCCGACCGGCGCCAGGTCGAGCGTATCCGGCCGGAGCCGCAGATGCGGCCCAATGCCGCGGCCGCGGAGGTGGATCGTGTCGGCGCCGGAGCCCCCGCCGTTCGAGCGCAGGATCACGCGCGCGGCCGCCAGCCCGGAATCGATCGGACAGAAACGGATGCGGAGCGTCGATCCGGTGAGCGCGCCGAGCGTGATGGCGCCGTTGCCGACGATCCGGAACGCGGGCGACCCGCTCCCGCTCATCTCCGCCGGGAGTACGCAGAGCGAGTCCCCTCCCACGTTGGCGATCTCCACGGTCGTATCCCCGCAGCGTCCTGTCAGGACGGCGCCGAGGTCGAGCGTGTCACGGGTGGTACGGAGCCTGGGGCCGATGCCGCGCCCGCGAAGATGTACGGTGTCGTCGCCGCCGTTCGAGCGGTAGACGATCCGCGCGGCGATGCGGCCGGTGTCGGATGGAACGAAGGTGATCGTGGCGCCGGCGGCTTCCAGGCGACCGAGCCGGACGGAGGCCGGGACGGGACGGAAGCTCGCGGCCCCGCTCCCCTCGACGGCGGTCGACCGCATCAGGAGGGAGTCGCCGCCGTCGTTGGCGATCGTGATCGATGTATCGCGCCGGAGGCCCGTGTACCACGCGCCGATGTCGATGCTGTCGGGGCTGATCCGGAGCCGTGGCCCGAGGCCGCATCCTTTCACCACCACCGTGTCGGTCAGGCCGTTGGCGGCGCGGAGCACGACACGGACCAGGAGGCAGCCGGTGTCGACCGGACAGAAGCGGATCCGCGCGCGGAGCGAATCGCGCGGGCCGATGGTGGGCGATCCGGCCGGCAGCGTCACGTCGAAACGGGAGGAGTCGCGGCCGAGCCTGACGACCTGCCGCAGCGTGAGCGAATCCCGGCCGATCATGTTCAGGCTTCTGACGGTGAAGATCGTATCGCGACAGGCTCCGGCCAGCACGGCGCCGAGGTCGATCGTGTCGAGGGGGATCACGATTCTGGTGAGGGGATGGAAGCTGCCGCGCGCCACGCCGATCTCGGAGCGCTCTCCCCAGGCGTGGGAGTAGTAGGCGATCGCGATGATGGAATCGCGCACCGCGAGGAATCTCGTCGAGCCGGCGAAGAGCCCGTCGTCGGCGTCGTTGGCGGTCAGGTCGAGAAATCGGCTCCAGCCGCCGGAGGCGTTGGTGAGATAGACCACGTCCCAGTCGCCTCCCACCTTCCGCTCGGCCGCCACGTGGAGATTGCCGTTGTCGTCGGCCGTGACCGAGACTCGGTTGTAGAGCGCGGTGTCGGAGATCGCGACCGGCGCGGTCCATCCGGTGGCGGTGCTCCTGAGATAGTAGAGCGCGCTGGTGACCGGCGTGGTGGCGAACGCCTCGGTATAGACCACGTGCACGGTGCCCTGGCGATCGGCGACGATGGAGGCGCCCTGGATGTTCGAGTTGAAGCCGCCGGTGAGGTTCGGGATGGTGCGGAGCTCGCGCGGCCGCGTGAAGCCGCCGGCCGAGTCGCGGACGTGGAAGATGGTGCGGCTCGGCAGGCTGATGTAGTTGCCGGTGATATACAGGATGTGAATGCCCCCATCCGGCGCGATCGAGATCGCCGATGCGCCGTCCGGCATCAGGTTGTTCGAGATGTCGGCCGGCGCGCTCCAGACGCCGCCGGCGGAGCGGCGAAGGTAGTAGATGTCGTCGAGCGCTTCGTAAGTCACGTGGAGCGCGCCGTCGGGTCCGACAGCGGCGCCCGGATAGCCGAACGAGAGGGTGCCGCATGCGCCGTTGCCGACGCCGGATGAGGCGCCGAACGTGCCGTTGCCGGTTGCCGCGTGTCGGATGCAGAGGGGAGTCGAGGCGGAGGTCCCGCGCGCGTCGAGCAGATGGAGGCGGCCGGAGGAGTCGATCGTCAGGGCGGTGGCGTAGTGGAGATAGGCGGAATCGACCGTGGCCGGACCGGCGAAGGAGCCGGAGGCATTCGTCAGATACCGGACCAGGGCGGTGACGCCGAGATTGAACTGCTGGTTGGGCGCCCCTTCGGTGAAGAGGATGTGCAGGTGTTCCAGGGAGTCGATGGCGATGGAGGGGGCGAGCCGGTCGCGCGTGGCGCCGGTGGTGACGCGCGTCGTGGTCCAGGCGCTCTGCGCGGCGAGCCGGTGGGCGCAGGCGACCAGAAGAAGCACGAGCACGCAACGGAGCGAGGTGGACCTTCGGTTCGCTTCCATGTGTCGTTCTGTAGATCGGCGGTACGGGATCCGGACCGCCGCAATATACGACCTGTCGGGAGCGGCCGCGCAAGCCGAGGGCGCATGAATGCTGAATTCCCGGGGCATGAAGAGACGGCGGAGCCCTCGGCGAGGAAAATTTGTAACCCGCGTTACCTTTCTCCCGGTTCGATCATCATTCGTCGGGGAATCCTTCCCCAATCGGTACGAGACACGATCCGGACGCCGGGCCCGACCGGCATCGGAGGCCGAAGGGCGTCCGTCACAGCGCACGATCAACGCAACGCTTCACGATCCCAGCATCGTTTCGCGGCCGCTCCCCCTTCCGGAGCCGGCCACCGGCGGCGCGTCGCCGACCGGACATCGCACGCTGAAAGCCGCATGTCCGATGGGCCGCATCCGACCCGGCACATCCGATATGGCACATCCGATATGGCGTCGCCGATATCGCGCCGCCGACATGGCGCGGTGGCCGATGCCACGGCGCGCCGGTGTGTCTCATACGTCCAGTCGTTCTCCCGCGAACACCGGAGGCGGGCACGTCGCTCCGAGAGGTGGTCCGCCCCGATCCATCGAGTCGAGGTAGTACATGCACGTTCATGCTCGATCGGGGCCGCGTCCCGCTCGCGGGGGGGCGCTTGCCGTCATCGTTCTCTTCCTTGCGCTGCTTGCCCCAGGGTGGGCCGCGGCGCAGATCAACCCGAAGCTCTCCTATCAGGGAATGCTTCGCGATGCCTCCGGGGTTCCGGTGGCCGATTCCACCTACGTTCTCCGGTTCCGCCTCTATCCCGGCCCCACCGGCGGCGGGCCGCTCTGGGGAGAATCCGACACGGTGACGACGAGGGGCGGACTCTTCTCGACGATCCTCGGGCGGTTCACGCCGTTCGACACGAACCTCTTCGCCGGCACGCAGTATCTCGAGGTGATCTTCGCCGGCGACACGCTCCATCCCCGCACGCAGCTCGTCTCGGTGCCCTCGGCGTTCCGTGCCCGCTATGCCGACACGGCGGGCAGCGCGCGCTTCGCCGTTGCGAGCGACAGCGCGCGCGCCACCTACAAGGCGGACTCGGCGCGGCGGGCGCTCTTCGCCGACACGGCCCGCGCCACCTTCCGGGCCGATACGTCGCGGTATGCCTATCGCGCCGACCAGGCGCTCGCGGCCGACTCGGCGCGGCATCAGCTCTGGCTCCGCGATTCGACCGGCTATGTCCGGCTCTCGCCGCCGTACGATTCGCTGCCGGTGCTGATCGGCACCCGCTCCCCCGCGACGTTCGAGCTCGTCGGCCGGCTCGATGTGAAGGGGAGCGATACCGACCGCGTCGCGATACAGTTCGACGGGCCGAGCGGGTCGAGCATGGCCAGCTACGGTCTGCTGGGCAGGAGCGTGAGCGGCTCCGGAGCGGTGGGGGCAAGCTTCGAGGAGATCGTCTCCACATCGTCCGGGCGGGCGCTCGGCGTCGCGGTCGGCGCGGTACGCGGGAGCGGCACGGCGGTCGGGTTCGAGGCCGCGTCCGTGGAGACGGCCACCGGTGCGGCGTACGGACTGAATCTTCCGAGCGTGGTCTCGGTCGACGGCACCCCTTCCTACGGCGTTTATGCCGAGAACGGGAGCACCACCGGCGTGCAGTACGGCGTCTACGGCAAAGTGGCGAGCGCCGCCGGGGCGGGGCTTGCGGCCGAGGGCTCGGGGGGAATCGCGGCCGGGGCGCTGAAGGTGATCAACGGCGCCGTGCGGGTCTCCGGCGCGGCGAACCAGACGGCCGGGACCACCGCGGCGGTCGCGCCTCCGGTCATCGGCGGGCTCACGACGATCTCCGTGAGCAATACGCTGGTGACCGTGGGGACGCGGGTGATCGCGACGGTGGAGGGGATGAACGCTCCGGTGCCGGCCGGAACGCCGTCGGCGGTCTACGTGGTGTCGGTCTCGAACATCAACCCGGCGATTCCGGGATTCGATCTGCAGGTGACCCGCGTGGCGCCGGCCACCGCGGCCGCTCCCCCGGCGATCCGCGTCCACTGGTGGCTGATCAATCCATGAGCGAGACAACCTCGGGGAGAAGTCTCATGAGCATCCTGACGTATCGATCGCGGAGGGCGGGGACGGTCGGCGTGGCGCCGCTGCTGCTCCTTCTGCTGCCGCTCCTCCCGCTGGCGACCCGCGCCGCGTGGGGACAGGAGATCGAATGGCGGGTAGTCGCCGGGGGCGGAGGGGAGATGAGCGGCGCCGTTGGGATGCTGGAGGGGACGCTCTCGCAGCCGGCGGTCGGCTCACCGGAGGGGACGCTCGTCGGGATCGGGGAGGGCTTCTGGTACGGCGTTCCGTCGGGAACGGGGGCCGCCGAAAATGCCGTCGAAAATGCCGCCGGCAATGCCGTCGCGGGAGAGTCCGGAGGGGCGGCGGTGACGGGAAGAGTTGTACCAATCGGAGAAGAGGCGCGGGAAGAGAGGTCCGTATCTCGTACCTTTGCAGAAGTACACACCGAACCGGCATCCACTCGGGAGGAGCGCCCGGCCACGACGGCCGAGTTGACGCTGACCCCGAATCCCCTCGACGCCTCGGCGCTGCTGATCTGGAGCGTCCCGCGAGACGGGCATGTGAGGATCGAGCTGTTCGACGCCGCCGGCGGGCTGGTCGAGCTCCTGTTCAACGGAGTCGTCGCGGCCGGCCGGATGCGCATGGTGCTCGACGGGAGACGATATCCGTCGGGAACGTACTTTCTCCGTCTGGTGACGGAAGATGAACATGTGGCTCACACCGTGAGGGTCGTCCGATGAGCGGGCGCTTCTCCCGTGGCGTGGAGCGCTTCCGACAACCCACCACGTGTCGGAGCGTGCTTCGCATCGCGACTCACCCCGAGAAGACGCCGGCCGCGAACGGCTGGTGCGAGCGCAGGGTTCGGGCGGTTGCTTCGTACCGGCCGTCCGAACCTTTTATTTTTTCTCCAGCCACCTCACACCCCACCCGGCTGATCTCCCGTAGCACGCGATGAATTTGTAACGGCCGTTACCTTCGGCCGGCGGTAATCATCATTCCGAGAGAGCGTACTGCCCCCACACGGCCGCCGGTCCAGCGGTCGGATCGCGGTCGCGCTCATCGCACGTTCCATCTCATCCAGACTCAGCGATACCGATCCAGACACTTCGGGTTCAGGGAAGAGAGGTCCCCCTACCATGTCCAGATCCGCTCACACCGTGCTCCGTCCCGAGACGCAGAAATCGCCCAGTCCATCGTCGGAATGGGAGGCGACGCTGTTCGCCCGATTCGTCGATGGAGACTCCGCCGCATTCTCCGAGCTGTTCGACCGGTTCAATCATCGGATCTACCTCTACTGTCTGAAGATCGTCGGCCAGGCGCAGCAGGCCGAGGACCTGACGCAGGAGCTCTGGATGCGGGTGATCGGGCTTCAGGCCCAGCGGCAGACGGTGGCCGCTCCGGCCAGGCTCCTCTTCCGGATCGCCCGGAATCTCTGCCTTCAGCACCTGAAGGCGCGGCGGCGGCTCTCGCCGCTGGACGATCTGCCGGAATCCTCCCATCCGGTGAGTCTGACGCCGGAGCTCTCGCATCTGGAGGAGCTCGTCGTGATCTCGCTGGCGCGTCTTCCGTTCGAGCATAGAGAGACGCTGGTGCTCAACGCCTACTGCGGCTACAGCTACGAGGAGATCGCCGCCATGCGTGGGGAATCGCTCGGGGCGGTGAAGATGCGGGCCTGGCGCGCGCGATCGAAGATGGGCCGGATCATCTCCGCCATGCTCGCCCTGCAGGAAGATGTCGAGCAGGCTCAGGAGCCGGCAAGCACCTCCGAAACCGAATAAGCGGTCTTCAGCCGACCGCGGTCATCGATCAGCATGAACCAGGCAGAACGAGAACGCCTGGTGGAGCGCTACCTCTCCGGTGAGCTCGATGGCTCCGAGGAGCAGGAGTTCTTCATCCAGGTCGCCGTCGACAACGGTCTGCGGCAGACGCTCAAGGCCTATCGCATCATGGAGGATGCGATGAGGAAGGATCGCGACGGGGTGCCGCCGGGACACTCCGACGCGCGCGCCCGGATGCTCGGCGTCTGGGCGGTGGCCAGCGCCGGTTCGGAGCGTGTCTCGCGGCAGGGCGAGCATGCCTCCGCGCCGGCCGCGCGGCCTTCCTCGGGCGGATTGCCGGATGGCCCGTCACCGGGTGGCCCGTCACCGGGTGGTTCGCCCCGCATCCGGCCGGGAATATCGTCGGGCGGGGCCTTCGGCGGCGCGGCCGGCTGGCTCGTGGCGCTGGCCGGCGTGGCGCTGGCCGCCGTCGGACTTGTCCTGGCCGGTGGACTCGCCTTCCTCGATCCGCGCCGTCCACCGGCATCGACGCCGAAGTCGGCGCCGACCACGACGCCGGGAGTGGTCCCGCCGTACGGCACCGTCGGAGGGATTCCCGAAGAGCTTCTGACGAGGCGCCGTCCGCCGGCGCCGTCGGGGAAAGGGACGCCGGATGCCGCGCGGGCCGAAGGTGCCTCGACCGGAAGCGCGCCGGCCGGAACCAGCTCCGGGGCGGATTCGACGAGCCCCGCGCGCAATCGTCCGGCCGCCGCGGGGGCGGCATCGGGGGGTGCCTCAGACACGCGGGAACGGGCGCCGGTATCGGCCCGGCGCGTGAAGCCTCGCGCCGACATGCCTCTCCGTTCCACGACATCCCCGGCGGCATCCGACGGCTCCGCCGGTGCGGGAGCGGATCATCGCGACGCCGCCGGCGCGGAGGCGGCCGCAGGAGCGGCATCCGGAGCGGCATCTGGAGCCGAGCGGGCCGGACAGGCGAAGTCTCGGCCATCCGGGGCCGACACCATCGACGTTCGTATCAGGGTGAAGCTGCCGAAGTAACGCTCGCCGGCGCGGCCGTCCTGGCCGGGTGAGGCACGCACGGCGATCGCGGCTCCCCGCCGACGCTCTCCGGGCCGGATCCTGCCGATCCGGTTCGGAAGCGAGGTCCCGAGCGCGCTCGCGCACGCCGCGCGCACGGGCGGCGTGTATGTCGAGAGGGAAGGGGGAAGCCGCGCGGCTTCGGCGCGGCGAGGATCGAAGGGAGGATGGCGATGGTTCGGCGGTCCCGACGTGGGGCCACGCATGATGCATCAGGCTCCGTGGAAGCGAGATCCGATCCGACGATCGGAATGGCGCGCTCCCACGGAGCCTGTCGTGTATCGCCGCCGGGAATTCCGGAGCGGGGCCGAGATGTGGATCAGGTCGTGGCTCCCTCGGCGGGGATCCCGGCCGCCAGCTCGGCGAGGCCGCCGGCCGGAAGGGGCTCGTTCAGTCTGTCGTTCGGGATTCCCAGTCTGGCCAGCGCCATGTGAACGCAGGTATTGGAGTCCCAGAGCGACTTCCCTTCATCGAGGCCATTGGTATAGCGGGCCCCTTCGGCTTCGAACAGATTCCACGAGCGGACCGCGGCCTCGACGAGCATCCGATACTGTCCGGGAGTATTCATCCAGAGCCCGTTCTCGTAGCAGAGAAACAGGAGGGTTCCCCAGTCGGTGGCGAGGCACTCCTGGAAAACGCGCTCGGTCAGCTCCCGGGGAAGCTTCCGTTCAAGGATCGCTTCGTAGACATATCTCAGCGGGAGATAACATTGGAAGTGGGGCGATCCGCCGATGAGCGGGCTGGGACCCTCGAGCACCAGATAGCCCGGGAGATCCCTGGTGTCGAGCATCTGATCGGCCTTGACGGCCTCGGCGAGGCTGGCGCCGCGCGCGAGCTCCTTGATGATCCCTCGCATTCTCGGCCGGACCTCCTTGTACGGTCCGTAGGTGATTGCCGGTAGTAGCATTGCGATCGCAGCTCCAATTGGTTGTGTGCCCGGAAACTTACGAACCCTTCGGCCTCGGACATGCCGGGGACTCGCGGCGCGCCGACATCGCGGCACGTGGACATCGCGGCACGTGGACATCGCGGCGCCGGGATTGTCGGTTACGGTACCAGGATCGGGATCGGTTCGAAGACCGGTGGAATCTCCGGAATCGTCGGGATCTCCGGCAGGGGCGTGCCCGGTGCCGGTGTCAGCGGCGGAACGATGACCGGATCGGTGGATGGCTGCCGTACCGGAACCCTGACCGGCTCGCGCACTCTCTCCTTCTCCCCTTCCTCGTCCGGTGCCTTGTAGACGATCACCCCCGGCATCGGGGAAAAGAACGTGTAGACGACGTTGTCGATCGTCGTCGTTCCGGAAACGCCCGGATTGTCCGAGGGGCCGAGCGTCATGTCGGTCGCGCCTTCGCGATGGAAGAGCGCCAGGTACATATCCGCCTCGCTCTTGGCCAGCGCGACCAGCGAGACCGGCTTGATCTCGTAGAGAACGCGCTGCGTGATGTTCGTGATGTCCGGCTTGAGTCGAAGCTCGGGAGGACGCTGGCTTCGCTTCGGTTTGACATATCCCGGGACGAGGCGCGCAAGAAGCGAGGTCATCGGATAGTAGTTGGTCAGCACCACGTCGGCGCGATTCCTGGAGATATAATATTGCGCGATCGCTTTGTGGATCTCCGTCCCGATCTTGAGCTGAGGGGGCTGTACCCCCGCCTGCTGGGTGGTGGTCCCATTCCCGTTCTGCTTTGCCGGATCCTGCGTCGGCGTCTGTTGCGGCTGCATCAGACTGTTGACGCTGCTGTACTTCAGGTGGTCGCCGAGCGCTTTCTGATCCTCGCTTGAGAGCTCCTCGATCTGCGGGCGGAGCCGGTCGAGCTCCTCCTTGACGACATCCGGATATCGGCTCAGCTTGTTGTTCGAGTAGGAATAGGTCAGCCGATGAACCGCCATCGCCACCTTGATCCGCTTCATCTGCTCGTCGCTCACCTGTTCCGGCTTCACCTTGTCGGCGTTGAGCATCAGCTTGTCGAGTCGGCCGTAGTAGGCGAGCTGTTCGCAGACGTTCTCGATCTGCCACATCTCGCGTCCGCTCATCAAGGTGAAGGCGGTCGCGAAATCCCCCTTGTCGACCGCGTCCATCACATAGTCCGCGTCGGACTTGAGCTCGACCATCTCGGGAGCGTCCTCCTGGCAGCGCTGCAGGCTCAGATGCATCCCGCGCGATAGCGGCGCCGGCTTGGTGGCTCCCTTGGCGCCGCCACCTCCCCAGAGCCTGGCCATGGCGCGAGTGGTGGCTCCCTCGGCCTCGCGCTCCAGCCGTCCGGATTCCGCGCCGCCGGTGGAGGTGGCGCCCCGCTGTTGCGCCACGTGGGTCAGCTCGTGCGCCAGCAGGCCATCACCCGTCATCGTTCCCGGCCGGTACTCTCCACGTCCGAACGCCACGTGGTTGCCGACGGCGAAGGCGCGCGCGTTCATCGCGTCGGAGAGCTCGTGGGCCGTCGGATCGGTATGAACCCGAACATCCGAGAAGTCGTGTCCCAGCGCGGTGGACATGCGGGCGGCGATCGAGCCGTCCAGCACCGATCCGCCGCCGAGCTGCTGGCGGACGGTCTCCGGCGCCCGGCTGTCGTTGAATCCTCCCATGCGCGCCATCGGCATGATCCGTCCGGCGCCGGATGCTCCGCCCCGCGACGGAGCTCCCCCCGCGTCCGGATGCTCCGGCACGCCGGTGACGCGCCCGGTGGCCATCCAGATCATCACCGAGGAGCGGACGTGGTCGGTGACGCGGTCGATGTACTGTTGCGCGGTGCTGCTGCCGGCGGTCTCCGGCGCGAACTTCCCGATCGCCGACTCGATGTGCGCGGCGCTCTTTCCCTCGTAGTAGCCGAACCAGTAGACAAGCCAGGGGCAGTTCTCGGTGGACCACTTCGTCCCCTTGAACAGCTCCTCGAGCCTCGCGGTGACCGTCGATTTCAGGGTGGCGATGAATTCCCCCTTGGACATCTGTCCGGAGCCGGGTGCCTCCCCGTCGTCGACGATCAGGGGACCGACTCCTTCCGCCGGCTTCCGCTCCTCGGTCGATTCCTCGGTCGTCCCCTCGGGAGAGGCGGGCGCCCGATGGATGCCGATCGGCGCGGGCGTTACCGGCAGGGGGGAGGGGTCGAAGCCGTTGCCGTCACGGCCGTTCGGCGCGCCCCAGTCGGCACGGAGGGATGTCTGAATCGGAAACGAGCGTACGGACGTGGTTGCCGAGGAGGCGTGGCCGCCATCGGCGTGATCGACGTTCCTGTCGAGAAATTCCCTGGCCATGGTGTTGGCTTCCTGCCTTCGCGCCTGCGTGCGGCGCGTGCGTGATGGTGATGTATCCGGGGTGGATCCCGGCAACCGCGTGTCCGGTCTCGAGCGCTCCGACGGGTAATGCTCGACAGATGGTGAATCGATGCGGCGCGGTGGTGCTCCGGTGTTCGAACCGGGTGAACATACCGGGCGGACCGATCAGAGTCAACCCCGCCGGCCGCAACGGCGCGGCTCCTCTCCGGCCGAGGCTCCTCTCCGGCGGGGCTCCTCTCATTCGGCCGAACTCGCGCTTTCTTACGGTTCCGGGCGCGATTCTCTGGCGGCCGAACCGTAACTTCCCCCTCACGTCGTCGTGTCACCGGCTCCAGCAACGCCGTGCCGACCGGAGAGCTCCGAGGGGGCCATCCGGCCGCCGGCGCCCCGCGGTCGGGCGCGACGCGATCCCGATCGCAACATCATCTCTCTCGAGTGAGCAACGCAGTGAGCGCTTCCTTCCAAACGCTGAAAGGATTCAAGGACATCCTCCCCGAGGAGAGCCGGAAATGGCTCTGGCTGGAGGGGAAGATCCGGGAACTGATGGAACGCTACGATTTCGGGGAGCTCCGGCTGCCGATCGCCGAGGCGACCGAGCTGTTCGCCCGCGGCGTCGGGGCCGGAACCGACGTGGTCAGCAAGGAGATGTACTCCTTCCTCGACAAGTCGGATCCTCCCGTGTCGATCACGCTCCGTCCGGAGCTGACCGCCGGGGCGGCGCGCGCCTACGTGGAGCACTCGATCGCCCAGCAGCAGCCGGTGACCAAGTGGTTCTACCTCGGCCCCGCCTTCCGCTACGAGCAGCCGCAGGCCGGCCGCTTCCGCCAGTTCCACACCTTCGGCATCGAGCTGATCGGCTCCCCGCAGCCGGAGGCCGACGTGGAGGTGATCACCGCCGGGGCGGATCTGATCCGTAGCCTCGGCATCGGCAACTTCCGCCTCCGCCTCAACTCCCTCGGCATGCCGGAGGAGCGCGTGGCCTATCGCGCATCGCTCCTGGAGTTCCTTCAGGGACGCCGCGACCGCCTGAGCGAGGAGAGCCTCCGGAGGATGGAGGCCAACCCGCTCCGCGTGCTCGACTCGAAGAAGGACGAAGATATCCGCGCCACCGAGGATGCCCCGTCGATCGGGGAGTTCCTCGGCGACGAGTCGCGCGAGCATTTCGATCAGGTCCGACGCCTGCTCGACGATCAGGGGATCGACTACGTGATCGATCCGCGGCTGGTGCGCGGCCTCGACTACTATACCCGGACCGCGTTCGAGTTCCAGGGGCTCGACCTCGGCGCGCAGGACGCGCTCGGCGGCGGCGGCCGCTACGACGGGCTGATCCAGGAGGTCGGCGGCAAGCCGACGCCGGCGGTCGGTTTCGGGATGGGGCTCGAGCGTCTGCTGATCGCCGCCGAGGCGGCCGGTCGGATGCCGGCGCTCCCGCAGGAGATCGACGCCTACGTGATCGGACTGGACGATGCCTCCCGGCGCTGGGCAACCGGCGCGGTCCGCGCGCTCCGCGGCGGCGGCATGTCGGTCGATTACGATCTGCTCCGCCGCTCGATGAAGGCGCAGATGCGGGAGGCCAACCGGAAGGGGGCGCGCTTCGTGGTGATCGTCGGGGAGAACGAGCTGGCCGAGCGGGTGGCGCAGGTGAAGGATATGCAGCTGCACACGCAGCGGGGCGTATCGTTCGACGACCTGGCCGGCGAGCTGCTGACCTCGCTCGCCACCGTGCCTGCCGGCGCCGACGCTCCCGGGCCGATCTCCGAATCGTGACCGAATCGTGACCGATCCGTCGGGAGGCTTCCATCGGCCGGTCCCGGCGAGAGATCTCACCGAGGGATTCCACCGGAAGATTCCGGGAGATTCCAGCGGGGAGGCTCGACGGGCGATTCCGACGTGGAATTGGGCTTGAAGGGGGGCGAATGTTTGGAGTATCGTTTGCGGTCCTTCATCTTCGAGTCCCCCCGACGCCCGACGCCGGGGAGTCGAGGCTCCACCGGGCGGTTTCTCGCCGGGAGATTCCTCGGCCGATCCAACGGATAGCTCTCTGATGTCCCGTCTCAAGTCAATACGACTTCCGGTCTCGGCCAACATCAAGCTCACGCTGGTGTTCCTGGCGTTTCTGATCGTGGCCGGCATGCTCTTCTACACGCAGCAGCTGGTCGAGGAGCTGAAGCGCTCCGAGCGGAAGACGATCGATTTCTACGCGAACACGCTCCAGAAGCTCGCCTCCAATCCGGAGATGGGCTCCTCGGGGCTGGACGCCCTCGCCTACGACCTGTCGACGACGATCGACTTCCCGATGATCCTCACCGATGCCGAGAAGGCGCCGCAGGGACGGGAGATCGACGGGAAGTTCTCCTACCGCGACTACGTCAAGAACATCGACTTCGACTCGACCCGCTCCCCGGAGGCCCAGAAGAAGGAGCTGCTGGCCCGGATCAGGGAGATGCAGTCGGTCTACGATCCGCTGCCGATCTACTACGTCGAGGGACGCGACTCGACGGTGATGAACTACATCTTCTACGAGGATTCGGTCACGATCAAGCATCTGCGCTGGCTCCCCTACGCGGAGATCGTGATCATCGCGATGTTCATCCTCGTCGGCTACATCAGCTTCAGCTACGTCAAGCGGAACGAGCAGTCGAACATCTGGGTCGGCATGGCCAAGGAGACTGCCCACCAGCTCGGCACGCCGCTGAGCTCGCTGCTCGGCTGGATCGAGCTGCTCCGCTACATGCCCGAGGATACCGCGCAGGTGCTCGAGGCGGCCGAGGAGATGGAGCGGGATGTCAACCGCCTGAACAAGGTGGCGCAGCGCTTCTCGAAGATCGGGTCGGCCGCGGAGCTGAAGGTGGTCGAGATCAACGACGTGCTCCGGAACGTGATCACCTACTTCGAGCGCCGGCTCCCGCATCTCGGCAAGAAGGTCACCCTCACCCTCGAGGAGAGCGGCCCGGTCTACGTGGCGATCAACGTCGACCTGTTCGAATGGGTCTTCGAGAACCTCGTCCGGAACGCGGCCGACGCCATCGACCACCCGAGCGGACGGATCAGGATCCGGGTCCGCGAGGTGCGCCAGCAGGCGGTGATCGACGTGATCGACAACGGCCGCGGCATCGACCCGAAGATCCGGAAGGATATCTTCCGTCCCGGCTTCTCGACCAAGCAGCGGGGCTGGGGACTCGGGCTCTCGCTGGCCAAGCGGATCGTCGAGGATTATCACGGCGGCAAGATCGTGGTGAAGGAGTCCTCCCCGGAGGGCACCACCTTCCGCATCCGGCTGGAGGCGCAGCAGGCGCCGGAAGCTCCGACCCGGTCGGTCACCAGCCTCCCCGCCGCCGACGCGCTCGCCTGAGGCGAGCGGATCGGCTGCCGGTCCCCGGGCCTCGATGGTCATCATCCGAACACTACCAGCGGCTCTTCAGCCGGAGAGATCCGGGAAGATGGCGCTCCTCCGACCGGCGATGCCCCGCGGCATCCTCCGGACATCCCGTCCGCTTCGAGCGCCGGCTCCCGTCCCGAGCGCATCAACCAACGATTACATGGTATTCTTATGAGCACTAGTGCGTCCTACAAGAACGCCGGCGTCGACATCCAGGCCGGTGAAGAGGTGGTAGACCGGATCAAGCCGCTGGTCCGCTCCACCTTCAACCCGCATGTCCTGGCCGATATCGGTGGCTTCGGCGGACTCTACGATGCCTCCTTTCTGAAGACCCTCCACGAGCCGGTGCTCGTCTCCTCGGTCGACGGCGTCGGCACCAAGCTCAAGGTCGCCTTCATGACCGGCCGCTACGATACCGTCGGCCAGGATCTGGTGAATCACTGCGTGAACGACATCGCCGTCTGCGGCGCGCGTCCCCTCTTCTTCCTCGACTACTTCGCCACCGGCCGTCTGGAGCCGAACGTGGCGGTCGAGGTGATCGCCGGGTTCGCTCATGCCTGCCGCGAGAACGGCTGCGCGCTGATCGGCGGCGAGACGGCGGAGATGCCCTCGATGTATCAGGATGGCGAGTTCGATCTGGCCGGCACCGTGGTCGGCGTCGTAGACCGTGCTCATATGATCACCGGTTCGACCACCGTCGCGGGGGATGTGCTCCTCGGTCTCCCCTCGACCGGACTCCATACCAACGGCTACTCCCTGGCCCGCGCTGTCCTGTTTCCGAAGCACGATGTGAACGATCAGGTGCCGGAGACCGGACGGACGATCGCCGACGAGCTGCTGAGCGTGCACCGCTCCTACCTGGGAGCGATTCAGGAGACGATGCGGATCGATGGTGTTCATGCGTACTCCCATATCACCGGCGGCGGCCTGGAGGGGAACACCCGGCGCGTGGTCCGCTCCCCTCTCCGCCTCAAGGTGGACTGGAGCGCGTGGGAGCGTCCGGCGATCTTCCGCTTCATTCAGGAGGAGGGGAGCGTGGCCGAGGAGGATATCCGCCAGGCGCTCAACCTCGGCATCGGCCTGGTGATCGTGGTGGCCCGCGCCGCCGTCGATACCGTTACCGCGGCGCTCGAGAGGATCGGCGAGACCCCGATCGTGATCGGCGAGGTAGTCTGAGACGGCACCGCCGTTCGGAGCACAAAGCACGAGGGCCCGGAGATCGATCTCCGGGCCCTCGGTCGTTTCGGTGAGCTCGATCGCGCGGAGCCGGGATGCGCGGCCGCGCGGCCGGCGATGTGGGCTCAACGCTGGCGTGGTGTTCCGATGAGCACCGGCGAGCGGAGGCGGATATGTACCCCGGAGGAATCCGTGGAGTCGGCGCCGCGCGCTCCGGAGCGTGACGCGGCGACCGTATCGGCGCGCTCGCGGTGGTCGGCCGGAGCGGCGGTGGCGGCGGGCGCTCCCTCCGGATAGGCCGGGGGCGTGCCCGGCGTCGGGCTGGCGACCGAGGCGGGGGGAGCCTGCGTCGGGGCCGGCGCGGTATCGCCATGACCGGTGCCGAGGAAGAGTCCGACGGCCGTCCCGATGATGGCGATGGCGCCGATGCCGGCGGCGATCCACCCGCCACCGATTCCGCTGGCTCCGCCGATACCGTTGGCTCCGCCGGAGCCAGGGGGCGGTCCGGGGGGAAGCGAGTCGAGCAGCGCCTCGAAGCGGGCGTTCGAGCCCGGGGTCGGCGTCTCGTACAGCGCGCGCTCGACCGTGGCCGCCCGGCGGATCATCCGCTCGGCATCCAGCAGCCGCGCGAGTGCCGGGTCGCCGGTCACGCGCTGCTCGAAGCTGCTCCGCTCCGACGGCGACATCGTGCCGTCGAGATATCGTGCAATCGCGGATGTCGGATCGGGCTCACTCATGATCTGGTCAGGTCTCCTTCGTTCGATCCGTCGGGGCGCTTCCCCGGCGTCGCGCGTCCTTCGCTGGCGATCATCTCCACCACCAGCTCCCGCAGGCGCGCCTGTGCCCGCGACGATCGCTTTCTGATCGCGTCGTGGGACTTACCGAGCATCTCGGCGATCTCCTCCAGGCGATAGCCGCAATAGACGCTCAGCACGATCACCTCCCGGTGCTCCTCCGAAAGGGAGGCCAGGCAGGCGTTGACCGTTTCGGTCGCGTCGCTGGCCGGCGATACCGTGGGCTCGTGATAGGGCTCCATTCTGGTGAAGCGCCCCTCGGAGCGAAAGCGGTTGAGCGTGAGATTCCGCGCGATCTTCAGGAGGAACGGAAGGGGATGTTCGATGCGGGCCTTGCCGCCGCGCAGCCGCGCCACCCGCTCCCACATCGCCTGCACGATATCCTCGGCCGCTTCCTCCGACCCCGCCATTTTACGGCAGTAGAGGAAGATCCGTCCATGGTAGCGCCGGTACAGCTCCGCGAGCGCGCCGTTGTCGCCGCCGATATGGCGCGCCATCAGCGTTCCGTCGTCTGCCGGCGGCTCGACCGCCGCGGTATGCCTGTTCGGCGCCGTTTCCAATCTATCGTGTGTTCTGCGTGCTTCGCGAAGTCGAGGGCGCTTCCGGCGCCGGTGTCCAGAGACACGACACCGCGGCGATATGTGACACCTCCGCGCCGGGAGGCAGGATCGGGCATCGGACCGCTCCGGCCGGAACGCCTCGCGCTCCGGAGCGGCCGGGCATTGGCGGATTCCGCCGGCGCCGGAAATGCCGGGGAGCGATGCGAATCTACGGGTTCTCACGTGGGCGTGAAGCGGAAGAGAGAATGTGAAGATGGGGCGAAGCCCGGCCGGGAATCGTGGACGGTAAGTGGGGAATCGTTGCCGGAAGCAAATGATGTGACGACGAGCCACGTCCCGCCCGGATCCCGTACGGGCGGTCCCCCGTGGCCGCCCTGTCGTGGCCGATGACGAATCTCGCGGGAGCCGCGTCCCGGCATCGACATCGCCGGATAGGCGCACGCTAAAGACGTGCGCCTACCAGGACGCGGTTGTCGAGACGCGGTTGTCGAGATGCGGTTGTCGAGATGCGGTTGTCGAGACATGGTTGTCGAGATGCGGTTGTCGAAATGCGGGTGCCGAGATGTGGAGGGATAATCGGAATTGGTGGGGAGATCGCGCCGCCGCGCGGAGCGGCCGTTCATCCGTTGATGAGGGCCGCGTCCGCGCGGGCAATGGCGCCGAGCCGCCGGCGGTGTTGATGAGATTCGTGGGCGGGAGTCATGCGCCTCACGGGGGCCGTCGACGCTCGTTATTGCTGGGATTCCTTCGGATTGTTGATCCGGGGCGGATGCATGTTCAACGGCATCCGGGCCGAATCGCTCGTCGTGCGGGGCTGCGCCTCCTGCCGCGGGACGGAGCCGAGCGTGTCGAGAACGCGCGAGCTCTGCCTCGGGGCCGTCTGCGAATCGCTCCGGACCGAGGTGCCCCGCGCCGGGAGCGCTCCGCGATCCCGTTTCCCCGCGCGGCCGGAATCGATGCCGGGCATCGCGCCGATCGCCGGTCCGGTCGCCATGGCTCCGGCCCCATCCGGTGTCGGCCGTGCCGCCGGTGCCGGGGAGGTGGGGGATGGCCGGGCGTCGGTCGTGGAGACCTGCCGCATCCCGGCATCCGGGACCGAGTGTCGCGGCGCGGCCCAGTAGCCGAGGCCTCCCGAGACCAGCAGCAGCGCCAGCAGCGGCAGGATTCTCCGGCCGAGCGTCCGCTGGCTCGGCTCCGGGAGCCGCGAGTCGGGAAGCCGCGAGTCGGGAAGCCGCGAGTCGGGAAGCCGCGAGTCGGGGGGCCGCGAGTCGGGAAGCCGCGAGTCGGGGAGCCCCTGCTCGGGGAGCCGCGCGGCGCGCGCCATCAGGGCCTCGCGGTCGCCGGCGGTCCGTCGCGCCACTCCCGCCCGGTCGTGCGCGACCGCCCGGCCGATCGCCAGCTCGGCCTCCAGCGCGCGCCGGAGCTCGGGGCTCCGCTCGAGCTTCCGCTCGAACGCCAGCATCTCCTCCGGCGACATGCCGCCGGCGACATAGCGCTCGATCTCGATCATGCTCTCCCCTTCATCTGGCTTCATGGTGCGATTCTCCCATCCGGTTCCGGTCGCGCCGGACCCCGTCCGGCCGTCGACCCATGTTCGATTCGTTGCATATCGACGACCAGCGACCGCAGCTGCGCCTGCGCGCGGGAGGCGCGCTTGCGGATCGCCGCGTGCGACTTGCCGAGCATCTCGGCGATCTCCTCCAGTCGGTAGCCGCAGTAGAGGTGGAGGATCACCACCTCCCGGTGATCGTCGGTGAGCCGCTCAAGGCATCTGTTCACCAGATCGGCCGCCTCCCCCGACAGCTCGATGCCGGCCGAGGGATGGAGCGATTCCTGAAGATCCTCGATCGGCGTGAACCGTCCGTTGCGCTTGAGCTGGTCGAGGCAGAGGTTGCGCGCGATCCTGAAGAAGAAGCCGCGCGGGTTGAGGATCGGCATCGTGGTGCCGCGAAGCCTCAACACCCGCTCCCACATCTCGTGCACGATATCCTCGGTCTGCTGCCAGGAGCCGATCATCTTCACGCAGTAGAGGCAAATCCGCTCGTGATGCAGATCGTAGAGCCGGCCGAGCGCGTTGTTGTCGCCACGGCGGAACCGTTCCAGCAGCTCCTGATCCTCCGCCGTCGGCGGGGAGGGGAGCCGTTGCCGGCCGGCATCGTCTCTACTATCGTCATTGTTCGATCTGAGTCGGAGCATCATCGTTGGATCGTGTCCTGCCTGATCGCGGCCGCCAGAGGAGCGGTATCATTACGACGAGTCGCCCCTTGGTAATGTGACCCGGGCCGGCGCCGCCACTTCACCGGCGGGGCCCGGCGCTTCGGTCGGTCACATTTGTCCGGGGCGGGTCGTCGTGTGGAAGAGTGCGCACTCCGAGCAACAACTTCTACTCTCTGGAGCATTCCATGAAATCGATACTTCTCCTTCTCACGATGGCGATGCTGCTCGGGGCATGTACCGATCAGTACGAGGCGACCCCGGTGAGCCCGAGCAACCAGTCGCAGAACGACGACCATCCCTCGGGGCCGACCAGCGGCATCGTCTACCGCGACTTCCAACACGCCATCTGGACCATCGACGCCGATGGCACCAACAAGCACGAGGTGGTGCCGGGGAGCGAGCAGGCGATCTACTTCTCGACCGGCCGCGGCAGGTTGGTCTACATGGCCGAGCACAGCAACGGCCTCGGGCTGAAGATCACCGCCGTCAATCTCGACGGGAGCTCGAGCGTCACACTCCGCCAGGCCATCAACGATTCCACCGGCACTTCCCATATCCACGGGCTGTGCGCCATCTCGCCGGACGGCATGAAGGTCGCCTACTTCACCGAGGGGCTGGCCACCAGCGATCCGGGAAGCTCGGAAGCAATCTACCCGCACTACCTGCATATCGTCGACGCGTTCGATCCCTCCAGGAGCCATGTCATCATCGGGCTGAACTACTCGCTCGTCGGCAGCTCCGTCGGATTCACCGCCGATGGAGGCCGGGTGATCTTCGAGGTGGACGGGCCGCGGCGAGGGGTGATGTCGGTCAATGCCGACGGCAGCGGGCTTACCACCTACAGCCAGATCGACATGAGCGGCAACAGGCAGTGCGCCTGGACCTCGGACGGCAACAGGGTCGCCACGGCCGACTACGTCAGCGGCCAGTTCGATGTCTACGACCTGAGCGCCGGCAGCTCGATGTCGCTCCCCTTCAACGAGGTTCGCGTCTCGAGCCTCGGCTGGGCGCCGGACGGCTCGAAGATCCTCTTCGGCACCGAGCCCTGGGATGGACAGAGCGTCACTCACGAGGCGCATATCTCCGACATGTCCGGCAATCTGACCACCCTGGCCCTCAACGGGCTGATGACCGGCGGACAGTGGGCGTCGGATGGAAGCAAGGCGCTGTTCATCACGTACGAATCGGGCACCGGCGGCGGACAGCCGCTCAACGTGATGGACGATACCGGCAGGGCGCTCACCCGCGCCGCGACCGACGCCGCCGAGGCGCACTGGATCCCCTGAACCGGGATTCGCACCGAGTTGATGACAGGTCGGCAGTGATGCCGGCCTGTCCTGTTTATTTTGGGGCGGACAACTGCCGACCTCGAGAACGTGATCGACACCGTGTGAGTCTTCTCGACGCTCCCCTCCGACTGGCACTTCCGCTGATCTGCGGGCTGTTTCTTCCGGTTATCCTGGCCGCGCAGGAGCGGCCGAGGCTTGCCGCGACCATCGGCTACGAGTTCGGCGTGCCCCTGTCGATCGATCGCACCCCGGACTTGGTGAACCGCTTCGGCGTGGATGGGAGGGGATCGGCCTACAACCACCTCATCCGCCTCGGCGTCGGCCTCGACCTTCCGGACCTGTTCGCGCCGCGCCTCGGCCTGGCTCCCCGACTCGAGGCCGGCGGCTCGATCGGCCTGTTCCGCTCCAGCCCGTTCGTCGTTGCCGGGGGAAGCGCCATCCGTCGGTTCGAGGTGAGCGCGATGGCGCTGCAGGCCTCCGCGGAGCTTCGCGCGCGCTGGGGGCTCGACGCGCGCTGGGCGCTCGATCTCGGTCCATGGATCTCCTACCGGGTCGCCGCCCGCTTTCGCGAGTCGGAGCTGATCGCCGATCCGGGCGATTCCGCCTTTGCCGACGGCAGCCGCGATCGCGTGGTCGCCGGCGGGGACTCCCTCGGCGCCGCCGCGCTCCGCTTCGGCCTGGTGGCGGCGCTCTCCCGCTCCTTCGCTACGACCGACGGGGTCATGATCCGTCCGGAGCTCGCGCTCCGCGCCGATCTTCGCGAGCCGGGGCTGCTGGCGCGCGCGCTCTCGATCGGCGCCGGCGTCTCGATCCTCTGGGCTTCTCCCGATCTCCCCGCCACGATTCCTCCTCCCGCGTCCATCGCCGAGCCCATGCCGCGCTCCCCGGAGCCGACTCGGCCCGACACGTTGTCAAGCGCGCCCCCGGATGCGCCGTCGGACGCGCCGTCGGACGCGCCGGTGCTGCGCGCGCGGATCGGGCTTGCCGCGCTCGATGCCGCCGGACGCCGGATGAAGCCGGCGACGATCGTTCCGAAGGTCAGGGAGCATCGCACGTTCGCGGAGGTGCCGCTGCTGGTCCCGTTCGATGACGCCTCCGCGGAGCTTCCCGCGCGCTATCGTCCTCTCGATCGGGCGGGTACCCTGGCGTTCGATCCGTCGGGGCTCGACCGCGCCGACGAGCGGACCATCCTGGCGCGCGCCCTCGACGTGATCGGCTATCGGATGCGACACGCTCCGGAGCTCGGCGTCACGCTCGTGGCATCCGATCGGATGAGCGGCGTCGAGCGGGAGATCGAGCCGGCCCGCGTGGAGGCGATCGTCGCCTACCTGCGCGATGTCTGGGAGATCGATGCGGCGCGGATCCACGCCGGGCCCCGGAGCGGCGCGCGCGTGCCGGACGGCTGCATCGCCATGCTGCCGGGAGCCTCAGCGCGCCCGGTCGATACCATCTCCTGCCTGCGCCGCGAGCGATACTTCCTGGCGCCGAGACTCGACATCGATCCGGAGATCGAGGCGGCGGCCGGCGTGGCGCGCTGGGGGATCACGGTGCGCCGCGACACGAGCGTGATCGTCAGAAGCACGAGCGCGGATCGCGAGCCGCCGCCGCCGCCGGTACTGACGCTCGACATCCCGGAGAACGCCGGACCGATCGCGCCGGTGATCGCCGAGCTGACGGTCGCCGACTCCGCGAGGCAGGTCGCGACCGCGCGCGACACGCTCGAGCTGCGGCTCGACGGCGCCTCGGTGGGCTCGCGCCCGGAAGCTCCGGATGCGATCCGGCGTACCTGGGTTCTGCTGCGTCCGGATGGAGGTGTCAGTGAGGATCGGCGCGGCTGGAGCGCCAGGCTCGGCCAGATCGCCGCGTCGGTCGGAGTGAGGGATCGGGTGACGGTGGCGGGTGATGATGTCGATGAGGTGGCCGGGGAGCTCGGCGCCAGGCTTCGCGCCGCCGGGCGCGCGTCGGTGCCGGTGGCGGTGGTCCGGCGCGACGTGACCGGACCGGCCGGCCGCGCGGAGCGGGCGATCCTGCGCGCCGTGGTGACGATCACCGTCGACGGCGAGGCGGGCCCTTCTCCGCGATGAAGTTTCAGGATTCGCGACGGGCGGTACCACGGGAGACGCAATGGACGTCATGGAAGGGAGCGGGTCGGCGCGGGATCACCCCATCTTCCGGCGCTTGTTCAGATACTCGATGAGCGCCACGTCGTACGGCACCGAGGTATCCAGCAGCGCGTAGTCGATGCCGTGCTGCCGGCACTCCCGCTTGATCCGCTCGGTGAACTCGGTCATCGCGTCGGCATACGCCTTCCGGATCTGAAACGGCTGCGTCACCATCTCCTCGCCGGTCTCCATGTCGCGGAAGGTCGCGTCGGAGCCGAAGTTGAAGGTCCGTTCCATCGGGTCGAGAATCTGCAGGACGAGCACTTCGTTCTGCTTGTGGCGGAAGTGCTTCAGGGCGTTGATCACCTCGGTCGGCTCGTCGAAGAAATCGCTGATCACCACCACCAGCCCGCGCCGCTTGATCCGCTCGGCCATCAGGTTGAGCGCGCGCGCCGTGCCGGTGCCCTGCGAGGGGCGCGCGGCGGTGAAGAGCTTCAGGATCTCCTGCAGATAGCTCACCTTGGAGCGCGCCGGCAGAAAGCCCCGCAGCTCGGTGTCGTAGAGTCCGGCGCCGACGGCGTCCTGCTGCTTGATCATCAGAAAGGCGAGCGCCGCGGCCAGCGACACCGCGTACTCGAACTTGCTCACCCGCCCCTGCGAGGCATATCCCATCGAGGCCGATGCGTCGAGGATCACGTACCCCTTCAGGTTCGTCTCCTCCTCGAACTGCTTGATGTAGTAGCGATCGGTCCGCCCGAACACCTTCCAGTCGATGTACTTGATCTCGTCCCCCGGCATGTACTGGCGATGCTCGGCGAACTCGACCGAGAAGCCGTGATAGGGGGATTTGTGCAGGCCGGTGATGAAGCCCTCGACCACCATCCGCGCGCGCAGCTCCAGCGAGGAGAGGCGGGAGACGATCTCGGGGTTGAGATACTCGCGATAGTCCTTCATGGCCGTGAAGATACGTCCGGTCCCACGGCGAGGAAAAGGGGAGATCGGCATCACGCGCGACGGCCACGCGCACCGGGAGCGCGTGGCCGTCGCATCGCGTGGCTGGTCGGGGGAGCGGGG
>JBEHWX010000036.1:0-54859 GCA_048498995.1 Bacteroidota bacterium
TGCCGGCGGCGGGACCTCGGCTGGCCACGGCCGTGGCCGCTCCGCTGGTCAGGCCGGTCACGGTCGTGACGGCGGCGGGAGTGCGGTTGGCCGGGACCGCCGTAACGGTGGCGGGCCCGCTCGCGATGGCGATGTCGAACAACAACAACAACGGATCGAACAACTCCTCCGGCTCGGGAGGTAACAGCGGCTCCGGCAGTGGATCGCGGCCGCCATCGGACCCGCCGGCTCGGCCTCCGCGCCGGCAGGCGCCGCAGCGCCCTCCGGCGCCGGGAGGGGGAACCCGGCCCGCGCGCGTGCGACGGACCGCCACGCAAGCCGCCGGAACCGCCGCTGGGAACCAGCCGGCGCCAGCCGCCGGCGCGCCCGCGGCCGAGGGAGCCGCCGCCAGCGGAAGCCCGGCGCCGAGGCTGTTCCGGAATCAGATGTCCCCGAGGCTGGCGGACGAGCTGGAGACCGCGGCGAACGTCGGCGTTCGCCCGGTTACGCCGAATGATCGCGCGTTCCTCCGGTACGCGAACGAGGGGAAGATCAAGTGGGCGATTACCCAGGAAGGGGAGCTCAGGATCATTCCGGCCGAGTGGGGTGGTGAAGAGCTGTTCCATTCAGTGCTGACCCGCGGCGCGCCGGTCCAGGCGGCGGGTGAGGCCAACATCGCCGTTAGTGGTGGCCGCGCGGTGGGCCTGGAGATCACGCCGCACAGCGGGCACTTCATGTTCGGCAACGACGCGGCCACCAACGCCGCGGTCGTCGATCTCGGCCGTGCCGCGTTCGGGCGCTTCGGCATCACGTTTCCCGTAACCCCATAATTCGGACACGCGTCGAGATGAACGATCAAAGCTCCGAACAACTCCTGCATCGCTTCCTGCAAGGCCCCGCCGCGGCGGCCTCCGAGTGGCTGCGGAGCGTCGACGGCGGCGAGGCATCGATCCCATCCGATTTCAACTGGCTCGGGCTCGCCGAAGGCTCGGCCGGGCTGGCTACCTCGACCGACGATGTCGAGTGGGGCAGGGTCGCCGTGAATATCTACGAGCGGCTGGCCGCCGGCGCGGAGCCCCGCCTCTCCGACAGGCTGCTGCACTCGGCGATGCTCGTCAGAGCACACTTCATTGCGCTGCTCGGTGACCGGTCCGATGATCCGCTGCTCGATGCGGACCGTATCGTCCGATGGTTCCTCGACGGTCTTCAGCTCCCTCCCGATGAGGCCCGTCGTCGCGCCGATATCTGGCCGACGCTGTCGGCCCCCGAGATCCTGAGCCTTCGGGATATCAAGATCCGTCTCTCGCCGCTCGTGATGCTGGCCGAGGCCGGCCTTCTTCGCGAGCATCCGGAGCTCGATCGCTGGCTCCAGCTTCGGCCGGCGCTCCCGTGATCCCGGCGCTCCCGTAATCCCGGCGCTCCGTGATCCCGGCGCTCCGTGATCCTGGTGCTCCCGTGATCCCGGTGCTCCCGTGATCCCGGCGGTGCCGATACCGGTGGCGCCGAGCCCGGCGCCGCCGAATCGTTCGAGGTTGTTCCCTTCCATCACCGTCCGACAGCCGAGGCCAGGTCGCGGCTGCCGATGTCGTCAACAAGTCCATTTCCATAAGTCAGGGAATCATCATGAATCTCCCCGGTCGGACACTCTCGCTCGGAACGATCGGCAACGACGTCGAGACGCTCCATCACAGCCTGCGTCAGCTCGGCTACTCGATCGATGAGGACGAGGTCGACAAACGGCGCTACGACACGAGCACGCTCCGCGCGGTCATGGCCTTCCAGAAGGCGCGCCACCTCGTGATGACCGGCATCGTCGACGACGCCACCGCCGCGGCCATGCACAGGGAGCTGGAGCTGGCGGCCAAGGGAGAGGCGTACATCGTCCGCGGCACCGTCCGCAACCCGAACGGCAAGCCGGTGGTCGGCGCCGAGGTGCGCGTGTTCGATCGCGACCTCCGGAGCGAACAGCTCCTCGGCGAGGGAACCACCGACAAGCGCGGCCGCTACGAGATCTCCTACACCACCGCCAGGTTCAAGCGCGCCGAGAAGCGGACCGCCGATCTGGCCGTCAAGATCTTCGAGAACAAGAAGCCGGTCCACGAGCCGGGCATCGAGGAGATCCTCTTCAACGCGCCGGCCGTCGCCGTCGTCGACATCCGTCTGAAACAGGGGGAGACCCGCGTCGAGAGCGAGTTCGAGAAGATCATCCGCTCCATCTCGCCGCTCCTGGAGCAGCTTCCGATCGCCGAGCTGCGCGAGGATGGCCCCACGCGCGATATCACCTTCATCAACCGCGAAACCGCCTGGCCGCTCGACAAGCTGGAGCATCTGGTGGTGGCCCACCGCCTGGAGCGGATCGCGAAGATCCGTCCCGACTTCTTCTACGCGCTCCTCCGCGAGGACACGCTGCTGCGCATCGACTTCGGCGGCACCATCCAGGCGCGCTTCTCGATCACGATCGCGACCGAGCTCGAGCCCCTCTTCTTCGATATCGTGCTGCTGGCGCCGGAGAAGATCCGCGGAGGCGTCGCCGCCGCGATCAAGCATGGCTACGTGCCGGCCGATCTGGCCGACGAGCTCGGCCAGATTCTCGAGATGCTCGCCCGCCGTCGCGACGAGGCCGAGCGCTACGCGCGCGACGAGCAGCCGAAGAAGATCTTCCGGATGATCTCGGCCAACATCGCCGCCGGCAAGCATCTGGAGCTGATGGAGATCCTCTCGACCGATGCCCGCGGCGATCTTATGGGACTGGTCGACCGTCTCTCGAAGCTCGCCATCCTCGACGACGGCGCCGACCCGACGCACGTGGCCGGATCGCTCGCGCTCGGCGAGCTGCTCGGCTTCGAGGGACATCTCGTCGATGCCGTCCGTCGCGAGCATGGCGTCGAGAAGCCGGAGGATCTGCGCAAGCTCGCCTCGCTCGATCGCCCGGCGTGGCGCGCCGCGCTGGAGACCGCCGCGACGTCGAGCGCCGCCAGCCTCGCCGCGAAGTCCTCCGGCAAGGCCTCCGTGAAGGAGTCCGGCAACGGAGCGGAGAAGGCAACCGCCAAGGGAGCCGCCAAGGGGAGCGCCGGCAAGGAGAGCGCGTCGACGGAGAGTTCCGCCACGGCGAGCGCGGCGGCCGTCGATCCGAAGATGCTCGACTTTCAGGCGTCGCTTCTGGTGAGGAAGATGGAGCGCCGATTCCCGACCGCCGCCTTCACCGCCCAGCTGAAGCGCGACGCCAAAAGCGCGATGGCCGACCGTCCGGGCCTTGCCGAGCTTCTCGACGCGCATCCGGATCTGGACCTGAGATCGACGAACATCGGCGAGTTCCTCAGGAAGAAGAAAATCTCTCCGGCCGATGACGACCCGAACGGCGCGCGCGCCACGCTCGAGAAGCTTCAGCGCGTCTTCAAGCTCGCCCCCACCTACAGGAAGACCGACGCGCTCCTGAAGGAAGGGATCGACTCGGCCGCCTCCATCTACGCGATGGGGAAGACCCACTTCGTGAAGAAGATGTCCGAGAGCGGCACGTTCACGAGGAAGGAGGCGGCGGAGGTTTACAACAAGGCGGCCGACACGCACGTGGCCGCCACCATGATCGCCGCGGAGCTGCGCGCGACCGCCGGTGCCGCCGACATCGCGGCGCTCTCCTCGCCGATGATGGCGATGAAGCTCAAGGCGGTCACCAAGGATTTCCCGAACCTCAAGAGCCTGTTCAAGACCATCGACATGTGCGGCTGCGACCACTGCCGCTCGGTCTACTCGCCGGCCGCGTATCTGGTCGATACCTTCCAGTTCCTGAAGAACCGTCTCGTGGTCGATACCACGGCCGGGCCGGGGAGCGTGAAGAAGGCCAAGGAGGTGCTCTTCTCGCGCCGGCCCGATCTCGGCGATCTCGACCTGAGCTGCGAGAACACGAACACGCCGCTCCCCTACATCGACCTGGTCTGCGAGCTGCTGGAGGATGCCGTTGCTCCCGAGGCCGGCGTTCCCTACAACGGCCCGATCGCCAGGGGGAAGATCTCGTCCGGCCTCTACAACACGTTGAAGACCCACTTCCCTCTGACCGAGAGCGCGATGGTCTTCGACCACGATCTCGAAGGCGGCTACGTGGTGCGGGACGCGAAGGTGGTCTGCAAGATCATCCCGGACGGGATGCCGGATACCTGGAAGGTGAAGCGGCTTCGTCAGACGCATCTCTCCGCGGCCGAGCTGAGCGCCGCGCCGGAATATCTCAACACCGATGCCTACGAGACGCTCAGGACCACGAACTACGCGTTCAATCTTCCCTTCGATCTTTTCCACCAGGAGGGACGCGGCTACTTCGAGCAGTTCGGCACGCGGCGCGACGAGCTGATGCGCGCGCTGAAGCTGGCGGCCGGTCCGTCCGACGCGGCGATCGCGGCCGATGGGCTCGGCATCGCCGACGACGAGCGGGCGCTGATCGCCGACAGCGCGGCCGGCGATCCGGCCAGGCTGCGCGCCTACTGGAACACCGGCGCCGACGAGGCTCGGGAGAAGGTGAAGGTGGTCGATACGTTCCTCACCAAGAGCGAGCTGGCTTACGAGGATCTGGAGGAGCTGCTCCGGCGCCGGTTCATCAACCCCTCCGGCGCGATGTACATCAAGCATCTGGACACCACCTGCGACACGGCGCAGAAGGTGATCGACAAGCTGGATGATGCCGCGGTCGACGCGCTCCACCGCTTCATCCGGCTCTGGCGGCGGATCGGCTGGAGCGCGCCGGAGCTGGATCGCGCGATCATGGCGCCGCGCATCGGCGGCGGCCACCTGAACGATACCACCATCGCGCGCCTCGGCGCGGTGGTCCGGCTCAAGGAGGATCTCCATCTGGCCATCGACGACGTCAGCTCCTTCTACGGGCCGATCCCGGCCGAGGGGAGCTCGTCGCGCTATGCGCGGCTCTTCCTGAACGAGGCGGCCAACGGCGCCATCGAGCCGATGCTCCTGCCGGAGCGGGTGGCCAAGAACGAGACGGACGAGCAGACCACGCCGGGGAGCGGCGTGAAGATCGCTCCGTATACCGGCTACCTCGCCCTCTCGCTCGGCGCGAAGCGGGAGGAGGTGAAGAAGCTCGTCGACAGCCTGGGAGCCTCGGCGGTCCTCACCTTCGACAACATCGCCCGCGTCCACGCGATGAACGTGCTGGCCGCCGCGCTCGGCCTGGATGCCTCGTCGCTCCTGACGCTGATCGAGCTTACCGGCATCCAGCCGCTCGCCGATCCGTTCGCCACGCTCCGGTTCGTCGAGAAGGCGCGCGCGCTCCGCGCCGCCGGGCTCCGTCCCTCCGATCTCGCCTATCTGCTGAAGCACGCCGCCGATGATCCGGCCGCGCGCGACATGGCGCCCGCGGCCGTGGCCGCGATGCTCGGACGTCTGCGGACCGCCTACGCCGCGGCCGCGCAGGGGAAGTCGCCGTTCGATGGCGACGTGACGATCGAGGAGAACCGGAAGGTGCTGGCCGAGCTGCTGGGGCAGCTCCCCGGCTATCCCGGTGATGCCTCCGCGCCGATGCCGGATGCCGACCGGGCGAAGGTGCTCGCGATCGTCGACGGCACCTATGCCGACGCGATGCCGGCCTCTGACTTCATCGACTCCAGGCTCGGCCCCTGCTTCGACACGGCGCAGATCAAGGCGCGGATGACCGAGCTGGCCGCCGCGGCGCCGCCGAGGACCGCCGAGCGTCTGGCGCTGCTGCGGGCGCTGATCGACCCGATCTTCCTCTATCTGGCCCGACTCGATCTGCTGATCGCGGAGGTCGCGGCCACCTATGTGCTGGAGCCTGACGTGGCCGCGGCGTTCGTGCGCGGCGCGCGGATGAAGGCTCCCGCGCCGGTGGCCGGCAGGACGGTGCTGGAGCTGCTGATGGCGCCGGCGCTCTCCGGCAACCTCGCGATCAACGACGGCAACTTCCCGAACCAGTACAGCGCCGCGAAGCTGCTCCACGCCATCGCGGCCATGCTCGTGCCGGTGCCGCTGACGCCGAGGGAGATCGCCTGGATGCTGAAGCACAACGGCGCGCTCGGCTGGATGGAGCTCGACGGGCTCTGCTACGACGCGGGGATTCCCGCGGTGCCGTTCGACCGCTGGGAGCGGCTGCAGGGAGCGGTCGCGCTCGCGCGCGAGAATCCTCCGGTCGAGAACCGCGACGATCCGAGGCAGCCGATCACCATCTACTCCGTCTTCGATCTGGTGCTCGCCCCCGGCGCCACCATCGCCGCGGTGACCGCGCTCCTGGCGCGCCTCACCGGCCTGGATGCCACGGTGCTGGCCGATCTGGATACCCACTTCGGCTTCTCGACGCCGAACCTCGACAAGTACCGGCTCCCGGAGACCTACGGGACGCTGCGGGAAGCGGCCACCCTCGTGCGCGCCCTCGGCGTGGACGTCGCCACCGCGAAGACCCTCGCCAAGCCGAGGCTCGGTGATGCTGAGGTGGCCTCGCTCCGCCGCGCGCTCAAGGCGCGTTACACCGAGTCCGACTGGCTCGGCGTGCTCGGCGGCATTCAGGACGGGCTCCGCACCAAAAAGCGGGACGCGCTGGTGGCCTTCCTGCTGGCCGAAAATCCGGAGATGAAGAGCTCCGACGATCTGTTCGATTATTTCCTGGTGGACGTGGAGATGTGCGCCTGCCAGCCCACCTCCCGCATCGTGCAGGCGCACGGCACCGTGCAGCTGTTCGTGCAGCGCTGCCGGATGGGACTCGAGCCGACGTCGGTCGCCAACGTGACCGCCGACGGCGACTGGGAGCAGTGGACCTGGATGCGGAACTACCGCGTGTGGGAGGCCAACCGGAAGATCTTCCTCTATCCCGAGAACTGGATCGAGCCGGAGCTGCGGGACGACAAGTCCTTCTTCTTCACCGAGATCGAGAACCAGCTGCTGCAGAACGAGCTGAGCGACCGCGCCGTGGAGGACGCGATGATCGGCTATCTGGAGAAGCTCGACGAGATCGCGATGCTCGAGGTGGTGACGGTCTACTATCAGACCGACATCCGGACGATGCACGTCTTCGCGCGCACCAAGGGGGGCGATCCTCCAGTGTACTACTACCGGCGCTTCGAGAAGGAGCAGTACTGGACGCCGTGGGAGAAGGTGGACCTGGATATCTCCGGCGATCACCTGATGGCGTTCATGCGGAACAACCGGCTCTACCTGGCCTGGCCCCTCTTCACCGAGCAGCCGAACGAGCGCCAGTCGATCACCATCCCGAGCTCCACGGTCGGCACGCCGGTGCCGAGGACCGAGAAGCAGCTGCGGGTGCAGCTGGCCATCAGCGAGCAGGCGGGGAAGAAGTGGCGTCCGAAGAAGATCTCGAAGCAGGGGCTGGTCACCTCCTGGTACAGCCGGCTTCCGCGGCGCGAGGATTTCCGCTTCATGCCGCTCGACCTCGGAACCGTCGGGTTCTACATCACCTGCAGCTACATCGAGAACGGCACCTGGACCAACGGCGTCGACGGCGCCGGCGGAACGAACTTCCTCGGCCTGTTCATGCTCACCGGATGCAAGGGATATCCCGAGCCGGTCCAGGGAGCATCGCTGCTGAACTACTACAGGTTCCTGCCGCAGTTCAGGGACACGGCGCTCCAGAATCTCCGCTTCGCCGAGCAGGGACAGGACGCGCCGGACGATCTGGCGATCAAATCGATCTTCGACCAGGATTTCCGCGAGCTGCTCAACGCCACGCCGGGCACCTTCCGCGTGACCTATCCGCAGCAGATGTCGCTGATCGACATCATCCTTTTCACGATGCAGTTCCTGATGCCGGCCATGCCGGCCATGGCGGCCAAATCGCACGAGGTGGTGTCGGTGCCGCTCGGAACCCACATGCCCTACTTCTACGAGGACGGGCAGCGGGGCTTCGTGCTCCTTCCGGGATTCTACGGCGGCCAGGGGGGCGCCATCTCGAAGACCTTCTCCGACATCCTGAAGTTCACCGAGGATTGCCTGGCGCTGGCCACCAAGTACCTCCAGGAGCTTCAGGCCGATCCGAATCATGATCTCGGGAAGATGCTCTCCGACCTGGTGAAGGATCCGGAGTTCATCCGGCTCTGGGACGAGCTGATGGTCTACCTCTCGCTCGATTACGGCGTCCGCTTCAAGAGCTTCTACCATCCGCTGGTCTGCCAACTGCGCGCCACGCTCTACCGCGACGGCATTCCGGGGCTGATGCGTCGCGACACGCAGCTGGTCAACACCGGCTTCCACTTCGGCGCCGGACCGACCTACGATCCGCAGCCGCTGGTGGCCACTCCCTATCCGATCGAGGATATCGACTTCTCGCAGGAGGGGAGCTACTCCTCCTACAACTGGGAGCTGTTCTTCCACCTGCCGCTGATGATCGCGGTGAAGCTGAGCAAGGATCAGCGCTTCGAGGAGGCGATGACCTGGTTCCACTACATCTTCAACCCGATCGGCGCCTCCGATGGCCCGGCGCCGCAGAAGTACTGGGTCACCAAGCCGTTCTACCAGGCGACCGATGACGATTACCGGAACCAGAGGATCGACAAGATCCTGAGCGACATCGCCAGCGATCCGACCGGGGCCACGATCAGCGATCTGGAGTTCGCCCTCGGCGAGTGGCGCGACAAGCCGTTCAAGCCGCACGTGATCGCCCGCACCCGTCCGGTGGCCTACCAGAAGGCGGTGCTGATGAAGTACATCGACAATCTGATCGCCTGGGGGGACAACCTGTTCCGGCAGGACACGATGGAGTCGGTGAACCAGGCGACGCAGATGTACATCCTGGCCGACAAGCTTCTCGGCCCGAAGCCGCGCGTGGTGCCGCCGGCCGTGCCGGTGCCGGTGGAGACCTTCAACCAGCTCGAGGCGAAGATCGACTTGTTCGGCAACGCGCTTCTGACGATCGAAAACCTGCTGCCGGATCTGCATCTGCCGCAGCAGCCGAACGACCCGGCCCCGCCGGTGCCGCTGACCGTCTCCTGTCTCTACTTCTGTATACCGCAGAACGACAAGATGCTGGAGTACTGGGATCTGGTGGCCGACCGCCTGTTCAAGGTCCGCCACTGCCAGAACATCGACGGCGTGGAGCGGGTGCTGGCGCTGTTCGCGCCGCCGATCGATCCCGGCATGCTGGTGCGCGCCGCGGCGGCCGGACTGGATATCTCGGACGTGCTGGCCGGCATGAGCGCGCCGCTGCCGCTCTACCGCTTCGGCACCATGGCGCAGAAGGCGACCGAGCTGGCCCAGCAGGTGAGCGGACTCGGCGCCGCCCTGCTGGCCGCGCTCGAGAAGCGGGACGCCGAGGGGCTCTCGCGTCTGCGCGCCGAACAGGAGGTGAAGGTGCTCGGCGCCGTGCGCCAGGTGAAGGAGCGGCAGATCCAGGAGTCGGAGGCGCAGATCGAGGCGCTCAAGCTCTCCAAGGGGGTGATCGAGGAGCGGCTGAAGTACTACCAGACCATCAAGAAGGTGCTCCCGAAGGAGCAGCTTCACATCGACAAGCTCGGCCAGGCGCATACCTATCAGGAGGCCGCGCAGGGGGTGCAGCTTGCCGCGTCGCTGATAGCGCTGATCCCGGATATCGACCTCGGCGCATCCGGCTTCGGCGGCACGCCGCTGGCGAAGTTCAAGTTCGGCGGACTGAACCTGGCGCAGGCCAGCAAGGCCGCCAGCGACGTCCTCTCCTTCCTGGCGCTGATGAGCACCAACGACGCGAGCATGGCCGCCATCGCCGGCGGCAACGACCGTCGCTGGGAGGGGTGAAAACAGAAGGAGAGCGTGGCCACGCGCGAGGTGGCCCAGATGAACCAGCAGATCGCCGCCGCGCAGATACGATTGGATATCGCGCGGAAGGATCTGGACAATCACCTGCTGCAGATCGAGAACGCGCAGAAGACCGAGGAGTACCTCCGGACCAAGTTCACCAACCGCGAGCTCTACGACTGGATGGTGGGGCAGGTGAGCTCCGTCTACTTCCGCGCCTACCAGCTCGCCTTCGACGTGGCCAAGAGGGCCGAGCGCTCCTTCCGCCATGAGCTCGCCCTGACCGATTCCGGCTACATCCGCTTCGGCTACTGGGACAGCCTCCACAAGGGGCTGATGACCGCCGAGGCGCTCCAGTACGACATCAAGCGGATGGAGTCCGCCTATCTGGAGCAGAACAAGCGGGAGTACGAGCTGACGCGCCACATCTCGCTGGCGCAGCTCGATCCGCTGGCGCTGGTGCAGCTCAAGAGCACCGGCAAGTGCACCGTGTCGATTCCGGAGACGGTGTTCGACATGGACCATCCCGGCCAGTACATGCGCCGGCTCAAGAGCGTCTCCCTTTCGATCCCCTGCGTGGCCGGTCCGTACTCCTCGGTCAGCTGCAAGCTCTCGCTGGTGAGCAACAAGTACCGCAAGAGCACGACCAACGCGCCGGGAGCGATGAACGACAAGGACCGCTACGTCGAGCAGGCGGGGAACGACGGGCGCTTCGTCTACAACGTGGGCGCCATCCAGTCGATCTCCACCAGCGCGGCGCAGAACGACACCGGCATGTTCGAGCTCAACTTCCGGGACGAGCGCTACCTGCCGTTCGAGGGGGCCGGCGCCATCAGCACCTGGCAGCTGGAGATGCCGACCTCGTTCCGGCAGTTCGACTACGCGTCGATCACCGACGTGATCATCCACGTCCGCTACACCGCGCGCGACGGCGGCAAGCAGTTCAAGGATCTGGTGGAGGGGATCATGCGGAGCCTGCTCAACGAGATGGTCGCCGCGGCCAGCGGCACCGGACTGTTCCAGGCGTTCAACCTCCGTCAGGAGTTCCCGAACGAGTGGCACAAGCTGAAGCGGGACGGCACGGTGGCGATGAAGATCGGGACGCAGCATTTCCCCTACTTCGTGCAGGGACATGCCCCGACGGCGGCGAAGCTCACCTGGCTTGCCCGTCTGAAGACCAGCCCGGCCAGCTACACGATGGGGGTCAACGGGACCGACGTCAACCTGGCCGCGCAGGCGCCGTTCGCGCCGATCTACAAGGGGGATTCCGCGCTCGTGCCGATCGGCACCGGGTTCACCCTCACCGCGACGAACCTGAGCGATCTGGAGGAGGTGATCATGGTGGTGCAGTACACCGTCACCACGTAAGCCCCGCGCGCACGCGCCAGGGCCGTCATGGCACGCGGCGTATCGCGATCGCATCGATCCACGAAGGGAGGCCCGGCGGCCTCCCTTCGTCGCGTTAGGCCCCCCCGGCGTATCACGGCGTGGCACGGGAGCGTCATGCCGGAAGAGGCGGCGGCGAGCCATACTCCGGCGCGTCCGCCGGCCGGCGTTCGATTCCGATCGTTTCGTCGGGCGGGAACGCGGCCTCTCCGAGGATCTTCCGACAACCTATCCGATCGGTGAAGCACCCCATGAAGCGATCCTCGCTCCTCTCTCCGCAGTTGATGCTCGTGCCGGCAATGCCCGGCGCGCGGACCGTCACGAGCCCGCGCCTCGATCCCGCCGCGATTCATTCGGCGGCGGACTCGGCTCTCGCCGCCATAGCCACCGTGGTCCACCATGCCCGCCAGACGATCGTGAGCGTCGACGGCGTGCCCCGCCTCTTCGAGGGGCGCGTGGCCGCGGCCCGCCGCGCGGCGACGGCATCGGCGTCAGGATCGATATCGGCGACGGCATCTCCCACGCCTGGAACGGCGCGGTGGGGGCATGTCTCTGTCCGGAGAAGCGGCTGATCGAGTTCGACACGCTCGGGGGATTCCGGCGCTATCTGGAGAAGATTTTATCGGGCCGCCCCGCGAGCCGCGGAATAATTCCGGGGATGAAAATGCGTGATCCGGGGAGGATCGTACCGCGATATATGTGGACCGTACGGTCCCATCCGGGAATCCCGGCGGAGGAGCTTTCAACCTGCATGGGACTCGCGCTCCCTCGGCGACATATTTTGAGATGGCAACGATGATTTGATCGTTGCGACGAGATTGTCGTCGCGAACATTCCGAGGAGATAACGAGAAATCCGTTTGCATTTGCGCCGGCGTCCGCCATAGATTTGGCGCCGAATCGAAGCTCGCGCTTCGACGAGTAATCACTGCGGGTCTCGTACGATGCGGAGATTTCCACCGAGTACTGGCGATGGGAATAATCCGCGAGGCCCGCGTTCGTCTTCGCCCGTCAACGGCACACTATCCTCCCAACGTTCTTCTCATTGTCGTCGATCTCCGCGCCCGAGGTGATCCCGATGCTCCGCGCCGCGTCGTTCGATGCGTGCTGGTGCCAAGGAGTTTTCTCCATGGCCAACGCGTGCGCGTGATGAGATCCGTTTTCGCAATGATGGTCCTCCACCGACGGTGGCCCCCCCGGCCCTCGTGCTCCGGATATTCCGGAGGGACCGATACGGCAATTGAACGATGACACCCGGTCGTCACGGCGCTCGCCATGCGCGTCGGCGCGGCCATATCCCATGCGTTCTGTCCACACCAACACGGAGTTTCTCATGTCTACCCTGACCCCGGATCAGCTTCAGGTATTCTCCCTTTCGTGGCTGTCGTGCGGCGCCGCGACCAACGAGTGGTCGCAGGCCGACCTGCAGGCACAGATCGATGCCCTCAAGAGCAATAGTGGCGTTCAGACGAACATGCCGGGCTGGAACTGGAATGTGGTGTGGGGACCGTTCTACTTCATCACCGGCGACAAGAACGCCGCGGCCAACACGATGTTCGTGGCGCAGCAGCTCGACGCCGGCAACAACCCGCTGCCGAATTACGTGGTCGCCATCGCCGCCACCAACAGCAGCTCGATGTACGACATCGTGACCGAGGATCTGACCATCCAGCCGACCACCTGGCCGTACGCCAACAACTCCGGACTCCAGGCGACCACCGGCGATACGACCGGCGTGCAGATGCTGCTCGACCTGCCGACCGGCGCGCAGAACATCAACCAGATCCAGGGCTTCCTGAACAGTATCCCGAACAAGGGAGAGGTCACCCTCACGTTCACCGGCCACAGCCTGGCCGGCGCCCTTTCGCCGATGCTGATGCTGGCGCTGACCGATCCGAATTCCACGCTCAACCAGGCTCCGTCGACGTTCAACACCAGCCTGAGCCAGTGGAAGCAGGTGAACCTTCTTTCGACGGCCGGCCCGTCGGTGGGCAACCAGCCGTTCGTCGATTACTTCACCTCCGTGTTCAGCGCCTCCAACGCGAGCACGAGCTTCATCTGGAACGCCAAGGACGTGGTGCCGCACGCCTGGAACAACACCACGATGCAGCAGATCACCAACCCGAACATCTACGGACTCACCTTCAACTTCACCAGCTGCGTTGCCGCGGTGCTGAAGAAGGAGCAGAAGAACGCCGCGCAGTACAATTACGCGCAGTGGCAGTCCACCCCCGGCTTCGATTACGCGATTCAGTCCTATTCCGGCATCGGATGGACGGCCGAAGGAAAGTTCGTGGCGCAGATGGATTTCCAGCATATCGCCGCCTACGTCGCGCAGTTCGGCTGCACCTGGTTCACGCCGAAGACGATGCTCGACAGCCCGCTCGATTCCGATGCCGCCGCCAACGCCCTCTGCGCCATCATCGGTAACGGCGTCACCGTGGTCAGCAACCCGTCGGTCACGACCGGCACGCCGAGCGAGACCCCGTCGGTCAACTGAGTCGCGACGCGACTTTTCGACCACTGATCTTCCCGGTCGGGACGCCGGACTCCGGCGTCCCGACATTCATCATCCATCCTCCCCAAAGCAGTACGGAGTTATACATGCCGAATCTGACATCCGATCAGCAGCAGGTTTTTTCCCTCTCGTGGCTTTCCTGCGGCGTCGCGGCCAACACCTGGTCGCAGGCCGATCTGCAGAACCAGATCGATGCGCTCAAGAGCAACGCGGACGTGAAGAAGTCGATCCCCACCTGGAACTGGAAGGTGGTGTGGGGACCGTTCGATTTCATCACCGGGAATAAGCGGGCCGTGGCCAACGCGATGTTCGTTGCGCAGCAGCTCGACGCCAGCAACAACCCGCTGCCGACCTATGTGGTGGCAATGTCCGCGACGAACACCAAGTCGTTCTACGATATCATGACCGAGGATCTGGAGATCGCGCCGATCACCTGGCCGTACGCGAACAACACGGCGCTGCAGGTGACCACCGGCGACACGACCGGCGTGCAGAAGCTGCTCGACCTGCCGGGCGGAACCGCCGCGACCGCGAAGATCCAGAACTTCCTGAACAGCATCCCGAACAAGGAGAACGTGACCCTCTGGTTCACCGGCCACAGCCTTGCCGGCGCTCTGTCGCCGATGCTGATGCTGGCGCTGATGGATCCGAAGTCGACGCTCAACCAGTCCCCCTCGACCTACAACACCAGCCTGAGCCAGTGGAAGCAGGTGAACCTGCTGGCGACCGCCTCGCCGTCGGTCGGCAACCAGGCCTTCCTGAGCTACTTCCAGGGCGTGTTCAGCGCGCCGAACGCGAGCACGACGTTCATCTGGAACGGCAGCGACGTGGTGCCGCATGCCTGGAACAACACCACGATGGCGGCGATCACCACGCCGAAGAACATCTACAACGTGGACTTCCTGCCGGGAAGCTGCGTGGGAGCGGCCATCAAGAAGGAGCAGAAGCACGCCGCGCAGTACAACTACGCGCTCTGGCAGCCGACGCCCGGGTTCACCTACGGTATCCAGCCGTATAGCGGCAACGGATGGACGCCGGAAGGGAAGTTCCTGGCGCAGATGGACTTCCAGCACATCGCCGCGTACGTCTACCAGTTCGGCTGCACCTGGTTTACCCCGGCGACCCTGCTCGACAAGCCGGTCGACTGCGACGCCGCCGCGCTCACGCTCTGCACCATGCTCGGCAACGGCGTCACGGTGATGGAGAATCCGTCGGTCACGACCGGCATTCCGACCGAGACTCCCTCGGCCAACTGAGCTCCGCTCCCCGTCCGGGTGACGGGCTTCCGATAACGACACGGGCGGCGCCGGCCATCCTCGGGGATGGCGGCGTCGCCCGTGTGTCGTATCGCATGGACGGCGCGTGCTCCGGCGCTCACTCCGTCTCGGCAATCATTCCGTCTCGGCAATCATTCCGTCTCGGCGCGCGCGGGGGCCTGCTCGGCGGTCTGCTCCGTCATCCGCTTCGCGCTCATGGCGCCGGCGCCGATGGTTGCCTCGAAATAGTTCTCGAAGCGGGTGGGAGCGTCGGCCGCGCGACGCAGCAGCGAGATCTGCCCCAGGTGGGTGAGCGCGTCGGCGACCGGCCCCTGCAGAAGTCGCTCCGGCGCGCCGCCAAGCGGCTCGGTGGAGGCAAGGTAGGTATCGAAGCGGTCGAGCGCCGTGAAGAAGCGCTCCATCTCGGCTTCCCACGCCAGCGGCTCCGCGCTCCGCCAGGTCTGACGTCCGGCGGCGATCGAAAGCGCCCAGTCCAGCAGATCACCCATATGGGCGAGGATCTCGACCGGCGAGCGCATGCCTTCGTACAGGCGAATCGTGGCGGTCTCGGGCGGGGCGTCGCGCAGGGTGTTGCCGGCGCGGTAGGCAAGCGTGGCGACGGCATGCCGCAGCATGTCGCGCCGAGGGTCGGTGCTCAGATCCATGGGGATTCTCCTCCTGGTGAGATTGTCGGGCGCTCGGGCGCGAGCGTCCCGTCGTTGGTGTCTAGCGATGCGACGTATTCGTCGAGGGAGCGGCCATCGTGGAGATGGCGGTCGAGGCGGCACGCTCCCGCCGCATATACTCGGCGGGGGAGATGCCGACCACGCGGCGGAAGTCCCGGATGAAGTGCGCCTGATCGAAATAGCCGAGCTCGACGGCGAGCCCCGCCCACTCGTCGATCCGTTCGGCGGCGAGCCGCTCGGCTACCTCGTGCAGCCGGCTCCGCTGGATCACCCATTTCGGGCTCACGCCGACGTAGCGGTCGAAGAGGCGCTGCAGCACGCGCTTGTTCACGCCGTGGCGCTCCACGACGTGATCCACTTTCAGGATCTCCCTGTCGCTCACGATCAGCTCCACGAGCCGGCCGGCGAGCGCTCCGCGCGGGTCGGGCTCCGGAAGCCTGGCGCGGAAAAAGTCCACTCCGCGCGCCATCCTCTCCTCGTCTTCCTCGGCGGCCATGATCGCCTCGGCGAGCGCCGCGCCGTCGGCGCCGAAGATCTCGGCGAGCTCGGCCGAGCGGTCGGTCAGCAGGGAGACCGGCCCATCCAGAAACGGCGCGAACGCGCCGGGACGGAACTTGATGCCGAAGGCGACTCCCCGCTCCTCGAGCAGCTTCGTGAACTTCCGGCGCACCACGCCGAGGACGCGCGCGCTCGGTTCGCCGCTGCCGGTCTCCACCACGATGTGGATCGACGGATGCGGCAGCACCTCCTGGAGATAGGGCTCGCGGCCGCGGAGATCCCACCGCACCGACCAGAAGTGCTCCACCAGCTCCCGCAGATCCTCGGGAGGAGGGTACTGAACGTGGCGGAACGCGCCACTCCCCGTGTGCTTCTTCAGAATGCCGCGCGGCTTCTTGATATCGGATGTCGGCATGCGTGCTTCCCCGGGTGCCGGGAATGGGTCGGGATATCGGTCGAATCGGGAGGGAAGCTACGAGTACGGCCCTTCACGGCAAATGACGAACGCGCCTCCGGCGAGCATCCGGCGAGCATCCGGCGAGCATCCGGCGAGCATCCGGCGCGCCTCCGGCGAGCCTCCGGCGAGCCTCCGGCGAGCCTCCGGCGAGCCTCCGGCGAGCCTCCGGTCGCGTTTGTACAATCGGTGGCTCGGCCTCCGCGCTAGGTTCGCGCCGGTCGTCCGCGGCGGACGCGGGCGCAAGGTCATCCCGGACGTTGTCCGGCATTTTTCAGCGACAGCAGGAGCAGAGAACATGAGCACAGAGACCGCGGGCACATTTTCGACGAGCACGTGGGAGGAGCATCCGTTCGCCGAGGTGGAGGGAGCGCAGAAGATCTCCCGCGCCACCGTGAACAACATCTACCGGGGAGAGATCGACGGCGAGGGGACGTTGGAATATCTCATCCATTACCGGGAGGAGAGCGAGGGAACCTACTACGGACTGGAGCGGGTGGTGGGGCGGATCGGCGGGCGTGCCGGCAGCGTGCTGATCGAGCATCGGGGCACGTTCCGTGGGACGGAGGTGGAGGGGCTGCTCGCGATCCTTCCCGGCTCCGGGACCGGAGAGCTCGCCGGGGCCCGCGGCACCGGAGGCTTCACCTCCGTGCATGGCGTGTGCGAGACTCCCTACACGTTCGAGCGGGGGATCGACTGAGGGGCCGGTCGAGGCAGGCCGATGGCGAACGAGCGTGAGCGCGGCCGGGCACATATGCGTGTGTCCGGCCGCGGCACGTTCAGCCGGGATGCATTCGGGAACATCGACGGAATTCGACATCGGCTTCGGGCCGGGTACCCACCCGAGGCGGCCGCGCCCGCATCACCACATCCACCTCGACATGATGTCAGTTACAGCGGCGGGGATCGCACGTCCTGTGGATGGATAGCACTCGACGACCGGATTACATCAGGGGATGGGAGCAACCGAGGTCCATCGGCTCCATCTCCTGGTCTACGTCGTGTCGCTTCCTTGTTCTCGCGGACCGACGCTGTTCCGTCCGGCCGGGTGATCCGCTCTCCAGCTACCATTCGCACTCAACTCCCAGCCTCACCTTTCGTCGAGGAGTGAACCGTCATGGCCTTTCCCGATCCGTGCGAGCACGAAGCCTCGGAGCTTCTTCTGTCGGCGGTGCATCTGCTTGCGCGCGCCCATCCCAGGATTTCGCGGGATATCATTCGAGAGGCGGCGGCCGAGGCGGTCTGTCGCTATCTGGAGCGCCGGCGATCGCGCGTGAATATTCCGCTGTATCCGGCGGCATGGATTCACAGAGTGGGCACCAACATCCTGCGCGCCGAATATCGCCGGCAGAAGCGTCTCTGCCGGACCGATCCGGCCGATGGGACGTCGCTGGTGGAGCGGATCCGCTGCGAGTGCGAGGCCGACGAGCTTGCCGGGACCATCCGGATGCGCCTGCTGGTGGCGACGCTCGGCGCGCGCCTGTCGGCAACGGTCTGGATGCACGGCGTGGAGGGGAGGAAGCCGGCCGAGATAGCGGAGATCGAGGGATGCGACGTGCAGGCGATCTACACGCGTCTGAAGCGCGCGCATAAGCGGCTGCGCGGAATGCTCGCCACGGAGTTTTCCGGCACGCGGAAGGTCCGGCTCGGGGGAATCGACTGACGCTCTCATTCGGACGGCGCTCGCGGCCGCGAGCTGTTCGAGACATGGCATCGCGACGGCGCTCGCAATCGTGAAGGGAATGCCCATGCGAAGATGAGCGCGAGGCGATGACCCAATTTCACCACGTCGCGACTCTATAGCAGAGAACCCACTTCATATCACGGGAGAGCTGCCCGAAACTCTCTCACCCCAGGACGCTCAGCATCGCCGAACCGGAGCCACGGCGAGCGCGCCGACGTGTCCACCACGATTCATCTCATGGAGACCCCCATGAAACGAAGACCCTTCCCCATGCCCGTACTCTTGCTGGCGCTGGTGTTTCTGCTATTGACCGGCCGGAGCGCCACCGCGCAGCTCATGATGGTGCAGGATACCGCCGGATGCGGTTGCACCGGGCTGAAAGTGGATACCACCGGTATCTCGACGAATTTCTTTCCCAACGGACCATATCCCACCGGGAGAATCTATGCAAAGCAGTACTGGCACGTCGAGCTGCCGAGCAATGCGCTGAGACTCGGATACGGCGCGATCGATTCGATCATCACGGTTTCCTGGACGGCGATCGACACCAGCTTTCATGCCCTGCGCGACAGCTTTCAGGTGCTCGAATCGGCGTACGGGGTAACCCTGACGCTTCGCAAGGTCTATCCCACCGACACCACCGGCCTCAACGACCGGATCTACTGGTTGTCGTTCGATGAGTATCTGAATACCGATTCGATTGCCGGGCGGGTGAGCGGATTTCCCGGCGTGACGTGCGCGTATATCGGGGGAATCAAGGTTACGCTGAGCGTGCCGAACGATATGTCGCTGAAGCCGAACACGCCGATCAGCGACATCCAGATGGGCTCGGCCGATCTTTTCTGGGAGCCATATTTCCACAAGCTCGGCTGGCAGTGGGGCTTCTACAAGATGAACCTCCCGATGGCCTGGGAGATCACGACCGGGCGGCCTGAAGTCGTGATCGGCGATCATGACTGCTTCATCGACAAGGGCGGGTGGAATGTCAGCGAGGCGACGACGCATCCGGATCTGGTGTTGAGGGACGCAACGCATCCGAGCGGGAACTTCATCCGCATCGATGCCGCATCGCAGGGGAACGGCAGCACGCTTACGCTCCCGCTGGGAATCGACCATGGGCTCGGCGTGCTGAGCTGCGCCGTGGCCAAGGGAAACAACGACAACCCGAGCGTGGCCGGAGAGGGGATGCTCGGCACCTGCTACAACTGCAGCGGGATGGCGCTCAACTGGAATCAGGACGCGCGGACCTATGTCAACGTGGACGCCGACGGAGTGAAGGATGTCAGTGGCGCCATGCGGCGAATCGCGGTCATGAATTGCAGCTATGAAGGAATCTCCGTTCCAAAGGAGGTATTCGAGGCGGGAATCGTGGTGGTGGCCGCCGGGGCGAACTTCAAACAGCAGCCGACCAATAACTCGCCTGCCGCAGACATCTTTACCCCGGTCCTGAGCGATCCCTCGAAGGACTACAAGCCGATCGCCGTCGGGGGGGTGAGCGACGGTATCCTGTACGACGCGGCCTGCAATGAATGGTACGATATGCCGACCGGCGTCTCCAGAGTCGGGCACCCGATGTACAAGGGGGCCGAGCGATTCATGCGCGGGTTCAATTTTTCGACGGGAACCGACAAGTTCAACCTCAGCACCACCGGCTCGACACGGAACAACGCCCGCAGCAATGCATTCATGGATCTGACGGCACCCACGGGACATACGATGTACGCAGTCGATGGTCCGAGCAGTTGCCCCGATCCGAGCAAGATCATATCCGGATGCAATTTTGGTGAGCAGATTGCGTGTGGGGACCGAATCATCGCCAACCAGCGGAAATACATGCCGAACGGCGAGGGTACCTCCTATGCCTCTCCCGAGGTTGCCGGCATCTGCGGTCTGATGCTCTCGGTGAGCCGTTTCATGGGGGTAACGGTCAACTCCACGACCGGACTTCCGACCGATGGCCCGGAGGTGCAGCGCCGGGTCTACGATATCCTGACCTTCACGGCCGACAAGATCGCCGACAACGGGTGGGTTCCCACCGGCAACACCGCTCCCACGCAGCCGGGCTACGTCTCGCAGACCAACGACACGCGGAACCGCACCTGGGCGCAGCGGATGGGCTTCGGTCGCGTCAATGCGTATCGCGCCGTCGCGCACTCGATTCTGCAGAAGGGAGCCTACTCCTACGGCACGTCGCAGACGCTCACGATCAACGCCACCGACGGCGGCGGAAGCACTGACGGCTATTCGAATGAAAGCGGCCTGAAGCTGATGCACTTCGGCTCCTGGAAGAACGCGACCGACAAGGTTCTCGTGGCCGGCGGCGAAAGCCTCCCGGGCGAAAGCCACAACAACCAGGGGGTCACCAAGATCAACGGCACCGGCACCACCATCACCGTTCCGAACTCGAGCATTCTGGCGATCGACGGGAAAGTGATGACCGACAACGCCACCGGCAACAACAAGATCACGACCGGCACGAACAGCGGAAAGATCCTGATCACCGGCTACCTCGAAGACGTGGAGGTGAACGGCGTTACCCGCGTGGCCGATCTGATCGTCAACTCCACCGGAACCACGACCGTCGGCCGCCTGGCGACCGGAGCCAGCTCCGCGACGTCCGAGATCTACGGCACCGTCACGCTCATCAACAAAGGGGTCCTCTCACCGGATCAGGGAACGATGACCCTGAAGCCCGGGGGCTCGATCAACATGACCGGTGTCAGGGATGTGGTGGTCGAGAACGGCGCCACGCTGAAGATGGAGTATGCCTCCTCCATCCTCGGCAGCTCCGGCCGGAAGGTGCTGGTCAAGTCCGGTTCCACGCTGATCGTCGATGACGGCGCGAAGGTGGATATCCTCTGCCGCGTCGAGGTGGAGAGCGGCGGCCAGTTCATCATCGGACAGAAGGCATTCGTCACGCTCAACGAGTTCTACGTGCAGCGCGGCGGCGCGATCACCCTCAACCAGGGGAGCCGGCTGCATTTGAACAAGCAGCTGCAGAATACCTGCTATGGCAAGTTCACGTCGGCCGGCACGAGCACCAATCGGGTGACGATCAAGGGACATGTGATCGACTGCTGCAAGGCGATCTGCGAGGAGTCGGATGATTACGCTTCGATCCTCGTGCAGGATCAGCAGGCGGCGACCAACCCGACCAACGTGACCGACTGCTTCTTCAACATGAAGTTCACCGACGTGAGCAACGTGGCGGTCAAGACCGTCGACGCGCCCCTCTACACGGTCAACAACGACAGCTTCTCGGCGCGCAGAACGCTCTACCCGACCACGCTGAAGGGGCAGACGCTTCTGACCATTCTCCGCAAGAGCAACGCCCGTCCGCTGTTCACCGTGCCGGGCACGCCGGATCGCGACGTGGCCTCGATCTCCAACTGCAAGTTCTACGACGAATCGCAGGGGATCACGACCGGCGCGCGGAAGAACCATACCTACTTCTTCACGGGGCTTCGCACCGAGTTCCTGCGCCGCCTCACGGTCAATAATTCGAAGTTCAAGTACCTCCAGTACGGCTCCTCCTCGCTGAGCGAGGATCTGGTGGTGATCTCCAACTCCACCTTCGACACCTCGAACTACGGCATCTTCGACATCCGATCGACGATGAAGATCTGCAGCAACACGATCCACTGGACCGACTTCGGGGCGTTCGTGGCGAACAACCCGAGCACGAGGCTCTACGACAACAGCTTCCAGTTGACCCGGAACGGGTTCAGCACGCAGAACGGCGGCCCGACCGATGTCCGGAGCAACACGTTCAACGAGTACATGCAGGCGCTCGTCGTCAGCGGGACCAACGCCTCGCTCAACTCGCGGCAGGTGGTTCAGACGCCGTCCAAGGTGGTGGCCAACGGACGTAACATCTTCACCGTCTCCGGCTCGACCAGTTATGCCTGGGGAAATCAGGCCGCTACCTCCTTCGATATCCTGATGACCAGCAAGGGATCGGTCCTGATGAACTGCGGCTACAATAACATGGCGCGGAACTCACGGCTCCACTTCTTCAGCACCAATGCCATTACGCTCACCGTCGGCAACAACAAGTTCAACGATCCGAGCGGGAACTTCATCGTCAGGAAGAGCCCGCTGGTCACCACGCTGGGAGCGCCGCTGAACACCTCGGCCACGCTCGGCGCGGTCTGCGATTCGATCGTGACGACGACCTTCTGCACGCCGACGTCCGGTTCGGCCGGCGGATGGTGCAAGGATTGGGAATACCGGTACGTCAACGATGGCTACTGGTCGGACTACGGCTATTCAAGCTCGTTCCTCCGCGAGGCGTTCGACTCCGGACGCTACGTGATGCGGATCGACACCTTCGATGCTCCCTGCCGGATCGTCAAGGCACGCGACGCCCTGAACGCGGCGGTGCTCGGTGATTCCACCAACTACAAGCTCCGGCTGCTGACGAACGATTTCACCACGATCCTGGCATCGAGCTACGCGCCGACCGAGGTGAAGAGCGCGGTGTTGATGCTGAAGGGGGAGGCTCATCAATATCTCGGCGAGCCGGATTCGGCGACCATCGCCTACAACGCGCTGACGACCTACTTCACATCCTCCGTCGACTCGCTCCCGGCGGCGTGGCAGAGTCAGTATCTGGCCGCGGCCGGATCGGACTCGACGTACGGCGCGGTCTACGATTCGACAATGGGGGAGTATCATCTCCGGGTGCTCAACGACATGCGGCGGCGGATGGTGCTGGACTCCGTCGGCTTCAAGCCGGTGACCGGCGATGGAGGCTCCGCGGAGATCTCCTCGGCAACGACGCTCGAGCAGAACATCCCAAACCCGTTCATGCGTGAAACGGAGATCGGCTTTACCGTCGGGGTTGCCGGCAATGTCAGACTCGTCGTGGTTGACGTGCGTGGCGAGCTGGTGCGCACGCTCGTCGACGGCCCGATGAAGCCGGGACGTCACACGGTGACGATGGCCACCGGAGAGCTCCCGGCCGGCACGTATTACTACCGACTGGAGTGCGGCGGCGTCTCGCTGTCGCGGAGCATGGTGATCACCCGCTGAGTCGGGAAGATCATCACCGTCAACGGTCTCTCATGCGCGAGGCCGGACCATGTGGTCCGGCCTCGCGCCGTATATGGGCGTACATCCACCTCGCTCCGCGGTCACCGCGCGGTCGCGGGGCGGCGGGAGCGGGCGATGAGGGAGTCGATGCTCCAGACACCGGATCCGCGCGAGGCGATGTAGAGAAAGAGGAAGCAGTAGAGCACCGCCGGCTCTCCCTGATTCAGGATCGGCAGCGGGTGTCGCGGCGCGTGCGCCTGAAAATAGGCCACCGCCATCTCGCCGCTGGCGATGAAGGCCGCGATGCTGGCAAAGAGTCCGAGGGCGATCATCAGCCCTCCCACCAGCTCGATGATTCCGGCCAGCCCGATCTGCGAGGCGAGATCCACCGTCGGCTTGTCGCCGGGAAAGCCGAGCAGCTTCTGCGTGCCGTGCATCATGAACATGATGCCGGTGACGATCCGGAGCAGCGCATAGAAATATGGTTCGAATCTTCCGAGAACGCGTTCCATGGCATTCCTCCACCATTCGTGAGTTTCCGATTCCGTTCCGGTTCCGACGCGCGTCGGCCCATCCGGCTTATCGTGAGCTCCGCGGCGCCCGGCTTCTCCCGGCACGGCGCATCGGGGGCGCGCTCCGCTCCGTGACTCACTCCCGCCAATTCCGTACCGATCCTTGTTGCCACGAATAATCGTCCCGGTTCCGGCGGAATCGGCCCGGCTCGTCCCCCCAATCTCCCACCCCGCGCGGTGGCGGCGGAGACGTCCGTACCGGAACGACCGGGGCGGATGGTGCGATAGTTGCGAGATCGGTCATGAGGCGCCGCCGGCCGCGGCGCCGTTCATCGCGTCCGGCCGGGCGCGCATCCTGTTTCGACGGGGCGGCCACCTGGCGCCCCGGTCACCAATTGCGGATGTCGTATGGAAGGAGTGATCGATCCGAGGGGAAGTGCCACGATGGGTGATGACGCCGCGCGGGGGCCGGGCATCGACCACCGACGCGTGCTGATCGTCTTCAGCGGCCTGGTGCTCGTGATGCTGCTGGCGGCGCTCGACTCCACGATCGTCTCGACCGCGCTGCCGACCATCGTCGGGGAGCTCGGCGGACTCGATCACCTCTCGTGGGTGGTCACCGCCTATCTGCTGGCGCAGACGATCGTCACGCCGCTCTACGGAAAGCTGGGCGATCTCTACGGACGCAAACGGGTGATGCAGGTCGGCATCATCATCTTCCTGCTCGGCTCCGCGCTCTGCGGACTGAGCACGAGCATGCTGGAGCTGATCCTCTTCCGCGCGCTTCAGGGGCTCGGCGGCGGCGGGCTCACCGTGACCGCCCAGGCGGTGATCGGCGACATCGTGCCGCCGCGGGACCGTGGACGCTACCAGGGGATTTTCGGCGCCGTGTTCGGCATCTCCAGCGTCGCCGGCCCGCTGCTCGGCGGCTACTTCGTCAGCAACCTGACCTGGCGGTGGATCTTCTACATCAACCTGCCGCTCGGCATCCTCGCGCTCGTCGTGATCGCCGCCGCGCTTCCGGCGCGCGAGGGACGCGTGCGCCACGCCATCGATTATCTCGGCGCCGGGCTGCTGGCGCTCGCGCTGAGCGCGATCGTGCTGGTGACCGATCTCGGCGGCGTCACCTATCCCTGGTCCTCCCCGATGATCATCGGGCTGATCGTCGCGTCGGTGGTCGGGCTCGTCGGCTTCATCCTGGCCGAGCGGCGCGCGCGGGAGCCGGTGCTTCCTCTCCGCCTCTTCGGCAACAGATCCTTCGCGTTCACCTCCGCCATCGGTCTGGTGGTCGGCTTTGCCCTGTTCGGCTCGGTGACGTTTCTCCCGCTCTACCTTCAGGTGGTCAAGGGGGTGAGCCCGACGGCCTCCGGCATGCAGATGCTGCCGATGATGGGGGGAATGCTCCTGACCTCGATCGGCTCCGGACAGCTGATCAGCCGCTTCGGGCGCTACAAGATCTTCCCGATCATCGGCACCGCCGTGATGACCTTCGGCATGTTCCTCCTCTCCCGCATCGCTCCGGACACGAGCACGCTCGGCGTCTCGATGATGATGCTTCTGCTGGGGCTCGGGCTCGGGATGGTGATGCAGGTGCTGGTGATCGCCGTGCAGAACTCCGTGGACTACCGCGATCTCGGCGTGGCCACCTCCGGCGCCACCCTCTTCCGCCTCGTCGGCGGATCGGTCGGCACCGCGGTGCTCGGCGCGATCTTCTCGACCACGCTCGCCTCCAACCTCGCGCGCGTTCTTCCGCCGGGAGCGGTGGCCGGCGGCGGCGGATTCGGGGGGATGAACGCCGCGGCCCTGGCGCATCTGCCGGCCGAGATCCGCGGACTCTACCTCGGCGCGTTCACCGACGCGCTCGACACGATCTTCTTCTTCGCCGCCGTGGTGGGGCTGGTGGCGTTTCTCCTCACCTGGCTCGTGCCGGAGCAGCCGCTCAGGAAGACGGTGGCCGCCGCCACCGAGGATGATATCGGCGGCGACGTTGCGCAGGCCTTCGCGATGCCGGTGGACGATCAGGCGCTTCCGCACCTGGCGCGCGGCCTGGCGGTGCTGGCCGATCGCGACGTGCTGCAGCGCCACATCTCGGCCATCGTGGCCCTCGCCGGCGTGGACCTGAGTCCGGCCGCGGCGTGGCTGCTGGTCCGCCTGGAGCGGGAGCCGGGAAGCGATATCGTGACGGTCGGCGCGCGCAACGGGATGCCGCGCGAACAGGTGGAGGAGATCCGGGATGACCTTCTCCGGCGCGGCCTGATCGAGGCGCCGGCCGCCGAGGGAGCCTCCGCGCGACTCACCGGCGCCGGATGCGACGTGTTCAATCGTCTAGCCGCCGCGCGGCGCGAGCATCTCGGCGAGCTCTGGTCCGACTGGTCGACCGAGAAGCGGAAGGAGATGGCCGAACTTCTCCGGCGCCTGGCCAACGATCTGGTGCCGGAAGCGCATCCGGGACTCGAGGGCAACATGAAGCTCTGGACGTAGAGACGCCGGGCGCGCCGCGGCTCACGGACACGAGACGACGATCGTATCCGACCCGTCCGACCGGGGAGATATGAGAACGGTCGGGGCGCTCCAGCGAGTGCCCCGACCGTTTCGCCATCCGTGGCGTCCGTCGCGCTCCGATGTCACGCGCCCACGAAGATGATCGTGTTGTCGTCCGGATCGAGCACGGTGGCCACCCGCTCATTGCCGCTCGGCTCCACCTCGCGGACCGTTCCCCCGGCCGCGGTGACGCGCTCGAGCGTGGCGTCGAGATCGCTGGTGGCAATGTTGAACTGGATCCGACTCTGCTCGGCGGTGACATTGGCGATCGAGTTCGGCGCGATCACGAACTGATAGCCCAGGAGCATGCCGGCGTAGATCTTGTCGCCCGGCATGTCGAACGGCTTCAACGCGCAGTCGAAGACGTTTTCGTAGAACGCCGCGGCCGTGGCGGCATCGGTCGCGGCAAGCGCGATCCGGGTGATACGGTACTCGGGATTGTTCATCGCGGTGAAGGCCTCCGGTTGTGGACTTCCGGGCGGGCGCGGCGGCTCCGGCAACGGGAGCGCCACGGCCGGGATGGTCCGTGTGAGTGTCATGATGCGTGTGCGATCGGTCTGGGGGCTCCGGAGGCAAACATACGAACCGGATCCGCCGCGGCGATGCGGTGGGACGATCTCACGAGCGGATATCCGCGCGGAAGCGGGGGATCCGTGAACGTATTCGGGAGGCACCGGCGGCTCCGCGCATTGACGCGGATCGCGCGGAAACCTCGGGAGAGAACTCGAAGGAGCGTCCGATGCCGGCATCGGCGCCAAGGGAGCGGCACGGATGATACAGTTGAATAACCCGCGCTGGCGCGCGGTCCGGCTGGAGAACGAGGAGAGCGTGGCGTATCTGAACCGCCTCTTCCGTCGTGGCTGGTACATGCTCCTTCTCGACGTCGACGGGATCTCCTATCTCACCTTCAAGGTGCCGCTGAAGCCGCCGCGCTACATCGAGCCGAAGGATGTGCATCAGTCGCTGGAGCTGCAGAACGAGAAGGCGATGACGGTGGTGATTCTCCGGAAGGGGACGCGTCGCGGGCTGCAGCGGGCCGAGATCGCCGAGCGTGCCTCGACCCACTACGCGCTGGCCACGACCGCCACCGGCGTGGGGCGCGACGGCTGGAAGGCGATCATCGTGCTCACGCTCGAGGAAGGGGGCGTGGTGACCATCTTCGAGCGGATGCCCCCGGGCGCGGGGCACGCGGCGGACGAGCCCCGGATATGACGTTAACCCGCGGATCGGCCGGGGTGGCATCGGAAACGGCGACGGCGGAAGCGATCGTGTCGCCCCCGCCGTCGGTTCGTTGAAATTCGTTCGATTGTCCCGGTACCAGCCGGCGCACCGGCCGGCGCACCGGTAGGCGCACGTCTTCAGCGTGCGCTCACATGGTCCGTGGATGCGCTCTCATAATCCGTGGATGCGCTCTCCATCTCTTCGGCGCGCGCTCCGCTCAGGCCGCGTTCTTCATCACCGGCTCGGGGCGCAGCGTGCCCTGGCGCATCCGCTCCAGCCGCATCGATCGGGTGCGGAAGCCGGGGACGATCGGCGCCAGGAAATAGACCCGGATGATGTACCACCAGAAGCTCCGCTCCTTCAGCGAATCGTCGATCAGGTGCTCGATCTTCGCGTGTGCCTCCGGCAGCAGGCTCCAGTGGATGCCGGCCCGCTCGTGATGGATGGTGTGGTAGCCGTTGTTGAACAGGAACGCGTTCAGCATCGGCCCGACGAAGTTGCGCGAGTGGTCGTAATCGGACTCCTCCTCGGCGTGCACGTGCTGCACGTAGTTGAACACGAGCACCGCGAAGAGCCCGAACTGCTGCGGGATCACGATGTAGAGGAGAGCCTTCCGCCAGTCGATGAGCAGCGCCACGCCGATGAACAGCCCCAGCGCCGCGTACTGCATCGCCGCCAGATAGAACTCGCGGCGATTGCTCCCCCAGAGCTTCCGGAGATACTCCCGAATCGGCTTCTGCTGGTAGTAGCTGCTGATCGTCGGGTAGATCAGGAGCGTCAGCAGATTGTTCTGCTCGCTGATCCGGTAGGTGATCGTGTAATCGCCGTCCCGGTTGTTCAGCGCGTGATGATTCTTGTTGTGGGTCGGAATCCAGGCGAAGGCGGGGAAGCCGTAGAAGAGGGTGAGCCAGTAATCGGTCGCGACGTTCAGCCCCTTGGAGCGCCACATCGGCAGGTGGTTGTGATTGTGCGCCATCACCGCAACCGACACCGCCATGAAGAGCGACAGAACCCACAGGAAGGGATTCATCTGGTCGAGCGACCATTGCAGTGCGAGAAGGGCGGTGGTCACCACCATGTACACGAGTGAGCGCCTGTCGGCTTTGTAGCGTAGCATCGCGATTCCGGACATCGAGGGCCTGGCGGGTGCCCCGGTTGAGGGTAGAGGGACCGCGCCGCCACGATCGCTTCGATCGGCGGTCCCTGCCGGCTTCACGACGCCGGACGCTGCATACGACGGAATGCCCCCGTGCGCAAGAATCGTTCCAGCTCCCGGACGGGAGCCGTGTCGATGTCGAAACGGCGGGCTGTATGCGATGGACAAAGAGCTGGGCGCTCTTCGCCACGCGCAATTCCAGTTCTCGACGTCGATGACGGGGGAAACACCGCATGACAGGTCGGATCGGGAAGATAGGCGAACTGTAACGAAGAATGCCAGGACATCCGACGGCATCACAAAAACTTCATCCCCCCTGCGACATCCGCCCCTCCGTCGCAGTCCGTGTAGCTGAGGTAGCGCGCTCACGGCGCCGCGTACGCGGGATCGTCCGGGTGAGCATGCCTCATGGCGAGGTTTCTTCGTATCCTCCCGCCTCACGTCGGCCGTTTCCGGCGCGCGCCGCGTGGAGAATCCGGGGGCCGGCTTCACATTCCTCCCAGGGGAGAGCATTCCATGGACAACGATTCGCCGCGGACCGACGTCGCGACCGACGTTTCGGCCGCCGGAACAGCCGCCGAAACGGCTACCGTTCCCGCCGCGCAGGTGCGCGGGCTCGGCATCATTGTCTTCAGAACCTCCGACGCCTCGCGGCTCATCTGGTTTTATAAGGAGAAGCTCGGATTCGTCGAGGGAGAGCAGATGCTCTCGCCCGGCCTCTCACTCGAGGCCGGCGACGCCAAGATCTACATCACCGACGAAGGGCTCGACCAGGCGCCGAGCTCCTCCCCGGAGAACGGAATGCGGATCGCGCTGATCGTCTCGGGACTTCGCGACGCGCTGGGGCGGCTCCGCGCCGACGGGGTAACGGTGCTCTCGGATCTCGACGCCTCCTCGGAGTATTTCGGCACCTGCGTGATCGCCGATCCGGACGGGAACGCAATCGAGCTCTGGGGCAAGCCCTGAGGCAAGCCTTGAGGGAAGCCCCGAGCGGAGCGCCTCCAGAGCACGTCCAGAGCGAGGCACGCGCTCGGCCGCTTCCGACTTCACCCGAGGCACGCGGGAATCGGTGATGCCATGATATGGGAATGCGGTGATTCCGGAATCCGGAGGTCGCCACATCGAGCACGCGGTCCCGCCGGCGCCCGACGCCGGCGGGACCGCGTCGTTTACGATACGAGCTCCGGAATATCTCCGTCGCGCGTCACGAAAATGCGTGAATATCGCCAGTTGCGAGGAATGGAGAATTTCGGCTCTCGGAGCGCCATGATTTCTGGTCGTGGACTCGGTCCAGATTTCGCCAACAATATCTGCTTACATTTTCTCATCCGATTATCATGGAAACCGTGCGACAACCGCGACTATGTTGGGGTCTATCGCATACACATGGCTACGTACGAATGATGGTGATCGAGTTGACATGATGCACGGATACACGTCGGGTCCCCCTCCGAAATTGCCACGCCCGAGCAAGCCCTCGCGACGGATCTGAGCCTCTTCCCACGGCACGTCGATCGATGGCGCATATCCACGCGGATATGCGCGAGGAATCGTTATGCCCGATGCCGACTTCGGGATTCTCATCCTCCATGGTATTTGCAACCGAATTCGTCGTGCATACCCTCAATCCCGATGCACGCGACAATACACGCATGAAATAATTGTGACAGCATTCGGCCTGCTCACGAGAGCATTTCTCTGCACGGTTTCCTTGCTTCTCCCGTCGGTGGCGCTGGCCGCCACCATCGAGGGCACCGTGACGGCAGCCGAGACGGGACGGCCAATTCCGGGGGCGACGATCGTGCTCGATGGCACGCGCATCGGAGCGGTTTCCGAGCCCACCGGTGCGTATCGCATCTCCCGCGTCCCCGCCGGACGCTATACGATTATCGTCACCTCGATCGGGTATCGTCCCGATACCGCGCAGGTGAACATTGCCGACGAGGGGACCGTGCTCCGGCACGATGCGCGGATGCGCGTCCGTGCCGTCGGCGCGCACGAAGTGGTGGTGACCGCGCGCTCCGGCCGGGAGACCGATCTGGCCGCGCGAGCCGACGAGCGCACCTCGCCGTCGGTGTTGAATATTCTCAGCGCCGAATCGATCCAGCGCTATCCCGATGCCTCGACCGCGGAGGTGGCCAAGCGTATTCCCGGGGTGTCGATCACCAGGGTACGCGGCGAGGCGCGCGAGGCGATTGTCCGGGGAATGGAGCCACGCTACAATTCCACGCTTCTCGACGGCGTGAAGCTGCCGAGCCCGGCCACCAACTCCCGGATCGTCCAGCTCGATTATCTCTCCTCCGATCTGCTCGAACGGGTCGAGGTGGCCAAGTCGCTCACGCCGGACATGGAAGCCGACGCAATCGGCGGCGCCGTGAACCTGGTGATGCGAAGCGCGCCGGAAGGGCGTCTGCTCCGCGCCAGGGTCGGCGGCGGCTACGGCACGGCCCTTCTGGACAACGATTTCCTCGCCTTCCGCACCGACTCCATCCTCACCGATCCGATCGACCGCTTCGGCCGCGGCTACCAGGCCGCGCCGGGAGATTTCACGCGGGATAACCTGAAGCTCGAGCCCAGACGCTCCCTTCCCGATTACCTGGCGGAGGTGACCTTCGGCGACCGGATGCTCGACGACCGTCTCGGCGTGCTCGTGGCCGGCAGCATGCAGCAGATCTACCAGATCTCGCAGGCGGTCCGGAATTACGATGCCGTCGATGCCGACAACCATCTCTACCTGATCCGCAAGCAGCACCGGCTTCACTCCCAGGACAAGACGAAGTGGGGACTGAACCTGAAGGCCGATTACATCATCGATTCCGGCAACGAGATCGATCTGGCGCTGAACGGCTTCATGCGGCAAAACCGGGAGGCGCGCGTGCTCAGCGACACCAACTTCGTCTACTCACCGATCCTCTATGACGCCGCGCGGAGCGTGTTCCAGCAGCATCTGCTCGGCGACGCGGTGCTCAGCGGCCGGCACGAGCTCGGCTCGATCGGCATCAAGTGGCGCGGCGGTTGGGCCGCCGCGGCGCAGCTGAAGCCGGACCGCGCGGAGCTGACCACCTCGGCCGCCCTGGCCGGCGATACCGTGATCTCCGAACCGGTCTTCTTCTCGGTCGTCCGCGACTGGCAGCGAAACGACGACCGGGACATCTTCGCCGGGGCCGACATCGACTGGAAGTCCGATCCCGATCTCGGCATCAGCGTGACCGCCGGCGGACTATTCCGCGCCAAGGACCGGAAGAACTACATGAACGAGTATCGGCTCAACCCGATGCCCGATTCGCTCGGCCACCTTCCGCTCTGGACGTCGGTCGATCAGGTGAGCTGGGAGGTGCTGAACACCGGCGGCACGCCGGACTACGCGAACAACAATTATCGCTGCACCGAGGATGTGACGGCGCTCTATCTGATGGGCTCCTGGAGCTCAGGCCCGCTCAATGTGCTGGCCGGCGCGCGCTGGGAGCAGACGGCGGGCGAGTATTTCACGAACGACGTGAACCTGATGGCGCAGCTCCACGCCACGAAAAAATATTCCGATCTGCTGCCGAGCATCCATCTCCGCTACGCGCTCGACGACGAATCCAGCCTCCGGCTGTCGGTCGGGCAGTCGATCAGCCGCCCGAATTATTTCGACGTGGTTCCCTACAACTACGTGGGGGAGGATTATCGCGAGATGGGAAATCCGCAGCTGAAGCGGACCCTCGCGACGAATCTCGATCTCCGCTACGAGCTCTACCCCGGCGCCGGGCAGACCTTCTCGGCCGGAATGTTCTACAAGGCGATTCAGGACCCGATCGAAATCTCCCTCGACATCACCAACCCGGCCCTGCCGACGCTGATGCCGAAGAATTTCGGGAGCGCCACGAATTTCGGTGGCGAGCTGGTGGCGATCACCGACATCTGGGGAAATTTCTCGGTCCAGGCGACCTATACCTACACGCACTCGGCGATCACGACCCAGAAGATCCTGAACGACCGCCAGTCCGGCACGGTCAGGACCGTGATGGAGACCCGGCCGCTGCAGGGGCAATCGGCGCACATCGGCAACCTGGCGCTCTATTACGACGACCGCCAGAGCGGCACGATGGGGCAGGTGAGCTTCACCTTCCAGGGACGCAGGCTGTCGCAGGTATCGCCGTACGCCGAGATGAATCATTTCGAATCCGATTATCCCATGCTCGACATCTCGTTCGAGCAGCGAATCCTGCCGTCGCTCTCGGTCTTCCTCAGACTGAATAATCTCACCGATTCCCCCTACGAAGTGCGGAACCAGGACGGAACGCTCATCGAGCAGGAGAAGTTCGGGCAGACCGCGACGATCGGCGTGAATCTCCGCTATTGATTTCCGACATCCATGTGGCGCGACCGCCGCTCCGCGTCGACGGACGCGGCGGCCGCGCAACCCAATCCATTCCGATAGAACCCATGAAATATCGTGTCATTATTCCGTTGCTCGCGCTGGTGATCGGCGCCGGCCTCGGAGCATGCAGCAAGGACGAGACGATCGTCGATCCGGTGCCGACCGACTCCAAGGTCATCGGTGATCGCGATACGCTCGAGGGGAACATCAAGGGGACGATGAAGTCCGACAAGACCTACTATCTGAAGGCGGACGCGGTCGTCAACGCCGGGGACTCGCTCGTGATCGAGCCGGGGGCCCGGCTCATCGACCTGTCGAACCACGCGCTGATCATCCGCGGCGCGCTCACGGCCGTCGGCACCCCGGAGAAGATGATCTACATGGGACCGACCGAGAGCCGGAAGCAGCCGGGCGCCTGGGCCGGCGTCGAGTGCGATTCGCCGAGCGTGGTGACGATGAAGTACGTGCGCGTCCTCTACGGCTGCGGCATCCGCCCGGACGGCCGCCCGCGTCCCTCCGTCTACTTCCTCTCCAACATGGCCAACACCAGCAAGTTCATCATGGAGGACTGCGAGGTGAGCTACACGAAGGATGACGGCGTGCAGCTGACCGGCGGCACCGGCCACATCTTCCGGAGCGTGTTCCGGATGAACGGCGTGGTGGAGGGCTCGGGGGTCAACTTCAAAGCGGGCTTCACCGGCGACGTGGCCTACAACTACATCTGGAGCGCGAACGATCACGCCATCCGCGCCATCACGAGCGCGACCGTGCTCTTCCCGCAGACGAACGTGAACATCTACAACAACACGATCGTCAATTACGGCGGCAAGAATCCGGCGCGTCCGGGAGCCGGCGTGCTGATCGATCAGAACACGCGCGCCAACGTCTACAACAACATCTTCGTCAATGGCCGGGTCGGGCTGCGCGTTACCTCCGCGGCCGATGTGGCCAACACGCATTACGGCAACAACCTCTTCTACGCCACGGTCGATTCGCTCCGGAGCTGGTTCTACCCGTCCGACGGCGTGGGGCAGCCGCAGCCGAGCGACCTGATCCAGGTCGATCCGATGTTCGTGCAGTTCGATCCGCAGATCGACGCCGCCTCCGACGCGAACGATCCGCATCTGCGGCCCGGCTCCCCGGCGATCGGCAAGGGGAACCCGACCTACGATCCCGATCTCGGCGCCTATACCGCCAAGCGTTGATCTCCGAAGCCGCGCGCTTCCGGCGAGCCCTCGCTCGGAGGTGAGCACGCGGCCAACCGGCTCCGGAGCATGCCGGAGTCCGTTCGTATCGCGGGATCTCCGCGCGGAAATCGCGCGGGGAGATCCTCAACGGGGAGCCCGAGCCGCTCCCGCAACCTGAACACTTCAATCAACAGTCCGATATGCATACCCATAGCATCACCCATGGCATGGCGCGCATCGCCCGTCGCGCACTCGGCGCGGCGCTCCTTTCGCTGGTCACCCTCGGCGGCGCCACGCATGTGGCCACGGCCAATCCGGCCGCCACGCCGTCGAAGATCTTCGTCGTCAACCGCATGGATTCCTCCGTCTCCCTGGTCGACCTCGGGACGATGAAGGAGCTCCGGCGGATTCACGTCGGGCCGCTCCCCTATTACGCGCAGCTCTCCGGCGACGAGTCGGTGCTCGTCGTGACGGTGGAGGGGGATGAGAAGGTGAAGTTCTACGACACGAAGAACTTCGATCTGAAGGGAGAGGTGAAGATCGGCAAGATGTACGCCGAGCACATGGTCACCACCCCCGACGGCAATCACGTGGTCGTGGCCAACCGCTACGGCAACTCGGTGGTGGGGATCAACGTGAAGACGATGAAGGAGGAGTTCCGGATTCCGGTGAGCTCGCCGCACAACCTGCGGATCGGGCATTCCGGCAAGTATCTCTACGTCAACACGAAGATCGATCCGGGAGTGGCGGTGATCGATCTGGAGAAGCGCGTGGTGCGGAGCTTCTATCAGGAGAAGTTCGTTCCGCGCGGCCTGGCGGTCTCGCCGGACGAGAAGACGATCTACCTGGGGGCCAACTGGGTCAACGGCATGTTCGAGGTCGACGCGGCCACCGGCAAGCTCAACCGCTTCGATCAGTTCCCGCTTCCGCCGGGAGCCACCAAGGTGCAGGAGAGCACGTATCACGGCTTCGAGACGGTCAACGACGATATCATCCTCGGCACCAACGAGGGGCTTTCCGCGCTCGACGTGATCGACGTTCACACCGGCGCGCTCCTGAACCGGAGCACCGATGTCTCCAACCCGGGGGCGATCCTGATGGTGCCCGGCATGAAGAACCGCTTCGTGGTCACCAACATGGGGAGCAACACCGTGCAGATGATGGAGCTGAAGAACGGGAAGGATTTCCAGGTGATCTCCAGCGGGAAGATCGGCCAGATCGTCGGCGATCTGCCGAAGCGCTTCGTGTACTACTACCAGTGAGCGATTGCTCCCGATGAGCGATTGCTCTTGGTGAGCGATTGCTCTTGGTGAGCGATTGCTCTTGGTGAGCGATTGCTCTTGGTGAGCGATCGGTGACCCCGGCGTGATGCCGGAGCATCGCTGAAGCGTCGCTGAACAACTCGGACGGCATCGGCCGGCTCCCTCGTGGGCCCGCCGATGCCGTCCTCGTTTCACGATCTTCCCGGCTCTCCCCTCGGCGCGATACCCTGTCTTGGCGCTCTTTTTGAAGTCCGATCCTCGCCGGAGCGATGCCGGACCCATCGGGTCTTCCCATCGGGTCTCCCGATCGGGGCGCCCGCTCCGGACCAGCTCCGGCCGTATACCTGAACGATCATGGAACAACAGCAGTCGACCCCATCTTCCTACGGCGAGACGATGCACCGACGGCGCATCGCCATGCCGGATGGACGGTACCTGATCTTCTACACCTTCAACGACGACGGCGCCGCGGAGGCTCCCGCCGAGGGAGCGCCCCCGATGGCCGAGCCGCGTCCGGAAATGACGGAGGAGCGCCGTGTCTGAGCTGAGATGGCATCCGCTGATGGGGGAATGGGTCGCCACGGCAACCCAGCGGCAGGATCGGACGTTTCTTCCCCCGCCCGATTACTGCCCGCTCTGTCCGACGAAGCCGGGAGGATTTCCGACCGAGGTCCCCGAGCCGACCTACGACATCGTGGCCTTCGAGAACAAGTTCCCGAGCCTCCGGCGCGACCCGCCGGAGCCGGCCGTTGAGGGGACCGAGCTCTATCCGGTCCGCCCCGGCCAGGGAGTCTGCGAGGTGGTGGTCTATACACCGAATCATACCTCGACGCTCGCCAACGAGCCGGTGGAGCAGATCGACAAGCTGGTGCGCGTCTGGACCGATCGCTTCGGCGAGCTCGGCGCGCTCGACTTCGTCGACTACGTCTTCATCTTCGAGAACAAGGGGGAGGCGATCGGCGTCACGCTCCATCACCCGCACGGGCAGATCTACGCGTACCCGTTCATCCCGCCGAGGATCGAGAAGGAGCTGGAGGAGTGCCTGGAGCACATGGACCGGACCGGGCATTGTCTGCTGTGCGACATCCTGGCCGAGGAGCGGCGCGACGGGCGGCGGATCATCGCCGAGAACGAGTCGTTCGCCGCCTACATCCCCTTCTTCGCCCGCTATCCCTACGAGGTGCACATCACCTCGACGAGGCATCTCGGCTCGCTGCTCGAGATGTCGCGCCAGGAGCAGCGCGGGCTGGCCGAGATGATCAAGACCGTCATCTCCGCCTACGACCGGCTCTTCGATATCTCCTTCCCCTACATGATGGTGATTCATCAGACCCCGACCGACGGCGGGACGTACGATCACTATCATTTCCATATCGAGTTCTATCCGCCGCTGCGGACCAAGACGAAGCTGAAGTACCTGGCCGGCTCGGAGAGCGGCGCGGGAATGTTCATCAACGACACGCTCGCCGAGGAGAAGGCCGCGGAGCTGCGCGGCCACGTCCGTCCGGTGGAGTGGAGCGGTGGAGGGGAAGCGCGATGAGCGTCGATCCGGGGAGAGTACGGGACCGTTTCACCGAGCTGCACGACGCCGAGCCGCGCCTGTTCGCGGCGCCGGGACGGGTGAATCTGATCGGCGAGCACACCGACTACAACGACGGCTTCGTGCTGCCGACGGCGATCGACCGGACCACGGTGGTGGCCGCGGCCCCGCGCGAGGACCGTCGGATCACCGTCTGCTCGCTGAATCTCGGCGAGACGCGGGAGCTCGATCTGGACGAGCCGGCCGGGGGAAGCGCCGGCACCTGGCTGGCCTACGTGGAGGGAGTGGCGCGGACGCTGGAATCGCGCGGGCTGCGGCTGCGCGGGGCGGATCTGGTGCTGGAGTCTGACGTGCCGGAGGGGGCGGGACTCTCCTCCTCGGCGGCGCTCGAGATCTCGACCGGCCTTGCGATGACCTCGATCTCCGGGCTCGAGGTGGACCGGATAGCGCTTGCGCTGGCTGGACAGGAGGCGGAGCATCGCTACGTGGGGACGATGAGCGGCATCATGGATCAGTACGTGGCCGCGCTCGGCCGCGCCGGGCACGCGCTCCTGATCGACTGCCGCGCGCTCGAGGCCACGCCGATCCCGGTGGAGACGAACGACTACGCGCTGGTGATCTGCGACACGAACGTGAAGCACAGCCTGGCCTCCACGGAATACAACACGCGTCGGGCCGAGTGCGAGCAGGGGGTGGCGATACTCCGCTCCGTGCTTCCGTCGATTCGTGCACTGCGCGACGTGACCGAGCAGGATCTCGCCGAGCACGCCGGGCTGCTGCCTGAGCCGATCCGATCCCGCTGCCGGCACGTGGTGACCGAGAACGCGCGCACGCTGGCGGCGGTTGAGGCGCTTCGCCGCGGCGACTTCCGGAGCATGGGAGAGCTGATGGCCGCCTCGCACCGCTCGCTGCGGGACGATTACGAGGTGAGCTGCGCGGAGCTGGACACGATGGTGGAGATCGCCTCCGGCATCGATGGCGTGGTCGGGGCGCGCATGACCGGCGGCGGCTTCGGCGGCTCCACCGTGAACTTCGTGCGGCGCGACGTGCTGGGACGGTTCCGCGGCACGATCACCGAGGAGTATCGGCGCCGGTGCGGAAGGGAGGCGGGGGTCTACGTGGCCGAGATCGGCGAGGGAGCGCACGAGGTGCGCTGAGCGGAATCGACCGGCGGAGATCTCGGGCTGAAGCGGTGAGCGGCGATACTGCAATGATGCCCGTGCCGAAGCGGAGTGCGGGGCGGCCGAGCACGCGCCGCGCCGCGTCTACCGTTGTATCGGCAGGTATTTCGACCGGTCGGTCCGGAAAGCCGCATTGGATTGTGCCTCGCCGTGGCGTGATCTACCATTGGATATCGACGCGGAGGCTTCGTTGCCGGAAGGTGGCGGAGCCTCCGTCGTTTTCGATTGATCCGCCGACTCCGGCCCGGTCTTTGCGTGTGGGAGGCGGTTGATTGCAACTACCGCTCTCCGAGCCATCCACGACGCGTTGCCGCCATTCCAGTTTTCACGGTCGTTCGCCGCCGCGCCGATTGAAATGGGACTCTAAAGAACCGAATGGAGCCCGAATCCGATTCTCGGCCCGATCGGCACACGAGTTGCTTCCTGGGCACCAGCACTACTGTCATCTGTTTCGAACCCCATGTCGGCAACGTGGGCGACCGGAGAGAGCAAGTGCGGACCGGCACGCCGCCGGGCATTCATGCTCCCGGGCATTCATGCCCGCCGATCGGCACCGCCGGCCCGGTGAGCGCCCCTCCCGCCGCGGAGGTGGCTGCCGGCTCTAACGTCTCCGGCGCGGAATCCTCGGGGCCGGAATCCCTCCGGCCCGGATACGGAGCGCGACATGGCGGAAGACCAGTTAGATCGAGGATGAACATAGGTACGATTACATCATTACGCTGAGGAGACATACAATGGGCACCAACAATGGCGCACAACACGATCTCGACGCTCGCTCGTCGGGAAACAATGGGGGAATGAACAACGGACACGGAGCGGCCTCGCAGAACGGCACCCCCGGTCTGGAGAAGCTCGTTCGCGACACGATCGGCGGCACCGCCGAGCCGGCCGACCTGATCTGTCTTTCCCACCTCCGCTGGGACTTCGTCTATCAGCGGCCGCAGCATCTGCTGAGCCGATGCGCCACGCAGCGTCGCGTGTTCTTCTTCGAGGAGCCGATTCACGACGCCGAGGAGCCCAGGCTCTCGCTGACCCAGCGCGAGTCCGGCGTCTGGATCGCCGTTCCGCATCTGCCGGCCGGCATGCACGGCCAGGAGGCCGAGGCGGTGCAGCGCCGTCTGCTCGACGAGATGATCGAGCAGTGCCACATCGAGAGCTACGTCCTCTGGTACTACACCGCCATGGCGATGGGCTTCTCCGAGCACCTGACCCCGCTGGCCGTCGTCTACGACTGCATGGATGAGCTCTCGGCGTTCAAGGGTGCGCCCCCCGCGCTGAAGGAGCGGGAGATGAGCCTGTTCCAGCGCGCCGATCTGGTCTTCACCGGCGGACAGAGCCTCTACGAGGCCAAGTGCAAGCAGCATCCGAACGTGTATGCCTTCCCGAGCAGCATCGACCGCGCGCACTTCGGCAAGGGACGCGTGGCCACGACCGATCCGGCCGATCAGGCCGATATCCCGCATCCGCGGATGGGCTTCTGCGGCGTCATCGACGAGCGGATGAACATCGAGCTGCTGACCGGCATCGCCGATCTCCGCCCAGACTGGCATCTGGTGATGATCGGACCGGTGGTGAAGATCGATCCGGCCGACCTTCCGCAGCGTGAGAACATTCACTACCTCGGACCGAAGTCGTACGACGAGCTCCCCGAGTATATCGGTGGATGGGACGTGGCGATGCTGCCGTTCGCGCTGAACGAGTCGACCCGCTTCATCAGCCCGACCAAGACGCCGGAGTACCTGGCGGCCGGACGTCCGGTGGTCTCCACCTCGATCCGCGACGTGGTGCGCCCGTACGGCGATCGCGGCATGGTGCGGATCGCCGACACGCCGGAGGAGTTCGTGGCCGCCGCCGCCGAGATCGGCATGGACGGCATCCCGGACAACGCCGCGTGGTGGAACAAGGTGGACTCGTTCCTGTCGCAGACCTCGTGGGATCGGACCTGGAACCTGATGTCCCAGCTGATCGAGTCGGTGGTGACCTCCAACATCGCCCGCCTTCGCCGGCGCGGCGCGGAGATCCCGGCTCTTGCCGAACAGGCCGCCAAGCAGACTTCCGAGCAGGCCGCGGATCGCGTGTCCAGCCAGATGACGATGAATCAATAAACGACGACGGGGAATAGGAGAAACAATGTTCGATTATCTGATTGTAGGCGCGGGCTTCGCCGGAAGCGTCCTCGCCGAGCGGCTGGCACGCGTTCTCGGAAAGAAAGTGCTGATCATCGACAAGCGCCCGCATATCGGCGGCAACGCGTACGATCATTACAACGATGCGGGGATCCTCGTGCACAAGTACGGGCCCCACATCTTCCACACGAACTCCCGCGACGTGTTCGAGTATCTGTCGCAGTTCACCGAATGGCGCCCGTACGAGCATCGCGTGCTCGCCAGCGTCGACGGACAGCAGGTGCCGATGCCGATCAACCTGGACACGGTCAACCGGCTCTATGGCCTGAATCTGACCTCGTTCCAGCTGGAGGAGTTCTTCAAGTCGGTGGCCGAGGAGCGCCCGGAGATCAAGACCTCCGAGGATGTGATCGTCAGCAAGGTGGGACGCGAGCTCTACGAGAAGTTCTTCCGGAACTACACGCGCAAGCAGTGGGGGATGGATCCCTCGGAGCTCGACGCGTCGGTGACCGCGCGCGTTCCGACCCGGACCAACCGGGACGACCGCTACTTCGGCGACACCTACCAGGCGATGCCGCTGCACGGCTACACCCGGATGTTCGAGAAGATGCTCGACCATCCGAACATCAAGATCATGATCAATACCGACTACCGGGAGATCGCCTCGGTGGTGCCGTTCAAGGAGATGATCTACACCGGCCCGATCGACGAGTACTTCGAGTATCAGTACGGCAAGCTGCCGTATCGCTCGCTCGAGTTCAAGCACGAGACGGTCGACCGCGAGGTGTACCAGGACGCGCCGGTGGTGAACTACCCGAACGAGCACCTCTACACGCGTATCACCGAGTTCAAGTACCTCACCGGACAGGAGCACGCCAAGACGAGCATTGTCTACGAGTTCCCCCGGAGCGAGGGAGATCCGTACTACCCGGTGCCCCGTCCCGAGAACGCGGAGCTTTACAAGAAGTACCGCGCGCTTGCCGAGGCCACGCCCGGCGTGCACTTCGTCGGCCGACTGGCCACCTACCGCTACTACAACATGGATCAGGTGGTCGCGCAGGCGCTGACGACCTTCTCGAAGATCAGCGGACTGCACCGGTATGCCGGTGTTCCAGCAACCAACGGCCACGCGACCAGCGAGAATGCCCATGAGAATCACCGAAACGGAACGGCCGTCCCCCTCTCCTCGAATTGAGGTCTGGGGGGGAGTCGAGTGCACGGTCAACCGGGTCGGCGAGCAGTACTTCGATCAGCTTGCGCGCAACGGCCACGCCGTGCGCGCAAGCGATCTCGAGCGCTTCGCGCGGCTCGGCCTGCGGACGCTCCGCTACCCGATGCTCTGGGAGCGGATCGCTCCCGAGGGGGTCGACACGGCCGACTGGAGCTGGGCCGATGAGCGGATGGAGATGCTCCGCTCGCTCGGCATACGGCCGATCGTCGGACTGCTGCACCACGGAAGCGGGCCCCGCTACACGAGCCTGATCGATCCGGAGATGCCGAAGAAGCTCGCGGCATTCGCCCGCGCCTTCGCCGAGCGCTACCCCTGGGTCGATCACTACACGCCGATCAACGAGCCCCTGACCACCGCGCGCTTCAGCGCGCTGTATGGACTCTGGTATCCGCATCGGGAGGAGAACCCCCACTTCGCCCTGGCGCAGATCCATCAGTGCCAGGGGATCGTCCGGGCCATGCAGGAGATACGCCGGGTGAACCCGGAGGCCCGGCTGGTCCAGACCGAGGATCTCGGCAAAGTGTACAGCACTCCGCTCCTTTCCTATCAGGCCGAGATGGAGAACGAGCGCCGCTGGCTCACCTACGATCTGCTCTGCGGTCGCGTCGATCGCGACCATCCGATGCGCGAATACTACTTCGCCGATCTCGGTCGTGAGGAGGCACGGCTCGACTGGCTGATCGAGAACGCCGCTCCCCCGGATATCATCGGCGTGAATCACTACCTGACCAGCGAGCGATTCCTGGATGAGCGCGTGGACCGTTACCCCGAGCATGCTCGCGGCGGCAACGGCATTCACGAGTATGCCGATGTCGAGGCGGTTCGCGTGCTGGCCAACGGCACCGCCGGCCCCGGCACGCTCCTGACCGAGGCGTGGGAGCGCTACCGACTGTCGCTGGCGGTGACCGAGGTCCATCTCGGCTGCACCCGCGAGGAGCAGATGCGATGGCTGAAGGAAGTCTGGGATTCGGCGCGGCAGCTGGCCGACTCCGGCGTGGACATCAGGGCGGTGACCGCGTGGTCGCTCCTCGGTGCCTACGACTGGCACTGCCTGCTGACGCGTGACGACGGCCGGTACGAGCCGGGGGTGTTCGACCTCCGCTCGCCGGAGCCGCGTCCGACCGGCCTGGCGCGCATGATCGTCGACATGGCGGCCGGCCGCGAGCCGCGCCATCCGGTGCTGCGCGGCGCCGGCTGGTGGCGACGCAGGATCAGGCTGGTCTATCCGCCGAGCCACGACTATCCGGGCTCGACCTTCCGCCTCGCCCCGCGCGTGGCCGAGGGGGATCCGCAGCCGCTCCTCGTGGTCGGACGCAGCGGCACGCTCGGACGCGCGTTCGAGCGCGCATGCCGGCTGCGCGGCATCCACGCGGTGATGCTGGGGCGTGGCGAGATGGATATCGCCGACCCTGCCTCGGTGGAGGCCGCCGTGGAGCGGTATCGCCCGTGGGGCATCGTCAACGCCGCCGGATTCGTCCGCGTGGACGAGGCGGAGCGGGAGTCGGAGCGCTGCCGTCGCGAGAACACGCTCGGTCCGGCGACGCTGGCCGAGATCTCCCGCCAGCGGGAGCTGAAGCTGGTGACCTTCTCCTCCGATCTCGTCTTCGACGGCACGGGCACGCGTCCCTACGTCGAGAGCGATCCGGTCTCCCCGCTCAACGTCTACGGCCGGACGAAGGCCGAGGCGGAGCAGCGTGTGCTCGACACCGACCCGAGCGCGCTCGTGGTCAGGACCAGCGCGTTCTTCGGGCCGTGGGACGAATACAACTTCGTGACGATCGTGCTCCGGATGCTGGCCGCCGGGGAGCAGCTCGTGGCCGCGGAGGACCTGACGGTCTCGCCGACCTACGTTCCCGACCTGGTGAGCGGGGTGCTCGATCTGATGATCGATGGAGAGAGCGGCATCTGGCATCTGGCCAACCGCGGCGAGATCTCCTGGTATGATCTGGCCCGTCGCACCGCGGAGCTCGCCGGCTTCCCGACGGCGGGGATCAAGGCGCGCCCGGCGAAGCTTCTCGATCAGGAGGCGCCCCGGCCACGCTACTCGGTGCTCGCCAGCGAGCGCGGAGCGATCATGCCGACGCTCGATGACGCGCTCGAGCGATATATCGCGGAGCGATGGATGATCCATCCGGTGACGGCGGCCGTGCCGGCCTGATCCGGTTCGGAAGTGCCGCACGCGCGGCGGTGATCGTTGATATTTATGACGCGGCCGGGGTGATCGGAGCAATGGGTGACTCCGCCGATCGCCCTGGCCGTTGTCGTTTCATCCACCCGGAGCCGCGCCTGGTCCCGACCGTCGCGGCTCCACGGTGTCAGCGACGTCCCCCTTTCTTCGCCGATCCCGTCGTGCTTCCGGCGCGCGAGCTCGACCGCTTCGTGCCCGCCGCCTTGGCCGACTTCTTCGCCGCTCCCTTCGCCGCGCTCTTCACGGTTCCCCGGGTGCCCCCCTTCGTGTTTCCGGCGACGCTCCCCTTGCTCGCCGCGTTGGCTCCCTTCGAGGCCGACGGCTTGGTCGCGCGTCCACCGGTCTTCGCCGAGCCGCGCGCCTTCGGCTGAGTCTTCGCCATGGAGCGGCCGCTGGAGCCGGCGCGCTTGCCCGCGCCCGCCTTTCCCACGCCATCTCCTCCGGCCGATGCATCGGTGCCGGAGGAGGCCCCCACGCCATCCCCGATCGTGATGATCCGTCCGGAGGTCGACCGCGCGTAGGTCGGGTCGTTCGTTCCTCTCCTCGCTCCCGTCTCCGTCCCCCGCGCCTTGACCGCGTGCGTGGCCGCGCGCTTCATCTTCCGCTTCCGATCGCCGGCGCGCTGCGGCATGATCGGCGTCCGGTTCACCATGTCGAAGCGGAACCCGCTGGCCAGCACGTGCAGCTTCACGTCGAAGAGGGTGATCGTGTCGTCCTCCTGGATATCCGGAAGGTTCGTGTAGGAGGTTGCTCCCAGGTCGAAGACGGTGGCGGTTCCGCTGCCGATGACCTCGAAGGTCTCGGCCTCGACGATGATCGCCGTGTCCTCGTCCAGCCCGATGCCGAGATCGTGCGGGTAGTGCGCGACGGCGGTCAGCAGACGCCCGTGGCGTCCACGCTGCGAGAAGTGGGTGTCGATCGCCGCGCCGAGGATGAACTCCATCCCAGGGGCCATGCGGACCCCTTCCATCCGGGGAGTCTCCTGCGCCGATCCGCCGATGATCATCGAGTTCGACATCATCGCCGCGCCGGCGCTCGTGCCGGCCAGGATCATCCCCTGCTGATAGCGCTCGTGGAGAATGCGGTCCATGTCGGCGCCGCCGAGGAGCGAGGTGATGTGGAGCTGATCGCCGCCGGTGAAGAAGATGCCGGTGGCGTTGACGATCGCGTCGAGCGACTCCGCGGCGTGCGTGTCCTCCCGCTGCGAGACGTCGACCATCGTCGCCTCGCCGGCGCCGAGGCGCCTGAACAGGTCCACGTAGTTCATGCCCACCTCATCCGGATGATCGGTGGCGACCGTCATCACCACGATCGAGGCCTTGGCTCCGCCGGCGCGACGGACGAACTCCTTGAGAATCGTGCACTCACCTTTCTTGTCCTCGGCTCCGCCGATGATGATCAATGTTCCGAGTGGCTTTCCAGATCCCATGTTCTGATGTCCGGTTTCCGTGTGCTTCGTTCGATGCGAGCGCGCCACCCTGCCGTCCGGCCGGTGCTCTCCGCTCATCGTGCCATCGCGCGCGCGGAGCGCGCATGGCGACCGTTGTCGACCGCTGGTTCGCGGCCGTGTCGGATCGCGGCCACATTCCGTGCCACCGGCGCCCGCCTTACGTCGTTGCCGACGCGCCGATGCCTGCTCATCGCGCGCGTGCCGGCGGGCGCGTGCCGGCACGCGCGTGTCGCGTGAGGCTCGGAGCTCCGGCGATGGCTCGGGATACCAGCTCAACCTGGAATCGGTACACGGTTTGATCGCCGCTTCATCCAGGGATGCTCGGAAATGCGAAATGAAGTGATCGGCGCCTCCCCCAGCTGAGGCTCTATGGAAACGCATGAACTGATCATGACGGCCGTCCGCGCCGTCGGTGTCTATGTGCTGATGCTGGTGGTGGTTCGCATCACCGGCAAGCGGACCATCGGCAATTTCACCGCCTTCGATCTCCTCGTGGCCCTGATGCTCGGAGAGATGGTCGACGAGCTCGTCTACGGCGACGTGACGCTCCTTCAGGGAGTGACCGGCATCGGCGTGGTGGCGCTGATGCACTACGCCAATTCCTGGCTCAGCTACTTTGCCCGCGGCGCCGACAAGGTGCTCGAGGGAACGCCGACCATCGTGGTGCGCGACGGCGCGCTGCAGCGCGAGGGAATGCGCCGGGAGCGGCTGAACGAGCACGACGTGCTCTCGCTGCTCAGGCAGCGGGGCGTCGACGACATGCGCGAGGTGCGTCTGGCGATCATCGAGCCGGACGGACAGGTCAGCGTGATACAGCAGGAGTGGGCGCAGCCCCTCCGCCGGGGAGATGTCGGCGGCGACGCGGCGCGGCAACGGATCGAGGCAACCGGCGGCGGCGATATTCCTCCATCGAAGCGAACCGATCGGAGCCTGGCTCCGGAGGGAGAGTGAGCATGGATCTCTGGAAGATCGGCGTGCGCGCCATGTTCGCGTACATCTTCCTCGTTCTCCTCACCCGCATTTCCGGCAAGGAGTCGGTCGGGCAGAACAGCATGTTCGACTTCGTCTTCGTGCTGGTGATGGGGGACATGATCGACAATTGTATCTGGGGGCAGACCCCCGCCAGCCAGTTCGTGGTGGGGGTGGGAACGCTCCTTCTGCTGAAGCTCGCGGCCGCCCTCGGCAGCTACCTCAGCCCGCGCTTCGACATGCTCGTGGAGGGGAAGCCGGTCGAATTCATTCGTCACGGCGTGCCGGACCGGAGCGGGCTCCGGAGGCTTCGGATGAATCTCGACGAGGTCGCCGAGATGCTCCGCAATCAGGGGGTGACGCGGGATGAGTGGGGCGATGTGCTGAGCGCGCGCGTCGAGAAGGATGGATCGGTGAGCGTGCTCCTGCAGCCCTGGGCGCGTCCCGCGCAACGCATCGACAGGGATCTCGTCCGGAGCGAGAGGGAGTGAGATGAAACCGTTCGTCTTCACCATACTCATCGTCGCCGTGTCGTTGCTGATGATCGGCGCGTCGCTCGTGCTGCTCGGTGACGACTCGGTCTTCACCACGCCGCCGGAGCTGGTGGTGGAGGACTTCATGAAGGAAATGGCGCTGGGACGGTACGAGCGTGCGCGCCCTTTTCTGGAGGACCATGTGGAGGAGCGTGCCACCGCGCCGGTGCTTCAGGGGCTGGAGCATCGTCTGCGGAACAGACTCGGCACGATTCTCGACGTTAGTGGCGAGCCGGTCTGGAAGCGTGGCCGGAGCGCCGTTGCCGCCGCTCGCGTCGAGAGCGACGAGAACGGCACGGTCCTGCTGCGCTTCCCGCTCCGCTTCGAATCCGGCGTCTGGAGGATCACCGGCCTCGGCGATCTGGCCGACACGCTCCCCGCCGCACGGCATGGCGACGAGACGCTCGAGCCGTGATCTCGAGCCGCGGCTCCGATGTCGATGGCGCCGGCCACGGATGATCGGACTCCAAGGAGACTCGAAGGAGAAGGATGGTCACCGGCGCCGGTCATGTCCCTTCCAGGCACGGCAACGATTTCATGATTCTGCATTCCTCATTCTCAATTCTCTTCTAACATGCGTGTAATGGTTACCGGCGGTGCCGGATACATCGGAAGCGTGGTCACCGAGGAGCTCGTTCGTGACGGGCACGAGGTCACGGTCTATGACAATCTCGTGAAGGGGCATCGCGAGGCGGTGGTCGAGGCGGCCCGGTTCATCGAGGGTGATCTGCTGGACGGGGAGCTGCTCCGCTCGACGCTCACCGGCCTCGGCATCGAGGCGGTGATCCACATGGCCGCCTATTCGCTGGTCGGCGAGTCGGTGCAGAACCCGTTGAAGTATTACCGGAACAACGTGACGGCGAGCCTTTCGCTGGCCGACGCGATGGTCGAGTGCGGGGTGAAGAAGATTGTCTTCTCCTCCACGGCCGCCGTGTATGGCGAGCCGGAGAAGCAGCCGATCGAGGAGGACGCGCGTCTGCAGCCGACCAACCCGTACGGCGAGACCAAGCTGGCGTTCGAGCGCGCGCTCCGCTGGTACGAGGGAGCCTACGGCCTCCGCTCGGTCTGCCTCCGCTATTTCAACGCCGCCGGCGCCACCGAGCACTGCGGCGAGCTGCACGATCCGGAGACCCATCTGATCCCGCTTCTGCTGCAGGCCGCGACCGGCCAGCTTCCGGAGGTGACGGTGTTCGGCGAGGACTATCCGACGCGCGACGGCACATGCATCCGCGACTACATCCACGTGACCGACCTGGCGCGCGCGCACGTGATGGCGCTCGACGTGCTCGACGAGCGGAGCTGCATCTACAACCTCGGCTGCGGCGGCGAAGGCTATTCCGTGCGCGAGGTGATCGACGCGGCGCGCGAGGTGACCGGCCTGGATATTCCGGTCCGCGTGGGGCCGCGCCGCGCGGGAGATCCGGCGGTGCTGGTGGCCAGCCCGGAGAAGATCAAGCGGGATCTCGGCTGGCAGCCGAAGTATCAGGATCTGACCACGATCATCTCCTCGGCCTGGCGCTGGATGGGAGAGCACCCGAAGGGCTATCACTCGACCTCGGCTCCCGCGCAGACGGTCTCGTGAGCGACGAGGATCTACGTTCGTAGACAATTGACGTCGTGGCCCCCCCCGGTCTGATCGGCAGGCCGGGGGGGGCACGCGTTTACGGGGCACCACGGTCTCGCTATTCCTTGACGAGACGCTGGGTTGCCAGCAGGTGGCCGTTGCCGTCGAGGATGCTCAGCAGGTAGACGCCGGACTCGGCATCGCCACAGCGCCAGAGTGCCTCCCCGCGCCAGGACTCGACATGTCCCTCGGCCACCAGACGGCCCGGCAGATCATGCACCAGAAAGCGCTCGGGCATCATGGAAAGATCACCTCGCCAGGCGATGTGCAGCTCGTCGACCATCGGGTTCGGCCACGTACTGATCGCAGCCGGACGTCCGGCAACCGCCAGGTCTCGCACGCCGCTGGAAGAGTCACGCGGGATGTACGGACCCCCGGCGAACACCGCGGCCACGCCGGAGTTGAAGTTCACCGTGCCCCACCCTCCGATCAGGTCATTCCACCCATCCCCCGTCACGTCCTTGATTGGCTGTACGCCCGCATTGCCCGGATCTCCGGAATAGAGATCATAGGCTGAATCAGGCCCTCCCACGCCGCCACTGAAGCCGTATCGAACGCCCTGACCGTTGATGGCCAGCACCTCATAGTGACGACTGCTATCGTTGAGATATCCCCAGCTCATCGGCCAGATATAGTACGGCCGATGGAAGACCTTGTCGGCATCTTCCAGTGCGAAACTCCGCGAACGGCTGCTTTTTCCGGAGCTGGACAAGAAGAGCGAAACCGATTCCGGCGGGCCGGCATCAGCGATATCCAGCACGCCGTCGCCATCGCAATCCAGCGTGGCAAAGCCACCGTCGCCGACAACGCGTTGTCCGAAGCTGGCGACATGATCCGGGGAGCTCCAGTTCCAGGGGGAGCCCGGGCGACCGAAGTAGAACTTCAGCTTGTTGTTCTTGTCGGCATAGTCGCTCGCGGTGGCCAGATCGAGATACTCGTCGTTGTCCCACCGGCCGATGTAGAGTGCCTGGCGTCCCTCGCCCCCGCTACTTTCATCATCGCGAAGCACCACCGTCGGCGTGTCCACCTGAAAGCTCGGGCCGCCCCGGTAGATCCAGATCTCCGGTCGGGGGAAGGGCACATCATTGCGGTACGCGCCAGGGATGAACAGGATCAGCTCATCGGCGCCATCGCCATCGAGATCGGCGCTGGCAAATGCTCTCAATGAGAACCGTACCGGCGGCACCATCTTCGACGGGGCCAGCACGGCCGCCGGCAGCTCATGCAGACGATTGGAGTCGGTCCGAAAAATGGAGAGGCCGTAGGCGACCTTCGCGTCGATGTTCGGGAATGCGACGGCTTTGTGTCCGGTTCCCCAGAAGTCTCCGGCAACCGGATAGCCTGGGACAACACCGAGGCCGCGAAGTATCCGTGCCGGCGTGGTGTCCAGCGGCTCGGGGCCGCCGTAGTAGATATGCCATTCATTGAGATCGCCGTAATGCACAGCGAAATCCTGGATGCCATCGGAGTTCACGTCTCCGATCGAACCGAAGCCGGCGCCGGCCTCACCGCCGCCGAACTCGCCGCCGGTGACCTCCCAGATCTTCCTGAGCTGTACCGCCTTCGGGTTGGCCGTGATCTCCTGAACCACCGGCTGGGCGGACATACGGATCGGGGCAATGCCGACCAGCGCCGTCGAGATGAGTGAGAGAGTCCGTGAATTCAACGTTCGTTCTCCGCACGGATGTCGATCCCGTTCCATGAATCACACCGCCCTGTCCGTGGCTCCCGAGACGGGATGGCTGATCGGAGGCCTTGCGTGGGGCCTCGGCATATTCCGGATATGGGCACTGAGATCATGATGTCCGGCGGATGGGAAAAGGTGAATAAGGATGGGAGAGAACGTACGGATTTCCATGGCGGCCCCCAATTCCCGACGTGACTTCGCTCGAATCGGGCTCCGTGGCGTGGCGCTTGCGACCAAGTATTCCGTCTCTTGCAACGGGAAGCGGGGCGCCGTGGATGCTCCCATGTTCCCAGTCGATGCCAATTCATGGACGAAGCCCATCGGGCAAGGCCTGGGAGGTGCCCACGCCATCCCGCATGGCGCAAGGAGGAACACGAACGATGAACAGCTACGCGCGCTTCGCCGCCATGATCGCGACCTCCACCGTCGTGATGTTCGCGTTGATGTATCTGAACACCTACGAGCTCGATCATGTCTACTTCAGCCAGACGCGGCTGTACATGACGCTGATCATGGGAGCTGCCATGGCGATCGTGATGCTGGCGTTCATGACCGGCATGTACAAGAACCGGAGGGCGAACCTCGGCATCTTCGCAGGCGCCGTGCTCCTCTTCGCGCTCTCGCTCTGGCTGGTCCGGAGCCAGGCCACCGTGGATGACGCCGCATGGATGAAGGCGATGATCCCCCATCACTCGATCGCGATCCTCACCAGCGAGCGGGCGCGTATCTCCGATCCTCGGGTCCGCGCGCTGGCCGACAGCATCATCCGGACGCAGCGCAGGGAGATCGGCGAGATGAAGGCGCTGCTCGACGATCTGGAGAAGCGGTGATCCACCACGAATTCCCCTTGACAGTGGCCATCTTCTGAGGTAATTCTCACATCCACGCCCGGCGGAATCCCGTTATCAAGAGGTAATTACCCCCGAGGGAGACCGCGAGCGTAATTTCGTGTCGACCAGAGAACATGAACTGGTCGACGATCGACTGAGATGATCCACTGAAACGATGACACGCTACAATGCAGCAACCACGATGTCCCATCGCGACGTCGGGGAGCGAGCCGGCTCGATAGAGCGGCTGCTCCGGAATCTTTCGGCACCGGTGCGCGGTCAGCGTCCGGATGCCGCCGCCGAGGCGCTTCGCGCGAAGCTCAATCTCTGTTCGGAGATCCTGAGCGCACTGGCACCATCCCGCCCCAAGCATGATCTTGCCGGCTGATACGCCGCGCCTCACGCGCCGTTCGATTGTGTCCCGAGCGAGGGCCCTGTCGTTCCGTCGGCAGGGCTTTCTCATACCCGGAGCAACGTATCCCGAACCCAACGCCCGGCATCGACGGAGGATGCCTCATCCATCGCATCAGGAGCATTGATGTACAGCACTGCCAGTTTCGAGGAGCTGCTGGAAGCCGAGCATCAGCAGGAATGGACCGACACGCTCGATGAGAGCACGCTCGAGGGACGTCGGCGGATCGATCTGCCGTACGTCGACACCATTATCGTATCCGATATCCATCTCGGCTCGGACGTCTCCCGCTCCGGCGATCTGCTCCGCGTGCTGAAGGGGCATGCCTTCAGCCGCCTGATCCTGAACGGCGACGTCTTCGACGATCTCAACTTCAAGCGGCTCCGGAAGGAGGACTGGAAATTCCTCTCCTATATCCGGAAGCTCGCCAACCCGAAGCGGCGCTGCGAGGTGGTCTGGGTGGCCGGCAATCACGACGGCATGGCCGAGCCTCTGTCGCATCTGCTCGGCGTACAGGTCTATGAGGAGTATATCTGGGAATCGGGCGGACGTCGGTTGATGGCCACGCACGGCCATCAGTTCGATACCTTCCTCCAGCAGCGGGTGATCATCAGCAACGTCGCCTCCTGGCTCTATCTGCTGCTCCAGCGTCTCGACCGTGAAAGCCAGCGTCTGAGCCGCTGGGTGAAGCGGAGCAGCAAGTCATGGCTTCGCGTCTCCGACAAGATCGCGCGCGACGCCGTCGACCATGCTCTCCGCCGCAACGCGGATATCGTCTTCTGCGGCCACACGCATCTGGCGCTCGAGATGCAGGCCGAGGGGGTACGCTACTACAACAGCGGCTGCTGGACCGACCGCCCCTCGCAGTACATCACCATCGATCACGAGAATCGCGTCGCGATCCACGAGTGCCCGTGACATCCGCCGCGGAGCCACGCATCCCGGTAGGCGCATCCCGGTAGGCGTCTCGGTAGGCGCACGTCTTCAGCGTGCGCTCCGATCCGGCGCTCCGATCCGGCGCTCCGATCCGGCGCTCCGATCCGGTGCTCCGATCCGGCGCTCCGATCCGGTGCTCCGATCCGGTGCTCCGATCCGGCGCTCCGATCCGGCGCTCCGATCCGGTGCTCCGATCCGGTGCTCCGATCCGGTGCTCCGCGCCCGCGTTCCGACTGTACGTTGCGAGTATACGCGGGTATCGCGGTTCACATTGCGCATGGTCTGAAACGCCGGGGATGAGATATCGATATTCCGTCTGGGCGGCCCCGGTGCTCTGAACGCGATCATTCTCCACAACGATATCCACGCATGGTGAAAACTCCGGGAGCCGATGCGCCGAATGCCGGCGCCGACTCGTCAGCTTCGGCGATCTCCACATCCGGTCACGCGTGGTCCCAAACAGCGCGGGGACGCCCATCCAATGATGAGCGTCCCCGATGGATCGCATTGCGATAATCGTCGGGAAATGTCGGCGGGGCGATCAGTCATCGCCGCCGTGCTTTCCACCCTTGCCGTGCCCATTCCCTCGGCCGCGTCCGTTGCCCCCCTTGATCGCGCCGTGATCGTCATCATCGTCCCGATCCTCGATCCGCTTGCCGAAGCCGGCCACCGAGATGCTCACGTTGCCGCTCGACCCGATCGTGACGCGCCGGTTCATCGGGATCATGCCGGGGGCGGTGATATGCGCGGTATACGTTCCGGCGGCGAGATTCGTGAAGGTGAAGTTCCCCGCGGCATCGGTCACGGCGCTCACGTTCCCCGGCGTCAGCCGGATCGTGGCGCCCGAGACCCCCGCGCCGTTGGCGCCGAGGAGCACTCCCTGCACGGTCCGGGTAACGCCGCTTCCGGGGGAAACCGTGACCGGCAGCGTAAATGCGAATTCGTTGTTCGCCGGCAGCGAGAGCCGCCGCGTTACCGGATCGTGTCCGGGTGCGGTCACCGTCACGTTGTAGATGCCGGCGACGAGGTTGGGAAAGGAGAACCGGCCGTTGGCGCCGGTGGTCGTCGAGATGTTCGGTCCGGTCAGTGTCACCACCGCGCCGGCAAGCGTGCGCCTGGTTCCATCGGGAAGGCGCTCGTAGACGGTGCCGCTCAGATAGTACTGGGCGCTGGCGGCCGTTTCGGCCGATGTTCCGACGCGAATCGTCGATGGGACTCCTCCGTCGAGCGTCCCGGCCGAGAGCGCCGGCATCGAAAGGCCCGAGAGCACGAGGCTCGCGAGCATCAGCATGGTTCGTGTCATAACTCCTCCTCAACTCTGTAGAACACCATCCGCACGATTTCGTTTCGCGTCCGGCAAACTGCCCGAAAGACCGTTCCACTTCGCCCCATCGCGGAGCTCGGGGTGTCCGCCGGTTCCGGTCGCGCACATGAGCATTCGACACCCCGGAGCGGTCAGGGATTACCGGCCGGACGATATTTCTCGCGCCGCGGCGGCGCCATTGCCGGAAAACGGGGTCGGGAGCATCGGCGATTGGCAATCGTGTCGGAGGGTGATATTTTTCCCGGGTCCACTCACCCGGATATCGAAGCCCGCCCTGTTCCCGTCGCCGTCAGCGCCGTCGTCGTTCCATCGCGTCGGCTCGCGGAATCGGATCGCCGAACGGCGGAGATCCCCGATCTCTCCCTCGTTCCGAGATCCGCTCTCCCTTCGAGATCACGGGCGCCTTGAGCCCAGACCGGTGGCATCGGACGGTGCGGCCGGCGCATTTCCACGGGAGATCCATGTCGACGAAACTCTATCCATCACCGTTGCTGCGCTATCTGGCCGCGGTGATCCTCGTGCTTCTCGGACTCGTCCTTCGTCTGTTGCTCGTTCCGGTGATCGGCGATCGGAGTCCGTTCCTGATCTTCATCGCGCCGATCACGATTGCCGCCTGGTACGGCGGCATCGGGCCGGGACTGATCTCGACCCTGCTGTCGCTGGTGGCGATCGACTATTTCTTCGTCCCTCCGGTCCATTCCCTGTTCGCCTACACTCTCGGCGTGGAGGTGCGCATGGTGATCTTCGCGCTCGAGGGAACCGTCGTGTCCAGCGTTATCGGCGCGCTTCGCAACGCGATCTACCGGACCAAGGCGGAGCTGGCGCTTCAGCAGACCGAGGAACAACTGAAGCTGCTGATCGAGAGCATCGAGGATTACGCGATCATCATGCTCGACCCCGACGGCAATGTCGTTACCTGGAACAACGGCGCCGAGCAGCTTCTGGGCTATCGGGGGAGCGAGATCATCGGCAGCCACGTTTCGACGCTCTACACGCAGGAGGATGCCGCCCTGGCCGAGCCGGAGGGGACGCTGCGGCACGCATCGGCCAGCCTGAGCTGGCGCGGGGAGCAGTGGAGACTGAGAAAGGATGGCACCAGGTTCCGCGCCCGCGTGATCATCAACGCGCTGCGCGACCGCTTCGGATCGCTGCGTGGCTTCGCCGAGATCATCCGCGAGACCACGTGGGAGGAGCTCGACGCGGCGGAGATCCACTCCGAGGAGCAGGCATCCTGAGCTACCGATCGCGTGATCTCACGACGCCGATGCCGGCGACCCGGCGGACATAGTGAACGTGAAAGCGCCGGCGTCCCGTATGGGGGCGCCGGCGCTTTCGTTTCTAGCATCGTCAACATTCGAAACTC
>JBEHWX010000037.1:0-53633 GCA_048498995.1 Bacteroidota bacterium
CTCCGCCGGCACGATCGCGCGCCAGCCACGTGGCGCTTCCCCCAACGTATTCCCGAGCCATGACGATCCATCGAACCATGCTCCGACTCCTCGCGCGCCGCGCTCCCGCGCGCCGCGCTCCCACGCGTCGCGCTCCCACGCGCCGCGCTCGCATGCGCCAGGCTCGCGCGGGCCGGGGGTTCCCGGCGTTGTTGGCCGTGGCGCTTTCGGCGGCGGTGCTCCTGGCCTCGCGTGCCGCGGCGGCCGGCCCCGACGCCCCCACGGAGCTCCCGACCACGCCGGCTCCGGCCGCGACGCTCCCAGCCTCGTGTTTTCCGGCCGCGGACTCCCTGCGGTCGGCCACGCCGATGGAAGACACCACGCGCCCACATGTCTCGATTCCCCGGCTGGCGCTGGTCGGCGGCCTCACCGCCGGAGGATTCATCTACGGCCACGTGATCCTCTCGAACCTCTGGTGGAAGGGGGAGCCGAGCCGGTTCCACTTCGACTGGGACCATGACTGGCGCTATTCCCTCGGCGCCGACAAGCTCGGCCACGCCTACTTCCCCTACCTGACGGCCGGCGTCTATCGCCAGGCGCTCGAGTGGACCGGCCTGGATACCGCCACCAGCCTCTACGCCGCCGCCTCGGCCGCGCTCGCCTACCAGACCTATGTCGAGATACGGGACGGCTTTTCGAAACAGTGGGGATTCTCCTGGGGAGACTGGGGAGCCGACCTGATCGGCGCCTCCCTTCCGGTGCTGCAGTACGAGGTGCCGGCGCTCCGGCCGTTCGAAGTGAAGATCAGCTTCCATCCCTCCGAGAAGTTCAAGGCCGGGATGTACAACGCGATCATCGACGACTACGAGAGCACCTTCCACTGGGTGAGCATCAACGTGCACGATCTGCTGCCCGAGGCGTGGCAACGCTGGTATCCCCGGTTCGTGAACCTCGCGATCGGTCACACCGTGAAGGATCTCGACGGCGCCGGCGGCGGGCATCACGAGCTCTATCTGAGCCTCGACTGGAACGTGAAGGGACTCCCCGGCGATGGCTGGTTCTGGAATCTGCTGAAGCGGAACGTGGACTTCTATCACCTGCCGGCCCCCGCGGTCCGGATAGCGCCGGGAATCGTCTGGTACGGCATCCACTTCTAGCCGGCGCCGGAGAGCCGGCGCCACGCGCGGATGCGAAGAGGGCCATCCGCGAGCGGACGGCCCTCCATGCGTTCAACGTTCGACCTCACGACCACCGGCCTTCGCCGGGCCGATCGCGCGGGCATCTCCCCCGATCATTCGAGGGTGGCTCCCCACTCGGCGAGCCCGGAGAGGAACACCCCCTGCGCGGTGGGATCGAGCGCGCGGAGCAGCCGGGGATAATCGGCGTAGAAGCCGGTGATCTTCTCGACCACCGCGTGATCCTTCCGGTCGGCCTCGGCCACGAGCCGGCGCACGATCTCCGGGGAGATGTCGGCCGCCTCCATCGGGGAGAGGAATCTATCGCGTCCCAGCAGTGAGGCCAGGCCATCGAGGCGCTCGGTGCCGAGCAGGCTCCGGACGGTCGATGGCCCCAGGTCGGTGACCAGCAGGTTGAGGATGCCGGCCCGCTGCGCGGCGTCCGAGCGGCAGTAGAGCTCGGCGACCATCTGCGGCAGCGAGGGAGTTTCATTGGCGCGGAACACGGTCTCCAGGCCGAGCGCGAGCGCCTTGCCCGGCACCGTTTCCACCACTCTGCCGAAATCCTCCACGACCGTCGACGGCATCGTGGCCGGGTTTGCGCCGGCGTAACGACCGAGCACGCCATCGAGCTGCTGATTCCAATCCATGTTCAACCTCCAGCGGTATTAGCGTTGCTGTTGACAGGACGCCACCGGCCGAAAGCGCCGCGCGGGCGCCGGCCATCGGGCGTGTGCCGGAGGTGGGCTCAACCCCGGTGCCAGCCGGCGGCCGGGGCGGACGCCGAGCCCAATGCGGAATGGAATGGTGGCCGCGAGGTTTGGCCTCGTCTTTGCAATGTTCACTATCAGTGGTCCTGAGGACCAGCGATAATCAACTGAAGAATAGAAATGTGGGAGACAGAGAGATGTTGGACATTCTTGGTTGGATCGTTCTCGGCCTGATCGCCGGCGCAATCGCGAAGGCCATTATGCCTGGCCGTGATCCGGGCGGCGTCATCGTCACGATGATCATCGGCATCGTCGGTGCCATCATCGGCGGCTTTATCGGACGCGCGATCTTCAATTACGGCGGTACCGACGTGGCCGGTAACGTCAACGAGCCGGGATTCCTGATGAGCCTGGTTCTGGCCGTCGTCGGCTCGATTATCCTGCTGTTCGGCTACCGGCTGATTCGCGGCCGCGGTCGCGATGTCGACCACAGGACGCCGCTCGGCACCTCGGTCTGACCGATTCCGGTCCGATCGAAACGAGCCGAACCTTGATTTCGATGACAACGATCGGGAAAGGGAGCACGAGCCTGGCCCTCCCAGTTTCGACCCTCTCCGATCACTAACTGATATCCCCCGGATCTTCCGGGCGGTACCAACGACGGCGTCGGCGGATCTCCGCCGGCGCCGTCGCGTTTCTTCCCCGTCGAGCCCCATCTCCCTATCTCCAGATCTTCCCCGCATCTCCCGCATCGTCCACACATCTCCGCATCTTCCCTCACTTCACCACATCTTCCACACATCTTCCCCGCATCCCCGCATCCCCGCATCCCCGCATCATCGCATCAGCTCCGCATCCCCGCATCTTCTCATCTTCCCCGTATTCCTGCATCTCCACATCTTCCACGCATATCCACATCGCCACGGCTCCGTACGGCGTCGACCGGACCACGCTCCGCGTGGGGCAGATCCTCCCGACCTCGCTCCGCTTCCGCCGACATTTCAGACGTGGACGGGACGTTGCGTTGCGCCCGGTCGCCGCCGGTGGATGCGCGTGCTTCCCAGGCTCAGGGAGCCTCGTCGACCGGCGGCGCCAGCCCATCGTCCGTGTCCTCCTCCGGCTCCGGCGGCAGGAGCGTGGCCGGATCGCGGCGATAGAAGAGGCGGAACTGCTCGTAGAGCTCGGGATGATGCGCGCGCATCCGATGCGGTCGCTCGAAGAAGAACTCCGTGGCCACCGCGAAAAATTCCGCCGGAGACTCCGCCCCGTAGCCGTCGAGCTCCGTCGGACGATGGTGCTCCAGGTCGTCGATCAGGCCCTGATATTCCCGTCCGAGCACCCGCGCCCAGCCGGCGTACATCGAGCGCTCCGGAAGATCCGGCGCCCCGTTGGCCGATCCGCTCTCCTGATCGAGGCGATGCGCGAACTCGTGGAACACCACGTTGTAGCCGTCGCGGAGATCGGCGGTCCCCGCCACCACGTCATGCCAGGAGAGGATCACGGTCCCATGTCCCCACGATTCCCCGGAGAGGACGCGCGACTCCCGGTTGACGAGCCAGTCCCCGAGGTGCACGTCATACGGGACCACGAACGCGCCCGGATAGACGATCACGGTGCGGAGGTCGGCGTAGGTATCCTGCTCCAGGCCGAGCAGCAGCAGACAGGCCTGCGCCGCGATCGTGACCCGGATCTCGTCGGTGAGCTCGAGCCCGCCGGCCCCCTCGAAGATCGTCTCGTCCAGAAAGATCCGCGTGAGCCCGCCGAGCCGGCTCCGGTCCTCGTCGGTGAGGTGATGATAGTACTCCACGTTGCGCTCGATGATCGCCAGCCACTCCGGCGGCAGCGGCTGCTCCATCAGTTTTCTGCGTCGTCTGCTCTTCGAACCGAACATGTCGTGAGAATGCTTCTGAGAAGGAAAGCGCGCGCCCGGCTCCATGAGGCGGCACGCGGCGCGTCGGAATGTACGGAGGGAGATCTCCCCCGGCGGACGATCGTGACGCTCTTTCCGGCCGGAACGGACCGGCCGGAAAGAGCATGTACGATCGGACAACGTTACGATATGTCTCATCGGAGAGGCGCGCGTACGGAAGAGATTCGTATGTTAGCCGCTCTCTTCGGTTCCTCCCCGCTGCCCCTCCCCTCGCACGATCCGCGACGCACCGCGTCGACGGTCGGCGAACGGGCACGAAGATGTACCTGCAATCTCGCTCCGGCGCGCGATCCATGAGCGCGTGACCGGAATTCGTTCTGGTCGATCGACCCTCGCCGGTCAGGTTGGCCCGTCTGTTGCCTTCTTCCACGGAGGAGGGGGGCAGACTGAAGGGCTACGGTCGAGCATCGGCATTGTTGCCGATTCGATCGAACCTTTCGTACATTTGTACAATACTTCAGTTTGACTCCCAGGTTAGGAGTCGCGCGAGGATGCTCGCTCATCGTCTTCGGACGGTGACGAGTACTCCTCGCGTCTTCTTTTCCACCCCTTCCGATGCCTCTCATCTGTCCCCATGGCTCAAGGCGGATATCGGCCTGGATTCCATCGCGCCCCGTTCCGGAGCACATGGTCGCGCGGAGCTCGCCGATCCGGACGCCGTGGGATGTGAAGATTGTCGGGTGGGAAGATTGTCAGGCGGGAAGGGCCCGCGCGTGTCGCAATGGTGTACGGCGGCATGATCGGATGCACGCGACGTGGCGCGGCGCGAGGTGAGAGCTTTTCCCGGCTCGCGTGTTCCCGGTCATCCCCGGCTCCCTCCGGATGATCCCCGGTCGGAGCACGAGGCGCTCCGCGGCCAACGGCACGTGGGGCATTCTCCGCGATGATATCGGCAAGCAGGGTGAGGATCGGAGCGTCCGTCCGGAATTTGAGCACTCCGCCGTCGAGCGCATGATCCTCACCCTCGCCGCCGTCTCTCCGCCGTCGTTCATTCTCGTCTCTTCCCGATCCGCCCGTTCCCGAATCTCCTATATTCCGGCCGCGCGATCCGGGCACGCCGGCGCATCGGTCGGTCCGCTCCTTCGTCGCGCCCCGCGATCACCGCGCATCGTTCCGATCGCACTTCGTTCCGATCGCACTTCGTTCCGATCGCACTTCGTTCCGATCGCTCTCCATCCGCGCCATGTCCCGAGCAGCCACACAGACCGATCCCCGAGGGGGATTTCCGATCACGCGGATCTCCACCCTTTCCGGCATCCGCAGCGCCGAGGAGGAGGTACGCCAGCGCTCGCACGATCTGCTGGCCCGCGCCTACTGGGCTCCGGTCCACCGCTACCTCCGGCTTCGGTGGCACGCCGGGGGCGAGGAGGCCCGCGACCTGACGCAGGAGTTCTTTGCCCGCGCCATCTCCGGCGGATATTTCGCCGCGTACGATCCCTCCCTCGGCCGCTTCCGCACCTTCCTCCGCGTCTGTCTGGACCGCTTCGTCGCCAACGAGGCGCAGGCGGCCGCGAGGATCAAGCGTGGCGGAGGGCTCGCCTTCCAGCCGATCGATCCGGACGATCCGGAGCCGGAGCTGGCCTCGGCGGTCGATCCGGAGGAGCTGTTCGAGCGGGACTGGATCAGGAGCTTCTACACCATCGTCGTGGAGCGGCTGCGCGCCGAGTGCGCCTCGGCCGGCAAAGAGCGGCATTTCCGGATCTTCGAGCGCTACGACCTTTCCGGCGACCAGGAGCGGGACCGGCTCACCTACGACACGCTCGCGGGCGAGCTCGGCATCCGCGCCACCGACGTGACCAATCATCTCTCCTTCGTCCGACGGCGTTTCCGCGCGCTGGCGCTCGAGACGCTCCGGGAGCTCACCGCCTCCGACCGGGAGTTCGAGGAGGAGGCGCGCGCCCTGCTCGGCTGGAGTCCGCCATGAAGCTGCTCGACGAGGCCACCGTGGATCACCTTCGCCGGGTGAGCGATCTTCCCGATCTGTCCGACACTCCCTACCGGCTCCCGGAGCCGATAGCACGCGGAGGGATGGGAACCATCTACACCGCCGTCGATGAGCGGCTCGGCCGGAGCGTGGCGCTGAAGGTGCTGAGCCTCGCCGATCCGCGCGGCATCCACCGCCGGCGGATGCTCCGCGAGGCGCGCATCGTGGCCCGGCTCGAGCATCCGAGCATCGTCCCGATCCACGACGTGGGAGTGCTGCCGGACGGCCGCCCCTTCTACGCGATGAAGCTCGTGCGTGGCGACCGGCTCAGCGTCTGGGCTGCCTCGGAGCGCTCCCGGCAGGACCGGCTCCGCCTCTTTCTCAGGATCTGCGACGGCGTCTCCTTCGCGCATATCGCCGGGGTGATCCATCGGGATCTGAAGCCGGAGAATATCATGGTCGGCCCGTTCAGCGAGGTGTTGGTGATGGACTGGGGCGCCGCGATCGAGATCGGAGAGCAACGGAAGGATGGCCCCGACAATGGAGCCGAGGATGCCGAGGCGGGGATGGAGCCCGATGGGATGATTCTCGGCACGCCCGCCTACATGGCGCCGGAGCTGGCGCGCGGCGAATCGGATCCGATCGGAACCGCCGGCGATATCTACGCGCTGGCGGCGATCCTCCACGTTCTGCTCGTCGGACGTCCGCCGTACGCGGCCGAGAGCGTCGCCGAGCTTCGCCGGATGATGGAGGCGGCTCCGCCGATCCCGCCGCGACGTCCGCTCCCGGACATTCCGCGTCCGCTGGAGGCGATCTGTCTGAAGGGACTCTCCGCCGCGCCCGGCGAGCGTTACCGCTCGGTCGATGACCTGGCGCGGGACGTTTCCCGCTTCCTCGACGGCGCGCCGGTGGCGGCCTATCGCGACAACGCGCTGGAGCGCGTGCTTCGCTGGGGAGGAAGGAACCGGTATCTGCTGCTGCTTGTCGGGGCCTATCTCCTGATGCGCGCCGTGGTCTTCCTGCTGACGCGCCGACCGTAACACTCGTCGCGAAGCCCCGTACACCGCCAGCCATCGCGCGCGGGACCATCGGACAGCGCGCGACCGCCAGGATCATCATGTCGATGATCCGTGGTATACTTGCCCGGCGCGGGATCGACCTGATTGCCCACGATCGCGCGCGCGGAGCTCCGGGCCGGCAGTGGCCGAACGCTCCCAACATCCGTCACCGTCGCCGACACCTGCCCGTGCCGGCGCAGACTCCGATCATCCATACTTATACCGCATCCCATGTTGAGACAGACCCTCATCGCGGGCGGGCTGGCCCTTGCGCTTGCCGCCTGCAACCGGAATGGCGATTCCGAGGATCTCACCAACGACGTGAATCACTCCGGCTCGGTGGAATCCTCGATCAAGATCACGCCGCTCGACAGCAACCGTCGACTCCTCACCACGCACCACACCGTCTGGGTGAAAGGGGGCGTGTATCGCACCATCATTTACACCGATACGCTGCCAGCGCTCGGCAGGGAATCCACCGTCGCGGAAAACGAGGATGGCGATCAGCAGACGGTCAACGTCGACAAGGACTACGAGATTTACATCACCGTACAGTGACCCGATGAAAAAGACGAGACATATCGAGCTGGTGCTGATCACCGCGGCGCTGGCATCCTGCAACCAGCCGCGCGCGGCGCGCGAAACGGGCAACCGCGTCTACCTCCGCTCGGACACGTCGGCTCCCTACACCCGCGTGCATCACCATGGAGGCACGGCGCTCTGGTATTACGCGTTCCGTCCGTACGGCAGCTACCAGTACGGCATGTATACCCGCGCCGGCTATTATTCCGGCGCGATCCACGAGCGCTCCAACCTGGGCACAAACGGCTTCAAGGGGGGAATCGTGCGGGGCGGATTCGGTCGGAGCTCCTACAGCGTGTCGTCGTAACGCGCGCGCGCGACCGATCGTACACGATATATTCTTCACCCTCGATCAACGGAAGAACATGCAACGCATCAGCATTACCCCGCGCAACAACTGGCGGGCGGCGGTGGAAAAGCTCGGCTTCGGCTTTCACACCACCAACGTCCCCTACTGGGATGAGAGCGCCTATTATTCCTTCACGATGGAGGAGATACTCTTCATCGAGAAATCGACGGCCGATCTCTGGCCGATGTGCCTGAACGCCGTGCAGCACGTGATGGACGAAGGGCGCTACGCGGAGCTCGCGATTCCGGAGTGGATCATCCCCTATATCGAGCGCACCTGGACGGAGGACCACGCCGCCATATACGGGCGCTTCGATTTCTGCTACCGGAACGGACAGTTGAAGCTCCTCGAATTCAACGCCGACACGCCGACGAGCCTCTACGAGGCCGGTATCGTGCAGTGGTTCTGGCTCCAGGATTTCGCCAAGGGGAAGGATCAGTTCAACAGCATCCACGAAAAGCTGATCGCCTACTGGAACTATCTCCGCGCCTATCTGCACAAGCGCCCGGGCATCCTCTCGGCGCTGAAGCCACCGCTGGTCCATTTCTCCTGCCTCAAGGAGACGCTGGAGGATCTGACCAACACCGAGTACATGCGCGACTGCGCGATGCAGGGAGGGCTGGAGACGAAGCTGGTGTTCGTGGACGATATCGGCTGGGACACCGCCGAGCGGGAGTTCGTGGACATGGAGGAGGAGCCGATCCGGAATATCTTCAAGCTTTATCCGTGGGAGTGGCTCATCGCGGAGGATTTCGGGAGGAATATCCTGGAGGATCGCAACCGCGCCTTCTGGATCGAGCCGGCCTGGAAGATGATCCTCTCCAACAAGGCGATCCTCCCGATTCTCTGGGAGCTCTACCCGGACCATCCGCTGCTGCTGCCGGCATATTTCGATCAGCATGGGATGCGGGACTTCGTTCGGAAGCCGAAGCTGAGCCGTGAGGGGGCCAACGTGGAGCTGGTGCGGAACGGACGGCTGGCGCAGGCCACCGAGGGGAGCTACGGCGATGAGGGGCATATCTACCAGCAGTTGTTCGATCTCCCCGAGTTCAACGGCAACCACCCGGTGATCGGCTCCTGGGTGATCGGCCAGGAGCCGGCCGGCATGGGGATCCGGGAGGCAGACACGCTGGTGACCGACAACCGGAGCCGCTTCGTTCCCCACCTGATCGACGGCTGAGCGCGCGGCGCCGGGCACACGTCCGGACGCGGTGATCCCGATCCCGAAGTGTATTTTTTTTTTTCGCCCGACGCCAAAGGATTCCGAGTGAACGCGTAATGGAACCGATGGGCGCATCGTGCGCCGATTCCATCAACATTCGGAGTAGATTCATGTCCAAGCCTCTCCTCGGACTGCTGCTTGGGGCGGTTCTCGGCGTGGTCGATGGTCTGACGGCCATCCTCACGCCGGAAGCCGGACCCTACCTTGCCTCGATCGTCATCGGCTCGACGATCAAGGGAATGATCACCGGCATCGTCGCCGGATTCGTGGCGCGGAGAAAGCGCTCGATCCCGCTCGGACTGACGGTCGGCCTCGGCGTGGGGCTGCTGCTGAGCTATCTGGCGGCGGCGGCCAGCCCGATCGACGGGCGGTATTACTATTTCGAGATCATGCTGCCCGGCTCCATTCTCGGCTTGGTCGTCGGGCTTGCCACGCAGAAATTCGGACGTCCGGTCGAGCCCGAGCCGGCACCCCTCAGCCGCTGACGCGGAAGGCATCATCCCGGCCGGGCACTCCCGCTGGTCCGGGATGGCGCGCCTCGCGCGAGGCATCACGAGCGACGCAATTCATCCAGCGCGCTACATCCAGCGCGGCGCGGCGTATCCGACCGCGCGCCCCTCGACCCGATATCGACGCCCTACGTTCCCTCAACCATACAATCCGGAGAACAGACGAACATGGCCAACGCAATCAACTGGTTCGAGATCCCCGCGGCCGACTTCGACCGCGCCTGCACCTTCTACAGCACCATCCTCGGCACCGAGCTCGTCCGCCAGGAGATGGGGAACATGAGCATGGGCTTCCTCCCGGCCGATCAGACGGGAGTCGGCGGCGCGGTGACGCATGCCGCCGGCATGGAGCCGAGCCAGAACGGCTCGGTGGTCTACCTCAACGGCGGCAACGATCTGAACAGCGTCCTGGAGAAGGTCGAGCAGGCCGGCGGATCGGTGGTCGTTCCGAAGACCGAGATCGGCAACAACTTCGGCTTCTTCGGCATCTTCATCGACTCCGAGGGGAACAAGGTCGGCGTGCACTCGATGAACTGAGCGACTGCACGCGCAATCACGCGAGCGCGATCTCGCGAGCGAGGGCCGGGGAGCGGAAATCTCCCCGGCCCTCGCCGTTTCCGGGCCGGGCGGCATCCCGTCCGAGCGTGACCGATCATCACGCGGTCGTGATCGATCGTCACGCGACGAACCATGATCGGGATGCGATGGGGATGAACGCGAAGCGGGCCGGAGGGTTGTCCTCCGGCCCGCTCATCATCTTCGTCTCCACGATCTCCACGCATCGACGCGGCCGCGTGCCCCGGCGGCGCGGGCGGTTACGCCGCGTCGCTGTTGAGCTGGCGAAGCAGCCGCTCGATCTGCGGCCCGAGCACGCGCAGCTCCTCGCGGTGCGCGGTGGAGAGCTTCTCCAGGAGCTTCGAGCCGCGACGCGTCAGCGCCACCTGCACCTGCCGGCGGTCGACGCTCGACGGCTTCCTGACCACCAGCTCCGAGGCCACCAGACGGTCGATCAGCCCGACGGCGCTGTGATGCTCGATCTGAAGCCGCTCGGCCAGCTCGCCAACGGTGATCGTGTCCCGTCCGGGATATCCCTTGATCGCCAGCAGCGCCTGGTGCTGCTGCGGCGTGAGCCCCACCTGCTTGGCGGCACTCTCACTGAAACGGAGGAACTGGCGGAGCGCATATCGGAACGCCGCCAGGGTCTCGTACTCTTCCTTGCTGACTTGTCGCCCCATGGTCATCTCTTGATGTTGATTGCCACGTCGAGGCGGAGCTCGAGGGCACGGTACTCGATCAGTAGGCTCGGCGGCAGGGGAAGTTGCCTGGAGGGTTGGCGACAAATATAGGCGATACGCCCCCCGGTCGGTTCTCCGAACCACCGATCGACACGAATTCTCTCTGGCGAGATTTATATCGCAATACGATATTTATTGCTCGCGCGTCCCTCTATCCGCCCGCCTCCGGCGCCGGATGTCCGCGGACCCCGGAACGATCCGGGCGACGGGATCGTGGCGCGAATGCGAGAAAAACACAGGAATGGAGAAAGCGATGATCGATGACGGGAATGCCGGCAGAACCGCACCGGGGGATTCCCCGGCCACGTTCAGGCTGCAGGTGATATCACTTCTGGCGGCGATGATCGGCCTGGCCGCGGGCTTCGTGGCCTACGCGCTCTACGGGCTGATAGCCCTCGCCACCAACCTCTTCTATTACGGCCGGTTCGATTTCCATATGACCGATCCCGCCGCCAACCACCTCGGGCTCTGGGCGATCGCCATACCGGCGGTCGGCGGGCTCGCCGTCGGGCTGATGGCCAAATACGGCAGCTCGAAGATCCGCGGCCACGGCATCCCGGAGGCGATGGAGGCGGTGCTGGTCAACCGAAGCCGGATCTCGCCGCGCGTCGCGATCCTGAAGCCGATCTCGGCGGCGATCGCCATCGGCTCCGGCGGTCCGTTCGGCGCCGAGGGGCCGATCATCCAGACCGGCGGCGCCCTCGGCTCCCTGCTCGGTCAGCTGATCCACACCACCGCCTCGGAGCGGAAGGTGCTCCTGGCCTGCGGCGCCGCCGCCGGCATGTCCGCCACCTTCGGCACCCCGATCGCCGCGGTGATCCTGGCCATCGAGCTTCTCCTGTTCGAGTTCAAGTCCCGCTCGTTCATTCCGCTGGTGATCGCCTCCACCCTGGCCACCAGCATCCACTACTTCCTGATGGGCCCCGGCCCGATGTTCCAGGTCGGCGCCGTCGACTTCGCCATCCCCCTCGGGCTCCCCTTCTACGCCCTGCTCGGCGTTATCTGCGGGCTGGCCGCCGTCGGCCTGAGCCGCGCGCTCTACTGGATCGAGGATCAGTTCGAGCGCCTGCCGTTCGACCCGAGCTGGTGGCCGGCCATCGGCGGCATCCTCCTCGGCGTCATCGGCCTGTTCGTCCCCCGCGTGCTCGGCGTCGGCTACGAGACCATCTCCGGCATTCTCCAGGATCGGCTGGCCACCTCGGTGCTTCTGTCGGTGATGGTGTTCAAGACGCTGGCGCTGCTGGTCTCGCTCGGCTCCGGCACCTCCGGCGGCCTGCTGGCGCCGACGTTCATGTCGAGCGCGGCGATGGGAAGCCTGTTCGCCGTGGCGGTGAATCACCTGATCCCCGGCGTGCACCTGGCCCCCGGAGCATGCGCCCTGGTGGCGATGGCCGCCGTCTTCGGCGCGGCCAGCCGCTCCACCTTCGCGTTCATCATCTTCGCCTTCGAGATCACCCGGAGCTACGACGCGATCCTGCCGCTGATGATCGCCAGCGTGATCGCCGACGGCGTGGGGCTGCTGCTGATGCGCAATTCGATCATGACCGAGAAGCTGGCGCGGCGCGGTCTGGTGGTCGATCAGGAATACGAGCCGGACGCGCTCCGCGGCACCACCGTCGCCGAGGTGATGGACCGCCAGGTTCCGACCGTCCCGGCCGGGATGACCGTTGCCGAGGCGGTGGAGCGGATCGCCGAGGGGGACGCGGCGTTTCTCCGCCATCATGCCCTCCCGGTGGTCGACGATCGCGAGCACATGGTCGGCATCGTCACCCGCGGCGACCTTCTGCGCGAGATGCAGAGCGGCCACGCCGGACGGTGCATGCAGGAGATCGGCGCCCGCTCGGTGATCGTGGCGTTTCCGGACGAAACGGTGCACGAGGCGGTGATGAAGATGCTTCGGTGTGACGTTGGACGCCTTCCGGTGGTCAGTAGAGATACGCCCGACATTGTCATCGGATATCTCGGCCGCGCCCGCGCGATGCAGGCACGAGCGCGACGGCTCGACGAGGAGCTGACGCGCGAGGCCGGCTGGATTGCGCGCATGCGCAACGGCCGCAGCACCGAGCCGAGCGGCAACCCCGCCGCCTGAGAACGACTTCTTCCCCGTGACGCACCGGCCAACTCCGCGTCACGGTAGGGAAAGAGGGATGCGATGTAGGACGTGGGATCCTCGCGCATTCCTCTTTCCCGTCGGAGGATGAGCCCGCTCCCCCGGATTCCGTCCCGTCCCGCCTTTCCACCGGCACTCCCCTTACGCCCCGCGCATCCGCTCAGCGCATCCGCTCCCGCTCAGCGCATCCGCTCCCGCTCAGCGCATCCGCTCCCGCTCGGCGCATCCGCTCCCGCTCGGCGCATCCGCTCCCGCTCGGCGCATCCGCTCCCGCTCGGCGCATCCGCTCCCGCTCAGCGCATCCGCACGTCGATTCCTTCCCGTACTTTCCCCCTTCGGATCATCCGGTCGCGCCGGCGAAGCGGCGCCACGTCCGGGGCGATCCGCACGCAACGGAGGTACGATGCCCCGAGTCCCGCTTCTGTTCCTTCTTCTCACGTCGACCGCGCTGGCCCAGGCCCCGGCGCCCGGCTTCGACGTGGTCGATTACGACGTATCGCTCACGCCGCTCCCCGCCGAGCGGAGCATCGACGGACAGGTCACGATCGATCTGGTCGCGCTGGTCGACCGGCTGGCGACCGTCCGGCTCGACATGGCCGGGATCGTGCCGACCGCCGCTTCCCTGGGACGCGCTTCGCTCCCCTACACGATCTCCCCCGATTCGACGGGCATCGAGCTGCGGCTTCCCACGCCGGCCGCGCGCGGAGAGCACCGCCGCGTCACCCTCCGCTACGTCGCCCGCCCGACCCGGGGCGTCACCTTCAGCGGCGATCAGATCTACACGCAGTTCCACACCCGGAACTGGATGATCTGCCACGATGATCCGGCCGACCGCGCCACGATCACGCTCCGGATCACCGCCCCCACGACCCTGACCGTGATCGCCAACGGCAGGGAGACCGGGCGACGACAGCTTCCGAAGGGGATGACCGAGCGTACCTGGCGGAACGATCTCCCCTGCGCCCCCTTCCTCTTCGGCTTCGCGATCGGCCGCTTCAACGACACGACCATCGCCCCCCATGGCGCCCCGCTCCGGCTTCTCTCCGCCTCGCATACCCCGGCCGAGCTCGCCACGATCTTCGACGCCTCGGCCCGCGCGCTCCCCTGGTTCTCCGAGCGCGCCGGCGTGCGGCCGCCGATACAGCCGTACACCCAGCTGCTCGTGCATGGCTCCGCCGCGCAGGAGCTCGCCGGATTTACCGTGATCGGCGAGGAGTACGGACACGACGTGCTCGAGGAGCCGCGCGAGGACTGGCTGGAGCTCCACGAGCTTGCTCACCAGTGGTGGGGCGTGGCGGTGGCCTGCCGGAGCTGGTCCGACATCTGGCTGAACGAGGGGATGGCCACCTTCATGACCGCCGCGTTCAAGGAGCTCCGCTGGAGCCGCGAGGAGTATGACCGGGAGATGGCGCTGGCCCGCGCCCGCTGGGAACGGGAGCGCCTGGCCGGCAAGGACCGCCCGCTCCATTACGAGGGATGGACCACATCGGTGGAAGCCAACGGCGCCATTCCCTACGCCAAGGGAGCGCTCGTGCTCAACCTGCTCCGGTTCGAGCTCGGCGACGAGACGTTCTGGCGCGGCATCCGCGCCTACACCGTGGCGCACGATGGAGGAACCGCCACGAGCGACGATCTGCGCGCCGGCATGGAGGAGGCCAGCGGACGCGATCTTTCCCGCTTCTTCGCGCAATGGGTCACCGGCGCCGGCGCGCCCCGCCTGGTCGCGGCCAGCCGCGTCGACGACGGCGACGTGGTGATCACCATCCGACAGCGTGGCGACACGCTCTGGGAGCTTCCGCTGACCGTGGCCGTCGAAAGCGGCAGCGGTCGCGAGCATGGCCGCGTGGACGTGAAGGAGCGTGAGACCACGATCCGCGTCCCGTTCATGCCGCCGCTCCTCTCCATCAGGATCGATGACGGCGCGCATCTCCCGATGGAGATCGAGCAGGAGCGGAGCGTGGAGATGCTCCTCTACCAGATCGCCAACGAGCCGGACGCCGGCGGTCGCGCCGAGGCGATCACGGCGCTCGCCCGACTGCCGGAGGGGCATGGCGCCTCGCTGCGCGCCGACGCGCGCGCGGTGCTGGAAGCGGCCGCCGCCGACGACACCTCCCGGCTCGTGCGGGAGGTCGCCTCGCGGGCGCTGAAGTGAGCGCCCCGCGGGCCACCATGCGGGCCCGGATATTGAGACGGGAATCACCCCGTCGCCGGGCCACGGCACGCGCCCGACCGCTCCCCGGCACGCGCCCCCGACACGCGCAGGCCGGAGGCTCGTGACGAGATCGCGGATCCCGGACCGGCATGGATCCGACATTCTTCCTTCATTCTCATTTTCCCGCACCTCACATGGAATACACCCGTCTCGGCCGCACCGGCCTGAAGGTCAGCAGAGTATGCCTGGGGACGATGAATTTCGGCCCTTATACCTCCGAGGAGGAGAGCTTCCGGATCATGGATCGGGCGCTCGACCTCGGCGTGAATTTCTTCGACACGGCGAATGTCTACGGCGGCGAAAAGGGCCCCGGGACCACCGAGGAGATCGTCGGACGGTGGCTTGCCCAGGGAGATGGGCGCCGCGAGAAGATCGTTTTGGCCACGAAGGTCTACGGCAAGATGGGGAGCTGGCAGAACGAGTCGCGCCTTTCGGCCTACCATATCCGCCGCGCCTGCGAGGAGAGCCTGCGCCGCCTGAAGACCGACCACATCGATCTCTACCAGATGCACCATATCGACCGCGATACGCCATGGGAGGAGATATGGCAGGCGATGGAGCAGCTGGTGCGGGAGGGGAAGGTGATCTATGTCGGCAGCAGCAATTTCGCGGCGTGGAATATCGTGCAGGCGCAGTATCTCGCCGAGCGACGGAATTTTCTCGGCCTGGTCTCCGAGCAGAGCATCTATTCGCTCAGGAACCGGAACATCGAGCTCGAGGTGATTCCGGCCTGCGGCGCGCTCGGCCTGGGACTGATTCCCTGGAGCCCGCTGGCCGGAGGACTCCTGGCCGGCGCGCTCGAAAAGCCGGCCGAGGGGCGCCGCACGCGCGAGCCGCTGCGCGCCGCGGTGGAGCGGCTTCGTCCGCAGGTCGAGGCCTACGAGAATCTCTGCCGCGAGATCGGCCAGCGTCCGGCCGACGTGGCCCTGGCCTGGACGCTCCACAACCCGGTGGTCACCGCGCCGATCATCGGACCGCGCACCATCGAGCAGCTCGAGGAGAACGCCGCCGCCACCGAGATCTCGCTGCCGGAGGATGTGCTGAAGCGGCTCGACGAGATCTGGCCCGGCCCGGGAAACCAGGCGCCGGAAGCCTACGCGTGGTGAGCCGGGAGATCGCTGATACAAGCGGTCCCGCCGGCACCGCAGAGCCATCGAACGCCGGGGCGCCTCTTCGGGCGTCCCGGCGATGTCGCCGCGAACGGCCCTGACGGCGCCGGGAATTCACCATCCGGCGCGAGCGACCACGGCAACGCGCCGTGGCCGACGGAAGCGCTCCACCCCGTCGCGGCCGTCGACGGCATCCCTTCCATCTCCGCGCCCGGCCATGGATCGTCGACCGGCGCCGATCGGCGAAGCGCGCGGTATCCGTATCATCCGGAATGGAAGGACGGCCACGGGCCGTCCGCACGCCGGATAGGGGCCGGCGGCGGTAGCATCCTCGCCGGCTCTCCCCATCGACTCCGTTCCATCATCAGCCCGGACACCATGAAGCATCCATCACCGGTTCGCGCGAGGCTCGCCACGGCGCTCGCGGTCACGCTCCCGATCATGATCGCGGCCTGCTCCACCGTGGAGCCGGATCCCGAGCAGAAGCCCACGCCGACGAATCAGTCGACCCCGCGGTTCCGCGTTGCCGCGCGCACATATAACGCGGCTCGCGGCGGCCTGCAGATCACCGGCATCTACTTCGATCAGGACAGCAACAAGGCGTTGATCGGCCTGGAGGATGAATGGATCGTGCTGCAGACCGACCGGCCAATGAGCACGAGCGGCTGGACGCTGAATGCCGGCGATGTGGGGCAGGACTATCCCCTCCCGGACTCCATCACGAGCAAGCTCACGATCTACACGAAGGCTGGCCCGACGAATCCCGAGGGGCAGGTCATCGCGCTCCATCTCGGCCGATGGATCTGGAACAACATCGAGCCGGATGTCGCGTGGGTGTACAACGACAACCATCAGATCGTCGATTCGATGACCTATGTCGGGAACTAGCACGCGGCCGGAATCTTCCCGAGGGGCTCCCACCTCGGCGTGCTCCCGCGTATCCATTTCCTTTCATCGGACGCGCCCGGACGATGGACGCGCCACACATCGGGACGTGATCATGCGCCACTACCATCGATCGCTCCCCGCGCTTCTCTGCGCGGGCCTGCTGGCCGCCGCCGGCTGCAAGGACAATCCCTCCGATCCTCCATCGAATCCTCCCGGCAACGGCGGGGACACGATCCAGACCGCGTCGAAGGTCGACGCCAACGGCGTTCCGGTCATCACCGGCTGGAATATCCCGAAGGCACGGGAGCACTGGTATTATCTGATGCGGGAGGATTCCTCCCTCGACCCCGGACCCGCCGGCGCGGGGCGGAACTGGGACTTCTCCGCGCTGCGACCGACCGGGAGCTACCTGGTGACGCACTATGCTCCCGGCGGCACGACCATGGGCGCCATGTTCCCCGGCTCGACGCTCGCCGAGGGAGATGACCACAGCAGCCTTACCGCGTATTACCGTCAGGACCCGGAGTATTTCTTCTGCCTCGGAGACTACCAGGGCTCGAGCGGGTTTCTGATGCGCTATTCATCGCCGGACACGGTCTACCGGCTTCCGTTCGGCTTCGGATCCAGGACGGTCAGCCACGCCTACGGCGAGTTCGCCTCCGCCTTCACCAACATCCATCGCTCGGTGCCGCAGACCACCAGCGCCGATGCGTGGGGCACGCTGACCACGCCGGCCGGCCGGTTCGAGAAGACCCTCAGGGTCCGCGTGGTCGGCGCGACCATCGACGCGAGGTTCACCTCGGACGGCCAGTACCTGACCACCGACACGATCCCGACCGACCTGTATACCTGGTACGCGCCGGGGAGGCGCTTCCCGGTGTTCCAGATTACCCGCGTCGGAGGTAGTTTCGACTGGTCGGTGGCGATGTGGGACACGACGGCTCCGGCGGGAGTAACCCGGCCCGCCGGCGGCGGCTTCGGCAGGGTCGCGCCGTCGGCTCTCGCGACGTCGGCTCCTCCGGCAACCGGGCTTCGTCGCACGGGGGTGATCCCGATGCCGCTGGTCGGTCGGGTCGCGATCCTTCCGACGGATGCGCGCTGAGGCACGGCCCAGCCCGGCGCTCCATCTCTCCGACCAACAATTCATCCGTCGGCCGCGTCGATTCGGGCGCGGCCGCGCGGCGTTACGCAACGGCTCGTGAACTGCTCATGAACGGAACGATCGCCCTCATTCAGATCAACGTCCTCGACACGGGGACGGCGCGCGCGTTCTACGTGGACACGCTCGGCTTCATCGAGCGCGGCGGCGGCCCCGGCTCGGTGGTCGTGCTCGACAACGGCGGCGGCACGCCGATCCTCCTCTACCCGGTCAGCGTCAGAACCGAGGTCGAGTATCCGAACGGCACCGGCGCCACGCTCGTCTTCCGCGTCGACGACATCGACGCCACCTACCGCGCGTGGAGAGAGAAGGGGGTGGAGTTCATCCGGATCGCATGGTCCGAGGAGGAGAGCGGCATCGCTCCCTGTCCGTACGGGCGCTTCATCGCCTTCCGCGATCCCTTCGGCAACGTGCACGAGATCCTGCAACCGTGGGAGCCGGCCTCCGCGGCCGAGCCTTCCGAACCATCCGAGCGCTCCACGACGGCGCGGGGCTGAGCCGAGGCGCCCCGCCGGACATGCTACCCGCGCGCCGCATCCAGCAGTCGACAACCTCAATGCCCGATTCCATCTTCCAGTTCACGCCCATCGGCGTGATCAACACGCCGTACGACGATCGCTACCGCGCGCCGCGCCAGCCGGGGACCGCCCCCTCGCCGGCCGAGGGGATCATCACCCTCAACCCCGGGATGAACTTCGAGCAGGCGCTCGAGGATCTTGCCGGGTTCGAGCGGATCTGGATCATCTACGTCTTCGACCGGAACGCCACATGGAAGCCGAAGGTGCTTCCGCCCCGGAGTCCGCGCAGAAAGCGGGGGCTCTTCGCCACCCGGTCGCCGCATCGCCCCAATCCGATCGGCCTTTCCCTGGTCCGCCTTCTCGAGGTGAAGGGGGCCACCCTTCGCGTGGCGGAGGTGGACATCCTGGACGGCACGCCGATCCTCGACATCAAGCCCTACCTCCCCTATGTCGAGGCGTTCCCTGAGTCGAGGATGGGATGGCTCGATGAGGTGATCGAGGAGGAGCGCGCCGGGATGGCCCGCGTGGAGTGGAGCGCGCTGGCCGAGGAGCAGGCCGAATGGCTCGCCGAGCGGCACGGCATCGACTTCCGGGAGCACGCCGCCTCCCTGCTCGCGCGCGATCCCTCCCCCCATCCCTATCGGCGAATCGGCGCGCGTCCGGAAGGGGGACTCGTCCTGGCGATCAAATCGTGGAGGATCCTCTTCGACGCCGCCGACGGCGTGGTGACGATCGAGCGGATCGCCAGCGGCTACGCGCCCGAAACGCTTCAGGGAGCCGAGAGCGATTCGCTGCACGACGGCGCGGCGCACCTCGATTTCCACCGGCGGTGGATCGGGTCCGCGCCGTAGATTGCGCCCCATCATGATCTCCCGATCTCATTCAGCGGATGCCGGCGCGGGCTCTCACGCGGGCTCGCTTGCGGGCTCGTCCCTGGAGCCGGCGCTCGGCCTGGAGCCGGGGCGCGTGCTCCTGCGGCCGCACGATCCGGCCTGGCGCGACCTCTTCGAGCAGGAGCGGCGCGAGCTGCTCCGGAGGATCGGCCCCGACGTGCTCGACATCCAGCATGTCGGCAGCACCGCCATTGCCGGGATCATGGCCAAGCCGATCATCGACATCGCCGTGGCGGTCGAAAGCTTCGAGGAGGCGGTCGTCTGCATCGCGCCGCTGGAGGAGCTCGGTTACGAGTACAAGGGGGAGCTCGGCATTCCACGCCGGCATTACTTCGCCCGCGGACACGCGCGGACGCATCACCTCCACATGGTGGAGATCGCCAGCGAGCAGTGGCGGATGATGACGCTCTTCCGTGATTATCTCCGGGCGCATCCGGCCGAGGCGGCGGCCTATCAGGCACTGAAGCTCGATCTGGCCGCGCGATTCCCGGACGACCGGGAGGGCTACACCGCGGCCAAGGCGCCCTTCATCGAGGGCCTGCTCCAGCGCGCGCGCCTCTGGCCGCCCGACGTCCGGCGGGCCGACGTCCGGCGGGCCGCCGGCGAGCCAGGTCACGAATCATCCGGGAGCGATACGATTGGATAACCGGGACCCGAAGTGGCTGGAATGGGGGAAGCGCCTGCTGGCGATCGCCCAGAACGGCCTGACCTACGCGCGGGATTATTACGACGTCGAGCGCTACGAGATGATCCGCCGGATCGCCGCGGAGATCCTCTCCTCGGCCGCCGACCTGCCGGCCGAGCCGGTGCTCGATCTGTTCAAGGGAGATGTGGGCTACGCCACGCCGAAGGTGGATGTGCGGGGCGCGCTCTTCCGCGACGACACGATCCTGATGGTCCAGGAGCGGGCAGACGGGCTCTGGTCGCTCCCCGGAGGTTGGGCCGATGTGAACGAGACCCCGCGCGAGGCGATCGAGCGGGAGATCGTGGAGGAGAGCGGACTCGAGGCGCGCGCCACGAAGCTGCTGGCGATCTACGATCGCGCCCGGCACGCCCATCAGCCTCCCAGCCCGATGTACGTCTACAAGCTCTTCTTCCTCTGCCAGGAGACCGGCGGCGAGCCGACAACGAGTTACGAGACTCCGGCCGTCGGCTTCTTCCGTCTGGCCGAGCTCCCCGAGCTCTCGCTCGGCCGCGTTACCCGGTGGCAGGTGGAGCGGATGTTCCAGCTTCGGGAGACTCCCGACGCGCCGACCGAATTCGACTGAGACAATCTCCCAACAGCATGGCCGAAGCGAACACGAGCACCACGAGCGGCATCGAGGCGGTGGTGGTGAACTTCCAGACTCCCGACCTCCTGGAGCGCGCGGTGACGACCTTCATGGAGCACTATCCGGAGGTTCCGACGCTCCTGATCGACAATGGCTCGCGCGACGGGTCCCATAAGGTGATCACGGAGCTCGAGCGCCGGTTCGCCCCCTCGCTCCGACCGATGCTGCTCGAGAAGAACATCTTCCACGGCCCGGCCCTCGACCTGGCGATGCGGACCCTCACCGCCGAGCTCATCTACGTCTTCGACTCCGACGCCTTCACCCTTCGGGGAGGATTTCTCGAGGGGATGCGGGATCGGCTGCTGGCCGACGAGCGCGCGTATGGGATCGGCAAACTGGTCACGGTGGATCATCGCGGGTTTCTCGCCTCGCGCGGCGTGCCGATCGTCACCACCCCCCACATGCTCCTGCGGCGCGAGCTGTACGCGCACTTTCCCCCGTTCGAGCATCACGGGATGCCGACGCTGAAGAACTTCACCGCGGCCCAGAAGGAGGGCTACCGGATGCTCGACTTCCCGATCAACGACTACGTGGAGCACGAGGGGCGCGGCACGGCCGGACGCTTCGGCTACAGCCTCGGGATCCGCGGGAAGATCGATCTGATCCTGCACAAGCTCGGCCTGTAACGACTGACGTGAATACGGACGCCGAAAAGCGCGCTGAAGACGCGCGGCTACCGGGCCTACCACGCCCACTCGCCTCAGACGGTAGGCGCAGCTCTTCAGGCTGCGCCGTGATACCGCGAACAGCGCACGCTAAAGACGTGCGGCTACCGGACGAACAAGGCTCCCCGTCTCAGACGGTAGGCGCAGCTCTTCAGGCTGCGCCGTGATACCGCGAACAGCGCACGCTAAAGACGCGCGGCTACCGGACGAACAAGGCTCCCCGTCTCAGACGGTAGGCGCAGCTCTTCAGGCTGCGCCGTGATACCGCGAACAGCGCGCGCTAAAGACGTGCGCCCACCAGGCGTTCCAGGCTCCCCGTCTCAGACGGTAGGCGCAGCTCTTCAGGCTGCGCCGTGATACCGCGAACAGCGCGCGCTGAAGACGTGCGGCTACCGATGAGCCGCGCGATGCACGTGGGAGGCCGCATCGGAATGCATCTCTTCTGCGTAGCTTTGTCCGGTCTCCCCCAGGGCACGCCATCCCCTCCCGGCGCCGCCCGAATTTCCTTCGAACAATCACGGCCGGCCCGACCAGGCCCGAGGATCGATCATGAACCGGCATCACGTCTCCGCACTTCTGTTCTCGCTCGTCATCTCCCTGTTTGCCTCACCGGCGCTCCTTCGCGCGCAGACCGATGCCGCCACGCCCGATGCGACCCGGCTGGTCACGCTCCTGGATCAGTCCGGCTACAACTACTCGAAGGTCGAGGACGGATTCTATCAGGTCGATGGAACCGGCAAGAACTACAAGGAGTTCACCGTGCAGGTGGCGCTCAGCGGCGATATCGTGCTGGTGATGGCCAAGCTCGCCGACCGGAAGGATCTGCCGGCCGGTGAGGCGCTGCCGACCAGGCTCCTGGAGCTGAATCATCACTTCGACTCGGTGAAGCTCGCCTACTCGGACGATATCCTCTACATCCGGATGGATAACCACCTCCGGCTGATGGATGTCGACGAGATGAAGTACATGATCGAGCAGATCGCCAACGCCGCCGACGAAGCCTATCCGGAGATCGCGAAGGTGGAGCAGTCGAAGGGAAAACGCCGTGGCAAGTAAGATCGAGGCCGTCGCCGTCGAGGCGCTTCCCGATGTCGAGCCGGGAGCGCGGCCGCGCTACGGCCTTGACGCGCCGGGCATACAGATCGGCCTGGCCGCGGCCAGCATCCTCGGCCTGATCGGCTTCATCGCGAGCACCTTCTTCTCCGAGCCATGGCTCCCCCAGCTCAGGAGCGCCCTGCTCTGGATGGCCTGCTGGTGCGGCGCCTCCGCGCTGGCGATGTTCTGGGGAAGCCGCGTCGGCAAGCTCAAGCTGCGCGACCGCGTGGTCGGCGGCATCCCGTGGCGCGGCGACGAGCAGGTGCTCGACGTCGGCTGCGGTCATGGGCTGATGCTATTGGCCGCGGCGCGACAGCTCTCCGGCGGACGCGCCGTCGGCATCGATATCTGGCGCGGCGCCGATCAGGCCGGTAACAGCCGCCGGGCCACGCTCCGGAACGCGGTTATCGAGGGAGTGGCCGACCGGGTCGAGCTGATCGACGCCGACATGCGCCACCTCCCCTTCCCCGATGCGTCGTTCGACGTGGTGCTTTCGAGCTGGGCCATCCACAACGTGCCCGACCAGGAGGGACGCACCAGGGCGATCCGCGAGATCGCGCGCGTGCTCAAGCCGGGCGGACGTCTGCGCATCGTCGACATCCGGCATGCCTCCGAGTACGCGGCCACGCTCCGCGCGCTCGGCTGGAGCCCGGTCGAGCTTTCAGGCCCGAACTTTCTTTTCGTGATCCCGACCCGGACACTCTCGGCGACGCGCCCTCTCTGAGAAGCCATCATCACCGGCGCGCGCCCCGTCCGATCTTCCTTTCCCGATTCCGGAGAATGGCGATGAAGAACCTTCTCACCCTCATACTCGCGGGCGCCGGACTGGTCGGCGCCACCTGGCTCGCCGGCTGCGGCGACAACGCGACCGATCCCGACCCGAACCCGTCGAACGACCACGTCAAGGCCGGAGACATCAACCGGATCGTCCCGATCGCCCTCGGCAACGTCTGGTACGGCAACTTCGTGCAGTACAACCAGTACGGCACCGTGGTCAACTCCGGCCAGGACACCACGCTCATCGAGCGGGACACGGTGATCAGCGGCGAGCACTGGTATCAGATCAATGTTCCGCTCCAGACGCTCTACGCCAACCGCTCCGACGGCTTCTACCTCTGGCCTATCTGGATCAAGGGCTCGCGCCCCGGCCTCATCGCGAAGTACCCGGCCAAGACCGGCGACACCTTCGAGGTGACGCGCTCCGAGTATCTCAACGAGGACGGGGACGTGGTCGACACGGTGCTGAAGTACTGGCAGGTCGGCGCCATCGACACCACCATCAAGGTGGTGGCCGGCACCTTCCACTGCTACGAGTATCTGCAGGTGCAGCGCTCGGTCAACGGCCTGGTGCCGGACAGCCTGATCCAGCGTCCCGACCGCTACTACTTCGCCCGCGGCGTCGGCTTCGTCAGCCGCGATCTGTTCGGTCTGCCGGTCAAGAACGGCTCCGACCTGAAGCTGCACTGGGAGCTGACCTCGGCGGATGTCTCGAAGTGAGCGCCCGAGCGTGATGGAGCCACGATCCGATAGCCGCGCCGGGTGGCGCCTCCGTCCGCATCGGGAGGAGGACGCCGAGGAGATCGCGACCTTCCTCGCCGAGGCGAGCGATCTCGATCCGACGATACAGCCGGTGAGCGCGGCCGGATGGCGCTCGTTCGCCGGCATGCCCTTCAACCGCCGCGCGCGCGATTTCGCGGTGGCCGAGGAGGATGGCCGGATCGTCGGGCTGCTCACCTCCACCCTCCTCGACGGCGAGCGCGGCGCGGAGACGATCCGGCATTTCCGGATCATCGTCCACCCCGAGCGCCGGCGACGTGGCATCGGCGCGGAGCTCTACGCGCTGGCGACGCGCTCGGAGCGGGGGGAGAGGATCGTTCAGTGCAATTGCCCGGACGAGTGGGCCGAGGGGCGGAGATTCCTGGAGCGGCGCGGCTTCGCCCCGGTCGAGGCCGATCTGGAGATGACCCGTCCGGCGCTCCCGAAGCCGGAGCGAAGCATGCCGGAGGGAGTCTCGATCCGCGCCTACCGCGGCCGGGAGGATCACGCCGTCTGGGCCGCGATCTACAATGAGGCATTCGGCGGCGAGCGGTCGTTCGCGCGGCAGACCGCCGAGACGATCGCCTCCTACGCCGAAGTGGAGGGCTTCCGGCTCTGGATCGCCGAGCGCGAGGGCTCGGCCGTCGGCTTCTGCTCGGTCGTCGACGCGGGTCCCGACGAGGGGACCATCGAGAGCCTGGCCACGCGGAGCCGGGAGCGGGGCCGCGGGATCGGCCGCGCGCTGACGACCCGCGCCATGTGCCGGCTTGCCGATGAGGGGAAGCTGAAGCTCCGGCTGAATGTGTTCGAGGAGAATCTTCCGGCCGTCTCGCTCTACCGCTCGCTCGGCTTCCGGATCGCCTCACGTACCCACCGATACTGGCTTGGCCCGCGCGGGCAGGACCTTCGATGACCATCTGGCAGACGCTCGAACGGGCGCGACATCTTCACGTCGACAACATCGCGGTCGTCGACGGCGGCGCCCGGCTGACCTACGGGGAGATCTACGATCGGATAACGGCCCTCGCGCGGTTCCTGCGCTCGCGCGGCATCGGCGCGGAGGACCGGATCGCGATCCTCGACGGCAACTCCCTCCAGTTTCTGGAGACCTACTACGCCACGGCCGGCATCGGCGCCATCCTCGCGCCGCTGAATATCCGGCTGGCCCCGGAGGAGCTTGCCGTGATCCTGCGCGATGCCGGCGCGCGCCTCCTTGTGGCCTCCCCGGCCCATGCTCCGCTCGTGAGCGCCCTTCGCCGCCTCGACATTCCCCTGGAAGGTATCCTCTGGACCGACACGCCGATCGCCGACGACGGCGGGCTGCCGGAGTTCGACTACGCGCGGTCGCTCGTGGAGCATCAGGGAGCGTTCACTCCGGCGCGCGTCGAGGCCGACGCGGTGGCGCATCTCTACTACACCAGCGGCACCACCGGCCGGAGCAAGGGGGTGATGCTCACCCACCGGAACGTGACCACCCACGCCCTCGGCACGATCGCCGAGCTCCAGCTCGGCGAGAGCGACGTCTGGGGCCATATCGCCCCGATGTTCCATCTGGCCGACGCGTGGGCCACGTTCGCGATCACGATGGTCGGCGGCCGGCACGTGATGCTCCCGAGGTTCGATGCCGGCGAGACGCTCGCGGCGATCGAGCGGGAGAAGATCACGATCACCAACCTGATCCCGACGATGCTCAACCTGATGGCGCGGCATCCGTCGGCCGGCGCGCACGACTACTCGAGCCTTCGGGTGATCCTGAGCGGCGGCGCCGCGATCGCCCCGGAGGTGATCCGCCGCATCGTCAATCTCTTCGGCTGCGAATACTGCCAGACCTACGGGATGACCGAGACCAGCCCCTACCTGACGTTGAGCCTCCTGAAGGAGAGCCTCCGGCATCTCCCGGCGCTGGAGCAGTTCCGCTACCGCGCGAAGACCGGACGCCCGTTCATCACCGTGGAGCTGCGCGTGGTCGGCGAGGATGGACGCGACGTGCGCGACGACGAAACGGAGGTCGGGGAGATCTGGGTGCGGGGGGAGACCGTGACTCCCGGCTACTGGCAACTTCCGGAGGAGACCGCCGCGGCATTCTCCGACGGCTGGCTCCGCACCGGCGATCTGGCCGTGCTCGACGACGAGGGATACGTCACGATCGTCGATCGGAAAAAGGACATGATCATCAGCGGCGGGGAGAACATCTACTCGATCGAGGTGGAGAACGTGCTCTATCGGCATCCGGGGATTCTGGAGGCGGCGGTCTTCGGCGTGCCGGACCCGATCTTCGGCGAGACGGTGCGCGCCGCGGTGGTGCTGCGCGATGGGGAGATGGCCACCGAGGGGGAGATCATCGAGTTCTGCCGCGAGCATCTCGGCGGCTACAAGGTGCCGCGCTCGGTGATCTTTCTCTCCGAGCTCCCCCGCACCGGCTCCGGCAAGATCACGAAGAAGAGGCTGCGCGACGAGCATCGGACGGATGGATGAAACGCCCGGGTTCAGCCGCGTGTAATCCGCCGACGCCGGATCGAACGGATCGGGAGCCCGGGCATCACGCCCCGCGCATGTCGAAGCGGAGGCCCAGGCCGGCCTCACCGAGCCGGAGCACGGCGGCGACTTCATGATTCCTCACTCTCCATGCTCAACATCTCTTCCATGATGATACGTGAAAACATCAGCGGCGGCGCGCCCTGGGAGCCGATCGTCGGCTATTCGCGCGCGGTGAAGGTGGGACCGTTCGTGCAGGTGGCCGGCACCACGGCAACCGATGAGACCGGCGCGGTGGTCGGCCCGGACGATCCCTACGCGCAGACGATGCAGGCGCTCGGCAACATCCGCCGGGCGCTCGAGCGCGCCGGCGCGTCGCTGGAGCACGTGGTCCGCACCAGGATGTTCGTCACCGATATCTCGCGGTGGGAGGAGATCGGCCGGGCGCACGGCGAGTTCTTCCGACAGATCCGTCCGGTGGCCACGATGGTCGAGGTATCGCGCCTGATCGACCCGGCGATGATCGTCGAGATCGAGGTGGACGCGATTATTCCCTGATCGTCCCCTCATCCGGCAACGCGACACGAGGCCACCGTCGTGGAGTCTCCGCGATGAGCTTCCACGATGGGGCGCTTCGATGGCCGAGCGGCGGCGCGCGGCGGCGCGCGGCGCGGTAACAAATGGAACCCGGGCCTAGGATATGCGGCCGGAGCAGTAGATTTGCCGGTCATTTCCCGGACACAGACAGCCAGGTTCGCATGGTTCCGTTCACGATTCATCAGCTCAAGCTCTTCGTGCAGGCCGAGATCAACGATCGTCTCGTGCTCGCCTATCTCGATACCGGCACGCCGCGCACGCTCCTCTCCCCCGATGGCGCCCGTCGCTTCCTTTCCGGACCGCAGTCGTCGGCGCCGAACGCGGCGGTCGCGCTCGGCTCGGTGCGTTTTCTCGAAATGGAGTTCCGGGACGTTCCGGCCACCGTCGCCGAGCTGGAGCATCTGTCGGAGATCCCGTTCGACGCGCCGCTGGCGCTCGGCGCGCAGGTGCTCCTGTCGATGCCGCTGATCCTCGACTTCAAGCGTCACCAGATCGGCTTCGCCGATCAGCCGCTCCGTCGCGAGCTGGCGGTGATCCCGGCGGAGTTCCATCGCGGCCTGACGATGATCCCCTTCACGCTCAACGGCCGGGAGCTCCGCGGCATCATCGACACCGGCTCCGGCTACTCGGTGATCAACGCCGCGCGCGCGCCGCAGCTCCTCGGACGCTCGGAGCTCAGCTTCGAGCTCGAGGTGGCCGGCGCCGATGAGAAGATGAAGGTCTACCGCTCCCCGGATCTCGTTGCCGGCGACGTGTCGCTCGGCGACTGCGAGTATCTGCTGATGGACCTTTCGGATGCCGAGCGCGGGCTCGGCACGCAGATCGACTTCATCCTCGGCGTCAACACGCTGATCACCTCCGGACGCGTCTGGGTGCTGAACTTCGCCGGACGGAACGTCAGGATCGTCCGCAACGGCATCGAGGTGATGGGGAACGCCGGCAGCGACATCATCGTCTGACCGGCACGCCCCCGCGGACCCGATCGCGGGGAGCACGCATCCGAACGGCCAAACCTCGACGACATGGCAGCGACATCCCTCTTCGACCTCACCGGCCGGGTCGCTCTGGTGACCGGCGCCTCGCGCGGGCTCGGCGCCGCCGCGGCCGAGATCCTGGCCGATGCCGGCGCGAGCCTGCTTCTGCTCGGCCGCGAACGGCGGACGCTCGAGGAGCGCCGCGACGCGCTCACCGCCTCCGGCGCCCGCGCCGAGATCATCGTGGCCGACATGGGAACGGCCGAGGAAGCGCGGCGCGCGGCCGCCGAGGCAACGGAGCTGATGGGGCGCGTGGACATTCTGGTCAACAACGCCGGCATCATCCGGCGCTCGCCGGCCGAAGCCTATCCGCTCGAGGACTGGCGCGCGGTGCTCGACGTGAATCTCACCGGCGTCTTCCTTCTCTGCCAGGAGATCGGCCGGGGAATGATCGAGCGCCGACACGGCAAAATCATCAACATCGCCTCCCTCCTCTCCTTCTCCGGCGGCCTGAATGTTGCGGCCTATACCGCCAGCAAAAGCGGTCTGGCCGGCCTTACGCGCGCCCTGGCCAACGAGTGGGGACGCCTCGGCGTGAACGTCAACGCGATCGCGCCGGGATATTTCCACACCGAGGCGACCGAGGCGCTCCGGAACAATCCCGAGCGCTACCAGGCACTGCTGGCCCGCATCCCGATGGGACGCTGGGGAGAGCCGGACGACCTGAAGGGAACGATCCTCTGGCTGGCCTCCCGCGCCAGCGACTACGTCAATGGCCAGATCATCGCCGTCGACGGCGGCTGGCTGGCCGCCTGAGATGCCCGAGACGCCTCCCGGCGCCGAGGCACAGACTCCGATACGCCGCGCCGAGGCACGGCCCCCTCCCGGAACCGAATCATCGAAGCCATGGTGGACATACTCGCCTTTGCGGCACATCCCGACGACGCCGAGCTCTGCATCGGCGGCACGCTTCTGAAGGCACGCCAGCTCGGGCGGACCTTCGCGATCTGCGATCTGACCCAGGGAGAGCGCGGCACGCGCGGCTCGATGGATCTGCGCCATGCCGAGACCGAGCGCGCCAACCAGGTCCTCGGCATCGGCCGGGAGCTGCGCTGGAACCTCGGCATGCCGGATGGCGACATCCAGATCACCAAGGAGAACATCACCGCGGTGGTGCGCGCCATCAGGCACTTCCGTCCGAAGGTGATACTCTTCCCCTGGGAGAAGGATCGGCATCCGGATCACGAGCACGCGCATCGACTGGTGCGCGAGGCATATTTCGACGCGGGGCTCCGGCACATCGAGACCCGTTTCGACGGCGTGCAGGCGCCTCACCGTCCCGAGCGGATGTTCACCTACATGCAGCGCTACGAGCGGACGCCGGATTTCATCGTGGACGTCAGCGACGTGTTCGATCAGAAGATGGAGGCCGTTGCCGCCTACTCGTCGCAGTTCACCGTGCCTGGGCGCGCTCCGGAGCCGCGTCCGGGCGAGCCGACGACGTTCGTGTCGCAGCCGGAGTTCATGGAGTATATCGTGGCGCGGATGCGGCACTGGGGATTTCTGATCGGCGCGCGCTACGGCGAGGGATTCTGCGCCGTGGAAGGGCCGATGAAGGTGCGCGACCTGATGGACCTGGTCTAAGAGCGACCCGGTTCGGGCGATAGATCCGAGATCGTGATCATGAGAGCGGGGAGGCCGGGGCGGCTTCCCCGCTTTGCATTTCGGGGGTGCTTTGCTAGGTTGCCCTTCCTGGCCGGCGGGCGTGCCACCCCACGCAGTTCCACGGCCATCCCACGCCCGACGGTGCCCCTTCCGCACGGTTCCAGATCCACGTTCGGACCAACGGTCCGAACCCATCACGCGTACATAGCCATGTCCGATCCACAGACCACGAGCGCGCAGCCGAAAATCATCACGGCTCCCTCCACGATATCGAACGATTCCAACGCGGACTCCAAGGAGCCAGGCGCCGTCCGATGGCGGCGATGGATCTGCGCGATTCCAATTTCCACCACCGGATTCGTGCTTATCTGCGCATTTCTGACGCAATCGGCATTGATCGGCGGAAGCATTTTCGGCATCCCGGCATATCAGATATTACGCCCGGTCGATCTCGGCAATCTGCCGCACCTTGCCGGGCTCACTCCCGCTCAAATTCACGGCATCGACACCGCGCGCATAGGCTGGGTTTCCGCGGCATTCCTCCACGCAATCGTCTGCATCGGCACAATCGTTTCAGGGCTATGGATAATATTCTATGGACATTCCGCAAAGCTACAGAAGCCTATACCCGGCAATGGAAGCAACGGCAATTCAAATATCTCTCGATGGAATGCCATCACGCAATCCGGTGTCGTCGCACTTCTTGCTTCCGCCGTTATCTCCGTTTTCATTGTCACATATACGCACCACAAAATTGCCGATGAGGTTATCTCCATCATCACGACATCCGAGGCGAATGCATCGGCACTGCACACCGTCGTCTTCGCGTTGAACTGCCTCACGTTCACATCGGCGATCTTTCTTATCTCTCTCGGAGCAATCATGCTCTACACGCCGAAGCCGTACCTGCAATGGATCTACGCCACCGACAACCAGGAGGGTAAGCCTGCCCCAGGCAACAACCAGGAGAATCAATCCGACCCGAGCAACGACATCACGCACTACATGGCGGCGCAATCGCAGGAGTGCAAGGTCATCTTCTACTTCGGCGCGGCGGTGCTGGTGACGGCGATCATACGGCTGCACGCGTTCTTCGGATGGGCCATCTCCTATTATCCGCGGGAGAGCGGCGTCGACGCCACCGGCCTCAGGCACCTGCTCGAAAGCATCGCCACCACCTGGGGCATCTTCGCCACGCTACTGCTGCTGGCGATGTATCTGCCGATCTACATCACGCTCCGGCATCGATCGTTCCACCTGGTCCATCGGTGTCAGCACGGGGAGTGCCGCGCCAAACACCGCAAGTGGCTGAAGAGAAACGGCTTCGTCACCTCCAACGCCCAGCTACTCTCGAAGGCCGCCGCGATGCTGAGCCCCTTCCTCGTCGGCCAGGCCAGCGAGCTCTTCAAAGGAATTTGAAGAGAATTGAGAATTGAGAATGAAGAATGATGAAATCACCGCCGATCAGGTATGGGACTGCCTCAGGTCACCGTACACGGAGCGGTCAGCCGCAACGGTCAGCCGCAACCATCAGTCGGGGCGGATCGTCGTAACCGCTCACCGATTCCCTGTTCGTGGCCAACCTCATGCCTCTTTCGCAACCCTGGGAGGATTGCCTCGTAGGGATCCGCATCGCTCCAGCGGAACCAAGTAGTCCGAGCCATGAGCCACGTGATTTCATGGTTCAGCATTCTTCATTCTCAATTCTCTTCCGCGGTGCCAAGTAGTCCGAGCCATGAGCCACGTGATTTCATGGTTCAGCATTCTTCATTCTCAATTCTCTTCCGCGGCGCCAAGCAGTCCGAGCCATGAGCAACGTGATTTCATGGTTCAGCATTCTTCATTCTCAATTCTCTTCCGCGGCGCCAAGTAGTCCGAGCCATGTGCCACGTGATTTCATGGTTCAGCATTCTTCATTCTCAATTCTCTTCCGCGGCGCCAAGTAGTCCGAGCCATGTGCCACGTGATTTCATGGTTCAGCATTCTTCATTCTCAATTCTCTTCCGCGGCGCCAAGTAGTCCGAGCCATGAGCCACGTGATTTCATGGTTCAGCATTCTTCATTCTCAATTCTCTTCCGCGGCGCCGAGTAGTCCGAGCCATGAGCAACGTGATTTCATGGTTCATCATTCTTCATTCTCAATTCTCTTCAAATGTTGCCTTTGCTGCGCCGATACGGCATTCCCGCTTCCGTGCTCGCCATCGTCGTGGCGGGCGCGATGATGATCCTCGTTCCACGCGCCGGCCTTCTGGCCAGCGATCCCCCCAGCCTTCCGTCGATCACCTGCACCTTTACGTTCGATGATCTCTCGCGTCCCGATGAGCGCGCGTGGGTGGAAGGAGTGCTCAAGGCCAACGGCGCCGAGATCGAGGAGCCGGGGATCGTGTCGAAGGTCGTCACCGGCGCCAGGGAAGCGGCCGCCAGCAGCTCCGACGCGCCGGCCGCGAGTGCCTCGGTCACCTACAGCTGTACCGTGCGCGATGCCTCGTCGCTCGGACGGATCCACGCCGCGCTGATGGCCGGACGCCCGGGCGGACCGCAGCCGATCTTCGACGCCGGCACGCCGACCTACGCGATGAGCTACACCACCGCGCGCATGGAAGGCGGACTCCAGGCGATCGCGCGCTTCACGGTCTCGCCGGACGCCGAGCTGTACGTGAAGAGCCCCGGCGGCGAGGAGCGTGACGCCAGCGGCTCGATCGATCGCGCCACCGGAAAGGTTGCCCTCGCAACCACCATCGCCAAGGGGCAGAATTACCTGCTGGCGCGGACCAAGCGTGGTGGCGTGGAGCGCTTCCTCCGCATCGACCTCTATTCGGGAGCATCGCAGGATATCGACCGGAGCGCCTACGGCGAGTGATCTCGTCCGGAGCCGCGACGACGGGAACATCATTTCGAGAAACGGGCGTCGGGGATCGTGCTCAGCATGGTCGCCGGCGCCCGTTGCTTGTCCGGCCGAACGGGACGAAGCTCCCCGGCTGGGAAGTTTCCCCGGCATCGATATCTTTGCGGCCGACGGACGGCGGCGCGTCCCCAACGGTGGAACGGTAGAGAAGGGTCCAGAGTCCGGCGCGCGCCGAGTGTCCACACCCCACACGGAACAGGCAACGGTTTCCGAACATGTCAGCGACGATCCTTCCGGCCGCGTGTCGGGAGGGGATCGGGTATCATACACTATCTACGGTCCGAGCCATGCAAACCATCTCCATCGACCCCAATCAGGGCGTCGTGTCGGTCGATCTGCTCTTTCCGACACCACAGGTCACCACCTATCGACTCCAGATCTTCAAGCCGAACAGCAACGATCTTCTCCTGGACGTGACCGGCAACAACCAGAACACGGACGACGACACGTACGCGCTGCCGATGCCGCCGAGCGGGAACACCGGGTGCCTGCTCTGGTGCACGGCCACGACGATCGATCCGCAGGGAGCGGGGAACAACTACCAGGTGCAGATGGCCGTGTCGCAGGCCGACGCGACCACCGGCGCCAAGACGCAGCTCGGCGTGGTCGACGCAAGCGGCACCACGACCGCCACGCACGTGACCAACATTCTCACGGCGACGCTCGCCTAAGCCACAACCGGAGTACATCATGATCACCACTGTTACCATGCCTCGCATGGCGCGGCGCGCGCTCGTGCTGCTGTTCCTTCTGTTCGGCGTGGCCACCGCCTCGGCGCAGGTGGACTCGAGCACGTTCGCCGACAGCCTGCTGCAGCACCTTTCCGGTCAGATCGACATGGCGGTGCCGGACTATCCGGCCTTCGCCATCCTGGACGCGCATCCGACCACGATCCTCCGTCCCTCGAAGCTCCGGACGGTGGCCCTGACGCTGGCCGGCATCGCCGCGCAGGGAGCCATTCCCTCCTCCTTCGCGCTGGAGGTGGCGCCGTACGGACTGGCCGCCGGCAACCAGTCGCTTGCCTCCTATCGGAGCAATCACCTGCTCAACTCCCTCAGGATCTCGCTCGGCACCGGCACCGATTCCTCCGGCGGACGATCGGTGGCGCTCGGCCTGCGCCTGACGCCGATCGACAACACCGACCTTCGGATGAACGAGGCGTTTCTGAGCTCCCTGTTCGATATCGGCGCCAAGATCACCCAGATCGAATCCAACTGCATGGGACAGGTGCTGGCCGCGCAGAACATGACGCGCGTGCAGTACCTCTCGCTGCCGCCGGCGCAGAAGGCGAGCGTCGATTCGCTGGTGCGCTCGTGCGCCGCGCAGAACGAGGTGGCCACGCTCGACTCGCAGATCGTCTCCGGCCGCGTGAAGTATCAGGAGCAGATGTGGAACGGTGAGATTCTCGATATCGGCCTGGCCGTGCGCGGCGACTCGCCGGACAGCCTGGCGAAGAACTCCTTCCTCTCCGGCTACGGCTTCTGGACCACCTACGCGCATCCCCTCTTCGGACAGAGCGGACAGATTCTGATCGGCGTCAACGCCGCCTCCACCCGCGCGGCGGTTTCGGACAGCTTCATGCTCGCCTCGATCTCGCTCGGCGCGCGGCTCTACATCGGCACAAACGCGCTGAAGGGCTTCGTGGACTACACCGGCACCGGCGCCATCGCGTTGAAGGGGGAGAGCGCGGGAGGGCTCACCGGCTCGCTGCAGGCGGGCGTGGAGATGCGCGTGATCGACGGCCTCTGGCTCGACGGCAGCCTCGGCTACCGGCATGTTCCCGGAAGCCCAGCGATCTTCACCCACACGATCAACCTTCGCCTGGCCGCGCTCCCCTGAACGCCGCGATCGTCGATCGCATCTTGTATCGAGAGAACGACGGGGAGGGGCTTCGGCTTCTCCCCGTCGTCGTTCATCGCCGCCCGATTCATCATCGCTCCGCTCATCATCGCGGTTTCCTCTCGTCCATCCGCGCGCGCCGTGGCGTCCCGTCGATCGCGAGCCCGGTGGCGCCGTCCGGCGGCGTGGAGCGTGGCGCGCGGCAGGCGTCCGACCAGGTCGGCGATCTCGAACCGGCGGTCGCGCATGGGAAGGATGGGTGATGGCCGGAAGTGGGGGGAGGATGCTCGCGCGCGGATTCTCGAAACGCCGCGTGATGCGCTTCGGGGAAGAAGCGCGCCCGTTCGTGACCGAACTTCACGCGCCGTGAACGTGCGTCGGATCACGGATGGGCGCACCACGCGAATCCGCGCCGGCAACGACGCTTCGAGGGGTTGGCACGGGTTCTAAGGGCGTGGAGCAGACCGGAATGCAACCAAATCGCGATGAGCCATGAGCACGAGTACCAGAATCTGCACGATCATAGCCGGACTGCTGATCACCGTCACCGCGCAGGCGCAGCAGCGTCAGAGCTCGAGCACCCCGCGCGCCACGCGCGCCGTCTGGACCGAGCGGGAGTCGGTGACCGAATCCACGGCGATGTCGAAGAGCGCCGGATCGCGGACGGTCACGCTGAGCCAGGCGAAGCTCACGGCCGCCGGCGATTATCTGGACGTGTCGTTCACGCTGGCGCGGGAGTCGGCGATATCGCTGGAGATGGTGGCGGCCACCGGCGGGCTCCCCTATCGGCTGATCGAGGGGAAGAGATATCCGGCCGGAGAGCAGAGCGAGCGGATCGACGTCGGCGGCATGCTCCCCGGCACCTACATCCTCCGCGTCTCGACGCGCAACGGCGTCTCGCAGCAGCGGATCACGATCACGCGGTGAACTCCGGGCTCGCAACCGGAAGCCACTCGTGCGGGCGATGTTCTCTCCCCCATGGGGAGAACCGGCGAGGGGCGTGGAGACGCTCCCCGTCCCTTGCCGCCGTCCCCGCCGCCAAGCGCTTCCCGATCGATGCCTCACGTCACGAAGCGCCGTCCGGTCCGTTGTCGTCGGATCCTTCGTCATCGGATTCCTCCGCGGCCGGTTCCGCGTCGGCGGACCGCGCGGCGACCGATCCGACGCCGGCGCGCCAGCGAGAAACCGGGCCCGCCGCCTGGGCCTCCGGATAGAACCTGGCGCCGTCGACACTCCTGACCACGCGGAGCATCGGGCGGTTGACGTCGAGCTCCAGGTGGACGATCCGTACTTCTCCGAACGCCGCCAGATCGGCGGCGATCCTGTTCTCCGCGTCGATCCGCTCCCGACTCTCACCGAACAGCCGAGAGGCCGGACGCCGCAGCAACACCCCGAGCACAAACAGGGGAGGCTCGGTCGAGAGGCGGAGTACCTTCCGCATCAGATAGGCCTCGACCACGCCGGGGATCCGGGTCACGTGCGCGCGGATCCGCGCCAGTTGCGCCTCGGGGAGGCCATGCGGCTCGTAGACATCGTTGAACCTGAGCTGCGAGCGCTCCACGCGCGCCTGCTCCGCCTGCCGCTCCCGGCTGGCGATCTCCCCCTCGCTCTTCTCGCGATAGCGCGCCACCAGCGCGTCGGCATCGCCGAACCGCCGCTGCCCGGTCAGATAGGCGTACATGCTCTCCACCCCCTCCAGCACCAGCGACGGGCGCTCCTCGATGGCCCCCTCGATCATGCCGAGTCCCGTCTCCTCGCCACGCGCCAGCCCGATCCGACCGAGCGCGAAGCGTGCCTCCGGGTGAGCCGGATTCGCCTGGAGTATCCGTGCATAGAGCGGCTCGGCCGCATCGATCCCACGCTCGGCGGCGACGAGCTCGGCCAGCTGTTCGAGCTCCTCGGTACTCAGCGTGCTCCCGGAGCGCTCCTTCTCCTCCAGATCCACCCGCTTCCGTCGCGCGGCCATGGCGCGATCGTACCGCGCCTTCCAGATCGGATCGTACTGCTCGGCCAGCTCCTTCTGGAGCGTGGCAAGCATCTCCGGCAGCGCCCGATCCAACAGGGTCTCGGCGGCCGATGGCGAGGAGATCTCCGTGAAGACTCCCCGCACGCCGAGCCTGCCGAGGCGCGCGTTGAGCGTCACCTCGCTCCCCACGGCCACGCCACCGACGGCCAGCGCCTCGTTCAGCCAGATCTTCCCCTGACCGGGATCGAGCTCGTGGCGCAGCGCGCGCTCCGCCCCGGCCAGGGCATCCGTGGGGAATACCGCGCTCCGCCCCCGCTCGGCCAGCCCGGTCCAGTAGACCCGCTCGAGGTAGGCCCCGGCCACCATCTCCTGCACGATGGCGCGCCCCACGAGCTCCGGCCCGACCATCTCCGCGGCGCGGCGGTCGGCGTCCAGCGTCTGGAGAATGGTCAGGGTGATGCCGTACGGGGCCGTCCATCCGGCCAGGCGCGTTGCCACGCGGGCAACGTGCGGCGCCAGCCAGTGTGCGCCGATACGATCCTGAAGGCGCCCCCAGAAGCCGGCCAGCGGCTCGATCGTCCGGAGGAACGCGGAGTAGATGCCGCGGCGAAGGCCGAGCAGCTGAAAGAGGAGCGCCTCGAGCTCCTCGGCCGAGACCGACTGCAGCAGCTGCATCCCGATCACGAGATACTCGCGCCGGAATCCGGGAAACGCCCGTCCCTCCTCCGGAACCAGCCCGAGCGAGCGGTCGGAGACGATCCGGATGTCGGAGATCCGCCGCAGCCGATAGCTCTCCAGCGCCTCGCGGACCATCTCCCGTAGCGCGGGCGCCTGGCCGGCGGGGATGGGGATTCCCGGCGGAGGATCCGCTTTCGGCATCGCCGAGCGCCACAGAACCCGGAGCGCCGCGCCGGCGCGAAGCTTCGAGAATGCCTGACGTCCGACCGGCAGGAGAATAAGGCTGCAGAGGAGCAGGAGCACGCCGGCCAGCCCGAGCAGCACGGTCGCGAGCATGGCGGCCACGGCCAGGATGCTGGCGCCCCAGATTCCCAGCACCACGAGCACGACCCGCGCGGCAAAGAGACCGGAGCGCTCGACGGACATCAGCAGCAGGCGCGAGCATCGCTCGACGGGTGACATTTTCGACATGATTCTCAGAGCGTGAATACCGCCGTCCCGGCCGGATCGGCGGAGAGCATGCGACCGACCGCCGGAAACGTGGTCACGAAGATAACCGCTCCGGCGACAGCCGGGCCCTTTCCGATGGCGCGGAATCGGCTCCGCGCGACACGGTGTTCATGCGAAGCCCCAACGATGACGAGGGCTCGATCGGTGTGTTGTTCATCGTCGGGTCGAACCGTATGTTCTTCCGGCGCGTCCGGCCCACGGGATCTCCCCGCATCCGATCCGCATCGGCTCGCATGCGTCCCACGGCCTCGATCGACGTGCCACGCGCATCCGCCAATCCGGTTTCTTCAACAGCCCGCCTCGATCGTGGAGTGATACATGTCGAGGTTTCGGTGTCGTTAGCAGACATGCCCAGACGACGAGTACACCCGAAGGTCGTACGGTCATCGCAACGAGGATCGTCGCGCGCTCCCCACGGGGAGGGCCGGAATGGTCGTTGCCCTGCCCGTCGGCGGCATCCGATGGCGGCCGCGGCGCTGCTGCTGCTGGCAATGCTGCTGGTGGCGCCGTCCAGGGGAACCGCGCAGCTGAACCGCCCCTCGGAGAATTTTCCGGTGGATATGACCCGTCCGGAGCCGAGCACGGTGACGATCATGGCCGGGCTGGGAACCACCCTCGTCAGGCAGTTCAACATGCGCCTGGCCGGCCGACGCTACGAGGAGCTCCGTCCGGACGCGATCACCCTCTTCTTCTATCGGAGCCTGCTGCAAACGGAGCCGGACGATCCGTACACGCTCGGCCTGGAGTTCTGCGTGCACGCCGGCCTTCCGAAGCCGAGCCGGTTCAACGCCTTCTCCCTCGGGCTTCAGCTCAGGAGCATCGGCTTCCGGACCCCGTCGTTCGGCGTGTATACCATCGCGAACCTCGCCGCCGAGCAGGCCAACGTCACCCTCTACCGCTCCCCCGGTCCCGTCGGGGACACCGGCCCGACCGTGTTCGCCTCCTCCTGGTTCGACGTCCGCTGCGATCTCGGCATGGCCGCCGATTTCGGCATCACGACGCGGGAGACGAAGGTGCAGCTCGATCCCTTCACCGAGCGGATCGAGCAGCACAAGTTCCTGGTGGAGGCGCGGGTCGGCTACGCCTTCAGTCCCTACATCACCGACTGGGAGCGGGCGGAGATTCTCGGATTCCGCCGTCCGGAGGCGCTGAACTCGGCATTCTACGCCACCATCAGAATCGGAAGCAGCTTCACCGTGCAGGAGTGATCCCCCCCGCGTCCCGCTCCGCCGCCCGCGTCCCGCTCCACCCCCGCGTCGTGCTCCGGCGCCCCGCTCTCGCCATCTCCTCTCTTTCTCTTCTCTCGATCGTATTCCGTCCCCGGCTGTCAGGCCCCTCCGCGACCTCGTGTCTGAGAGGGTGTGAACGGCGTACCGCCCCGGCGCCATATCCCGCAGTACCGGAATGCACGGAATCATGGACAGATCATCTACATCGTGGTCGCGACTGCATGCCGGAACCCCTCTGATTCTGGCGGCGGTTCTCCTGCTCCTCGGCTCGATCCTCTCGAACGTGGCCTTCGGCCAGCAGACACGCACTCCCTACGGCCGGCGATTCCTGGTGCCGATCCCGGACACCATAGGCTGCGCTCTCACCTATTTCAAGAGCCCGGTGAAGGACGCCGCGTGGCTGGTGATCTTCGCGCAGAAGCAGGCCAGCGTCACCATCACCGGCAGCGGCTCCAGCCGGACGGTGACGGTACAGCCGGCCAGCTCGACCACGATCCCGCTCCCGACCCTGGCCAAGGGCTCCCCGTTCCTCCGCGCGGTCGCGACCCCCTCCCGGGAGCTCTACGAGGTCCGCTCCGATCAGCCGGTGGCGGTTACCTGCTTCGTGATGACCACGCAGGGGGCCGAGGCGTTCTCCCCCTTCCCGGTCGAGCGGTGGGGAAAGGAATATTACGCGATGGGGCTGGCCGCGGACATGGTCAGCGATGTTCAGAGCGTGGGCGATGAAAAGGTGCGGCAGCTCCCGCACAGCGCGCCGGCCGAGCTGGTGATCGTCGCGGCCGAGGACAAGACCGACGTCCGGATCGAGGCGACCACCGACATCGGCGGGGCACGGATACGGACGGTGACGCTCAACGCCGGGGAGGCCTACATGGTGCGCACGCCGATGGTGAAGATCGGCGACAACACCACGCACGATCTCTCCGGCACCCATATCGTCGCCAGCAAGCCGGTCGGCCTTCTTTCGGGGAACACCCGCTCCAGCGGCCACGATCGCGCCGCCAACGGCTGCGACACCCGCGTGGACAACACCACGCGCAACACCCTGCTGGAGTGGATGCCGTCGGTGGAGGAGGGGGGAACGTCGTTCGCCTACTGCGGCGATTTCCAGTACGTCAACGAGCGGCCGTTCAGCTTCTGCTCGCCGCCGGTGGACGTGGTCAGGGTCTACGGCATCGCGCCGGGCACGACGGTGGTGCGCGACGTCGGCAACAACGTGACGGTGAACGTGCAGCAGGGAGGATACACGGAGTTCGTGATGGCCAGCGCCATCACCGGCCGGAGCCGGCGTCCCTTTCAGATCACCTCCGACAAGCCGACGCAGGCGATCCACATCACCCCACCGTATTCGGATCTGACATCGAGCATCGACAGTTGGGGAACATCGATGGCGACGATGCCGCCGGCGGAGCGGTGGCTGGTGAGCGCGCGCTTCCGCGCCCCCGATACCCCGAGCGGCATGTCGCACTACGTGGTGCTGGCCGCCGAGCAGAACGCCACGGTCTGGCTCGACGGCAAGGTGGTGAACGCCACGCCGGTGCAGGTGACGGCCCCCTATCGCTACTGGGTGCTCCCGGTGACCATCGGCGATCACAGGATCGAGTCCGAGGGAGGAAAGTTTTCGGCGATGGCGTACGGCTTCGAGCCCGGCTACGAGTGGTACCGTCCGGCGAAGGCGCAGGGTGGGGACAACTCCGGCCTGCTCCACCCCTCGACCTACGAGGAGGTGCTCGGCGCCAGCTACTCGTATGCGATACTCGGACTCGAGGTGCTGCCGGCCGACTCGCTGATGGTGAGCCCGCCGAGGTTCGCCTGCGGCGACACGCTCGCCTATCTGGAGATCACCAACGGCTACCGCCGGTCGGTCAAGCTGGCCGAGGTGAAGGTCGATCCGGCCGGCATGTTCATCCCGAATCTCTCCGGGACGCCCGGCACGCTCCGCCCCGACGCCACCGCCAGAATCCCGGTCTCCCTCCGCGTCGGCTCTTCGACGATGCGCGCCGACGGTCTGCTGACGATCCGGATCACCGATCCGGCCACCGGCCGCACCATCGGCGTGGCGACCGATTCGCTGGCCTGGCGGCGGACGACCTACGTGGCGACCACCTCGATGCCGCGCGATTATCTCGGCATGCCGGGGGATACGGTGCCGGTGACGGTCGTGCTGGACAAGCCGCTCGACAGCGCGCACATCACCGACTTCACCATCCGCCTCGGCTACAACGGCACGGTGGTGCGCCCCGTGCTCTCCGCCACCGATTCGACGCTGACCGGCATGCTCCACGGAACGCTCCTCGACGGATGGCGCGCCACGCCGAGAATCGCGCCCGGGGAGCTGTTGATCGACCTGAAGGCGCCCGCCGGCGCGGAGCTTCATGGCTCCGGCATTCTGCTGACGCCGCGGATGGCCACCTTCGTCGGCACCTCCGACACCAGCGAGGTCGAGCTCGAGCTTCGGGGAGCCGGCGGCGTCTGCCTGACGAACGAGGCCAAGCCGGGGCTGGTCAGGCTTCAGATGTGCGGCCTGGCCTCACGCCTGTTCGAGTTCGTGGCCGGCCAGTATTTCCTCCGGCAGAACGTTCCCGACCCCGTGGCCGATCGGACCAGGATCGACTTCGCGATCGCCTTCGAGGGGGACACCAGGCTGGAGATCTTCGACATGGAGGGATCGCTCCGCGCGGTGCCGCTCAACGAGCACCTTTCCCCCGGCACCTACAGCGTGGAGATCGAGGGGAGCTCCCTCTCCCCCGGCGCGTACTACTACCGTATCACCTCCGGCGAGTGGACCCAGACGCGGCGGATGGTGGTGCAACGCTGAGACGCCGCGAGCCGCGGTCCGGGATCCGGACCCGGAATTCCGGCTCGACGGTTCGGCTCGACGGTTCGGCTCGACGGTTCGGCTCGACGGTTCGGCTCGACGGTTCGGCTCGACGGTTCGGCTCGACGGTTCGGCTCGACGGTTCGGCTCGACGGTTCGGCGATGATGATGCAGGCCCCGTGGTTCACCCCGCCTCGGGGCCTGTCGCTTTGTATACCGACCGTGAATCGCGAGCGTGACGAGCGTTCACGCGGTGTGACGACACGTAGCGCGGAGCGCCGGATGAACCCTCGAAATCGGCGTGTGGGCGATGATCGCGCGGTTGGCACGCCGCTTATCTCTTCTGATTCCGTGCGGGCCTCTCCCGCCTCCGAAGCGATCATCTGCGACCGGTGGAGATCCTGGAGAGAGAGATGAGATGAACGGGACTCGGTTGCCGCGCAAGCGGGAACGATCCACATCAACGGTCGAAACGGTGTAGGAGAGATGGTGGCTCCGAACGGAAGGGGCCCGCAGCACAATGAATCGCGTGCGCGACGGACGACTCAGAGCTCCGTCCGAAACGCACGCTCCACGGCAGGGGTATATTCCGGGCCCCTGCCGGTTTTTTCCGACGCCGCCGATGCATGGCACGAGGACGACGCTCAGAGATCATTCGTATGTATGTGTTGAGATAACGAGGACCACGTGAGTTTCCGTCCCGGCGCGCAACGGCGCGGACCGGATCGACGCCCGCCGAATCGCCCGATCGGCGGGCGTTACCGTTTCCCGACGTGCCGGTGCCGGATGCGATACGCCCGGATATGCCGCGTTCGGCCAGCCGCGCCCGGGCAGCCGCGTTCGGGCAGCCGCGCACGATTCGACGCGCCCGCTGTTGCCCGACGGCACGTTCCGGTCAGCCGGCATTTGCTTCCCGTAATTCTTCGATCTTCCATGATCACGGGAACTCTATCGACCTTCGGACTGTTCTTCGGATAGGGTGCCCGGAGAGCGGCCGTGGCATTCCCGGCGGATGCCCCCCTGCCGACGCGCTCCATTGCGCCGAATACGAAATAGCCGCTCCCGTCCGATTCGCGATTCATGAAGGTATCCGACGATCTCTTTCAGCTCATCAAGTCGCTCGACAAGAACGAGCGTCGCTACTTCCGCCTTTTCGCCTCGCTGCAGACCGGAAGCAAGCAGTACATGAAGCTGTTCGAGGCGATCGACGCCCAGCGGAGCTATTCCGAGGAGGAGATCCGCCAGCGCTTCGCCGACGAACAGTTCGTGCGCCAGCTCGCCGTGGCCAAGAACTATCTCTACAACCTGATCCTCAAGTGCCTCGGGCTCTACCATTCCGGCAACGGCCAGGCGCTCGACCGGATGCTGCAGCACGCCGACCTGCTCCGCCGCCGCGCCCTCTACCGCCAGGCGCTGAAGATCGTGACGCGCGGCGAGCAGCTGGCCGAGGAATCCGGCGAGCTCGAGCGGCTGCTGATCTTCCTCGACGTGAAGCGCGGCCTCCAGCTCAGGATGATGCCGACCGTCTGGCGCCGCTCCCGCCCCGAGCACGAGGCGCGCGCGCGACGGACGATCGCGTTGCTCGAGCGGCGCATGCTGACGGAGGATCCCTCGCCGGAGCCGACACCGGAGAAGGTCGAGGCCGGCGCGAAACTTATGATCCCGATCGACGACGATCTGATCATCGATCGCGCCTCCCGCTACCTGCAGGGCGAGGCCCGCGGCGACGCTCATCCCCTGGCCATCGCCGGCGTCGACGGCACCACGCGCGACGATCATCACGGCATCTCCCGCGACGGCCAGGAGCGTGACGGCGACGGCCGTGACGGCCTAGATCACGACGGCATCGACCATGACGGCCGCGAGCGGGAGAAGGAGGGGGCGCATGGGACGGCCTCGCCGCTCTGGAGCGGGATGCCGGGGGAGGAGGAGGTGCCGAGGCAGGAATACCTGGAGGCGATACGGCGCGGCGATCGGACGCGGGCATTGAAGGCGCGCGGCCTGCTTGCGCTGCACGCCGCGACGACCGAGGCGGTGAAGGCGGGACTGCGCGTCGACGCCGAGGCGACGCTTCGGGTCGGCGATCTGCTGCGCGACCTGCTGGAAGACTCCGTTTTCTGCGCAACCGACGGACATGCCGACGGAAAAGCTGACGACACCGCGGACTTCATCGAGCGCTGCGGCGCGAGGCTGGCGGTGCGCGACCTGCTCCACCTTCAACTGATGCATGGGCTTCGCGAGCTCGGACGCGGCCACGTTCCGGAAGCACTGGAGACGCTGGCCAGGCTTGCCCGGCACGCCGACTGCGCCGCGTTTCCGGCCGTTGCCTGTTCGGTCACCACGCTTCAGCCGCTGCTGCACGCGATGCTGGAGGAGCCCCGGCGCGCCGAGCGCCTGCTGGGAGCCGCGACCCGCGCGGCCGGCCGGAACGACGAGATCGGCCGCCTCATGGCGCCGATCGCCGACGCGCTCTCGGCGGCGGTGGCCGCCGCCGGGACCGACGCATGGAAAACCGCCATCACTCGCCTGAAATCAACGATTCCACCGCTTCCCGAGCTTCCCGGACTCTCCGAAGTCCTCGTCGTGGTTCTCGACCGGCTCGCCCGCCCCTGATCGCGAGGCGATACTTCACGGAAGTGTCGCTTTGGATTCCAATCCAAACGAATGTATCATTGGCGCGCGGAGGGATTTCATTTCTCCGCGATGTATTTCTGAATACCCTCGATTTTCCGCTTGAAGTACGACGGGCGGAAGATGGAGAGACAAGACGTGCCCACATGAGAATTCTCGTTGTCGAAGATGATGAAAACATCGCCAGCGTTATCCGACGCGGGCTCGTCGAGCAACATTACAGCGTCGATGTGGCCCCCGATGGCGAGGAGGGGCAGGACGCGGCCTGGAGCAACGATTACGACCTGATTATTCTGGACGTGATGCTCCCGAAAATCGACGGGTACTCTCTCTGCAAGATGCTGCGCGACGAGGGGCTGACCACGCCGATCCTGATGCTCACCGCGCTCGGCGGCTCCAACGACGTGATCACCGGCCTCGATCAGGGGGCGGACGACTATCTGACCAAGCCGTTCGACTTCGGGGTGCTTCTTGCCCGCATCCGCTCGCTCACCCGACGTCGCTTCGAGACGAAGACCGCGGTGATCGAGATCAGCGATCTGAAGATCGACACGGCCAAGCGGACCGTCGAGCGCAACGGACAGCCGGTGACCCTCACGGCGAAGGAATTCTCGCTGCTGGAATACTTCGTCATGAACAAGGGACGCGTCCTCACGCGCGAGGTGATAGCCGAGCATGTCTGGGATATCAACTTCGACCCGAAATCCAACGTGATCGAATCGCTCGTCCGCTTCCTCCGGCAGAAGATCGACAGAGATCACGAGGCACCGTTGATCCACACGGTGCGCGGCGTCGGCTATCGCTTCGACGACCGCGCCCTGGCCTGAACAGGTTCCACCCAGTTACTACGATATCTTCTCTTTGCTCCAGGTGGACACGCCGGGATTCCCTCCTCCCCGCCGGCTCCGACCATGGAGAAATATTCACGATGCGCGTCCAGTACTCCCCCCTCTGGCGATACGCACTCGCGCTGCTGTTGCCCACGGCGGCGCTGGCGGTCAAGTTGCTGCTCGGCGGCCTGCTGATCGACACGGCCCCCGCTCTGCTGCAGGTCACGTCGGTGATGGTCGTGGCGATCGTTGCCGGATTCCTGCCGGGCGTGATGGCCACGGCCGTCAACGTGATCGGCTACGTTGCCCTGTTCGGACAGAGCAAGCCCTCCGGCGCCGTGGCGCTGCAGGCGGCGTTCTTCGCCGGCGAGGGACTGCTGATCTGCTGGCTCTGCACGTCGCGCTCCCGCTTCGAGCAGCGCGCCGAGAGCGAGCATCGCAACGCCCAGGAGGCGGAGCGCCGCGAGCGGGATCTGGCGCGCTCCAACGCCGAGCTGGCCGAGGCGGTCGCCGGCGCGCAGGCTCGGAAGGAATGGCTCGAGAGGAGCAACGCCGCGCTGGAGCGGAGCAACAGGGATCTGGAGATCTACGCATCCGTGGCATCGCACGATCTTCAGGAGCCGCTCCGGAAAATCGATTCCTTCGCCGGCCTGATCGCGCTCCGCTACCGCGATGCGCTCGGCGCCGACGGCCTCGGCTACCTCAAACGGATGGAGGACGCGGCCAACCGGATGCAGCGGCTGATCGATGATCTGCTGATGCTCGCCAGGGTCTCGGCCACGTCGGTCGAGCTCCGTCCGGTCGACCTCGGCGAGATCGCGACGCAGGTCGCCGGCGACCTCGAGATCCAGATCATCGAATCGGGAGCGCGCCTGGAGATAGGGGCGCTTCCCACGGTGCCGGCCGAGCCGACGCAGATGCGGCAGCTGCTGACCAACCTCGTGGCCAACGCGCTCAAGTTCCGCCGGAGCGACACCCCTCCGGCGATACGGATCGCCTCGATTCCCGCGCGGACTCCAGGGCTCTGCTCCCTGGAGGTCGCCGACAACGGCATCGGCATCCCCCCGGAGCATCTCGACGGCATCTTCGAGCCGTTCCGGCGCCTGCATCCCCGCGGCAGCTTCGCCGGCTCCGGCATCGGCCTGGCGATCTGCCGGCGGATCGTGGAACTCCACGGGGGGACGATCGTCGCCAGAAGCACGCCGGGGAGCGGAAGCAGCTTCATCGTTTCTCTTCCCCTGATCTCACGAGCGCAGTCAAACGCATGAGCAGGCTCCCATTGCATACTCCGACCGCCACCGACGCACGGCCACGCCTGGCGCGCGCTTGCCCGGCCGGCATGCGCGTGTCGCGTTCATGCGGGCTCGCCGGAGCCCTCTCCTCGCTTCATCTCTCCGCCCCGCGCCGGTCCCGGCCGCGCGCGCGCGGCGTTTCGATGGCCGGCATCACCTCCGTCGATGCCCCTTCCCCATTCCCGGCTCCCTTCTCGTGGTCGTTCTCCACGCGGTCGACCAGGCGCGTGCCGGCGCCGACCGTCGGCGAATCCGTCGGCCGATCCCTTGATGGATCCCTTGGCGAATCCGTTGGCGAATCCGTTGGCGAATCCGTTGGCGGATCGCTCGCCGGCCGCCGTCTCATCGTCGAAACCACGGAGTCATTCTGATCGCCGCCATGATCTCTTCCCCGGTGCATGTTCTGATGGTCGACGACGACAAGGAGTACTACATCCTTGTCCGTGAGCTGCTGGTGCATGCCCGAGGCTCGTTCGAGGTCACCTGGGCCGATTCCTGCGCGGCCGCGCGCGGCATGATCGATCGGGGAGGATTCGACATCATCCTGGTCGATTATCGTCTGGACGATGGCACCGGGGTGGACCTGCTGCAGTACGCCGGACGCGTGGGATCGACCGTGCCGATGATCATGCTCACCGGCATGGACGACGAGGAGACGGAGATGGAGGCGATGCACGCCGGCGCCACCGACTATATCTACAAGGGGAGACTCGATATCCGGATCCTGGAGCGGACGCTCATGTACGCGCTCGAGCGGCAACGGATGACCGACGCGCTCAGGACCAGCGAGGAGCGCCTCCGCACGGTGGTCAGCAACGCTCCGGTGATCCTCTTCGCCACCGATCTGAACGGCGTGATCACGCTGGCCGAGGGGCTCGGCCTGGCCGCGCTCGGCGTCTCCTCCGGCGAGCTGGTGGGACGGCATATCGGCGATATCCATGTGCACATGCCGGTGATCGAGCGGAACGTGCTCCGCGCGCTCGCCGGGGAGACCTTCAGCGAGGTGCTCCGCTTCGGCACCGTCACGCTGGACACCCGCTACTCGCCGGCGCACGATCCCCACGGCAGAATCTCCGGCATGGTCGGCGTGGGGACCGATATCACCGCGCGCGTCCGCTCCGAGCGGGCCCTGCGCGAGAGCGAGGAGCACTTCCGCCGCCTGATCGAGAACGCCGAGGATATCATCGCCGTGCTCGAGGAGGATGGAACGATCCGCTACGACAGCCCGGCGGTCGGACGCGTGCTCGGCTACGGTCCGGCCGAGCTGGTGGGACGCTCCGCCTTCGAGCTGGTCCATCCGGACGAGCTCGATCAGGCGCTCGAGATGTTCGGTGATCTTCTGGCCGATCCCGGATCGACCCGCACCAGCACGCTCCGCTATCTCCACCGCGACGGCTTCTGGATCTGGATGGAGACCACCGGCACCAATCTGCTCCACGACCCGACGCTGCGCGGCGTGGTGGTCAACGCGCGCGACGTATCGGAGCGGCGGCGGATGGAGGAGGAGCGCGCCGCCGCGGTCAAGGCGCTCTCCGAGAGCGAGGAGAACTACCGGATCGTGGCCGAGACCGCCTCGGACGCGATCGTCACGATCGACGAGGAGGGAACGATTCTCTTCGTCAACAACGCCTCGGAGCGGATCTTCGGCTACCCGGTCGGCGAGCTGCTCGGCCGGAACATCTCGATGCTGATGCCCGAGAGGATGCGGGATCTCCACGGGCTCGGCGTCCACCGCTATCTCCGGACCGGCCAGCGCACGCTCGCCTGGGACGCCACCGTCCAGGTGGCGCGCCACGCGTCCGGCCGCGAGTTCCCGATCGAGATCTCGATCGCCGATTACCGCCGCGACGGACGCCACATGTTCACCGGCATCGCGCGCGACATCACCGAGCGGGTGCAGGCGCACCGGCGTCTGGAGGAGAGCCAGCAACTCAACGACGCGATCCTCCAGTCGCTCTCGGCCCATATCGCGGTGCTCGACCGGGAGGGGCATATCGTGGCCGTCAATCAGGCGTGGGAGCGATTCGGCCTGGACAACGGAGCGTTCTCGCCGCTGGCGGCCACGCTCGGGGCCAATTACCTGGAGATCTGCGGTAACGGCGCCATCGCCGGCGCCGATGGGGCGGCCGAGGCGCGCGAGGGGATCGAGGATGTGCTGGCCGGACGGACCACCGAGTTCACCATCGAGTATCCCTGCCATTCGCCGAGCGAGCGCCGCTGGTTCCTCCTGTCGGTCACCGCGCTCAAGGCACATGGAGGGGCGGTGGTCTCCCACCTGGACATCACCGAGCAGAAGTCGGCCGACATGGCACGGCAGCAGAGCCAGGCACGCTTCCTCAGCTTCGTCAACAACAGCCCGGCCGTCTTCTATCTGAAGGATGAAAACGGACGCTACGTGCTGGCCAACGAGCATTTCGCCGAGCTCGTCGGCAAGGATGTCGACGAGATCATCGGCACTACCGACGCCGATCACTGGCCGGCCGAGGTGGCCGACCGGTTCGTGGAGGCCGATCGCCGCGTGCGCGAATCCGGCAGGCCGGTCCAGACGCAGGACACGATCTCCGGCGAGCATGGGGACCGCCACTGGTTCACGATCAGGTTTCCCGCTCCCGGCGAGTCCGGCGAGATGCTCGTCGGCGGCGCCTCGATCGAGATCACCGAGCGCATCCAGGCCGAGGCCTCCCTCCGCAAGAGCGAGGAGCGATTCCAGCTGGTGACCCGCGCCACCAACGACGCCATCTGGGACTGGGATCTGGTGGACGACAACGTCTGGTGGAACGACAACGTCAGAACTCTCTTCGGCTACAATCCGGAGGAGATGACGAGCATGATCGACTTCTGGTACCAGCGGATCCATCCCTCCGATCAGTCGCGCGTGGTCACCCGGCTCCACGCCGCGATCGACAGCGGCAGCCGGTTCTGGACCGACGACTACCGTTTCCTCCGGGGCGACGGCAGCTATGCCTATGTCTTCGATCGCGGCTACGTGCTGCACGACCAGGGACGGCCGGTGCGCATGATCGGCGCCATGGTCGACATCACCGAGCGGAAGAACGTGGAGGAGGCGCTGCGCGACAGCGAGACCAAGTACCGCCGCATCGTCGAGACCTCGCAGGAGGGGATCGTGGTGACCGATGCCGCGGGGATGATCACCTTCGCCAACGCGCGCCTGGCCGAGCTCCTCGGCTACTCCGTCGAGGAGATGCTCCACACCGCCTACGCCGACTACATGGACGACGACGGACGGAGCCTGGCGCGGGGCAAGGCCAACCGCCGCCGCGAGGGAATCGCCGAGCAGTACGATTTCAAGTTCATCAGAAAGGATGGCAGCCCGGTCTGGACCATCGTCTCGGCCAATCCGGTCTTCGCCAAGGATGGCTCCATCGTCGGCTCGCTCGGCATGATCGCCGACATCACCGACCGGAAGCGGGCCGAGGAGGCGCTCCAGGAGGCGCACGACGAGCTGGAAGTCCGCGTGGCCGAGCGCACCGCGGAGATCGTGCAGGTGATGGCGCGCCTGGAGGAGGCGCACAAGGTGCAGAAGCGCTTCGTGGCCGATGCCTCCCACGATCTGCGCACGCCGCTGACGGTGGTGCAGGCGGAGGTGGACCTGCTCCTTCAGCAGAAGGGGATGCCGGCTGAGAACCGGCGCTCGCTTCTGCGCGTGGCCGCCGAGACCAAGCGTCTCAATTCGATCAGCAACGATCTGCTGCTGCTGGCCACGCTCGATGCCCGCAGCGACGAGACCGAGGTCCGCACGCTGGAGCGGCTGGACGAGCTGCTCCTGGAAGCGGTCGCGAACCTGGCGACGCTCGCCCAGGAGAAGCGGCTGGCCTGGAGCATCCAGATCGACGAGCCGATCGAGCTGCTGTGCGATCCCTCCTCGCTCGACCGCGCCATCACCAACGTGCTCGACAACGCGATCAAATATTCCCTGGATGATTCGGTGGTCACCGTCACGCTCGAACGGCGCGACGGCATGGCGCTCGTCACCGTGGCCGACGGCGGCATGGGCATTCCGTCGGAGGATCTTCCGAAGATCTTCGACCGCTTCTACCGGAGCGATCTCACGCGCAGCACGCCGGGCACCGGACTCGGGCTGGCGATCGTCAAGGCGGTGGTCGAGGCGCACGGCGGCACCATCGTGATCGAATCGAAAACCGGCGTCGGCACGACCGTGCAGCTGGCGTTCCCCTGCCGTCCGTAAGCCCAGGCTACCGGCCCGTGTCCCCCGCTCCCGGCGGCGGCCCGCGCTTCAGGCGGCGGCCACGCGCTTCAGGCCGCGGCTCTGTCGAACAGATGGTTACGCTCGCGGCTCCCGCCCGCGGGCTCCCAAGGCACGATCCGTCATCTGCGTATCATCTCGATACGGTAGATTTCCCGCGCTCTCCTGTCCGGATCGGCGATTCCACCCCCGTAGTGTCGGGTGCCGATCAGGACCCTTGTCCCATGCGCCGACCCCTCCCACCCTTTCCCCGCGGAAAGGGCAAGGCCGCTATTACCGTGCACGTCGAGGTCACATCTCCCCAGGCAGTTGCCCTGCCGGGAATGTCTCCTTCGCTCCGTCGTGTCCGACTTCGACTTCAGGCCTTTTCTATGAGCTCTGACGCATTCTCCATCGGCCCCGTTCGCGTTCTGGTCGCGGACGAGGATCCGGCATATCATCTTCTGCTTGCCGAGAGCCTTTCGCTCTTCGGCACCGAGTACATCATCGAGCACACGGCGACGATCGACGCGGTGCTCGCCTCCCTCGATACGTCCGCGCACGACCTCTACCTGATCCCGCGCGCATTCAACGGCCACGCCGACGGCGGACTCGAACTGATCGGCCGCGCCACGCGCGAGGGATATCAGCCCCCGTTTCTGCTCCTGACCGAGGAGGATCCGCGCGCGCTCCCGAGCTGGGCCGCCGAGGCGGGAGCCGTCGAGGTGCTCGGTCGCCGGCAGCTCGATCCACACCTCGTCGACCGCACCATCCGCTACGCGCTCGACCGCCGACGCACCACCCTGGTGCTCCAGACCCGGAGCGCGGTGATCCACGCCACGATCATGGAGGCGCCGCTGACCATCTATGCCTTCGACGTTGACGGCATGCTGGTGGCCGCCGACGGACGCGCGCTGGAGGATCTCGGCCGCCGTCCGGGCGAGCCGCCGACCGTCTCCCTCTTCGAGCTCTACGCCGACAACGCCATCGTGACCGACACGCTGCGTCGCACGCTCCAGGGAGCTTCCGCCACCGTGGTGATGCCGGTCGGCCGGCGGGTGCTCGAGTGCCGCTGCGCCCCCTCGCGCGACGCCGACGGGAAGGTCAACGGCGGCGTTGTCGTCGCCACCGACGTTACCGCGTGGTATCGCTCCGAGCGGGCTCTGCGCGCCAGCGAGGAGCACTTCCGCCGCCTGATCGACAACGCGATGGATATCATCTCCGTGCTGACGCCGGAGGGGATCATCCTCTTCGAGAGCCCGTCGGTCGAGCGGATCCTCGGCTTCACGCCGGATGAGCTGGTGGGCACAAGCGCGTTCGACCGGATCCACCCGGACGATCAGAAGCGGGTGAAGCTGACGTTCGCCACCGAGCTCGCCCGGGAAGGCGCCTGCGCGACGATCGAGCTCAGGATGTGCCATCGCGACGGCTCCTGGCGGGATATCGAGATGATCGGCACCAACCTGGTGGCCGATCCGGTCGTCGGCGGCATCGTGGTCAACTCCCGCGACGTGACCGACCGGAAACGGATCGAGCGGGAGCGGATCGCGACGCTGGAGGCGCTCCAGGCCAGCGAGGAGAAGTACCGGTTCGTGGCCGAGTCCGCCTCCAACGCCATCCTCGCCGTCGACGAGAGCGGCACCATCCTCTACGCCAATCACGCCAGCGAGGAGACCTTCGGCCACCCGGTCGGCCAGCTGATCGGCGCGCCGCTGGCGATGCTGATCCCGGAGCAGCTCCGCGACCGGCACGAGCACCAGTTCCGGCGCCAGGTGCGGGGCGAGCGCCCCTCCTGGCACCCGCTTGAGGTGACCGCCAAGCACGGCTCCGGACGCACCATCCCGATCGAGATCTCCTTCACCTCCAGCATCCGCGACGGACGGGCCACGATGACCTGCATCGCGCGCGACATCAGCGCGCGGAAGCAGCTCGAGGGGGAGCGGGCCGAGCTGCTCCACCTCGTGGAGGAGGAGCGCCGGCGGCTGGAGCGCCTGATCGCCAAGATCCCCTGCATCGTCTGGGAGTCCGGCCCCGGCTCGACCGAATCGACCGGCGTCCGCGTCGGACGGCTCAGCTTCGCCAACGAATACCTCACCACCCGTCTCGGCTTCCAGCCGGACGAGTGGCTGGCCCGCGATGATTTCTGGATCGACGTGATCCATCCCGAGGACCGCCCCCGCGTGCTGGAGCGGGTGCTGAGCTCGCGCCAGACGGAAGTGGACGATACCTTCAGGATCATCGCCCGCGACGGCCGCGTCCTCTGGGTCGATGCCCGCATCCTGATCCTCCGCGACGGCGAGCGCAAGGCGATCGGGACGGTCGGCATCGCGGTGGACGTCACCGAGCAGATCCGCGCCCGCGAGGCGCTTCGCGAAAGCCAGAGGCTCTTCGAGAGCTTCATGCGGAACAGCCCCGGCCTCTCCTTCATCAAGGATGGCGACGGACGCTACATCTACGCCAACGAGCCGCTGCTGGAATCCATGGGGCGACCGCTCGACCAGGTGCTCGGCAGGACCGATCGCGACCTTCTGCCGCCGGGGATCGCCGAGGTGTGCGCCGAGAGCGAGGAGCGGGTCCGCGCCACCGGCGCGCCGGTCACGACCGAGGAGCAGGCGGGGGATCAGAGCTGGCTGACGGTGAAGTTCCCGATCGTCCGCGATTCCGGCGAGGTGCTCATCGGCGGCATCGGCATCGACGTGACCGAGCGCCGGGTTGTGGAGCGCGAGCTCCCCCTCAAGGAGGAGCGGTCCCGCCCCTTCTCCCTGACACCG
>JBEHWX010000038.1:0-50279 GCA_048498995.1 Bacteroidota bacterium
AGCCCAATTCGTTCTCCTTTAGCCCGAAAGCGGCCCGCGTCGGTATCGCTACATCGCGATGTCATCCATGAACATCGCACGGCATCACCGCGCCACGATCACGCTCCCTCGCACGCGACGCGCGCCGGCAACGATCTCGTAGGCGTAGAGCCCCGGCATCAGCCCATCGGTAGGAACGGAGATCGCGGAGCTCGCGTCATCACTCATCGCCTCCAGCGCGAGCCCGCCGATCGCGGAATAGAGGCGGAGCCTCGCTCCCGACGCCCGAAGCAGGCCCCCGGTAAAGGTGAGACGATCCCGCGCCGGCTGCGGCGCGATCGTCAGCCCCTCATCGTCGGCGACCGGTGAGGCAACGGCGGCCGGACGTGACAGATCGAACTCGGCATAGACAGGCAGATGCGCCGAGGCGATCCGGAGCGCTCTGGCGATTTCGGCCGGCACCGCCTCGTTCACGCCGTCGTCCACCGCGCGGCCGAAGTGCCGTCCGTCGTTGCCGAAGACCGTGTAGCTGCCGGGCCTGATCGTGTTCATGAGCGATGGAGTAACGAACAGGATATCGGGACGATCGACGAGCCCCGCCGACGACGGATCCTCGGCGGCGCTTCGGGTGGAGTAGGTATGATGCCGGGCAAGCTCCGCATTGCCGCGCCAGGTGCCGGAGATGCCGGCCGGATCGCGAAAGGGGCTGTCGGTCCGCACCGTGTCGGCCAGCAGCGCGTAGGCAAGCTCCTCGGTCGTCGCGGAGTTGATCACGGCGCCGAGCGCGAGGAAATGATACGAAGGCATGGTATAGCCCCGATCGCGATAGACGGTGGCGTCGGCCACGCGAGCGGCGGATGTGGCCGAGTCGCCCCCCTCCGGCAGATCGATGGTCAGGAAGTTGAGCCCGCGACCGGGGGGATCGAAGACCGGATCGTTCAGCCAGATCCCACTTGCATCCAGCACTCTTCCCGGCGTCGACAAGGGAAGCCACGTCTCGGAGCCCCCAACGGGGAGCGAATTCACGTTGAGGTAGAAGCTGCCGCAGACCGTGCAGAGGTTGGCATATTCCGGAATGGTGAGCCGATAGTAGCTCGGCTCGATCGACATCACGTCCTGTGTAAACGCGCTCACCCCCGCCGCCCCGTTCAATCCTTGCACGATCAGCAGATCGGGATGCACCGCCATGATCACCTGGCGGAGAGCGTCGATCCGCGCGGGCGGCTCGGAGGCTCCATAGGAGCCGAGGTTGTACGAGCAGATCCGCACCCGCGTCCATTGGGCACGCGCGGTGGTGAAAGAGATCGCCAGACCGACGCAGAGCAGCAGCAGGCATGGGATCACGTGGCGGTGAACAAGACTCATGGCGATGCTCCCGGACATCATGTGACGCGGAATGATCCGCTCCTCCGTTCGAAAGAGCGGAGGGGCCGGGTGGGTCGACCACCGTGGCCCCTCGCACGCAACGATCATGCGGCCGGGCCGATCCTGACATCCGGAGATTTCTTTCGACGATCCCTTGCGAAACTTCGGAAGCCATCGGATTCAGCCGAGCCCAGCCTCACTCCGTGACCGTGAACTTGATGTCGTTGGAGCTCTCGGCGAGCTTCTGGTCGTCGCCGTTGAAGGCCTCGAGCTGCCAGTTATATGTCCCCTTCGGGAGCGGCTTGCCCGGATGGAACGACGTGCCGTCGACCCGCTCGCCGATGTAATCGGCCGTGACGGAATCCTCCTCGGGGAAGAGGCTGAGCTTGTAGTAGGCGGCGTCCGGATAGGCCGGCCAGGTCAGCTCCAGGTTCTTCGCGCTCGTGGTCGAGCCCGGCTTCGGGGAGCTCACCTTCAGATCGCTCTTGAAGAGACTGGTCGGAGAGATGAAGAGCGTCTTGCCGGCCTTCACCTCGTAGGTCGCCGACTGGAGTCCGCCGATGCCGGTGGCCGCGAAGACGTACCGATCGGTCTCGAACACGCGCGCCGCCAGCCCCTCGTAGACCTTCGGCTCCACGTTGGCCAGGAGGTACTCGCCGTCCTTGTCGGTCCGGACCGAGTAGCTCTTGCCGTCGCATCCGCCGAGGAAGCGGTTGAATTTCTCGCACAGCTTCACCTCGATCCCCGCGACCGGCTTGCCGTTGTAGAGTACCTTCCCCTGCACGTTGCCGGTGCCGGGTGCGGGGGTGGCCTTGGCGTCGCCGTCGTAACTGGCGCCGGTCGCGGCGGCCGCCGCCGCCGTGTCGGATGTGGCCGCGGCGGTATCGGACGATCCGTTCGCGGGCTCGGCGTTGCGTCGATCGCCGTTGCATCCGATGAGGAGAACCATGAGCGCCGCGCCGATGCTGGCGGCTGGCCATGTGCTGAGCTTCATGTGAGGATCCTTCTGTTGGTTCGCGGAGAGATCGGGAAGCGGATGTCCGGGTGCGTCGACATCCTTCCGGGAGTCATCGGGGCATCGCCGGCGGCCTGCTCGGTCGGGCCCGGATTCCGGCGGAGAAAGGACGTCGAGAGATGCCGGCTGTAACGGCCGGTATCGGCCGGGGATCGAAGCCGGACCGGCACGGGCGATCCACGCCCGATCGGGGCACGACCAGGCATGACCGGCCCGACCGACACGGAGCACCGATCGCGATGGTTGTACACTCCCCGCGGATCTCCTAATTTCGGACGGTCTCTTCGATTCCGTGCTTCGATGTATCCGAACATCGGAGCAATCACCCGCCGGATCCGTCGTTCTTGCTCCCTGCAACTCTTCAACCGTGGGGCAACGTCTGCCTCGTGGGATGGCTATCGCCGTCGGGCGGGCGGAATCGTTGTGTCCGTTGAAGGACAATCCCCATACACATCTCTACGAACATGAAACAACCGCTACGGATGTACGCCGCGGCAGCGGCATTCCTTCTGTCGTCGGCGGCCACCACGCTGGCCCAGCCGATCTTCATCAACAAGATCCCGATGCCTCCCCTGATCGACGCGGCCAATGGCCCGATCAACCTGGAGATGCGGGTTACCACGCACAAGTTCAACCCCGGCAACCCGTCCGACTCGCTCAACGGCGGCACCGGCCAGCCGAACGGCATCCCCGCCTACGCCTACAACGTGGCCGGCGATTCGACCATGACGATCCTCGGGCCGACGCTGAAGCTGCATACGTTCGGCACCACCGCGATCAACGTCAAGAACCTGATCGGCGTCCCCACCACCACGCACTGGCATGGCGCCGAGGTGCCGGCGATGATGGACGGCGGACCGCATGACATGATCGCGCCGGGCGCCACCTGGTCGGTCTCGTTCAACACGCTCGACAGCGCCAGCACCATGTGGTACCATCCGCACTACCACAACATGACCATGCAGCATGTCCAGCGCGGCCTCTCCGGCATGATCATCGTCGACCTGCCGGGGGATCCGATCGCCCCGACCCTTCCGCGCACCTACGGCGTGGACGATATCCCGGTGATCGTCGGCGACCTCGGCTTCGCCAAGGGCTCCAGCGTCGCCGCGGGGATGGAGATCGATACCACCAAGGGGAAGCGCCCGATCAACCTGATCAACGGCGTCACCAATCCCTACGTGGAGGTCCCGGCCCACGCCGTGCGCCTGCGCATCCTGAACGGCTCCACCCGCAAGGGACTTCTGTTCGGCGTTTCCACGTCGTACGCCACGCCGTTTTCGACCCAGAAACCCTTCTATCTGATCGCCTCCGATGGCGGCTACATGTTGAAGCCGGATACGCTCACGCAGCTTCTGGTCGGCCCCGGCGCGCGCGAGGAGATCGTGCTGGATCTGAGCAGCTACACCCCCGGCGACACGCTCTACCTCAGCAACCTGAAGGATTCGCTCCCCGGCTTCGTGATCGGCAGCCCGCAGAAAGCCGGCAACGGCTTCGGTCAGGATACCACGATCGGCACCGCGTTCCTCCAGCTCCGCGTCGTGGCCGACAGCACCTTCAAGAACTACACGCCGATCACCTCGTTCACGCCGTTCACCACGACCTGGAGCCCCGGTCTGGCCGACACGCTCAACATCGCGAAGCATCGCCTGAAGCTGCTCGAGGGAGGTGGCGCCGGCCAGGGATTCACCATCGACGGCACGCCCTACGTGATGGACGTGATCAACGATACCGTCTGCGTCGACACGAAGGAGATCTGGGCGATCAAGAACACGTCGAACACGGCGCATCCGTTCCACATCCACAAGATCCAGTTCCGCGTCCTCGACGTGACCGATTCGACCGGCAAGAACATCGACCTTGAGACCTACGGCCTGAACGGCCCGAAGGACGACGTGCTGATCTTCCCCGGATGGACGCTCCGCTTCCTCGGGCAGTATGACGACTACCCGAGCATGATCGATCCGATGGAGACCTACATGTACCACTGCCACATCCTGACGCACGAGGATTCGGTCGGCGGCGGCATGATGCACCAGTTCGTGGTGACCGACTGCATGGGATCCTCCACGGTCCACGAGCATGGCGAGGGAGCTCCGACCATGGAGATCGTGGCCGCGCCGGGCGCGGGGATCGCGCATCTGAAGGGAGCCTCCTCGCGCACCAGCACCGTGAGCATCATCGACGTGCAGGGAAACCGCGTCCGCACGCAGCAGCTCCCGGCCTTCGAGGGAGACGCCATGGTCGACATCGCCGGTCTGGCCAACGGCGCCTATCTGGTCGAGTGGATCACGCATCGCGGCGTCACCACCGGCAAGATGATGGTGACCAAGTAAGAGCAGGACCGCCGGCGACGCCGGCGAATACGCGACGGCCGGGCATGCGCTGCATGTCCGGCCGTTGTCGTTTCAGGAGCGGAGATATCCGGCGATCGTGTCGCGGAGATCGCGTCGCGGAGATCGTGCCACCGCTACTCGTCGTTCAATCCCTTCCCCTCGAGAATCCGCGGGATGTTCTTCTCGATGCGCGCCTCCTTCGTCTTGGACTGCTTGGGAGCGGAGAAGTGGAGGAGATAGGCGCGCTGGCGTCCCGGCGTAAGGGCCTCGAACGCGGTCTTCAGCGTCGGCATCGCATCCAGTCTGGCCTTGAATTCCTCGGGCATCGTGAACTCCGAGGTCGGCTTGCGCTCCACCTTCCGTCCGGACTTCTCCACCTCGATCGCCTCGGCGACGTAGGCGGTCAGAATCGGCTCCAGCTCGGCGATCTCCTCGATGTCGGCGAAGCGGATCTGGCGTCCGGCCTGGACATTCTCGGTCTGCTGGATCAGGATCCGCTCGGGATCGCTCATCAGCGCTCCCTTGACGAACAGCAGCGCGCAGTACTCCTTGAACTCGTGGATCAGGACGATGTTCTTTCCCTGGAGCGTGTAGCAGGGAACGCCCCACTTCAGCTCCTCGGTCAGCCCGCTGTTGAGCACGATCGCGCGGAGCTTCGCCATTTCCTTGCCCCAGGTTGTCGACCGGTTGATGTAGGAGTCGACCTTCGGGTTCTTTTCGATCTTCGGCATGGTAGATTCGATACGATTGGATATCCCGCCGCGTCGTGGCGGAAATATTGATACGCACCCCGGCCCGCGGACGCTGGCAGGCGCTCACTGGTAGGCGCACGTCTTCAGCGTGCGCTCTTCACCCCGTGCTCTTCGCACCGCGCTCTTCGCACCGCGCTCTTCGCACCGCGCTCTTCGCACCGCGCTCTTCGCACCGCGCTCTTCGCACCGCGCTCTTCGCCCGGCGCTCTTCGCCCCGCGCTCTTCGCCCGGCGCTCTTCGCCCAGCGCAATCTCGCTACCGGGATGGCTGGGCAGCCACGGGGGGCTGCCCCTACGGCATGGATATGTTGTGCCACGACAGCCATGCAGTCACGGAGGGAGTCACATCCATGGAGCCCCATCCACGGAGCCCCATCATCCACGGCGATACCGTGTGTGGCGTCGCGCGAAGCGGGCTCGAACAATCACGCCTGACGGCTGACCATCTCGTTGATCCAGATCGGAGCGAAGGGGGATGTGCATCCCTTCGACACCGGATAATCGCGGTAGATCCCGAGCCGCTCCCCGATGGCAATGGCGCGCTCGCGATGCTCCGGGACGTGAATGCCGATGTTGGCGAGGCACGTATTCATCGTCCACTGCGCTTCCGGCGCGGCGCTCCCCATCTCCGACTCGATGCGGTCCAGGAGCGCCGGCAGATCGAGCCCGTCGCGGTCCCTCGCGACGCGTCCGGCCGTCAGGCTCCATCCGGCGCGGGCCGCCCAGCGGTCGGAGCTTTCCATCCACGACCGGCGAAGCGCTTCCTTCTCGGGATGATCCTTGATGACGTAGGAGCTCAACCAGTCGGCGACCTGCGCGGCGTCGAGGGATCGCACCATGGCGTCCACCTCGTCGCGGGAAAGGCTCTTCGGCTTGATCAGCAGGATGGCCAGGAGCCGGGCATCGAGGTTGCCGGTATCCCACAGCGCGAGCGCCAGCTCGTGGTCGGTCTTGATCTTCGCGGCGAGCTTCCGGATATCGCCATGCTGAACGCCGAACTGATTGTCGCCGACGCCGTTCCTCATGTTGCGCGCGCGCACCTTCTCGTTGCCGAGCGATTCCAGGTGCGCGAGCGCATCCTCCAGAGTCATGGTCATGTTCGTGAATGTTCGTGATACGGATCCGCGGCGTCATGGCCGGGCTCGGAATGCCGGGTCTGCAGCGGGACGTGAAGATACTGAACCGATCCCTCCCTTGCTCGACCTCGGTCCCCGCGCGCATCGACCATCGCACGCTCGCGGATGCCGATGAGCGCCTGGCTGCGTACGCCCCGATGCCCCGCGCGCATATCGCATCGCGAGCCATGCCCCGGCGCGATGCCATGATCGAGCGCTCCACGCCCGCGATGCCCCCGAAGCCGCCCTGGCATCCCCCCGCCATCGATCGTATTTTTGTGGCTTTGTCTGAACGCGCGATGCCCATGGCCGGAGGATATCGATATCCCCATGGCCGTGCGGACCTGAGGGACAGGGTCCGGAGAAGCGCCGCGATACTCGTTCGAGAACACACAAGGGAGGAAGCGGATGAGCCACTACGTGTTGGATTTCCAGGAGATCGACCAGACGATGATCGCCGCCGTCGGAGGCAAGGGGGCGAACCTGGGGGAGCTTTCGCGGATCGACGGCATCAGCGTGCCGGACGGCTTCTGCGTGACCACCGATGCCTTCCGACGGATCATGGCGCGGGTGCCGTCGATCGACGATCGGCTCGACCGCCTGTCGCGTCTGAAGCCGGATGATCGGGAGGCGATCCGCGACCTCAGCGCGGAGATCCGCCGGGCCATCGAGGAGATCGCCATCCCCGACGATCTGGCGGCCGCGATCACCGATTCTCTCGCACGTCTCGGCGAGCAGACCCCCTGCGCCGTCCGCTCCAGCGCCACGGCCGAGGATCTGCCGACCGCCTCCTTCGCGGGGCAGCAGGACACGTATCTGAACGTCGTGGGAGCGGCGGAGATCCTCCGGCACGTCAGCCGGTGCTGGGCATCCCTCTTCACCGAGCGGGCCGTCACCTACCGCCTGCGTAACGGCATCGATCATCGCAAGGTGTACATGGCCGTGGTGGTGCAGCGGATGATCTTCCCGCAATCGGCCGGCATTCTGTTCACGGCCGATCCGATCAGCGGCAACCGGAAGGTCACCTCCATCGAAGCCGGGTTCGGCCTCGGCGAGGCGCTGGTCTCCGGTCTGGTGAATGCCGACGTCTACAAGGTCCGGGATGGAGAGATCATCGACAGGACGATCGGCGCCAAGCGGCTCGCCATTCTGGCATCCCCGGAGGGAGGAACGCGGGAGGAGACGATCGAGCCGGAGCGGCGGGAACAGCCGGCGCTGACCGACGCGCGGGTGGTGCGGCTCGCGGAGCTCGGTCGGCTGATCGAAGCGCACTTCGGCCGCCCGCAGGATATCGAATGGTGCCTGGCCGACGATGAGATCCGGATCGTCCAGAGCCGGCCGATCACCACGCTCTTTCCCATCCCCGAATCGGGGGACGACGGGAACCACGTGTATATCTCCGTGGGCCATCAGCAGATGATGACCGATCCGATCAAGCCGCTCGGGCTCTCCTTCTGGCAGATGACCACGCCCCGCCCCATGGCTGTCGCCGCCGGACGTCTGTTCGTGGACGTGACGCAGATACTGGCGTCGCCGGCCAGCCGCGCGAACCTTCTGGATGCCATGGGGAAATCCGATCCCCTCATCCTGGACGCGCTCGAGACCCTCATCGACCGTGGCGATTTCATCCGGCCGCTGGCCGATGATGGCGCCGCATGGACGCTGCCGGGCACCGGCGCCCCGACTCCGATCGACACCGATCCGACCATCGTCAGCGAGCTGATCGAGCGGAGCGAGGCGGCCATCGCCGAGCTGAAGCGCGAGATCCAGGGGCTGTCCGGAACGGAGCTGCTCGACTTCATCCCGACGGATATTCAGGAGCGGCGGAAGGCGCAGTTCGAGCCGCGGAGCATGCAGGCGATCATGGCGGGGATGGAGGCCACCTGGTGGCTCAACGACAAGCTGCGGGAGTGGCTGGGGGAGAAGAACGTGGCCGACACGCTCACCCAGTCCGTTCCGAACAACGTCACCTCGGAGATGGGGCTCGCGCTCCTCGACGTCGCCGACGCCATCCGTCCGCATGCCGAGGTGGTTGCGTTCCTGGAGCAGGTCGAGAGCGACGACTTCCTCGACGAGCTGCCACGGCTTGCCGGCGGCCGGGAGGCGCGTGAGGCCATCCAGGGGTGGCTCGAGAAGTACGGCATGCGCGGCGTGGGGGAGATCGACATCACGCGGCCGCGGTGGGGTGAGCACCCGGCCATGCTCGTCCCCATGATCCTCGGCAACATCAGGAACTTCCCCCCCGGCGAGGCCGCGCGACGCTTCGAGCAGGGACGGCGGGAGGCGTTGAAGAAGGAGCAGGAGGTGCTGGAGCGTCTGCGCGCCATGCCGGACGGAGAGCGGAAGGCCGAGGAGACCAAGCGGATGATCGATCGAGTCCGGACCTTCGCCGGATATCGGGAGTACCCGAAGTATGGGATGGTCAGCCGCTACTACGTCTACAAGCGGGCGCTGCTGGAGGAAGCCGACCGCCTCGTGCGGGACGGTATCCTTCGCGAGAAGGAGGACATCTTCCACCTCACGTTCCAGGAGCTTCAGGAGGCCGTGCGAACGAACCGGGTGGATGATCGGCTGATCGAGCAGCGGAAGGAGGAGCTCAGATCCTATCGGGCGCTCACTCCTCCCCGCGTGGTCACCTCCGATGGCGAGGCGCTCACCGGCGCGTACCGGCGCTCCGATCTGCCGGCCGGCGCGCTCGTTGGCCTGCCGGTTTCCGCCGGCATGGTCGAGGGACGGGCACGCGTGATCCTGGAGATGGCCGAGGCGAATCTCGAGCCGGGGGATATTCTGGTGACCGCGTTCACCGATCCGAGCTGGACACCGCTGTTCGTCGCGATCGCGGGGCTGGTGACGGAGGTGGGAGGGATGATGACCCACGGCGCGGTGATCGCGCGGGAGTATGGGCTGCCGGCCGTCGTGGGAGTGGAGCATGCCACACGGCTGATCCAGGACGGCCAGCTGATCCGCGTGCATGGCACCGAGGGGTATGTGGAGATACTATCGTAGAAGAGCCGGCCGTGGCCGTTGCCCGATCGGTCGGACGGCGTTGGGGATAAAGGGATGGCCAGCCACGTGTGGAGACGTGGCTGGCCATCGTCGTTTCGGTCGCCCATCAGGTTGCGGGCGCGAACGGGTTCCGCTCCGGATCGAACACGGTCGTAGCGAGGCCGGGCGGGTTCTGCTCCGCCGTCGTGTTCCGTGCGCTTCCGGGATGCACGACGCCGTGAAGAGACTATCTCAACCGCGCCGGGCCGCCTCGATTGCCGCGATGTCGATCTTCTGCATCGTCATCATCGCATCGAACGCGCGCTTGGCGGCGGCGCGGTCGGGATCGCTCACCGCTTCGAGCAGGGCGGTCGGCGTAATCTGCCACGCCACGCCCCACTTGTCCGTGCACCAGCCGCACTGGCTCTCCTTGCCGCCGTTGTCGATGATCGCGTTCCAGTACCGATCCGTCTCCTCCTGGTCCTCGGTCGCCACCTGAAATGAGAATGCCATGCTCTGCTGGAACGCCGGCCCGCCGTTGAGGCCGATGCAGGGAATTCCCATGACGGTGAACTCGACCGTCAGCGCATGCCCTTCCTTGCCGGAGGGAGAGTCGCCCGGCGCGCGATGTACCGCGCCAACGGAGGAATCGGGGAAGGTTGCGGCGTAAAAGCGCGCCGCCCCCTCGGCGTCGTTATCGTACCAGAGGCAGACCGTATTCTTTGCTTGCTTCATGATGTCACTTCTCCATCGTTGGTGCGTGGCCGGAAACCGGAGTCGATGATACGCTCGCGGTCGGAGACTGCCGGCGCGGCCACGGTATTCGATCAATCTACGGCAAAGTCCGCATCGGCGCGCTCTTGCCAGGCGCTTGTTCGCAAGAGCGAATGTCCATCCCGGAGCGCCACGCCGATCGGATTGCATGGGAACGAACGGGGCGATGGAATATGAAGCACGGGAAGGAGAGCCGCTTCGGAAGCTGATGGGATGATTTGGCGCGTCAGTTCTCCGGCCGGTAGCGAACGTACACCATGCCGTTGCCGAACCTGCGCTCATCGAGAAGCTCGAGCTTCAACGTGACGTCGTCCGGCAGATAAGGAGTGCCGCCGCCGATGATGTTCGGCGCTATCAGCAGGTTGTATTCGTCGACGAGGCCGGCACGAATGGCATGCGCCGCGAGCTCCGAGCCGCCGATCTCGATATCGCGTGTCGCTTCCGCCTTGAGCGTCCGCACCGCGTCGGCATCGAACGCGCGCTCGAGCCGCGTCCGCGCCGTGGAGACCGACTCGAGCGTCGTGGAGTAGACGATCTTGTCGGCCGCCCGCCAGATCTCGGCATACTTGAGGATGGCCGGAGTCACCGAGGGGAGCAGCTCCGGCGTTTCCCACACGGCCATCGTCTCGTACAACCTGCGTCCGAAGAGATAGGTGCCGATCCGGCTCTCGCGATCGAAGATGTGGACGGCCACTTCCTCATCCGGCCCCGTCCAGTTGAAATCCCCGTTCTTATCCGCCACGTAACCATCGAGTGACATTACCGCGGAGTAGATCAGTTTCGCCATCGTGCAACCTCGGGCAAGTTGATATCGTGATCGATGCGCGCGCGGGCAGGCGCGCACGGCGCCGGAGCGGACGGGCGTCCGCATCGCGCGTGAGAGCCGCAAACGTACCACCGCCGGCGGACATTGCCAGCATGGAACCGCATGGGATTGCGTCGTCGATCTCGGGTGACGGCCGGCATGCGCCGGCGACCGAGTTGACGTTCACCATGCCACGTGCATGGTCGATCCCTGCTCCGCGCCGGAATCATCGGAGCGGACGCGCCCCGACAGGTGGTGTCACGCGAACTGGTGGCGCCTCAGCTCGAAACCCGGTGCTCACTCGTGGCCTCGACCCCGGACCGGATCGCCGATGCGAGCACATCGACGTTGATATCCTTCAGCGCCTTGAACTTGATGCAGTACCCGGTGACGCTCGCCTTGCCGATCGTTTCCCCGAATGTCGTGGCCAGGTACGACTTGTCGTCGATGCCGAGGACATAGACGGAGATGCCGGTCGTGTTTGCGCTGAGGCCGATCTGATAGAACTCCCGCGTCTTGCCGTCGGCATAGGTTATCGTGTAGGCACCGTAGCCGATATTGGGATTAGAGACGATTTTCCCCTCGTTGTTTCTACCATCCAGGAACCACAGCCTGCACTCCGGCATGAGCCCCAGAATAACGCGGTGCAATTCCCACAGATCGTCCCGCTTCGATGCTGGCTGACTGTCGATGTACGCTTGAAGCTGCTCGTGCACGTTCATGTGGATTCCAGACTGTATGTGAAGATGGGCATCCAGTTTTCGATCTCGCCTCATTCCGACTCCTCAGTGTCGTCAATGTATCGTTCCCCGTGGCCTCGTTCAAATGTCGGGCTGCGCCACCACCGAACGCCCGTGAGGGCAACCCACCGCATCTCGCGGGAGGCCCGCGTCGTCTCCGGGTAGGCGCACGTCTTCAGCGTGCGCTGGAACGTCGAGGCATTGTATCTGGCAACTGTGGCGGCCTGGCGGCCGCGGAGGGCCGCCCGTACAACGTATGTCTTCAACGGCGCCGTATCAGGCCCCACCGTTACGAACGAACCACCGATCGGCCGCCCGCCGAAGCCCGTCGCGATCCGGCGCATCCTCGGAGGCCCACGCGACGATCCCGTCCGGACGGATCAGCAGCGCGGCCAAGCCCAATCGATCCTTCGCCCTCCCCGACACATACGTCACCCGATCGCCATACTCGGCCGCAACCGCCTCGAGCGCGGGGTCCAGGGTGAAATCGAGCAGCACGCCCCGGCCATCGCGCATCAGCTCGCCGATCGTGACGCCATCCTCGAGCTCGAAATTCGGGACGCTATAGCCCACGAGCGGGTGGCCGCCGCCGAGATCATAATGCGTGAAGATACCCCACACCCGTCCGGCGATATAGGTGGCGGCGTCGCGCGTGTTCATCAGCTCGCGGACGATCGCGCTCAGCGCGCGGGCATTCGGGTCCGGCCGCATCAGCGCGACCTGCGCCCGCGACCAGTCGAGCACCTGCGCGCCGATCGGGTGCCGCTCGGCCTCGTAACTATCGAGCAGATCCTCCGGCGCATTGCCCTGGATGGTTGCGGCGAGCTTCCAGCCGAGGTTCATGGCATCGCCGAGCCCGAGGTTGAGCCCCTGCCCTCCCAATGGGGAATGGATGTGCGCGGCATCGCCGGCCAGGAGGATCCGTCCGTTCCGGTAGGTCGTTGCCTGCCGCGCGCGGTCGGTCCAGGTTGTGGCGATGTGCAGCGCGGTGATGGTGACGTCGGTGTGCGAAATGCGCCGCAGCACCTCCCGCACATGCTCGAGCGTGATCGGCGCGCCGGAGCCATGGAACGCCCCGCCGTCGAAATCCTGCATCCCCAGGTAGCCCGGCTGCGACTGGAAGTAGACGCCGGTCGACGTCATCACGCGTCCCGGTCCGAGCTTCTCCGGATCGGCGATGTCGACCCGGACGGTGTAGCCGGTGAACTCCGGCTCCGTGCCGGCGAACTCGAACCCGCCCGCCTTGCGGACGGCGCTCCGGCTCCCGTCGCAGCCGACGAGCCACTTCCCCTCGAAGGATTCGTCGCCCGCCCGGACGGTTACGCCATCGGCCGTCTGTTGAACATCGGTCACGGCAATACCGCGCCGGATCTCGACGCTGAGCGCTTCGGCGCGACGAGCCAGGACCGACTCGATCTCCGCCAGTTCCGACAGCAGGCTGGTGGCGGTCGAGCTCGGCAGACGAAACCGCCACCGCGAGGTGTCGATGGTGTCGTGGTTGAAGGGGATGCCGGCGAAGTGTCCCGCCTGGCGGCTGGATGGGGGCGCCGGATCGGAGGCCGACGTGGCGAAGGGATTCCGGAGACGCTTCGGCACCTCGAGCTCATCGAGCAGACCGCGGCGATGGAGCGCCTCGATGGTGGGGGAGGAGAGCCCTCGTATCCCGAAGGGGAGATGCTTCAGCGGGGAGTGTGGGCTTTCGGCCCGTTCCAGGATCAGGACGGAACAGCCGGACAGGGCCAGCTCGGAGGCGAGGAAGAGGCCCACCGGTCCCGCGCCGGCAATGATGACATCGTGCGTGGAGTGATGCTGTGCGTGATGCATGGTTTCGTGGAGCTCGTTCATGAAGAATGATCGACACACGAAACTCCGGAATGCGCCCGCCCCGGACTTGTACAAACACGACAGAATGGCGCCGCGGTCCTACTCCCCCTTCTTCGCCTTTCGCGCGAACGCCGCCGGCGTGATGCCGCTGTAGCGCTTGAACTCGCGGGTCAGATGGGATTGATCGGTGTAGCCGAGATCGTGCGCCAGGCCGGCGAGGCTGGTGTGGGGATGGAGCCACAGGTGGTTTCGCGCCTGCTCGAAGCGCATCAGGCCCGACACGTCCTTCACGGTATGGCCGGAGGACTGCTTGAACTTCCGCTCCAGCGTGCGGACCGTGGCATGCGCGGCGGCGGCCACCCGGTGCACCGGCAGGGCCCCGTTCGCCTCCCGCATGGCCGCCCCAGCCTTGAAGAGCGTCCCGTCGATCGTGATCCGCGGTCGCGCATCGAGGAAGTACCGTTCCACCCGGGCCAGCGCTTCCTCCAACGCGCCGCTTTGAACCAGCTCGCTCAGCACCGGCTGAAGCCCGGCGATCGGATGCTCGGCCAGATGCGCATTCTCGGTAGCGGAGGGGAGCCCGAGCACGTCGAGGACGGTCCATGGGAAGCATCGGACGCCGATGACCTCCAGACGCCCCTTTCCCCGCAACCGGGCGGGCTGGTCGAGCAGCCCCATCACGAACGGCGACGGCAGCGGCCGCGGCTTCCCATCCTGGACGATCCGGCAGTCCCCGCCGAAATGGAACACGATCTCGACGTACCCATCCGGCATCACCTCGAAGCCCGACTCCATCTCCCCGAGCTCCATGCGGGTATACCAGAAGCACCTGATCACCTCCCGCAGCTCCTCGGACGGCGCGAATTCCTGGTGATATGCGTTCGAGGGGGACATGGAAGCGCAGGAGAAAATGAGCGTGTGCGAACGAGGCCTCAGAAAGGCGACGCCGAGAATCGCTGAACGATGAGATCGGAAACGCCGAACAGGGAAAAGCCTGCCGTGAGCTTGCGAGTCATATCGCGACCCGACATGAGAAGGCCATGGTCCGCTTGAACGTCGGCCCGCCGTTGAGCCCGATCCGGGGAATTCCCATGACGGTACACTCGACCGTCAGCACATCCCCCTCCTTGCCGGAAGGAGCGTCTCCCGGCGCGCGGCCTCCTCGGCGTCGTTATCGTACCAGAGGCGGACCGTATGCCTTGCTGGCTTCACGATCTCGCTTCTCCATCGTCGATACGTGGCCGGGAGTCGGGGTGGATGATGCGCACCGCGAACGCTGCGCTCGCGGTCGAAGTCTGTCGGCGCGGCCGTATGTTTGCGCCAATCTACGGCAATGTCCGCATCGGCGGGACACCGCCGCCCGTCATCTCGATTCGATCATCCTGATCCATACGCTCGCCTGATATCACCAGATCATATCCGGCGCGCGAGTATCGTTTCGTACTCCCACATCACAAGGAGCATCACATGAGCACACCAACCACCAGCTCCGACTGGTCCTGGCTTCTCAACACCTACTGGTACGTTCCCGAGGAGAATCTTCTGGCCTATGAGGTAGTCGCGTCCACCGGCGCCATTACGCCGATACAGGATCAGACGGTGTTTCAGATTACCGGCTATGACGGCGGTTATTTCTGGGGGAAGACCGTCTACAGCTCGGCGACCAGCCGAGCTCCTGCTACTCGCTGTTCGGCTCGGTGACGCCGCTCGGCGCCGTTCTTCTGAGCTTCACTCCCACGTCCGTGACGCCTCGGACCACGATCGCGCACGGGTCCGGCGTCATGTGCATCAAGGATGGAGAGTGCGCCATGCTGAATCAGATGGCATCCGGACCGACCACGATGCAGATCAACCACTGGGCCTACATGATGCAGACGAAACCGGGAGATGCGAGCTGGGAGAGCCTGCCGGGCGTCGATATGTCGGTGGAGGATTTCATGGCGGGCTGTTCATAGCAGCCCTCGCGATTCCTCATGCTCTTCGACGGCGGGCGCGGGGCAACGCTCCGTGCCCGCCGTTTCGCGTTCATCCCTCACGCCCTCCGCCGCCGCTCATCCGTCGGAGTCCTCGCGCGACGTCCGCGGGCCCCGCATGGGGGCTGATGATGCAGGCCTCATGGACGTGGTCGATCCGCGTCGTCGTCAACACATCATGCTCGCGACGCCACGCGATGCGGTCAAACGCCGCTCCGCTCGCCGACGGGACGGCGACGGAGACTCAGGCTCTGAATGGCCGGAGGCACATACGCCTGGTCGAGCGTGCCGACCTCGGTGCCGGGAGGAACGATCTCATCGATCCGGTCGAGAATCTCGTCGCTGAGCGCGACATCGAGACCCGCGATCACGTCGTCGAGCTGTTCCATCGTGCGCGCGCCGACGAGCGCGCAGCTCACGCCCGGATGCGCGATGGCGAACGCCATCGCCATGTGGATCATCGGCAGCCCCGCCTCCTGGGCGAGCGGAATGAGCTGCTCGACGACATCGAGACGACGCTCGTTGCTGAAGATCTTGAAGAACGGCAGGGTGGAGCGGACAAGGTCGCTCTGCTGCCCCTTGCGGACGCGCCCGGTGAGCATTCCCTGGGCGAGCGGCCCCCACACCAGCGTCCCCATCCCGTAGCGCTGCGCGACCGGCAGTACCTCGCTTTCGATGCCGCGGTTGAGAATGGAGTAGGGGGGCTGCTCCGTGCGGAACCGCTCCAGCCCCCGACGCTCGGCCACCCACTGGGCCTCGACCATGTCGGAGGCGGGCATCGTGGAGGACCCGATCGCGCGGACCTTTCCGGCGCGGATCAGATCCGTGAGCGCGGAGAGGGTTTCCTCGATATCGGTGTCGGGATCGGGCCGGTGGATCTGGTAGAGGTCGATGTAATCGGTCTGCAGGCGACGGAGCGAGCCCTCGACCGAGGCCATGATCCAGCGTCGCGAGGCGCCTCGCTGGTTGGGACCATCTCCCATCGGGAGGCCCAACTTGGTGGCGAGGACGACCTGGTCGCGACGTCCCTTGAGGGCTTTGCCCACTACCTCCTCCGACGCGCCCCGGCCGTAGGCGTCGGCGGTGTCGATGAGGTTGATGCCCGCGTCCAGCGCCTTGTGGATGATGCGGATCGAATCGTCATGGTCGGGATTGCCCAGGGGCGAGCCGAGGAGCAGTGCGCCGAACCCGTAAGGGCTGACCTTGATGCCGGTCCGGCCGAGCGTGCGATAGTGCATGCGGCTTCTCTTGAGGTTGGAGTTGAAGCCGGGGAAACGCATCTTTCGCGTCATGCCCCGGAATAAACGGAATGACTTTCCGGAAAGATATGGAAAGACATTCCGGTTCGCAACCAAAGGAGAGTCGTGATACAGAATGGAGCTTCGGACGCGGTCGATCCGTCCGCCTCGACGGGTCAGGTCGAGCGCGCGCCGCGTCGTCAGCGCGCCGACGCCGCGCGCAACGTCGACTCCCTGCTGGAAGCCGCCAAGACCGTCTTCGCCACGTCGGGCGTGGACGCGCCGGCCAAGGAGATCGCCGACAAGGCGGGTGTGGGGGTGGGAACACTCTACCGGCACTTTCCGCAGCGCTCGGATTTGGTGAAGGCGGTATTTCAGCGGGAGGTGGATGCCTGCGTCGACGCGGCCCCGGCTCTGGCGGCGGCGCACCCGCCGGCCGTGGCGCTCGAGAACTGGCTCCTGCGGTTCATCGGGTTCGTGGCCACCAAGCGGGGGCTTGCCTCGGCGCTGCATTCCGGCGACCCGGCGTTCGATGCCCTTCCCGGCTACTTCATGCAACGGCTCGGCCCCGCGCTCGGCGCCCTGTTGGATGCCGCCGCGGCCGCCGGCGAGATCCGCGCCGAAGTCAGCCCCCAGGATCTTCTGTACGCCGTGGCCAAGCTCTGCGCGCCGATGCCCGATGAGGGGAAGGAATACAGCCAGCGCATGGTCACCATCCTCGTCGACGGCCTCCGCTACCGCGCTGGCGCGGAGCGGGCTGGATCATCACGTAGGTAGTTGGGCTGGGAGGGGCATCCATACCGGCATATGCCGTCAAGGAGTCACACATGAGCAACGCAGCATCGCGTTCAGGCTCCGTTGACATTCCGCCTCCGAACCCAGTGCCTGGCACGCTCTTAGTTTAGGAGCCGGACCAACCAGCTATTACACGCAGGAGGACTTCCGAATGTCAGAAGCGCTACGGGTTTTGATTACAGGGGCGGCAGGCGGTATAGGAACGGCAACGGCGCGGGAACTCGCCAACCGAGGGCACGCGGTCGTCGCCACCGACATATCCCCGTTGAGTGGATTGGAAGGCATCCAGACACATGTGCTCGATGTCACCAGCGATGACTCCGTGTCGAGATGCCTTGAAGAGGTTGGTCCGTTCGATGCCGTCGTCAACAACGCGGGAATATTCAGCGTGGGTCCGGTGGAAGGCTATCCACTTGATCGTATCCGACAGATGTTCGAAATAAACACGCTCGGCGCGTTGCGCGTCATCCAGGCGGTCCTGCCTGCCTGGCGGGAGCGGGGCTCCGGCGTCATCGTGAATGTGTCGAGTGTGAACGGCCGAGTCTCCTCTCCGCTCGGAGCAGCCTACAGCGCCTCCAAGTTCGCGCTCGAAGCCTTGACGGAATCACTGCACCTGGAAGTCCGTCACTTCGGCATACGTAGCGTGTTGGTCGAGCCCGGAAACATCGCCACCGGCATAAAACCGATCGAGCCTCATCAAGGACCAGCCGACTATGCCGGACTTTGGGAGCAGTGGACCGGAGCCAATACCAGAATGGCGGGGCCATCTGGTCCACTCGGCCCCGAAGCCGTCGCGGTAGCCATCGCCAATGCAATCGAAGACCCCGCGACACCCCTCCGTGTACCTGTCGGCCAGGACGCCGTGATGATTCTCGGCATGCGACGAAGCCTCGACGATCAGGCATTCGAGGATGCCATGAGAAAGGCCGTCGGGCTTACGTGGTGATCGGATGGCTGACAGACCGCGCTGCGGGTGTATCCCCGCATGCGCGGGGAGCAGGTGTTTGGAGACCGATATGCACGTTGAGAGCCGAATCCGTTCTCTATGCGCATGAAACGGCGCAAAGGGGAGATCTGATCCGGCTCTCCCGGCACTATCGCCGATGAAGAGCGTGCCCTGCCGGCTCCGTGCCTCACGCTGAAGACCAAGGATGCTCCGCGGCACAAGCACTCTCCGCGCGAGGCTTCAAGGGCCTTCGATGCTCGCCCGGGCCGATGCTCCCTGGCGGATGATGCCCGATGATCTGCCTCCCTGGAGGGTCATACACCAGCAGACGCCGCGATGGCTGGTCAAGGAATGGAGTACCCAAAGGGGTACTGTTGCCGCGAATTTCCACTACGTACTTTGAGTGGCAGCAAAACCGACCCAATAGTCCGCCCCCGATTGTTAGCCAGTACAGGAGGTTCGTCCATGATCCGGAGATGTCAAGGCCGCGCAATCCTCGCCATGATGGCCCTCGGGCTGGCCTGGAGCCCTTCCCCACCACTGTTGGCCCAGGTCTCGAGCATCCAGGCCCATCCCGAATTGCTCGTGTGCGTACAGGATGACCTTTACGTGAGCCGTATGAACAAGTCAGGCCACATATTCGGACTTGATCACAAAGTTGCGGCGGCATACCGATTCGAGATGATATACGATTCCACCTCTCGCGTGCAATATCTGTTTACCGAGTGTTTTCACAACGGCGCAAAGCCACGGTTACTCGCCTGGCAGAACAAGCGCATACACACCGCTTCGGTCGATCAGATGGCCGATAGCAGCCGGACCGAGAACTTCCATATCGCCGTTGGCGACACGGTGAGCTTTCACCGCGAGTTCCGGTGGTACGACCCGAAAACCATGAGGCAGGATACCGACAACTTCCTATCCCCTGATACGCTTGGTTATGCCGTTGAACTGGTCAAGGCTACATCAGGCGCCCGTCTGGTGCTGCTGGATAGTTTCGGCGTGCTCCCACAAGCAACGCCGAGCGCCCCGACGTTCTTCGGTACCAGGCCGATCATGGCTACCGTCAGCTATGTCGTTCCCAGCACGATACCCACAACCGACAGCGTCTTCGTTCGAGTGCGCCTCTACGCGAATGGTAATGGCACCGTACTTCCAGTCAGGATGGATGATTTCACGATAGGGAGCTCGTATGCTTTGAGCTCGGGGTTTTGGAACAACTACCTCAGTCTCTACGGTGGCTCCCTCGGCAAGCGGTCGGTCGCGGACTTCAGTTCAGCTCATTCCCAGCCCACCAACTCGCTACTGTCGGTTACGACGGTGTCACGCAATTCGATCAGAATCGACTTTTCGGCCACTCAAGCTGATGGTCCCATTCAGGTCGTGATTTACGACTCGAATGGGCAGCCGGTCTTCATGCCGTTCGCGACGCGAGGTGCGGTTGAGGGAGGCTCGACAACGTTCGAGTTCGCCTCCAGCGGCACCTACTTCGTCACGCTCCAGCGTGGCGGATCGATTCTCACATCCAGAAAGGTTGTTATCTCCAAGTAATTGAACGCGCAATGTCCATGCTATCGCCAACATCCGGCCTTGTAGTGCTATGCTTCATTGCACTTACATGCTCAGCGTTCGCACGCAATGAGCGCGTACCTCCGCGTCCGGTCCACATTTCGAGTGGCGGTCTCGGCGACGGCGCTCCCTGGGATGATGATCCTTTCGGAGATGGCGACGATCCTCTCGGAGGAGGGGGAGGCGGAGGATTTGGCAATCCTTGGAACTGGTGGAATGACCCCGGCTTCTGGGGATGGGGATCGGGGTGGTGGCGTTATGACGATCCGGTCTGGCCCAACGGTGGGGGAGGAGGGGATGGGGGTGACAAAGGTATTGGAGGGGATGGTTGTGGCACTGGTAGTGGAGCGGGCGTCCCCGATCGCGCCCTCGCGGGTTGCAGAATAATCGTCACTGGTGGGCAGGATGTCATTTGCGATTGCGTTCAGAACGTGAAAATCGACCCTGTCACCAGGGAGATACTGTGGCGTGAAGGCTGCTTTGATTGCATAGTCAGCTCTGATGCAGTTGACCCTTCATGTCGAGACAAGAATCCAGGACAGGGCTGCGATTGAACGGCGGACCTGAGAGCAGTGAGGCTTACGAGCGGACTCGCAAGCTGCCGGTTCACCCTATTGCCTATCGCGCCCAGCTATCCGGGAACCATGCCGGAGGCCGTCAGGCTCTACCCATGAGGATTTCGAAGCCATCAAAACTGCGCCGCATCAAGGTTCATAGCCAACGCCAGTCGATGCACGCCGGCAAACACCCGCGGCGACCGTTCGTGCCCGCGAGCCAATGGACGGGAACGAACTACATATACGAAGCTCCGCTCGACTACTCAACAACCCCTGGCAGCAAAACGCCTGCCTTAGGTGGCTTCCGGAAGCTTGTCCCCCACCAGCTCATGCCGCGTGTTCAGGGAGCCCCAGCCAAGGCTTCTCCGGTTAGCCCCGAGCAGGATTAGTAGCCTCGACATCCCTCCCAGTCGCCAGCCGCACTTGCTGAGCAATCTCATTAGTTCAGGCTCCGCGCTGGAGCTCGACCGCACGGCGACTTGTTCCTCAAGTAGGTAGTTGGGGCTGAGGGAGCATGAGTGCTGGGACACGACCGTACGAGAAACAAGTCAGCAACCATTACGACAGAACAGCTTAAGCACTATCACTGAAGATAGTGCCAGATCACATCGTAAGTTTCCGAGGAAGAGATAGGGCGCAACCGAGATTTTTAAGACCGCTATACACTCGCGCTAAAAGGGCCTAACAAAATAGGTTCTACAAGATGTCCAGGTTGATGAGAATGACCGCAACCATGAGCAACGCCTTGTAGGTCTCAGCCTGCATGGCGTCGCGTACGCGCAGCTTCCGGGAGCCATTCAATCAGGCATTTGCTCGATCGATCGGCCAGAGATACCATCCCAGACCATTGCCATGCGGCGTACCTCGACGCGCCAGTACTGGCTTGATCCTTGCTGGCGCAGCCACGCTCGATGGCCTTCAGAATCATAGCCCCGAACTCCCTGAACGCGCTTCGGCCAACGCTTGGCCCTGCCTCACTTGTCACGCACAACAGGGATCGCTTCAACCACCGGCTTAAGTTCTATGATATCATTCGTGTTGGCCGAGCTGACACGGCTGGACAGGATGGCCCCATGAGCATTACTGCGCAGATGGCGCTTGGGTGCGTACTTGCGCCGATCCACTGGACTGGGGCCGGTAGTGGTCACACGATGGGTTGCACGAACCGATTAGCTGTCATTTAGTACAGGGCTCCAGTCGATGCGATCAGCACCGCACCGATGAGCCAGCAGCAATTCGTGGAGCTTCTGCCAGAGGCCTTGCCGATGCCACTGATGGAGTCTGCGCCAGCAGGTCATACCGCAGTCGGCCCCCAACTCCTGGGGGAGATATTCCCAGGGGATGCCGGTGAGCACCGCGCGATCATCGACGGGCTTGCGAACGGGATAGCGGTATCGCCGTTGTTTCTTGGGGATCAGGGACTTGACCAGATCCTACGGCTCATCGCTGACTAGGCACTGTCTGACAAACGGCACGGAAGGTGCGTCATAGTTCTCAGAGGAGGAATGAGCTATGAAACGCCATGAGATATCCGATGAGCAGTGGGCGGCGCTGGAGCCACTGCTGCCGAAGAACACGCATCGTCGAGGTCGCCCGTGGAAGGATCACCGGATGATCATCAACGGCATCCTCTGGATCCTCAATACCGGTGCTGCCTGGCGGGATCTGCCAGAACGCTTCGGTCCCTGGCAAACCGTCTACGACCGCTACAACTGTTGGCGAACGGACGGCACCTGGCGTCACATCGCCCGTCAACTGCTCAAGCGCCTGGATAGGCAGCGACAGATCGGCTGGGATCTGGTCGCCATCGACGCCACGCAGATCAGGGCCACACGAGCTGCTTCGGGAGCTCGAAAAAAGGGGGACCTGACCACTTCGGCACGGCCGACCCGGCAACGGATGAACCCTCGGACCATGCGCTCGGGCGCTCGCGGGGAGGCTTGACGACCAAGCTGCACATCGCCTGCACGATGAGCGGGCTCCCGCTGGCCGCGGTTGTCAGCGCCGGACAGAGTCATGAGTCGCGGTATCTGGCCGACGTGCTCGATGCGATCTCAGTGCCGCGGCCGCTTGGGCGACCAGGCAAGCGTCCTGAGCGCGTGGTACTGGACAAAGGCTACAGCTACCCATCGATTCGACGCATGCTTCGACGTCGCGGCATCGGCTACATCATTCCGACTCGATCAGATCAGCGGCGAGCGCCCCGGTTCGACCGGCAGGGATATCGTAAGCGAAACATTGTCGAGCGGGTGATCGGCTGGTTGAAGGAATACCGACCCATTACGACTCGGCATGAGAAGCTGGCGCTCTCCTATCTGGCCATGGTGACTGTCGCCTTCATCTGCGAATACCTTGATCACTATTTGTCAGACAGTGCCTAGAGGCGGTGCCATTGCTGTTCCCCTGTTCATTGTCACTCAGCGGTGAGATCCTGCAACTACCGTTCCCTCTCTTTTCGTTATGCTCACTTAGGGTGTGTAGAATACCACGGATGGCGTGGTCAGATCCTGCCGTCCAAGCGACGTCTATGAAGAGTTGACATTGACGACTCCGCATCGCGGCGAGATGCGAGCCAACTACCGATTAAAACCACGATACGGATGATATAGCCACATTAACGCACACGAAGAAAGTTGCGAATAATCCGGCAACGCAATATCAGCACAATATCAGGAATCAAGTCCATCAAAGCTCAGGCTTCGCTCATGACCAATCGCGCGACCTGGACTCGATCTGCGAAGCGAAATACGCCCATCACAAGTACGAACCAGCTGGACATAGGATCCATCCAGGACATCCAAAAGAACTCCGTCATTCAACAACCAGACAGCGTCATTCGATCGCGTAACGGTCCACCACGCGACACCAAATTTTGAGTCGACAATCTGAAAACGCCCTTCAGGCAACGGGAAAGTTGGAGCCAGGAGAATGGCACGATCTCTAATGGAATACATACCAAAGCCAAGACTTTCGCGAAGCACCTCTAGCTTCCCACGAACTTCCAGGGCCTCTTCTCCCGAATTAGAATGAAACGTCGATACTGCCAACATCTGCACGTCCAACGCGCGCAACGCACGATCCCAGTCAGCAGAGTAGGCATCAACCACCACTGCCGTTGCACGAGGAATATACTCGATTAAGGTTACCGCACGACTATATTCAATCCCAAGTTTTTGCGACAAGATTGAAGCGCAGTCACTCTGCGGCGACCCATAACGAATGCAGCGCATTTGCGGCAGCACATGCCTTTCAAGCGAATGCGTTGACAATTCAACCTCAATCACAAACCAATGAGAAAAATCCTTCGCTATCAATGCATAGTCAGGGCGACAGCTAGACAAATCATGTCGAAACACTCCCTCAAACCTAATACAATAACAATGAGGATAGAGACAAGTCAACGCTCTAGCGACCGCCACCTCGAACTGCATCTCTAACCGCCCACCGGAATTTTCCAAATCATACCGACTAGACTCAGCACACTTATTGCCAATCAGTATTGTCCTCATATCGCGCTCCACCTCACATCAGCGACGCCTTCTAGCAATTGCTCTTCGTCCTTCAACCTGCCCACCTCGGGATCTGTCGCTACCAGGGTATAGATAGTTGCACGCTGCTTGCCCTTTGACGGACGAAGAACTCGCCCCATCCGCTGAATTCTCTGCCGACGAGTTGCCGTACTTGCCGCAATAATGCCCACATCCGCCTCCGGAACGTTAAATCCCTCATCCAATGCACGGCAAGTGACAAGGACATTTATTTCTCCTCTGCGAAATTCCCCAAGCATGCGAGCACGCTCCTTCAAACCCACCTTCGAATGATACAAGCCCGATCGAACACCATTATGAACAAGGACCTGGCAGATCAAGTCACAGGCCTCTGTATCCTCATGAAAAACAAGGATACGCTTCCCGAGATTCATACGCACCAGCTTCAGGGCGGCCCTGATACGGTTAAGGCTTAGATTCAGAATACGCGACCTACGGACATAAAGCGAGACAGTCTCTTGTGCGTCGGGACCATACGCATCAACCGACCTAGCGATTTGCCTAGTTAGCCTTTCATACTCCTTGCGCCTATCTTCTTCCAGCTCAAACACCACATTATTGACATCGAATGGAACTATAACGCCATCGGAAAGTGCGTCTGCGTACGAATACCTATAGATTACGGGCCCAAGATTTGGCTCTAAAACATCCCTCAATCCATCATCATATGGCCGCTCGGGGGTAGCCGAAAGTCCTAAAGAAGCCATTGTCGGGATACTGAGCACATCACGGTAGCGCTCGCTAGCAGCTTTGTGACACTCATCAACAATGAGGAGGCAATCGAGAGCACGCCCTTTAGACTTTATCTTCGCTGCAGTGTTAATGACTGCCAGATTAACGGTACCCGATTTCATATTAAGATGGCGACCAACTATATGAACCTCATCAAGCTTTAGACCTAGGCCACTAGCCGACTCCTCCCACCACTGGTCCAACAAAGCCACAGTGGGAACAACTACGAGCACCGTATTAGGTTTCAGATGTTCAACACACGCGAGCGCGAACAGTGTCTTCCCTCCACCCGTTACCACACTAACGATCCCACGAAATCCAGATTCCTCCCACGTTGAAATTGCCGCTTTCTGCCAATCTCGAAGAGGTGGTATAGCCATAGCGCCTCCTAGTTTTAGTCGGTAGAAACATCATCACCGTCTCCGGAACTCGCAGCCATGTTTTGAGCATTGAAGATTCTGGCCTTAAGCAGATCATCTTTTCTTCTCCGCACACTGTTAGGGTTCAGCCTACTAGTTAGGCTTGATACATTATACTCCGCGATAGCGTCATATATGTATTGGCGAATACACTCATCAATCGCGTCAACCGACTCAAGGGAGCTGTAATATGGATGCAGGACATTTATTATGACATGAATCTTTCCTGCTTCGGCACCAGTAGCGATCGTGAGGTATGGCTCATGCTCACTTCGCTCCGACAAAGATACGACCACTCGGAAGTCCGCCCCCATATTAATTATGGAAATCGTCTCCTCGTTGGTCAAAGAAGAGACTCTGGCGCTATCGCTAGCGGCGATCACCTCAATCGGTGGGAGAACTGAGTTAGACACAGCATCTTTCATCTCATCCGTTGAGAATTCCTTTGTCATAGCTTCAATAAGATCCGCCACCTTTTCCCTCGACCACACCCGGCCGACAGAGTCGCGTCGCCGGGTTGCATAATTACAATAATCACGAGTTTGGTTATAGAGAAATTTCTCCACATCCTCCTCCTCATCACCTCTAAACAAAATCGCGTCCTTTGTGTGAGACACATCGAAGCCATCCATCTCAATTAGCCCCGTCAGCCTTTGCGAAATAAGATTATTACCGCCCTCATCATCCACACCGCCGAATATGCTCCTTGGCTTCCATGCATTCGGAAATCCTTGGATCTGGCGCTGGTTCTGAAAAAGCGAGAAGCCGCCAAACTTTCGCCCGCCACTCCTAAGTACAGCAACCCAACCACGGAGCGTCTTTCCATTAATTTGAACCTCTGGAAGATCCCGTCTCATAGGAACACCATCAGGATCAGTGTCATACTCATACTCATCCGGAGGCAATATCTCGTCGCCATTATACAATATTTTCAACCTCCCATTCCGAAGGTCGAATCTATACATGGATCCCAAATAACCACGAATGGTCTCCTCAGTCCGCCTTTGAATATTCCTATGAAGGTCTGAGATAACAATCCGCGTATAATGCTTATCAGCACTAACAGACTCCATATTCAATGCAATTTTAGCATCATTGTTTACGATAGCATCAACATCTACCGACGCCGTCCACTCCTCGCCACTTCCCCATTCACAAGTTACAACCTTCCACTTCCCCCCAATCCAGCATGCCGCCGTTTTCATCCCCATTCCATATTTAGATCGCCCTTTACTATCCTTTGTTGGATGTGCTATCCGGAGAGCATTTACAAGATCGTCATAGCTCATCCCAATAGAATTATCCTCAATAACCATCTCTCTGCGCAGCTTGTTATATTCGACCCTCACTATTAGCGGCTGACCTTCACTCCGCAGAACATCATCAACAATCGACTCATAATTCAGTCTCGACTGCGTCGAATTATCAATAAACTCAGCAAGCGCGTACCACAGCGTATAACTTAGGCGGCTATATGCTGCAATAGACTTCGGCCCAACAGAGAAATCGATCTCAGATTTGAAACCCGCATTCATGCTTTTGCACCCTATTTAGGTTCAACAATGACTACACAACATTGTTAAATTTCGCGAATCTCCCCTTAGACCCCTCAGCATATTCAGCATTCGCATCTACGCTAATCCAACGGCGCCCGAGCTCTTCAGCTGCGCAACCCGTAGTATTTGATCCGGCAAATGGATCCACGACAACATCTCCAGGCTCAGTAAGAAACTCAATAAAAAACAAAGCCAACTCCATCTGCATCCTCGCCGGGTGAGGCTCAAGCCCCCTACTCTTGCAGTAATTTCGATAATTAGAATCCCAAGATGTCCCGGAAAATCTCAGTAATGAGTTTGGCACCCGAGGATCGTCAGATGACAGATCAATCACATTTGGAGCGATCGCGCCACCATGATCAGTCAAAAATCCCGTTTCCGAAATCACATGCCCTGACGGACGCCGTCCGGCATTATACCGTCCGCTTTTCAACAACTTTTTCATGTCTGCGCCATAAGGCATCAAGACTTTGCGGTTGTCTGCTTTGGGCGATTCGACCCGCGACATCCACCAGACATGAGTGTACGAGTCTTTTAGCCTAATCCGTTTAACATTTACCCATTGAACCGGACTCGGCAGCCTTGCCGGGTTATGGCAAATCAGATGCTGGCAGAGATGCAGATTGGCAGCTTTCTTAAACGCCAAAAGCGCCTCCAATGGAAGCGTTGACATCACTGGCATATTAGGCTCCCATGCATTGCCAACTTCCACAACAATAGATCCATTTGGAGCAAGAAGATCCGCCAATATCGGAGCGACTCCCTCCAACCACTCCAGATATTTTCCGCCCGACTCGTTCCCGTATCGCTTTTTCCGCACAAGTGGAAATGGAGGCGACGTAAACACGAGATTTACCTTACCTCTCATTTGAGCTAACGAACGATCTAGGACCGCGTCCTCGATTCGTCCAACGAGCATTTGGCCAAGCTTCGTTCGATATGCAGTGGATACAGGTCCAGTCGATATTGGGTTATGCTGAGGCTGCAGCATCAATACATCTCCGGCGAACTAATTGAGTGTTTCTGACAGAAACGCATCACGCATTTCTAAATACGCTGTGGAACCACCATCCGGCGCATAGCGCGGGCTCTGAAATGCAGGCTGGGTTTTGGGGCGTTTGCTTGCGATGCATCAACAAACAAGACATGGTGGACTAAGATAAGGTCTAGAGCATCTCGTACAAAGCCTTTCATTCAACGCACATGTGCCCATGCATACGCCCACCGATGCGCCTCGCATTTACCGCCTGGCTGAATGTCGGATGTTTGACTCGATTGCTTTGACATGCATCACTCCTTGCAATCTCCTAACTTTGTCCAGCTATCCTTGTTCCTCTTCAAACCCACGATTCTACGCATCATGGCAAGCTCCAAACGTTTCTGGCTCCTCAAGTCGGAGCCGGATTGTTACTCGATCGACGACCTCCAGCGCGACGGACAGACCTTCTGGTCCGGCGTCAGGAACTACCAGGCCCGCAACTTCATGCGGGACGAGATGAAGCCGGGGGACGGCGTCCTCTTCTACCACTCCAGCGCCGAGCCGCCGGGCGTGGCCGGCCTGGCCGAGATCGCCCGCGAGGGCTACCCGGATCATACCGCGCTCGATCCGGATGACGATCACTACGATCCGAAGGCCTCGCCGGAAAACCCGATCTGGATGATGGTCGACGTGAAGTTCGTCAAGAAGTTCGCCGAGCCGGTTCCGCTCCAGAAGCTGAAGGAGACGCCGGGCCTCGAGAAGATGGTGGTGACCCAGCGCGGCTCCCGACTCTCGGTGCAGCCGGTGACCGAGGAGGAGTGGAAGATCGTCTCGAAGATGGGGAAGTAAGCCGACCGTCGCTTCCCGTCCACGCGCCTGTTCGAGGCCCGGGCCATCCGTCCGGGCCTCGTCGTTTCCGGAAGGGAGGGCGCCCCGCGGTCGCTTCAGCCATAGCCCCGCAGCGGTTCCCGAGCGTCATCCGCCACGCGCATCACGATACCTCCGCGCGCCTCACCAGCTCCCACATCACGCATCCCAACGTGACATTCGCCGGCGATTGCGAATGTTCTTCCGTATGGCTATTGTTGGCGCGGTCTCCTCCCCGGATCGATCGACACCTCCTCATCGCTCGATACCATCACTCTGAAGCCGTGACACACCGGCCACGGCATCGTCTTATCATCAACGGTCGAACGGCACCCCCCGCCACGCCACATCAACGAACAGAGTACGCCCGTCATGGAACGCTCATCCCAGTCGGATCGGATCCGACACGACACGCCATCAACGAACCACGCCACCGACGCATCAGCGAAAGGAAGCGCGCGGAATGGTACCACGGCACCGCCGGAGCTCCTGGAGGAGATCGACGCCACGATCGAGCGCTCGCGACAGCTGCGCCAGTCCGATCCGGAGGAGGCGCTCCGCCTTGGACGCCGCGCGCTCAGGACCGCGCACATGCACCACGCGCTCGACCAACGGGCCAGCGCCCTGATCGCCTGCGGCGACGCGGCCGGACGTCTCGGACGCGCCGATGAACAGATCGACTACTACCGGAAGGCCGAGGAGATGCAGGGGCTGATGAACGACCAGCCCCGGCGCGCCGCCGTGCTGGCCGAGCTGGGACGCATGCTCCGGATGCGGGGGGAGCTGGAGCGCGCGCTCGAGCTGCAGATGATCGGTCTGGAGATCCGGGAGCGTCTCGGCGATCCGGCCGCCCTGGCCGTCACGCTGGAGCGGATCGCCACCATACGGTGCGAGCAGGGGGAGTTCGAGGAATCACTGAAGCACCATCTCCGCGCGCTGGAGCTGCGCACCGAAACCGGCAACGCAACGGAGATCATCCACTCGCTTCACAACATCGGGATGGTCTACGGCTATCTGCAGGATCTGCCGACCGCGACGGAGTACTTCCGGCGCGGTCTGGCGCTCAGCGAGGAGATCGGCTACGACGAGGGGAGGGCGTATCTGACCACGGGGCTGGCGACCTGCCTGACGGAGATGGACGATCCGGCCGGCGCCATCTCGCTGCTGCGTCAGTCGCTCGAGCTCTACCGGAAGCTGAACCTGCCGATGGAGATCGCCGTCTGCTACAACGCGATCGGCAAGTCGCACGAGCTGCTGAACGAGCCGGAGCTGGCGCTCGAGGCGCTGCGCGAGGGGCTCCGGGTGGCGCGGCAGCAGAAGTACGCGCTGCAGATCACCGGACTCTATCTCTCGATTGGCAGCCTCTATCAGAAGGTCGGCGATATGCGCGGCGCACTGATCATGTTCTCCCGCGGGCTGCAGCTCGCCGAGCGGATGGGGACCGGACACGATACGCTGGTGCTGCACGACCGGCTGGCGGAGGTGTTCGAGCTGATCGGGGATTATCGCAAGACGGTGGAGCATCTGCGCCAGCGCAACACGCTGCTGGAATCGATCTTCGGGCCGAAGCCGTTTCGCGGCATCGCGGCGCTGGAGGTAAGCACGGCGCTCAGCGCCGCCGAGCGGGAGCGGGAGATTCTGCGCCGACGCGCCGAGGAGGCCGAGCGGGAATCGAGTCAGCGGGATCGCGAGCTCAGCTCGATGATGCTGAACCTGACGCGACGCGAGGAGGCGCTCCGGACCGTGATGGAGGTGGTGGCACCGATGACGCGCGACGCGAACGACCAGACCCGGTCGATGGCGCGGAAGCTGACCGACAGCATCTCCTCGGTGCTCGACGCGCACGCGGAGTTCAAGGCGTTCGAGGAGCAGTTCGAGCGGGTACACCACGAGTTCATCCGGCGTCTGCTCCAGGCCGCTCCCACGCTCACGCCGACCGAGGTGAAGATCTGCGTGCTGATCAAATGCGATCTCTCCACCAAGGAGATCGCCGACTCCCTGTTCTCCTCGCCGCTGACGGTGAAGACGCACCGGACCAACATCCGGAGAAAGCTCCCGCTCGCGGCCGAGGACAACCTGGGGAGCTACCTGATGTCGCTCTGAGACACGATGGCGCGAAGAGGGAGGGAGCACCCATCGAGCGTGGTGCGATTGCGCCGCGGAGGAGGATGCGCGTCGTTCGTCGTGGCGCGGTACGGCACCGGCGTTGATCCGTCCAGCGCGCGGATTGTTGGAGCGGGTTGGAAGCCAGGGGAGGAGATCCGCGGCATGGCGCACGGTGATAATGTGCGCCTACCGAAACGGAATATGTCCGTACGGGCGGCCCCCCGTGGCCGCCCCCCATACCGCCGGCTTCGGAATCCGCTTCGGCTCTGAAGAGCGCACGCTAAAGACGTGCGCCTACCATTTGCGTGGGGGTGGTAGGGACTATGTCGTACGGGCGGCCCTCCGTGGTCACCCATGCCACCGGCCTTGGAATCTGCTTCGGATCCGAAGAGCGCACGCTGAAGACGTGCGCCTACCCCTCTGGGCCGGCCGGTCGCGCGGGGGTGGAGCTGGTGCGGCAATAGGATGCGCCGCGGCTTCTCGAAAGAGAGGTCGCGGCGCCGTCGTTTCCGGCCGGGCGCTCGATGGGGCAAGACGCAGGCTCCGGCGCCTACTCCATAAATACACCCCCCTGACCCGTTGCGGTCGCTCCTCCACGCTACTACGTTGCGCCCACGTGACGGAACGATCGAAGACGCGTTACGAGATCTCCTTCGACTCCTGAACCCACCCGTTACCACGCGCTGTTCCCGCATATCGAGCGGGGACATCTCCCGGATGAGCACGCGCTCGAGCGCCCCCCACGTGACCGCATGGAGCGGCCACGGAGGCCGCCGCATGCCCCTCCGCATCGGAACCGGAACGCGACCCGCGCGATCGCCTCCGATCCGCCCACTCACCCCGGCTCTCTCGGGCCGGACGTGCCGGCAGCGTCCGGCTCGACGAGCAGGGCGGCGGTGACACGATCGACGGACGCAGACGGAAGCCCACGCCAGGGACTCCGACACCAGACGCCGACGGCCGGCCTTATCGGACGCCGACCGCCACCCCAGATACTCTATTGGAGGCATCCATCATGAAGTCCACTAATCACCTTGGACGACATCTCCGCACACTGTTCGCCATCACCATTCTCGGTGCCCTCGCCCCGCTGGGGGCGAAGGCTCAGTTTCAGAAAGCCTACGACGACAACTTCAGCTACGCGCTGCACGGCGAGTGCGTGCGACCTACATCCGACGGCGGCTACATTCAGACCGGCTTCATCCAGTACTGGAGCAACCTCACCAACGTCGTTCTCCACAAGACCGATGGCAGTGGGGTCACGCAGTGGATCAAGGCGCTTCACTCCTCGAACGCATCGGCATGGTGCGAGGACCGGGCGTATTCGGTCCGGGAGGTTCCGCGCGGCGTCTGGTACGGCCGTGGCTATGTCATCGTCGGCACCACGAAGGACGCCAGCACCACCAACGACGTGCTGGTGATCCGCACCGATTCGGTCGGCAACATTCTCTGGAGGAAGGCCTACCAGACCACCGGCGAGGATATCGCCTACGACGTGGATCTGATGCCGAGCAACGATTACTGGCAGGAGTACGATTTCATCATCACCGGCCACATGAAGGCCTCTGGGCAGCTGACCAAGCGGCTGTCGCTCCTCAGGGTGGACCCGCTCGGCACCGCGCTCTGGTGCAAGCGGTACGGCGTGAAGGTCGGCGCCGATCCGAACAGCGTCGGCTATTCGGTGAAGTACCTGGCCTCCTCGGGAGATATCGTGGTGACCGGCAACACCGACCCAGACTGGGGCTCCGCCGGCCTGACTCCCTCGACGACGCCGTGCGTGCTGCGCACCAACGGTAATGGCACCAAAATCTGGGGAAAGGTCTACCAGACGCCGCAGCACGACAGCCGTGAGCGGGAAGGAACCGGTCGCGGCATCATCGAGGCCAGTGGAGGAGATCTGGTGGTGGCCGGCTGGATGAACGGCTACGACACGCAGATGCGTGATGCATTCGTCCTGCGGATTTTTCCGTCGACGGGCCTGGTCCGCTGGTTCACCCGATACGACGCCAAAACTCCGAGCACGAGCTCGTATAACGATTTCGGGTTCAACGTCCGGGAGACCAGCGCCGGCGATCTGGTGCTGGCCGGAACCAGCGACTACATGATCTCCAATGGTGGCCCCTACACCTTCATGGCCCTGCTCAACGGCTCCGGCAACGTGAGCACGCTCTACCCGCCGCAGCGGTACACGCTCAAAACCGTGATCGATCCGCTCAGCGGCACCTATCCCCAGGAGGCCTGCGTCTCGATGAATCAGGCGGGCAACGGCTTCATCACCTCGACCAACGCGCTTACCAGCGGACTCTACCTGATCGAGACCAACGCCACCCTCGGCAGCGGCGGCTGCCAGGAGACGATCCCGCTCGAGGAGCACTCCTTCTCGCCGACGCTCGTCAACCTCGACTCGCTGGCCAACGGTTGCACGACGCAGAATCTCGACTATGACGAGACGAATCTCGATATCAACCCGGATTCCTGCGCGTCGATGTCGAAGCGCTCGCTCTTCCAGGGAACCGAGCTGGCGGGCCTCACGCTGAGCTCCGACGTCGTGAAGACGGGTGAGCAGCTTCGTATCGGCAACCTCCCGAGCTCCGGCACCTACACCATCCAGGTGCTCGACGTCGTCGGCCGCGCGGTTGCCACCGAGACCCGGGAAGTCTCCGAGACCGGCGGTGACATCATGATTCCGACCGACGGATGGCGATCGGGTCTCTACCTGGTGCGCATCACGCACGGCGATGCCGCCATGTCGCATCGTATATCGGTGGTGCGCTGATCCCCACCCGGAATGCGTCCTCGGGACGTATCGACATCGCATGAAACGACGCTCCCCGCACCGTCCGTTCAGGATGGGGCGGGGAGCGCTCGTCTCGCGGGGAGCCGTCGGGATCAGGTGTCCCGAGATCAGCTTCCCTTCGGCACGTAGAGGATGAACTCCGGCTCGTCCGGCAGATCGTCGATGAAGGTGTCGAGCTTCTCGCCGGAGGGATCGAACATCACGATCTTCTTGGCCTTTCGCTCGGCCGCGTAGAAGTTGCCGTCGCCGCCGAAGCAGAAGCCGGAGATGTGCTTCACGCCGCCATCGATGAAGGTCGTCGGCGCCACGGTCCCGGAAGGAGGACCGGAGGAGATGTCGACGGTAACCACGCTGTCGTTGCCGCTGCTGCCGATGTAGAGCGTTTCCCCGGCCACCAGCAGATGCACCGGCGCCGAGAGGTTGTCCCCGGCGATCGTGCCGATCAGCTCGCCGGTCGGAAGCACGTACGCCTTCACCGCGTTCCCTGGCTCATCGGCCACGTAGAGCGTCTGCCCCACGACCGCCACGCCACGCACCGAATGCGCAACCTTGCTCCCGGCCCCACTCTCGAAGCCGACATCGAGTCCCTGCGGCGTGGTGACGTCCGGAGGATAGGGGGCCGGAGCGTCCGGGAGAGTGCCGACCGAGGAGGCGACGATTGTTCCGTGGTAGAAGCTCCCCGGATAGTGCATCGCGATCCAGGAGGCGACGGTAAGCGGCGTGCCGGTGCTCGCGATGCCGGTCACGACGTTGGTGTCCTGGCTGGAGAGGTAGCCGCTCCCCTGCGCGTCGAACGCGAGATCGAACGGATGGAGGATGCCGGAGATGGTGTCCATGGAGGCGAAGACGCGATCGAACGTATAGCCATCGGCCCCATCGGTGTAGAGCAAAACTTGGCTGACCCCCTTGTTGGCGTTCACCACGTAGAGATCGGAGTCGACGATCCGGAAGCCGCGCAGCTCCTGGAGCTGAGGGTTTGAGCCTCCGGTCGGCAGCAGGTCCGGCTGGGCGTGCTGGGTGCCGTTGTCATGGTAGACGAGAATGTTCTCCACCCCTCCGTCCGTCTCTCCCTGGAAGCTGATGTACCACATGTGGTCTCCGAATGATGGTGTCGAGGATGTTGCGCGAGGTATGTCGTCGATCTCCGCTCGTCGCTCGGGTGCCCGCGGCGCGGGCGATGCCGGGACGGCTCTTCCGGACGGTGTCGGCGATGGTTGTCGGGAAGCGTGCTCGTGATGGAGCGCGCGACGCGCGAAGATAGCGATCCGGCGCGCCTCCGCCACGCATGGTCCGAGGCACGGGAATCCGACACGCCGACATGGCGCGCGACGCCGACGCCATCAACGTGAGCGGGGCCGCGCATCCGGTCAGGTATCCGGTTGCGCGACCCCATCTCTCCAGCGGGACCGGGCGTATATCCACGCATCGCGTCGGAGGATCGGTCGTCACCGATCCGGACGCGTGTCCGCATTCGACTCCTTCGAAGAAGTCCCCTCGGCTCCCGCGAAGCCAATTCGTCGTGATGCGAACGGGTGGATACACTATCCGGCCGGCGCCGGCGCGTCGTCGAATCCGATGCTCTCCTATTCCTCCCGTTGCAGCTCCCGGAGATCCTGGATCAGCCGGCTGATATCCGGCTGGAGGGTACCATTGTAGATCCCCCGGATCCTCCTGGAACGGTCGAGGAGATAGAAGGTCTCGGTGTGGAGGAACGCATCCTCTCCCGTGTCGATCTTCGCGAAATAGGAGCGCCGCGCGGCATCGTAGATCGACTTCCGGTCGCCGGTGAGGAAGTACCATTTCCCATCGACGGCGCCGACCATCCGCGCGTAGCGCGCCAGGGCCGGCGCGGAGTCGAGCTCCGGCGTGACGCTGTAGGAGAGGAGCATCACATCCCCCGCGGCGGCCACGCTATCCTGAATCCTCGCCATGCTCCGGGCCAGCCGCGGACAGAGGGAGGAGCAGCGTGCGAAGAAGAAGTCGACGACCGTGATCTTCCCATCCATCTTCTTCTCAGTGAAGAGGGCGCCATGCTGATCGATGAGGGAGAAGGGGGCGATGCCGGGGATCGCCGGAACCTCGGAGGCGTCCGTGATCCAGCGGGGCGTCAGCTCCGGATCGGCGTAGTAGGGGAGCGTGGCAGGGGCCCGGGACGGCCGCCCGGTCCGATCCGACGCCAGAAGGATGGTGGCGGTCAGGAGCGCGCCGACGGCGAGCAGCAGAAGGATCGGGGCGCCGAAGTTGCGATATATCGTGCTCATTGCTTGGCCTCCGTTGGCGAAACCGTTTCCCCGACGCGCGGGATTCTGTCGCCGGCGGCGGAGTAGCAGGGCTTGCTGCCGATGCTCCCGTAGCGTCTGCCGGCGATCACCACGTAATTGGCGTAGAGCGCGCCATCCTCGTCCCACATCCGCTGGCTCCCTTCCTCGGCGCCGTCACGATAATGGAACAGGCGGCGCGGGCGACCATCCTCGTAGAGCTCCTCGGAGAGCCCCTGCTGGAGATCGCCGTGGAACCGGTAGCGGAAGCGGAGCCGGCCGTTCTCCCACCAGCCGACGTGCAGCCCCTCACGCCGTCCGGCGCTGTAGGAGCGCTCGAACATCCTGACGCCATCGGTATACCATCCGATCATCGTCCCCTCGACGCGGCCATCGAGATAGGGGGTGAGACTCTTGATGGGGCCGCCGTCGTAGCGCTCGACGAGCCAGCCGGAGAATGGAGCGCGGCCGAGCAGAAGGCGATCGCCACGATAGGCGATGCGAGGATCGTCCGCGCCGATCCGGACTTCCGGAACCGGACGGCGGGACGTGGCTGCAGCCGGCTCCTTCCCCCGGCAGGCGCCGAGGAGGAGCGCCATCATGACGATGCTCCACGTGGTCCAACGGGAGATCGTCCGCCTCCTCCCGGCGCGGCTCGAGGTCACCGCATGGTCAGGATCGACGGCGGTCCGCGACGGCGTCCGGTTCGAGTCACTCATTGGGCAACGGTTCCCGGAGCGCCGTAGAATCCGCTGCCGTTGATGTAGGGATCCTCGGCGGTCACGTGATAGTGGTAGATGCCGTTCGGATACTCCGCCGTCGGGCCGACGTGGCCATGATACTCGTCGAGATCGGCGTTGGTGATCGTCTTGCCACCTTCCATCGGCCCGTACACCGGGAAGCCGTCGAGGAGGAAGCCGACCAGCGAGCTCTTGCCGTTCTTCGTGGTGAGCCAGTAGGGCTCGGCGTGATAGTGATAGGCGCCCATCTGCTGCGGGTGGCCGTTGTACTGATCGAAGCTGTTGATCTCGTCGGTGAGCGGCTTGCGGCCGGCGGCGTACTGGTTGAAGATGGCCACGCCGTTGAGCGCCACGCCGATGGCGCCGAGCGGGGTGGCCTGATGCGCGGCGTCCACGGCCGGGTGGCGCGGGATGCGGAAGGTCATGTGCTGCTCGGCGATCCGGTTCGGGTTGATGCGGAACTGCGGGTTGCTCCCGTTGTATGCCTCGTAGCGGCTGTCGGCCGAGCCGAAGTAGGGGCTCTTGTGATCGGGGATATCCTTGGTCTCGATCACGATCCAGTCGCCGTCGGTGTAGACGTGGACGGCGGAGCCGAACTTCTCGTAGCCGGCCGGCAGCGTGGTATCCTTCTTCGTGGTGCCGGTCGTGTCCTGGTTGTTTCCGCCCGGATCGGTCGGCGTGGATTCCTTCTTGCACCCCACGGCGAGGCCGAGCGCGCAGATGATGATGGCTGCGAGGGACGATCTCATATCGCTGTTCTCCCGGTCGATGGCCGACCTTCTGGTGTCGTGTTCGTGTGTGGCATCTCCCGCGCCGATGGGAGCATGCGGTTGGCGCGCCGCGCCGGATCGAGACGACATGCGGACGATCCACGCGACCGGCAGCGCGGAGCCGGTTCGATCGCTTCGACAGGAGCAGGGGAGGTTTCATTCCACGGCCGCGAAAAAATTTTCGCGAGAGAGATGGGAGGAGGCCGGGGCGGCGGGAGGTACCCGCGGCGGAATTCCACCTGAACACAACATCCGTGGGGGCGCGCCCCCGTGCCCGCCCTGCCTGTTGCAACCCGAGGGAGGGGGCGACCCTTGCGGGATTATGCGATTGTAGATGGGACGCGATGTGGCGGTATCGCGGGCATGGCGAGAAGCGCACGGCGAGAAGCGCACGCTAAAGACGTGCGCCTACCAACGTGTGTCCCGACGTGTGTGTCCCGACGTGTGTGTCCCGACGTGTGTGTCCCGACGTGTGTGTCCCGACGTGTGTGTCCCGACGTGTGTGTCCCGACGTGTGTATCCCTGCGTGCGCCTACCGACGTGCATGTACCGAAACGCCCTCGCACCGATTCGGTGCGAGGGCGTCGCGTGAGCTCGACATGGTCAATGTCCCTCGGGGCCGGAGGTGGGGGGCGGAGCATCCGGAGGAGGGCCGCCGGGGAACGGGCCGCCTGGGGGCGGGCCGCCGGGAGGGGGGCCATCGGGCGGAGGCCCTCCGGGGAGGCCGGGCGGAGGAGGACCGGGACGCTCGTGCCGCGTGAACTCCTCGCGCAGACGTCCCATCTGATCCGGCGACAGCAGCGGCGCGAGCTCCGTCATCATCGAATCGAACGCCACCTGAAGATCGCGGCGCGCGCCGTCGACGATGCTCCGGTTGCGACGGTCGGTCTTCTCGAGGAACGGCCGTATCTCGGCGCGCTGCGCGCTGTCGCGCGGCCGGATCACATCCTCCATGTGCCGGACGAATCCGCCCGGACGGCGAACGTCCCGCAGCTCGTGGCTCCGATTCTGCGCCACCGCGCCGACGATGACGCCGCCGAGCACCATGCCGACGACGAGCGTGCCGATGATGATGGCAATCGATTGCGTGCGTGGAGTCATGGCCTGGAACCATCCTGTTGATCGTTGACGAGCTCGGGTCCGGCAAGCATCATATCGTAGGCGACCGCGACGGTGACCCTCGGAAGTCCGAAGGCCGATTCGACCGCCGTCTTCTCCGAGCGGGAGCCGCTGGCGATGTTGTAGGCGGCGATCACCGAGGCGAGCGCCAGCGCCGCCGGCGCCACGCGGATGAAGAGTGGGCGCAGCATCTCGACGATCGCCGCGAACGGATCGCCCGCGAACGGATCGCCCGCGAACGAATCCTCGCGCCGCGCCGCGTGCACCGGAGCGGCGTGGATGCCCCGCATCACGCGGTCGGCGAATCCCGCCTCCAGCGTATCGTCGGCCGCGTCGGCCAGCGCGTGCTCCAGCCGCCGCATCCGCTCCAGTCCCTGACGCGCCTCCTCCGATCGCTCCAGCAGGAGCCCGAGCCGCTTCCGCTCGGCGGGCGACAGCTCATCCGAGAGCGCGCGGAGCAACAGTCGTCGTTCCTTCTCCTTCATAGCTCATCCATGTACGGTTTCAGCAATGTCTCGAGCATCTTCATCCCCCGCGAGAGGCGCGACAGCACGGTCCCGTGAGGGATGTCGAGGGTCGCGGCCGTCTCCTTCGTCGAGCAGCCGTCGAGCATCCTGAGGACCACGACGGCGCGGTGCTTCGGATCGAGGCGCCCGAGCGCGGCGCGCACCACCTCGGCATGTTCGGCCTCATCGGCCGCCGGCGCGCGGGCGGCATGCGCGGTGTCGACGTCGTCGGTGACGACGAAGCGGCCGCGGCGCGACTTCCGCTCCTCCAGCGCGTTCAGCGACAGGTTGATCGCGATCCGCGTCAGATATGTTTTCAACGACGCGTCGCCGCGGAACCCGGCGAGCCCGCGATGCAGGCGGATGAACACCTCCTGGCAGACGTCGTCGACTTCGGGGGCGGGGCCGAGCATGCCGCGCACGGTGCGGGCCACGACTCCCTGATAGCGGAGAACGATCGCGCGGAATGCGCCATCGTCACCGGCGACGGCCCGCCCGATGAGGGAGGCGTCGGGTGTCTCCGCGTTCGAGAGATCTCCACGGCCGGCGTTCTGCATGCGGTATCACGTCGGTACGATTCGGCGCCACGTCCGACGCCGCGTCCGGCGCCCTCGGGCATTCACGACATTCGACAGGGGAGCGGGGCGATTCATTCCATCGATCATCCGATGGGCTCATCTTCTTCCATGAGCACCCGGCGCCGAGCGACGTGAAGGGGATGAACGGAGACGGGGGACCGGCACGCATCGCCGCCGGTCCCCCGCCCATATCATGTCGTCCCGGTACTCCGTCGCGGGTGCTCCGTCGCCGGTGCTGCTCAGCGGTTCAGGGCGGCCATGCTCGCCGACGGGTAGCGATCCCCGGCGGCGGCTCCCATCGGGAAGATCTCGTCGAGGCGATCGAGGTCCTTCTGGCCGAGCTGGACGTCGAGCGCGCCGACGTTCTCCTCGAGCGTCGCGACGTGCTTGGTGCCGGGAATCGGGACGATATCCTCTCCCCGGGTCAGCAGCCACGCCAGGGCCAGCTGCGCCGGCGTGCATCCCTTCTCCCCGGCCATCTCCCTGACGGCATCGACCAGATCGAGATTCCGCTGGAAGTTCTCCCCCTGAAAGCGGGGATTGCTCCGGCGGAAATCATCCGGAGCGAAATCATCGGGGCTCTTGATGCTGCCGGTGAGGAAGCCGCGTCCGAGCGGACTGTAGGCGACGAATCCGATGCCGAGCTCGCGGCAGGTGTCGAGCACCCCTTCCTCCGGGTCACGCGTCCAGAGGCTGTACTCGCTCTGCAGCGCGGTGATCGGGTGGACGGAGTTGCCGCGCCGGAGCGTATCGGAGGAGGCCTCCGACAGACCGATATATCGGACCTTCCCCTGACTCACCAGCTCTCCCATCGCGCCGACGGTCTCCTCGATCGGCGTGTTCGGATCGACGCGGTGAAGGTAGTAGAGATCGATCGTGTCGATGCCGAGGCGCTTCAGGCTCGCCTCGCACGCCGACTTGACGTAGTCGGGACGGCCGTTGATCCCCCTGACGCTCGCGTCGTTCGGATCGCGGACGACGCCGAACTTCGTGGCGATCACCACGCGGTCGCGGCGTCCGCGGATCGCCTTGCCCACCAGCTCCTCGTTGGTGAACGGCCCATACATATCGGCCGTGTCGAGGAAGGTGACGCCGAGCTCGATCGCGCGATCGATGGTGGCCAGCGACTCTCCCTCGCTCCTCGGGCCGTAGAAATCGCTCATCCCCATGCAGCCGAGTCCCTCCGCCGAGACTTCCAGATCACGTAGCCTGCGATAGATCATTGTGGACTCCTTGGATTGAATCATCATGGCGACAGTCGCCATCGCGCCACCGACGCCCGGCGCGCGGGAATATTGGAGCGGCACATCACGGGCCACCGGAAACGGAGTCCGACTCACGGAACCGGATCTCTCAGGGATGCTTCACGCCGTCGAGGAGCATCGGAATCACCTTCTCCAGACGCCGCCGGCGCGTCTCCTCCTTCTTCGCGCCGGAGACCCACGCGACATATTCCTTCCGGTTGGTAAAGGAAAGGCTCTCGAAGAATTCCCTGGCGCGCGGCTCCCGGTCGAGGAAAAGGGCCAGCTCCTCCGGCACCTCCACGGTCCGCTCGGCGGTGTCCCGCTCCATCGTCACCATGAGCCTCTGGCCGAAGGCGAGTCCGGCCTCGCGGCGAAACTCCCTGGTGAGCCCCATGCAGTGCCGGTCATCGCCGGCCGACATGATCGAGCTCCGGTAGGGGATGCCGTTGATGGTGCCGCGGACCCGCATCATCCCGCGGATGCCGAAGACTTCCGGCACCGAGAAGGGGAGCCAGAGATAGCCGACATCCTTGCCGTCATCCTGAAGAAGCTCCGCCTCGAATTCCTGTCGCTCGCTCATCGTGAGATCCTTCCGCCATGCGAGTATGAGAGTGTGGTGTCGACATCCGTCCGACATCCGTCTCCTCCGCGCCCGCGGCGGACGCTACGCGCCTCGCGCGACGATCCTCAGCGCGTCCTCGAAGCGGGGCGACCGGAAGTTCTCCCGCAGCCGCTCCATGTGGACGCGGGCATAGACGATCCGCTCCTCGCTCCCGGCCATGCTGATCCGCCCGCTCCAGAGCCCGTCGTGATACGCGTCGAACTCCGGACTCTCCACGGCATCCAGATCGACCGGCTTGCCGCCGGAGCCGAGCGGCATGAAGAGGGTGAGGTAGAACATGTGCAGGATCTGCCGCATCAGGAAGAATTGCGCGCGGCGGGCCTCGCCGGCGGCTTCGCCGAAGTACCGGTCCAGGAACTCGACCTCATCGTCGTCGCTCTTCACCACGAAGTTCGCCACCACCGCGAGATCGAGATATCTGTCGTTCAGAAACGCCGACTCCCAGTCGACGAGCCAGGGACGCTCGCCGTCGAAGACGATGTTGTCCGGCTTCAGGTCGTTGTGGGAGGAGACCCAGCTCTCCCGGTCGTTCGCCGGATAGACCTCCAGGATGCGGGCGTAGCCCTCGAACAGATCGCGCGTCCGGTGCTCCGGGAGAACCCCCGCCTCCCGGAATCGTCGGAGGAAGCCGTTCGCGGTATCGATGTAGCTCACCCTGAAGGGGAACTTCGGCAGCGCGTGCAGCTCGCGGATCGTATCGGCCAGACGCGTCCGCGCCTCGGCGATCGGGAACGGACGCTCCTCCACGAAATCGGTGATCGAGATCCGGTCCTCGACGCTCAGGTAGCGGATGCCCGGCGCGAGCCCGGCCTCCGCGGCCGACCGCATGCAGTCGAACTGGTGCGTCGGGTCGGCGATCGCATCGGTACGGTTGATGACGCGCAGCAGATAGGGGGTGCCCCGCACGACGATCCGAAACACCGAGGCGGTGCTGAGCCCTCTGGTCAGCTCACGGATATCATCGTGGCCATCGGTTCCGAACGCGGCGCGCAGAGCGTTCGCCACGGCGATCCGTTTGTTCTCCGGGATCATGAGGATGGAATCAGGTGAAGGTGAACCGGACGTTCGCGAACGGACGCCGGCAAGGAACGCGTCGGGCCGGAGCGGGGGCGCCACGGCGAGGGTCACCACTCTCCGGCGTAGCCGGAGCCGTAGGGAGCGATCACGCTCAGGTACTCGTGCTTCAGCCGGATGATCTGGCGGAGATGGAGAAGATCGTGATCGATCCAGGCGGCCATCATCTCGCCGGCCTTCATGCTCCCGAACCGGGGATGATGGTGCGCGCTTTGCCAATCGGGATCGCCGAGCGTCCCGAGCCACGCGATGGAGCGGGCCCGCTCGGCGGCAAGCTCCCGGAGCGTGGCGGCCAGATCGCGCGAGGCGTACTCCCGGGAGCGCACCCATCCCTCGGGATCGATCGGCGGCCACTCCTCGTCGGGGGCGTGAAGAATCAGATCGAGCCGCCGACGGAAATCCTCCCGCTCCTCGTCGAGAAGATGGCAGGCAACCTCCAGCAGCGACCAGCGCTCCGGCGCCGGCCGCCACGCCTCCTGCGCGGCGTCGATATTCTCCAGCAGCGCGATGATGGCGGCTCCGCCGGATTCCAGCTGACGGATGCAGTCGTCGATACGCATGTAGACTCCCTGGCAAGCAGTGTTCAGGCGCGCTCCGCGCCAACGCTCGACGCGCCGATCGATGCGCCGCTCCGGCTCACAGCCCTCTGCGGAGCCTGATCCGCGCGTGCGCTCCCTCCTGGTGGGCACGATCGCCGAGCACCGCGACCACCGTATCGAATCCGCGGACGGTCCAGAAGCGGAGGGCGGGCCAGTTCCGGAGGTAGACATCGAGCTTGATCGCGCGGTAGCCGAGCTCGCCGAGCAGCGAGGCCAGCCGCTCCACGAGCTCCTCGCCATATCCTTTCCCCTGATGATCGGGATGGATGAGGAGCATGGAGATCCAGGCATCCTCCGGCTCCGGGCCGCCATGCACGAGGTGATAGTAGCCGATCGCGGCGCCGTCGCGAAGCCGGATCGTCTGCAGGCGGAACGGCGGCGTCCCTTCCTCGACGGGGGAGAGGCTCCGCTCCACGAGCAGCCGGTGCTCGGCATCGTCGGGAAGGAGAGCGAAGGTCGGGTCCCACGGCGCCACGTCGGCGCAGGCGGAGGCCAGCGCGTGGATCAACTGCGCTTCCTCCGGCGCCACGTCCCGCACGGCGAGCCTCGCGGTCTCCCAGGCGGAAGGCATGGTTCTCATCGACATGCGCTCTCTCCGGTACGTTCCCCGAAACGACGAAGGACACCGGAGGTGTCCTTCATCACTGCGAGCCATCATCAGGTTCGATCGCCGCGGATGCCCGGGCACCGCGACGCGCCCAGGCATCGCGACGCGCGCCCATGCGCGCCGGCGACCGCGTTACTTCGACACGGTGCGGAAGACGTAGTCCCAGAGCGGGGAGCTGACGCCGTAGCCGGTGTGGTCATCCTTGTAGTGATGACGCAGGTGATACTGCTTCAGGAAGAGCCACGGCTGCTGCTTCATGGAGAAGTGGTGCGTGGCATAATGGAGCATATCGTAGCAGAGGTAGCCGAAGACCATGCCGGCGAAGGTCGGCGGCGCCAGATGCGCGCCGAAGATCGCCAGGAAGAGGAAGTAGAAGAAGATGGCCAGCGGCACCGAGATTCCCGGCGGCATCACCAGGCGGGTGGCATCGTTCGGATAATCGTGATGCACGCCGTGCGTGATGAAATGGAGCCGCTTGCCGAACTCGGTCTTCGGCTCCAGATGGAAGATGAACCGGTGCAGCACGTACTCGATCAACGTCCAGAGCAGGACGCCGAGAACGAACATGCCGATGGTGGTCCCTATCGGAAGCGCATACACCCCGAGCGCCAGATAGAACATTACCCCCATCACGGGAATGTAGATGAACAGCGGAGTGGCCGGATGGACGTGCGAGAAGAACTCCAGAAAGTCGCTCTCGAACATCCGCACAGTTTCATTCTTGTTCGATACGTAGTTACGAGCCATGGAACCACCTCAATGCAGAGACCGACATATCGGACCAAGCGGCGACGGACGCGCCGACCGGAGCGCCCAGGGAAGCGGTACGAAACATTCCGCCGGCCGGATTCCGCGGCCGGGTGGGGTCGCGGATCGATCGGCGGAAGTCGGCGTGCCGGCGCGCCTTGCGTCGGCGCGCGGGTGATCGGCAAGACGCGTTTCACCGCTTCAGGTTGCAATCCCCACGGGATCGCAGGGCGCTAAAATAGCAAAAGGGAATTCCGCATCTCCGCCGATGACCCATTGATACCGACTGATATGCCCGGGCGGGGGCGCCGGCCATGGTCACGGACGGGGGTGATAGGTGCGATGGACCTCGCGAAGATACTCACGATCGACGTGGGTATAGATCTGGGTGGTCGTGATGCTCTCGTGGCCGAGCATCTCCTGCACGGCGCGCAGATCGGCTCCCCCCTCCAGCAGATGCGTGGCGAAGGTGTGCCGGAAGGTGTGCGGATGCACCGACGCCTCCACCCCGGCGGCCGCGGCATACTTGCGCGTCATCTCCCAGACCGCGTTCCGGCTGAGGGGGCCGCCGCGCGAGTTGAGGAACAGAACGTCGTCGCTCCCCCGGCCACGTCCGGCCAGCTTCGGGCGGGCCTCCCGCCGGTAGCGCTCGATCCACCCCTGAGCCGCCCGGCCGATCGGCACCAGCCGCTCCTTGTTCCCCTTGCCGATCACCCTCACCAGATCGTACTCGAAATGGAGCTGCGCGGCGTGAAGGGTCCTCAGCTCCGTCACGCGGACGCCGGTGGCATACAGGGTCTCGAGCATCGCCCGGTCGCGGAGGCCGTACGGCGTCTCCACCTCCGGAGCGGCCAGGATCGCCTCCACCTGCGGCAGCGAAAGGACGTCCGGCAAGGTGCGGGCGCGCTTCGGCAGATCCACGCCGCGCGACGGGTCCCGGTCGGTCTCCTCCTCCACGACGGCGAAGCGGTGGAATCCCCGGATGGCCGAGACGGCGCGGGCGATCGAGGAGGGAGCCAGCCCGACCTCGGTGAGCGCCGCGATATGGGCACGGATCTGCTCCGGCTCCGCCTGGGCGATCGAGGCAACGTCGCGGCGGCCGAGATACTCCAGGTAGCGCGCCAGATCGAGCAGATAGGCGGCGACGGTGTTATCGGAGGAGCCACGCTCCACCAGGAGGAAATCGGCGTAGCGCTCGAGCAGCGAGCCGAGCTCCGGCGGAAGGTGTCCGCTGGGGAGGGCGGGGCGCGCTCCGGAGAGCGCTCTGGTGGCCGGCATCGTCTACTCCGGTCCCTTCTTGTCCTTCCCCTTCCGCTCCCCGGGCCGGCCGTAGGCAACCTCGATGTCGATGTTGCCGAAGGCATCGTCCACGTAGGGGATCGTCGGCGACCCTTTGCCGCGACGCTCCTCCTCGGCCCCCTTCGCCTGCTCCTTCTCGTCATCCTTGTACTGGATGCGGGGATGGTTCATGCCGATCAGGTTCTTGGTGAAGGCCACCTTGATCTTGGTCAGATCGGCCAGCGTCAGCTCGCACTGATCGAGCTGCCCCTCGGTGAAGCGCTTCTTGATTACCCGATCGATCGTGTCCTCGATCGACTTCGGCGAGGTGCTCGGCAGCGAGCGGGTCGTGGCCTCGACGGCGTCGGCGAGCATCACGATGGCGGTCTCGCGCGACTGCGGCAGGGGGCCGGGATAGCGGAAATCGTTCTCGTCGACATCCGGGTTGATGCTCCGGGCCTTGTCCAGGAAGTACTGGATCACGGTGGTGCCGTGGTGCATCGGGATGAAGTCGACGATCCGCTGCGGCAGCTTGTACTCCCGCGCCAGCTCGATGCCGTCGAGCACGTGGTTCCGGATCATCCTCGCGGACTTCTCCGGGGTGATCTTGTCGTGCTTGTTCCCCATCTCCATCTGGTTCTCGACGAAATACTCCGACTTGGCCAGCTTCCCGACATCGTGGAAGTAGGAGCCGACCTTGGCCAGCAGGGCATTGGCGCCGATGGCGACCGCGGCGCTCTCGGCCAGTCGGGCGATGGTGAGGGTATGCTGATAGGTGCCGGGGGCCTTGTCGGCCAGGGCGCGCAGCAGCGGATGGTTCAGGTTGTCGTACTCGAGCAGCTTCAGGTCGGTGGCCACGCCGAAGAATTTCTCGATCAGGAAGATCACGCCGAAGGTGAGCACCGGGGAGACCGTGGCGTTGATGGCCGCGAAGCCGAGCCGGAGAAGGGTCACCGTGAGCGAATCACCCCGCTCCAGCGCCAGGGCGCTGATGGCGGTGGCGTAGCCGAGGAAGGAATAGGCGATCGAGCGGAACAGCTGCGTCCGGCTCTTGATGTCGCGCACCGTATAGGCGGCCAGCACGCCGGCCGTCAGCGAGGCGATGGCGAACGTGTAGTCGTTCCCCCGGATGCCGGCCACGATGAAGCAGGCGACCACGGTCTGGTAGAACGCGGTGCGCGAGTCGAACAGAATCGCCAGGAGCATCGAGAGGAAGGGGATCAGGATCAGGAACTCGACCGGCAGGCTCGTGTGCATCAGCTGCGTCACGAACGCCAGCACCGCCATCAGCAGATGGGCGACGAGGATGATCCCGAGCTGGAGATTGTCGTAGAAGATCCGGCGGCGGAAGTTGTAGAGATAGAGGAGCCCCAGCCCCATCATCAGCGCCACGTGGCCGAGACTGCCGAGATACTGCCGCCAGGGATTGTCGACGATGTCGTGCGCTTTCCGGGAGCCCTGATAGCTCTCCAGCTTCTGCCTGATGTTCTCGGTGATCTTCTCACCGGTGGCGACGATCACCGCCCCCTCCGGCACGATCGCCCGGGAGCGACGGACGCTGGCGCGCGCCGCCTCGCGGGCCTCGGCGGTGAGGGTGGGACTGTAGAGAAGGGTGGGGCGGTAGACGGCGCTGAACAGATCGAGCGCCAGCGCCAGCTGATCCGGCGGAACGCGCCGCGTGAGCCCCGCCTCCAGCAGGTGCGCCAGGCTCACGCTGTCGTAGAGCATCGTCACCGGCACCTCATCCTCCAGCACCCCGGCCCGGCGGACCGAGATCCGCTCCTTGGCCACCTGCCCCTTGGCGCGATCGAGCACGCCGGCGCGGTACGGTCCGGCCAGCTCCTCGGCCAGGATGCCGGCCACCCCGCGCAGCGCCTCGGCGCGCGGCTCGCCGGCGGGAATTCCTCCCACGATCCGCCAGACCGATTCCCCAAGCATCGCCGGACGCTCGGTGGCCGTGGCGATCCGGCCCACGAGCATGCCGAGCGAATCGCGGATCGACCCCGGCGTGATGCCGCTCGGCACGAACACCGGCAGCACCTGCGACTCCTTCTGCTCCATCTCCCGCTGGATCGTGGCGTCGTCCACGTAGATCGGGAAGGCGAAGAGGGCGCGCACGGTATCCCCGGACCAGACGGAGCCGACCTCGTAGCGGGGCTCGACGGCGGAGGCGCGGGGAAACAGGGCGGCAATGGCCAGCGCGGTCACCAGCAACGCGATGGACCGCACTACCGGACTCCAGCGGAGCCCTGACGGCGTGCCGTCACGTCCATCGCCGAGGCGACCATCACCGCCGCCGCGGCCATCGCCGAAGCGGCGCCCCACGAAGGCCATCTTTCGTTTATGCTCGGACATTCTGGCCCAATTAGTGCGTTTGAATCATATGGGTGTGCCGAATCCATCTTGAAAGATGGCCTCGGCGCCACCTCTGGCGTGCCGCCAAGAGCGTGCCGCGCCTCCGCGATGCTCCTCCGCGAGAACGAGGTTTCGACCGAAGCTCCGGAGGAGGGAGCCACGGAGAAGATGCCTCGGAGACCGCCGGACGGCATCGAACACCCGACGGACGCCGGGCGCGATGCTTCGCGCGATGCTTCGAGAGACGCCCCGCGACATGCTCCGGCGGAGGTCACGAAAGCGCTGAATCGCCGTCGTGATCGAGAGATCGATCGCGAAATCGTCGGCGAGGGATCGCCCGCGAGGGAATGTTCGCGAACCAGCGCCCGTGCGCGAAATATACGGGAGTGGCGAGGCATCACGGAGGTGCTCCGGAATTCCCGCTCACGACGTCGACGTGGACCGGAGAACCGGTCCGGGATCACCATGAGCTGACACGTATCTCCCGTCGGAGCGCATGGAGAGAGGGGCCTTCCGGAAGAGGGCCGACCGACGATGGAAACCGGGCCGCCAGCGGGCCGGAAATCTCCGCGACGGGAGCATCCGGATTGCCCGGAAAACCGCATGAATGCGGGGTTCCGGCGTACACAATCAGTAATACCGGACCGGGGCCGCGCGGCGGCTCTACTACTTGCCAAATACCTATATTGATATCCCCTTGGGCTCGTCCCGTTCAAAGCGCAATAGAGATTGAGGAACAGCTATGAAGATCCGAGTCACACGCTCGCCGCACGCGAGCACCTTCCCGAATGTTCCGGAACTCGGTTTCGGACGGTACTTCGCCGATCACATGTTCCTGATGACCTATGCGCCTGAACAGGGATGGCACAGTCCGCGCATCGAGCCGTATCAGGCGCTCGGAATCGAGCCGGGGAATCTGACGCTTCACTACGGACAGACGATCTTCGAGGGACTCAAGGCGTATCGCTGGGAGGACGGCTCGATCAATCTGTTCCGTCCGGAGGATCACATCGAGCGACTGATCCGCTCGGCCCAGCGCCTGTGCATGCCGGAGTTCGACCGTGAGCTGATGCTCGAGGGAATGAAGCATCTGGTGGACGTGGATCGCAACTGGGTGCCGGGGCAGCCGGGCACCGCGCTCTACCTCCGCCCGCTGATGATGGCCGCCGACAACGCGCTCGGCGTCCGCCCGTCGAAGCGCTACGTCCTGTTCATCGTCTCCTCGCCGGTCGGCAGCTACTACGCCAAGGGAGCCGCCCCGACGCGGATCCTGGTCGAGGAGCGCTACTCGCGCGCCGCGGCCGGCGGACTCGGCGAGGCGAAGACCGCCGCCAACTACGCGGCCTCGCTGCTGGCGGCCGAGGAGGCCAAGGCCCAGGGCTTCGATCAGGTCCTCTGGCTGGACGCCAAGGAGCACCGCTACGTGGAGGAGGTCGGCACGATGAACATCTTCTTCGTGATCGACGGCGTGCTGATCACCCCGCCGCTCGGCGGAACGATCCTCGACGGCATCACCCGCCGCACGGTGCTGGCGCTGGCCGAGGAGTGGGGCGTGCCGTTCCAGGAGCGCCGCATCTCGATGGAGGAAGTGGCCGAGGCATCCCACAAGGGAACGCTGCAGGAGATCTTCGGCAGCGGCACCGCCGCGGTGATCTCCCCGGTCGGCGAGCTCTTCCATCATGGCGAGGCGATCACGCCGAAGCCGGGCAACAGCACCCTCCGGGAGCGCTTCCATCAGGCGATCACCGGCATCCAGTACGGCGAGATCCCCGACACCCACGGCTGGACGCTGAAGGTGCCGACGGCGATCGCCAACGGCTTCCACCCGGAGCCGGGCGAGGCGCTGGTGCAGGACGCGAAGTTCCCCGGCGGCGCCCTCTGACAGACATTCGCAGCGACGCGGGCCGGGGGAGCATCTCTCCCGGCCCGCGTCGTTTTCCCCCTCAGCCGATTTCCGATGATCCCCGCATGCACCACGAGCTCCCGATCTTCGTCTCCCCCGGACATCCCC
>JBEHWX010000039.1:0-49689 GCA_048498995.1 Bacteroidota bacterium
GGCCAGCGCTCTTCGGCCAGCGCTCTTCGGCCAGCGCTCTTCGGCCAGCGCTCTTCGGCCAGCGCTCTTCGGCCAGCGCTCTTCGGCCAGCGCTCTTCGGCCAGCGCTCTTCGATCAGCGCATGTGCGCATCCGCGTCCCGCGTATCGCCCGTTGCATCCCTGGCTCGAAACGGAGGCAGTGAAACATTGACGGGGGAGACTCGATTCCGAGTCTCCCCCGTCGCATTGTATATCTGCCCGAATGACGCGCGCCGTCGATCTTCCCGTGGATGATTCGCCTGTCGGTACCGCGCGATCCGGTCGCATGGATCTTCGAGACGCATCCTCCCCCTATGCTCGTTCCGAACGAGCCTGCGGGCGTTGCGCGATATACCGGAGAATGGGATTCGCCGCCGTTGCTCCATCGCGAAGGATAGACCGATACAGGCGGAGGAAGCCGACGCACAAGAGATATCCGATCGCGGCGCCGAGCGTATTGAAGATCACGTCGTTGATATCCGCGACCCGGAACGTGACCTTCCCCAGCAATCCCGTTGCCAGCTGCAGTACCTCGATGCCGATGCTGCAGAGCATGCCGGCCACGACCACCTTCTTCATGCGGAGCTCCGTGATGAACGGCAGTCCGAACCCGAACGGAATCATCAGCAGGATGTTGAGGAGCGAGGTCCGTAGATCCCCACGGGTGAGCGTGACGAGCGGAATTAGGTTCACGCTCTCCGCGGCGGTTTCTCCGCGCAGCATGAGGCCCGGCATGAAGTGCTTCAACAGCAGCAGCGACTGGAACTGAAACAGCGTATAGTCCAGAACCTCGGCCGCGTACACGAAGAAGATGGTGAAGAAGAAGAGGTAGACGAGATCCTTCTTCTTCCGGAGGCGGAGGAATGCGACGACGCAGATCCAGACAAGCCCCACGAAGGCTATGGTCAGCAACTTGAAATACGTCACGAAATGCATGGCCTTCCTTGCACGGCAGATCCTTCATGGAGAAGCGCTCTGGAGGAGCGTCGAGCTGTCTGTCGGGGCATTACCCGAGCCCGCATTGCGTATCCGGTGCGCGCGCCGCGTGCCGGCGGGCGCTCAGCGCTCCCGCGCCGGAATCGCGCCGCTCTCCTCCAGCTCCTTGCGGAAGTAGTCGAGGGTACGGCGAAGCCCTTCCATCCGGTCGATGCGCGGCTCCCAGCCGAGGATGGTGCGGGCGCGCGTGATCTCCGGCTGGCGCACGCGGGGATCATCCTCCGGCAGCGGACGGAACTCGATGCGGCTCTGCGAGCCGGCCAGCTCCCGGATCTCCTCGGCCAGCTGCAGCATCGAGAGCTCATCCGGGTTGCCGATGTTCACCGGCTCGACCATGTCGGACATCAGCAGGCGGTGGATGCCGTCGATCAGATCATCGACGTAGCAGACCGAGCGGGTCTGGGCGCCGGAGCCGAAGACGGTCATCGGCTCTCCCAGGATCGCCTGCGACATGAACGCGGGGATGGCGCGGCCGTCGTGCACGCGCATGCGGGGGCCGTACGTGTTGAAGATCCTGACGATCCGCGTGTCGACGCCGTGGTAGCGGTGATAGGCCATCGTGATCGCCTCGGCGAAGCGCTTGGCCTCGTCGTAGACGCCGCGCAGTCCGATCGGGTTGACGTTCCCCCAGTACTCCTCCTGCTGCGGGTGGAGGAGGGGATCGCCGTAGACTTCCGAGGTGGAGGCCAGCAGGAATCGGGCTCCCTTGGCCTTGGCCAGCCCGAGCGCCTTGTGGGTGCCGAGCGATCCGACCTTCAGCGTCTGGATCGGCAGCTCCAGATAGTCGATCGGGGAGGCGGGGCTGGCGAAGTGAAGGATGTAATCGACCGGCCCCTCGACGAAGATGAAATTCGTGACGTCGTGCTGGATGAAGGAGAACGCCGGATTGCCGAACAGGTGGGCGATGTTCTCCGCCTTGCCGGTGATCAGGTTGTCCATGCAGATCACATGGTGCCCCTTGGCGATCAGAAGATCGCACAGATGCGATCCGAGAAATCCGGCGCCGCCGGTGACGAGTGTACGTGGCATAAGGCTATACAGAGGGAAAATGAACGTTCGGCGCATCCGGAGCCGGACGCCGCGGAGTATCGGATGGGAGGCCTGGAGCCTCCGCGGCCCATCGGGGGAGAGGCACCGGCCAGGACCTGGCCGTCAGGACCCGGCCGCGCGCCCGCTCGTTTGGAGAGCCAAAGAAATTACGGTATTCACCCGGAATTACGCGTTTCACCACGTTATCGCGCGACTATCCAAGACAGGGAGCAGGAATGGCATGCAGTTTGATCAAGAGCCTATCGTGACTCTGAATTGCCACGGGCGCTCGTACGGCAGGAGATACGAGGGTCGCACCCGCAGAGCGTTATGGTAATGGAAGAGGAGAAAATCAACGTTTTTTGGTCAATCAAATCAATTGTGGCGAGGTAAACACTATGCGCTTCTCAAAGGTACTCGTTTGCGCCGCTGCGGCCGTCATGGGTCTGCTCGCGGTCTCTACGTCTCAGGCTCAGATGGTCGTCGATAAGAACCGTTCCTACTTCAGCCCGGACCAGCAGTTCGGCTTCGGTGTGAACAACGGCGGCATGACCATTCAGTACGCCCTCGGACCGGCGTTCCACCTCGGTCTGAACCTCAACCTCGACTTCCAGTCGAAGTCGTCGACCTCGGAGACCACGTACGACTTCGGTCCGTACGCCAAGTTTCTCTTCAACGGCGACGTGATCAAGCCGTACGCGATGGCCGCCCTCGGCGTGATCCAGCGTAACAGCGGCAGCTTCAACGTCAACAAGGCGACCGATACGACCGGATTCTCGATCAGCGCAGATCTGCCGGATCCGGAGATCGTGGTCTATCTGGCCTTCGGTGCCGAGCACTTCTTCAACCAGAACGTCGGCATCTACGGCCACGTCAACCTGGTGAAGGCGCAGCTGGCCCCGAACACCGACGCTCAGCCGGCCACGACCAGCATCGGTCTGCAGGGCGGCATCGTCGGCGTCGAGTTCTTCTTCTAAGAAGCTTTGGCTTCTAAGAAGCTTCGGCGAGGATTTTGTGGTGAGGTAATGCGTTTGTTGGGTAGTGGATTCGTTTGATGTTGATGTGGATGGGGCGTCCCGGAGCTCGAAAGCGCTCCGGGACGTTCTTTTTACCCGCGTCGTCGCCGGCGCCCGCCGGCCTGGTCTCCGTCCGGATTCTTCCTCGGTCTCCCGACCGACGTTCCAGCCGGCCTTCCAGCCGGCTTCTCGGTTAGCTTCCCGGCGGCCTTTCCATCCGATCTTTTGCTCGGCGTTGCTCCCGGCGTTTCGCCGGGCGTTTCGCCAGATGTTCCGCCGGGACGCGTGCTTCGGCGCGCCGATCGTTTCGTGGATGTCGCGGCCGGTCCGGCGGAAGCCCCCGTCGGCTCCGGTTCATCGGATGGATCCCAGAAGTGGCGCTCCATGTCGACCCGATCACCCGTGAAGAGTATCCCTTCCGATTCGAGCATCTCTCGCATGAATGTCGGCGTGGGGAAGTGCACCTTGCCGCTGAGCTCCCCATTCCTGTTGACGACGCGATGGCAGGGGATCGACATTTCGTCGAACACCCCCTTGAGCGCGTAGCCGACCATGCGTGACGACCGTCCCGCGCCGAGATGGCGCGCGATCGCGCCGTAGGTCGAGACCCGTCCGAGCGGTATCCGCTTGACGACTTCGTGGACCTTCAGATAAAAGTCGTTCGACATATCACACTGCGATTGATGCTCACAGGAATTCACGTTCGGCTCATTGTAAAAATAAACCCGTATTTCATATTGCGAGTCGTATGTCCGTGGCCGGAAAGGAGCCTGGATTGGGCGCTTTCTCCGGTTTCGCGGCAGTCACATCATTCATCGAGGTTCATGTATGAAGCAGTTCAGAACTCTGCTGGTCGCTCTCGTTCTCGGTCTGGTCGCCACCGGCGGCTCTCTCTTCGCCCAGGCGGGGACCGCGCCGTCGTCGCAGATCGGTGTCGGGTTGAATACCTCCGGCGGCACCGTTCAGTACGCCGCCACCCCCTCCATTCAGATCGGCCTGGAGCTCGGATTCTACACCCGGTCGGTTGACGGCTCCTCGACCAGCGGCTACAGCCTCGGTCCCTACGCCCGGTTCCTCCTCGAAGGCACGGTCAACCCGTTCATCCAGGCCGGCTTCCGCGCCGAGAAGGATGGGGGCGCGACGACCTCCTCGCTCTACGCGGGCTTCGGACTCGAGTACTTCTTCAGCCGCAACGTCGGCGTCTTCGCGCTGGCCGACGTGCTCACGCTGGTCCTTTCCGATCCTTCGCAGACGATCATCTCCTTCCAGGGGAATCGTGCCGGCATCGAGTGGTATTTCAACCGCTGATTCAGGCTACGCGAGATCGTGCATCCGTTCCCGCGACGCGCGCGGCCCGGCACCGTCCGGGCCGCGTTCGTTCCGGCCCGCCCGATCCGGTCGGCCCGATCCGGCCGGCCCGAAGGGAGGCTCCGCCGGACGCGCCTCCCGAGCGTTGTCGGAAGCCCGATCCTTCGTTCATCGACATCACGAATTACCAGACGGAGCAGGGATGCGCGCACTGGCCATCGATTTCGGAACCGTGCGGATCGGACTGGCGCTCTCCGACGAGCTGAAGATGTTCGCCAGCCCGCTCAAGGTGGTCGCCAACGGCGAGGAGGCTCCGGCCGAGATAGCGCGGCTGGTGGACGACAACGGCGTGGACGTGGTGGTGATCGGGATGCCCTACCGGCTCGACGGCACCGAGAGCGACACGACGCGCGCGGTCAAGGAGTTCATCCTCCGGCTTCGCCCCCTGATCGCCACCCCGATCGTGGAGTGGGACGAGGCGTTCAGCACCCGCGCCGCCTCCAGCAGGATGATCGGCGCCGGCGTCAGGAAGAAGAAGCGGCAGGAAAAGGGGACCGCCGATCTCTGGGCCGCCTCGGTGATCCTGCAGGAATATCTGGACGCCCGCCCGCGCTGAGCCTCCGCGCCGAGCCTCCACGCTGAGCCTCCGCGCCGAGCCTCCGCGCCGAGTGCCCCAAGCCGCCCCCGAATCCCTCAGTTCCGTTCGCATTGAGCCATCCGAGCCTCGGGATCGCCCGGTCCGGCGCTCGTAGCAGGTTGTGAATTCTCGATATCCCGCCCGCGTACCTTTGCCCGTGCCCGCCGCCGCCGTAGATTTGCCATGTTTTGCAATTATCGAGGCATATCGGCAAGGCTGCCTGGTCGACGGCCGACAAGGCGCTCTATACCTTCATCGGTCTGGCCTTCATCCTTCCGCAGAAGGTGATCGGCGAGCGCAACTGGGGCATCTATACGACCGCCCAGGCCATTCTGAACGTCACCTACGCGCTGACCGACGGATTCGCGCTTCAGCCGATGGTGAACTTCGGCATGGACGTCGACCGCCGGAAGCACGCCTATACCTTTTCGGCGATCCTCCATGTGGCTTTCATCGCGATCATCTCGGCGGTGATCTACGCCGGGCGCTTCGCGATCGCCGATGTCTACAACGAGCCGCAGCTGGTCTCGACCCTCGCCCTGTTTCCGCTGACGGCCCTCGGATTCCTCCTTCGCAACTACTTCCTGAAGGTCTCGCAGCTCTACCTCGATCCCCGCTCCACCTTCTTCATGGACCTGGCGTGGGTCGGCTCGCTGATCGTGCTGATCGTCCACGGATGGCGCGTCGGCAGCCTGGCGACCTCGGAGGACATGATGGTGATCAGCGCGATCGCCAGCGGGTTCTCCTCCCTGGTGGGGCTGGCGATCCTCGGCATGCGGGTACGGCTGACCCTGTTCCCCGACCTGGACTACATGCGGAAGATGCTCGTGTTCGGCGGCACCCAGCTGCTGTCGGCCGCCACGCTCGCGCTGCAGGCCCAGGGGGATATCCTCCTGCTCAAGCGCTTCGCCAGCTCGGAGATGGTCGGCAACTACGACACGGCCAAGAAGATCTTCCGCGGCTTCGAGGCCTTCCGGGACGCCGGCTCGCTGCTGGTCTATCCGGGGGTGGCCAAGCTGAAGGCGGAGGGACGCTATCGCGAGATGGTGCTGCTGGTCGAGAAGATGGTCGGCTTCACGCTGATCATCATGGTGCCGCTGGTGCTGCTGGTCTGGTTCGGGCCGACCGACTACCTCTTCGGCGTGATCTACAAGGGGAAGTACCAGGCGGCGCCGGAGATCTTCAAGGTGCTGAGCCTGGCGGCGCTGGCGATCCCCTTCAGCATGAACATCTTCGTGCTGAGCGGCAGCGGCGAGGCCCGGAGCGTCTTCCGGGTCACCTTCCTCTCGGCCATTCTCTTCTTCGCCGCCGGAATGCTCCTGATTCCCCAGTATGGGGCCATCGGCGCGGCGATCACCGTGGTGATCAGCTACGCGTCGATGGGGCTGCTGGCCACCCGGGGGGTGCGGCAGCGGATCCCCTTCAGCCTCCGCGCGGCCTTCGGCCGCTGGCGCGATGCCTTCGACTTCGCCCGCCGCGCCTGGGGGCGTTTCAGAAAGAAGCGGGGGTAGCGCTCGCGTTTCATAATGACGTGCTCCGTTGATGCGTCCAGCCGATGCGCTCCGCCGATGCGTCCCGGCGCGCTCCGCCGGCGCGCTTCGCGCCCATCCGATCGTTCATGATCTCATCCATTCCATAGAGACCGATGCTACAGGCTATCCAGTATCAGAAGACCGGAGAACTCTCCGTCAAGGAACTCCCCGCGCCGGAGATGAAGCCGGGGATGGTCATCGTCCGCACGCTCGCCTCGCTGATCTCCGCCGGCACCGAGCGGACCTCGGTGGAGACCGCCAAGGCCTCGATGATCCAGAAGGCCCGCTCCCGTCCCGATCTGGTGCGGCAGGTCATCGACATGGCCAAGCGCGAGGGGCTGATGAACACGATCGACAAGGTCAGGACGCGCCTGGACAGCTACAAGTCGCTCGGCTACTCCGCCGCCGGCGTGGTGATCGCCTCCTCGGTCGATGAGCTTGCCCCGGGTGACCGGGTGGCCTGCGCCGGCGCCGGCTACGCCTCCCACGCGGAGGTGATCGCGGTGCCGAAGAATCTGGTGGTGAAGATCCCGGACGAGGTGAGCTTCGACGAGGCGTGCTTCACCACGCTCGGGGCCATCGCGATGCAGGGGGTGCGCCAGGCGAAGGTGAGCCTGGGGGAGACGGTCGCGGTGATCGGGCTCGGGCTGCTCGGGCAGCTCACCGTGCAGCTTCTGAAGGCCTCCGGCTGCCGCGTGATCGGTCTGGACATCAACGAGCGGCAGTTCGGGCTGGCCCGGGAGTTCGGCGCCGACGCGGTGGCCATCAGCGGCTCCAGCGCACTCGGCACCATCGAGAGCTTTTCCCGCGGCATCGGCGCCGACGCGGTGATCATCACCGCCAGCACCGGATCCAACGAGCCGATGGAGCTGGCGCTGAAGGCCGCCAGGAAGAAGGGGCGCGTGGTCGTGGTCGGCGCCATCGGCATGGACATGCCCCGCTCGCCGTTCTACGAGAAGGAGCTGGAGGTGACGATCGCCTGCAGCTACGGTCCGGGACGCTACGACCCGGCGTACGAGGAGGATGGACGCGACTATCCGGTGGCGTGGGTCCGCTGGACCGAGCGCCGGAACATGGAGTCGGTGATCGACCTGATCGCCGCCAAGCGGCTGAACGTGGAGCGGATGATCACCCACCGGATCCCGATCGAGCAGGCCGAGCGCGCCTACGATCTGATCACCGGCAAGATCAACGAGCCCTACATCGGCATCGTGCTCAACTACCCTGACCGCGGCGAGAAGGCGCTGATCCGGACCGTGCAGGTCGGCGCCGGCGCCCAGGCCAAGGGAGGGCTCGGCGTGGCGTTCATCGGCGCCGGAAACTTCGCGCAGAGCTACCTGCTGCCGCCGGCCAAGAAGGCCGGCGCCCGGCTGGTGACCGTTGCCACCTCCACCGCCGTCAACGCGCACACGGTGGCCGAGAAGTTCGGCTTCTCCGCGGCCACCACCGATCCGGACGCGCTCCTTGCCACCAAGGATGTCGACGCCGTCTTCATCGCCACCCGCCACGACACGCACGGCGTCTACGTGGCCAAGGCGCTCGAGGCCGGCAAGCAGGTGTTCGTCGAGAAGCCGCTGGCGATCAATCGCCCGGAGCTGGAGACGATCACCGCGCTGGCCGAGGCCAAGGGGGGACGCGTGATGGTCGGCTTCAACCGCCGTTTCTCCGCGTCGATGCGCGCGGTGAAGGCGCACTTCGCCGGGGTCGGCGAGCCGCTGGTGATGACCTACCGCGTCAACGCCGGCCACATCCCGCTCGACAGCTGGGTGCAGGCCGATTCGCAGGGGGGACGGATCATCGGCGAGGGATGCCACTTCATCGACACCATGCAGTTCCTCACCGATGCGCGTCCGGTGAGCGTCTACGCCGCGGCGATCGGCTCGCGCAACGCGCAGGTCCGGAACGCCGATTCGGTCTCGATCACCATCCGCTTCTCCGACGGCTCGATCGGGACGCTCCTCTACCTGGCCAACGGCGATCCGTCGGTGGCCAAGGAGTTCCTGGAGGTGTTCGGCGGCGGACGCACCGCGATCATGAACAACTTCCGCGAGGTGACGCTGGCCAAGGGGCGGAGCTCGAAGGTGGAGAAGTTCGACGGCGACAAGGGGCACAGCGAGGAGGTGCGCCTGACGCTGGAGGCGATGAAGGATGGCAAGCCGATGCCGATCTCCTACCAGAGCCTGCACGACACCACGCTGGCCACCTTCGCGGCGCTGGAGTCGCTGGAGATCGGGGAGTCGATCCAGCTCATCTGAGCCCGCGGATCATACCGACATGCTGGAAGGCCATCGCGATCCCCGGAGAGGATCGCGATGGCCTTCGTCGTTGAAAGGGGAGCGATTCCGGGAGGAGCGATTCCGTCGCCATGCTTCTGACGCGGAGGCACATTCACCACGCAGCGCGCTTTCGCATTGAGTCTACTTTGGTATATTGTACAGGTGTACGATGAGATCGCATCCGGGTGGTCCGGGTGATGGTGTTCGATTGTGGCGTCGTGGCACGGTGGGGGAGCCCGCCGTGAGGCGGAATGTGCCGGGTGAGAAGGAAGGTGCGGAGGCGGCGGTTCCGATCGCGGCGGAAACGAAGAAGGCGTGCTGCAACACGCCTTCAACGAATCCCATCACTAATCAAGGAACACAGAATGGATGTGTACCTCATCAGCCTCGGGCTGATCTACCTCAACCTGCGAGAGATTCGACTGATCATCGAAGCGATCGCGCGGATGAGGAGCGGGCCGGCCTGAGGCTTCCGGGGGCCGCGAGGCCCCCGTTCTGTTTGACCCGGGCGCAACTTACATGGGAGGCGCGTCCGATGCAACAGCTTTCGTATACATTCGGATAGCCGCGGGGCTGAAGCGAGAAGGCCGTCGAGATCCCGGAGAGGATCGCGACGGCCTTCGTCGAAGCATCGGATCGTGACGCGACTCAGGTGGTCTTCGAGCGGACCGCCTTGGTCGAGAGGCTCCGGAGGTAGTAGAGCTTCGCGCGGCGAACCTTACCCTCGCGGACGATGCGGATGTTCTGGATGATCGGCGAGTGGATCGGGAAGATCCTCTCGACGCCGACGCCATTGCTCACCTTGCGGACGGTGAAGGTCTCGCCGAGACCGGCGCCCCTACGGGAGATCACGATTCCCTCGTAGTTCTGGATACGCTCCTTGTCTCCTTCGACAACGCGCACGGCAACGTTGATGACGTCGCCCGGGCGGAACTCCGGGAAGGTGACGTGGGTGTCGTTGTTGCGCGACTTGCGCTTGTCGGCCGTCTGAGCAATGATCTGCTCGGTCAGGGCATCGATTTCTTTCATGATACGCCTCCGCGTTGTTCCATCCGGCGTTTTCGGCCGCGAGGCCGAACGGCCCGGATGGGTTTGTATGTTGGTTATTTCTATGTCAATCGTTGTTCGTCGTCCGGGAATCGTCCTCGCCGAGGAGCCAGCTGCGACGCTGGCGTGTCCGTTCGAGGGCCTGATCCTCCCGCCATCGGGCGATCCGCTTGTGATCGCCGCTCAGGAGCGCCTCCGGCACCGTCAGTCCGCGGTATTCCGCGGGCTTGGTGTAGTAGGGGGCGTCGAGCAGTCCCGTCTGGAACGAGTCGCTGAGGGCCGATTCGCTGTCGCCGAGCGCGCCGGGCAGGAGCCTGACGACGGCATCGACGATCACGAGGGCCGGCAGCTCCCCTCCGGTGAGGACGTAATCTCCGATGGAGATCTCCCTGGTCACCAGCGCCTGGCGGATCCGTTCGTCGATCCCCTTGTAATGTCCACACAGGAGGATCAGGTTCCGCTTCAGCGACAGCTCGTTGGCGATTCCCTGCGTGAGCAGGTCGCCATCGGGGGTGAGGAAGATCACCTCGTCGTACGTCCGTTCGGCCAGCAGGCGCTCGATACAGTCGAAGACCGGCTCCGGGCGGAGAATCATCCCCGCGCCGCCGCCGTATGGCGTATCGTCCACCTGCTTGTAGCGTCCGAGTCCGTAATCGTGGAGATTGTGCACCACGATCTCGGCGAGGTTCGCCTCGCGGGCCCGCTTGATGATCGAGGCGTTGAGCACGCTCTCGAACGTCTGCGGAACCACGCTGAGGATGTCGATCCTGACGAACGGCTCCTGGCGCCGCTCGACCTCATTCCTGGCCATCTCCCTCCACCTCCTCGATCATTCCCGGAATCAACCGGACCACGACCCGCCGGAGATCATTCCGAAGCTCGATGACGAACTCCGGGATCGCCGGCAGCATCCATTCCCGATCGCCGGAGCGGATCACCCAGACGTAGTGGGCGCGCGTGGCGCCGATCGTCTCGATGACGCCGAGCTCGCGGCCATCCTCCCCGACCACCGCGCATCCGATGAGGCTCGGGTCGGCGTAGGGGGAGTCGTAGCTCAGAGCCACGCTCGGAAGGAAGAGCGCCTGATCGACGAGCTCCTGCGCCGCGGTCTGATCGGTCACGCCATCGAAATGGCAGATCAGATCCCGATCGTGCATCTCGCACCGCAGAAGCGTGAGCTTCCGGGCGAAAGAGGCCGAGAAGCCGACCAGACAGGGAGAGGGAGCCTGGATTCCGGGAACCGCCTCCTGATCGAGCCGGCAGCGAAGGGCGCCGGCCAGACCGAACGTCCTGACGAGGACACCGATCCGGACGGGCTGCTGTCCGTCTGTCAAAGAGCTGTTCACGAGAATGATTCCGAAGAAATGAGATCGAAGGGGGAGCGGATCGGTCGGGGCCGCCGCATGGTCCGCGGTTCACGGGGAACCGGGCATCACGGCGAGCGCTCCGGCGAGCCGGCTCCGTACTGGATTACTCGGCGGCCGGAGCCTCGGTGGCCGGAGCTTCGGCCGGAGCGGCCTCGGCGCTGGCAGCCTCGACCGGAGCGGTCTCGGCTGCGGCGGTCTCGACCGGAGCGGGGGCGGCCTCAGCCTGCGGGGCGGGAGCCGGAGCGGGGGCGGGTGCCGAGGCGGCGGGAGCCGGAGCGGCGGCGGCCTTCGGAGCCGGAGCAGTGGCCGGCATCTTGGCGGCGCGATGCTCCTGGTGCGCGGCGACGGCCTGCGCGATCTCCTCGGCGGACTTCTTCTTGCGGTGCAGGTGCAGCTCGAGCATCAGGCCCTCATGGCTGAGAATCGAGCGGACGGTATCGGTCGGCTGGGCGCCGGTCTTGAGCCAGTGCAGGGCGCGATCGCGCTTCAGCGTGATCTGGCCGGCGGTGACCATCGGGTTGTACTGACCGATCTTCTCGATGAAGCGGCCATCACGCGGGCTGCGGTTGTCCGACGCGACGATGTCATAGATCGGGCGCGCCTTCCGGCCCATTCTTCTCAAACGAAGCTTGACCATAGGAGTAATCCTATTCCTGAAAGTGAGTTGATGTAGATACGTGTCGCCGTGCGGGGAACTCTGCTCCGGAAGGAGGAGAGAGGGAGTGGAGGCGGCGGAGCGGCCGTCGTGTCCGGACTCATGGTCCGGCGGCCGGTTCCGCGGAATGCTTCGTTTCCCCGAGCCCCCGTGGGGCGATCACTTCGTTGCGAACCAGATATTTCTACTGCGAGTTACTTCTTCCGGCCGGGCATCATCGGCAGCTTGCCCCCCATTCCGGGGAGGTTGAGCCCCTTGGCCATGTTCCCCATGCCACCGCGCGTCAGGTTCTTCATCACCCGACGCATCTCGTCGAACTGCTTGAGCAGGCGGTTGACGTCCTGAATCTGCGTTCCCGAGCCGAGCGCGATCCGGCGCCGGCGGCTGCCGTTGATGATCTCCGGGCGGCGGCGCTCCTCCTTGGTCATGGAGGTGATCACCGCCTCGAGGCGGGCCAGCGCGCGCTCGTCGACCTCGACCCCCTTCAGGGCGCGGTCCATGCCGGGAAGCATGCCGAGCAGCTCGCGCATCGAGCCCATCTTCTTGATCTGCTGGAGCTGCTCGTAGAAGTCGTCGAGGGTGAACTGGTTCCTGCGGAACTTCTCCTCGAGCTTCTTGGCCTGCTCCTCGTCGTACTGCGCCTGCGCCTTCTCGACCAGCGACACCACGTCGCCCATGCCGAGGATACGGGAGGCCATGCGGTCCGGGTAGAACGGCTCGAGGGCGTCCATCTTCTCGCCGGTGCCGACGAACTTGATCGGCTTCTCGACCACCGAGCGGATCGACAGGGCGGCGCCGCCGCGGGTGTCGCCGTCGAGCTTGGTGAGGATCACGCCGTCGAAATCCAGCCGGTCGTGGAAGGCCTTGGCGGTGGTGACCGCGTCCTGACCGATCATCGCGTCGACGACGAAGAGGATCTCGTTCGGGCGGGTGCGCTCCTTGATGCGCGCCACTTCCTGCATCATCTCCTCGTCGATCGTCAGACGGCCGGCGGTATCGATGATGATCACGTTCCGTCCCAGGCGGCGGGCCTCCTGAACGGCGCGCTCGGCGATGGTCACCGGATTTTCGTTCGGAAGGTGGAACACCGGCACGTCCAGCTGCTCACCCAGCGTCTTGAGCTGGTCGACGGCGGCCGGGCGGTAGATGTCGGCGGCCACCAGCATCGGCTGGCGTCCCTTCCCCTTGAAATAGCTGGCGAGCTTGGCCGAGTGGGTCGTCTTGCCCGATCCCTGCAGACCGCACATCATGATGATGGTCGGGCCGGCCGGGGCCATCTTGATATCGGCGTGGGTGCTCCCCATCAGCTCCACGAGCTCGTCGTAGATGATCTTGACGATCATCTGGCCGGGGGTCACCGAGCCGACCACGTCGCGGCCAAGCGCTTTCTGCTTGACGTCGTCGACGAACTTTTTCGTTATCTGGAAGTTGACGTCCGCGTCCAGCAGCGCGCGGCGCACCTCGCGAAGAGCATCGGAGATGTTCTCCTCGGAAAGGCGGGCCTCGCCGCTGATCAGACGAATCGCGGAGTCGAGTTTTGCGCTGAGTGTCTCGAACATCTATCTCACCCGGATCCTCGTGGCGCCCCCGACCGCCGGATGGCGATCGACGCAGCCGGCGTTGACATGATAGTATCGGTGCGGATTGAGCAAAGGACCGTAAACTTACGGCGACCCTGTTACGTGTGCAAAGGGAAAACCGGGTTGAAGAGGGGAGGGAGGGGATGTGAACACACTGACACAGTAGGGGCTTCATCCGAACACCCCGGATCGATTGCAGAATTCAACACGCGTTATTGGTCGCCGCCGGCTAACTTGCGCTCCACAACATCGATTGTCCGGTGTCCCGGAACGTTCCGGGAAGAATAGGGAATGCCGTGCGTCCTCCCAGGAGGGCAAATCGGCAGCGGTTGCGCCGCTGTGACGGGTGACGATCGCTCCAGAAGATGCCACTGCATGCCGTCCCTCCCCGGGACGACGCGGGAAGGCAGGAGCGAAAGGTTGACCCCGAAGCCAGAAGACCTGCCGGGCGATCCTCATCAACGATCCGCAAGGATCATCTCCCTCGCCAAAGGGAGCGATGAGGAGATGCCTACCGCTCGATGCCCCCGACTCCCCGTGGCGCCCGTCGCCCCCCGGGAATCGCGCCGGCTCACCATCGTAGACATTTCCCCATCCGACACACTTCCATCGTTTCCGGGCTTGGCGCCGGGAACCGTTTTCGCGTGGTGAAATGAACCGATCTCTTCTCCGTGCCCTCGCGGCCCTGATGGTGCTCGCCTGCGCACCGATGATCCCCCTCTTCGGCCAGGTCCGCTCCATCCCCCTGGCGCCGCAGCCATCGGCCTTCTTCGTCGATTCCGTCGCCGGACGTCTTCATCTGCTCACCCTCGGCCGCGACGTCGATTTCGACGGCGTCTACGAGCCGGAGATGGGGGACCTCCTTCCGGTCTGGTACATCCTCGATCCGGCCAGCGAGCAGGTCCTCTCCAGCCGGCCGCTCGACGGCTTCTTCAACAACTTTCCGATCCGGATCGGCATCGACCGCGTCCACTCGCTGGTCTATCTGCCGCAGAACGGCCGCGTCCGCGCCTTCGACTACGCCACCCAGAATCTGGTGAGCGACGTGGTCGAGCCGGGGAAGTACGCCGCCGCGAGCTTCGATGAGGCGGCCGGCGCGCTGCTGCTGGCCGATCGCCCGGGCTTCTCCGATCCGGGGCATCTGATGATCACCATGCCGGCCACGCACGACACCGTCGGCATCTTCGAGACCGCGCCGAACACCGCGATGTCGGTCGGCCGCGCCAACGACGCGATCGCCGCGCGGGAGTACTTCACGATCAGCGAGGGCTCGCCGAAAGGGGCGATCTCCTACGCCGCCGTGAGCCGCGACATCTTCGCGACCGTCAACGGCAAGCCGCTCGGCGGCGGCGCGGCGCAGATCGTGGTGGCCGGGGAGCGTGCCTACGTGGTGCTCAACGGCACCCATGAGATCGCGATCGTCGACCTCCGGACCCACCGGCGGATCGGCGCCTCGATCCCCACCGGCACCTCCGGCTTCGACGGCCCCCGCTCGCTCGCGCTCCAGGGAGATTCGATCGCCTGGGTCGGCACCTACCATGGCGACGTCAGGAGGATCGATCTTCGCACCGGCGCACTCACCGATTCGATCGCGCTGTCCGGGAAGGTGGAGGCGGTGGCGCTCCGCGATACGCTCCTCTTCGCGGCCGTCAAGTACGATGCCTCCTACAAGCCTGACTCCCTGGTGATGGTGATCGGCCTGAAGAGCCGCGCGCCGATCGATTCCATCAAGACCGGCGCCGGGCCGGGGGCGCTCCTCGTGGACCGACGCGGCGACCTGCACGTGCTCGGCTATGGCGACAACGATACTCTCGGCTGGTGGATGATTTTCGACGGCGCCACCCGCGCGCCGAAGGGAGCCCGCCAGCTCCACGGCCATCTCGGCTTCCCCCTCCGCGTCGGCTATGATGCCGGCGGCGGCGCCGGGACCGACTCCCTCTTCGTGGCGATCGCCGATACCCTCTTCGGCTTCGCCGCCGCCGAACCGGCCGCCGCCCCGCGCCTCCTCTTCACCGATTCGACGATGGCCGGCGGGCTTACCGGCGCCGCCGCGGCCGGTCCGTACGTGACCGTGAGCGAGGTGCCGGGGAACTTCGGCTCCGATCCCAGCTATGTCCACGTGATCCGTCGCGCCGACGGACATCGCGTGGCGAAGGTCCGCGCCGGCTCCTTCCTGGCCACGGCCGTTCCGCTGCCGGCCTCGCTCGATCCGGACCGCCCCGGCCTCTCCGCGTTCTACGCGCTGAGCGAGGGGACCTTCGGCGCCCCCTCATCGTCGATCACCTACTTCGCCTTCGCGGAGGATATCCTGAACGGCGACACGATCGGCGCCGGGCCGAACCACATCCTCCTCGACGGCGACCGCGCCTGGGTGACGGTCAACGGCAACAACACCGTGGCGCGGGTCGATCTGAAGCGCTGGCGCGTCGACCGCCGGATCGCGGTGGGGACCACCGGCTTCGACGGTCCGCGCGAGAGCCTGCTGCTGCCGAACGGCGATCTGGCGGTGACCACCTACGCCGGCGACATGCGGGTGATTCACGACGGCGTTGTGACCAGAACGATCAGGACCGGCGAGCGCGCCGAGGGACTGGCGATGTTCGACGGCAAGCTCTTCGTGGCCAACCCGCTCAAGAGCGATTACTCGGTCGATTCCACCGTCGCGGTGATCGACCTGGCGCAGGTCGGCGTCCGTCGTGAATCGGCCGCCTCCGCGTCCGTGGCGCTCGAGCAGAACGTGCCGAACCCGGCCTCCTCGGCGGCCGTGGTCCGCTTCACGCTCGCCTCGGCCGGTGACGTGCTTCTGACGGTCCACGCGATCGACGGGCGTCCGGTGGCGACGGTGGTGGAGAAGCGGATGGAGGCGGGAAGCTACGCGGTCGATCTGCCGGTGGCCGGGCTTCCGGCCGGCAGCTACCTCTACACGCTCCGCGCCGGCGGCGAGACGCTCACCCGCGTGATGAAGGTGGTGCGATGAGCGCCCGCATCCGCTCCATGCTCCGCGCGCCTCTCGTGGCCGTGGCGCTTCTGACCGCGTCGGGCGCCACGATGCGCCTGGCGGCCGCGCCGGCATGGGGCGCCGAAGAGGAGGAGCGCGGGGCCGATTCGGTGGCCTCCTACACTCCGGGCACCGGCAGCGGCGCCGGCTATGGCGCCACGTACCTCCCCGGCAACGTGCTCGGACTCCCGGATACCGCCGCCCGCGCGGAGGTGGCCACGACCGATCCGAAGCAGGTGCTCGGACTGGGGCTTGGAGGGGAGATCGTGCTCCGCTTCGATCGCCATCCGATCGTTGACGGGCCGGGGCCCGACTTCACCGTGTTCGAGAACGCGTTCCGCTACACCATCGGGCCGAAGGAGCGGACCTATGCCGAGCCGGGAGAAGTGTCGGTGAGCCGGAACGGGATCGACTACGTCAGCTTTCCGTTCGACTCCCTCACGCTCGTCGGCTGCGCCGGTGTGACGCCGACCTACGGCGACCACGATCCGGCCGATCCGGCAGCCTCCGGCGGCGATCACTTCGATCTGGCCGCGCTCGGCATCGACACCGTCCGCTTCGTCAGAATCCGGGATGTCACCTCGATCGTGAAGAACAACCCGAGCCATCCCTTCTGGGATCCGACCCTCACCGGCTTCGATCTCGACGCGGTGGTGGCGCTCAACGGCGTCGGCCTGGAGCGCGCGGCCGGCGTTCGCGCGGCCTCCGCGGTCGCCTCGACGCGCGGCGTCCTTGTCCGGCCGAACCCGATCGCCTCGCGCGGCTCGATCGCCTGGAGCGTCGGGCGCGCCGGGCGGCTCAGGGCGGAGCTGTTCGATCCGCTCGGCCGGAGCGTGGCGGTCGTGGCCGACGAGCAGGTTCAGGCCGGCCCCGTGATGCTTCCGCTGGAGGTGGATCGGCTGGCGCCGGGGACCTACTTCATCTCCATTTCGGAGGAGGGGGCGCCATGCACCATGGCCCGGATCGTGGTCGCGCGATGAGGCGAGCTCTCTCGGTTGCCGTTCTTCTTCTCTGCGCCGGGGCGACGATGGCCTCGGCGCAGGGCGGAGCGCCCGGAGGCGGAGCGCCGGGAGGCGGCGTGGCCTCCGGCGACGAGGCGCGGGGAGATTCCGCCGTCGCGGCAGATTCGGTCAGCTCCCGCTGGACGTCGCGTCCGGTGGTGGTGGAGGCCGAGAGCCTGGAGCGCAGGGCGGCCGGGAGCGCGCAGCCGCTGGCGCTGATCTCCCGCGCGCAGATCGAGGCGATCGACGCCGTGGATCTGGCCGACGTGGTGGCGCTTTCGCCCGGGGCATTCGTGAAGCAGTACGGCGGGCTCGGCGGGCTTCGCACCCTCTCGCTGCGCGGCACCTCGGCGCAGCAGACCGTGGTGCTCATCGACGGGGTCCGCTACCAGAGCTCGGCGTCCGGCGCGGTCGATCTGGGACTTCTTCCGGCCGACGCGATCGAGCGGGTGGAGGTGATCCGGGGAGGTGACGCGGCCCTCTACGGCGCCAACGCGCTCGGCGGCGTGATCAACGTGGTGACCCGACGCGCGGCCGATGCCGGGCTGCACGCGGAGCTTCGTTCGGCGGTCGGCTCCTTTTCGGAGCGCCAGCTCGGCCTGCTCATGAGCGGCCGCGGCAAGGCGCAGGTCTGGAGCGCGCAGGCCACGGCGGTCTCCACGCTCGGCGATTATCCCTTCGACTTCACCGAGTTCGGCTCCACCGCGACCGTCCGTCGCGAGAACGCGGACTTCCGGAACGTCCACGCCGGCGGAAGCTGGAGCTGGCGCGTCGACGACCACTGGCGCCTGGCCGCCTCGGCGCAGGGCTTCACCTCAGAGCGGGGGGCGCCCGGCGCGGTGGTGCAGGGAAACCGGGAGGAGCCGCATGCCCGCCTGGACGAGCGGGAGATCTTCGGCACCGCGTCGGCGGCCTACGGCGCCGGCGGGTGGAGCCTGCTGGCCGGGCTCTCGGCGCGCGGCAACGCCCTCGACTACCGTGATCCCGACGCGCGGACCTTCGGTCCCGACGGGATCGACACCCGCTACGACCGGCGGGAGCTCGCGGCCACCCTCCGCGCGCGGCGCGCCATCGGCGCGCTCCTGGTGCTCGACGCCTCGGCCGAGCTCGCCTCGATGCATCTCTCCGGCGACAACCTCGATCCGGCCGTCGCCGACGGCGTGGATCGCACGCAGATCGGCGGCGCGCTTCTGTCGAGCTGGCGCTTCGCGGAGCTGCCGTTCGGCGCCGACGCCACCCTGGACGCGGGGCTCCGGTTCGACCGGGTCGGCGGCGTGGGCTCGGCGGTCGGCCCCTCGATCGGCGTGCTCCTGCATCCGGGCGTCGAGTGGCTCGGGCTGCGTGGGCACTATGCGCGGAACTATCGCGTGCCGACCTTTCTGGAGCAGTACTACCTGAACTACGGCAACGTCGATCTCCGTCCGGAGCGCTCCACGAGCGTGGATGCCGGCGTGGTCTGGCAGCCGGCCGAGGGGATGGTGATCGAGGCGGGGGGCTTTCTGATCGACACGCACGACGCGATCCTCTCGGTGCCGCGGTCGCCGGTGAGCTGGAGCGCCGAGAACGTGGGGCGCACCCTCTCGCGCGGCGTGGAGCTTTCGGCCAGCGGCGCTCTGTTCGACGGGCTCGTCGAGGCGCGGCTCTCCTACACGCGCATGCGCGCCGAGGATCGGACCGAGGGAGCCGCCACGCGGGGGGAGCTGCTCCCCTACACGCCGGAGGAGCTGTTCACGGGGCTGGTGGAGCTGAGGATCGACCGGACCCGATTCGGGCCGAGCTGGGAGTACGCGAGCCATCGGTATTCACTGGCGGCCAACACGCCGGAGGCGCTCCTGCCGCGTTACGCCATTCTCGGCCTCGGGGCTTCCTCTTCCTGGAGCCTCGGTCCGGTCGATCTGGTCGGGAGGATCGAGATCTCGAATCTCCTTGACGCCCGCTATCAGGTGATCCGCAATTATCCGATGCCGGGGCGCTCCGCGCGCGTCGGCATCACCCTGGAGTATTCGACGCCATGACCGGAGCACGATCGTTCGCGGAGCTTTTCAACCGGCCGTTGCGGCTGCTGATGATCCTGGCGCTGCCGATCCTCGCGGCCGGCTGCGTGGCCGATCCGGAGGCCCCGGTAACGCCGGGCCCGTCCACCATCGGAACGCGCGGCGTGATCGTGGTGAACGAAGGGCTCTGGCGGCAGGACAACTCCACCCTCACCTATTACGATCCGGCGACCGGTGCCGCCATCCAGGACTATTTCGCGCTCCGGAATCCGGGGCTCCGCCTCGGCGACACCGGCAACGACATCGTGATCCGGAACGGCCGTGCCTACATCGCGGTGACCACCTCGCAGACGGTGGAGGTGATCGAGATCGCGACCGGACGCTCGCTCGGGCGGCTGATGCTGCCGGCCAACACCGACCCGCGCCGGCTCTGGATCGCGAGCGATTCGGTCGGCTACGTCACCGGCTTCAAGGACGACGCGGTGACCGAGTTCAACCCGACCACGCTCACCATCCGGCGGCATGTTCCAGTGGGCCCGGCGCCGGAGGGGGTGGTCGAGGCGGGGGGGAAGGTCTACGTGGCCAACTCCGGCTACGGCACGTTCCGGCAGTCGGAGCCAAAGGCGAGCACGATCTCGGTGCTCGACAGCGCCGGCGGCGGGGAGCTTGGGGTGATCCCCGGGGTCACCAACCCGATCCAGCTCCACGTGATGAAGGGGCGCCTCTTCGCGCTGGCGCGCCCGATCCGTCCCGACAGCATCGGGGCGCTCGTGGAGATCGATCCGGGGACGCTTCGGGTCCGGCATCGCTGGGAGATGATCTTTCCGATTCTGATGGCGATCGACGACACGACCGGGGAGGGATTCGTGGTGGCGCAGGAGGGGCTGTTCAGGATCGACCTGAACGGCACGGCCTCGGCGGAGCTGATGGTGCCGGCCGCCTCTCATCCGGGGGCGACGTTCTACTCGGTGGGGCTCCTCCCCGGCTCCGACGCGATCTATCTCGGCGACGCCAAGGGCTACGTGGCGCCTGGGGAGATCCTGATCCTCGATCGTCGCGGAGCGCTGAAGGGGAGATTTCCCTGCGGGCTGAATCCGGGATCCTACGGGGTGTATTGAGGAGCGGCAAGCTATAGGCGCGGGGCGTTGGGAGGCCCTCGTGTGGCGGCTCTCGTGTGGGGGCTTTCATGGTGGCCGCACGTCTTCAGCGTGCGCTTGGCGGCGCAGCCTGAAGAGCCGCGCCTACCGCGTACGAGCGTCCGCGGCATGTCCGGTGGGCGCGCGTCTTCAGCGTGCGCCATTCGACGCTTGCCCGCTTCGCACTACCGGAAACATCGGTTTCCGGTGTTGCCGAATCGACACTACAGACCTAAACTGTCGTCTCGGACAGTGAGCGACGGTTCCGTGATCTGGAGGTCCGCCCATGATACCAACGCAGGGTCCTCCATGAATGTCTCTCCCGGATTCTCCCCTCGTCGTATTCTCCACCCGCTTCGTGGAATCCTTCTTTCATTTCTTCTGCTGTTGTGCGTGCCGGTGATCGCGCAGGCGCAGCCCGGATCGGACGATTGCAGCCAGGGATATGCCGATCCTCCGGACGTGGATCCGCGCAACTACTGGGCACGTTGCTTCCCGCAGGTCGGCACCATGTCCGGCAACGGCGTCAATTGCCGGTATGGCTCGGAGGATTTCGGCCGGGCGATCGCACCGGTGGGCGACGTGAACAACGATCGTATCCAGGACTGGGTCGTGAGTCACGCACGCTGCGATACGATCTTCCCTCCTCGAGTGCCGATCGAGCTGCTGCTGTACAGGGGAGTGAAAGGGCGTCTGCCGGACGCGCCGAGCGGAGAGCGGATCGGACCGAGCGAGATCAACTCCTCGACGGAGTTCCTTGCCTCCGGCGACTGGGATGGCGATGGCCACCCGGATATCGCGGCGATGATCTACATCTATGGTGATACGACCGGTGGCAACACGCAGGGATATCACACCGCGCGGCTGGCGATCTTCTGGGGAAATGCACCTGGACACTACTCGCTGGCCGATACCACCAGGCTATCCAATGGTACCGAGGATCTCTGGATCAACATCTTCAGAGCGGTCTCAGCGGATTTTGACGGTGATGGTGTTCAAGATCTGCTAGCCTGGGGAGGGGGTGGTATCATCGGTGGCGTTCCGTATACGACACCAACCTTGTATCTGTACCGGGGGCATGTCGGCACGCGGTGGGGACGTGGCGGAGCCTCGGCGAACGCCGACTGGGTGAAGTGGACGACACCTCCGACGACGCACATCGGCGCGATGGACCAGGATGGCGATGGGGCGGTGGATCTGCTGCTGTATCACAACACCTCGGCCGGCACCGGACATGTCTCGGTGCTCTACGGAAGCAAGAGACGGCTACCGGATACCAACGATGTGCGGACGACCGATCTTCTGATCGCCAATGGACACTACGGGCTGTTCAGCGACATTACCGGCGACGGGATCCCGGAGCTGCTGCTCAGTTGCGGCAACGAGCAGCAGGTGAAGGTCTTCATCGGCCTGCGAGGCCAGCGTCTGTTGGAGCAGTACGGCACCGGCAACGACCCGGCGCATCCGGGCTCGGATGTATGGTGGGGCAGGCCGTGGGCGAACATCTGGCTGCCGAACCGGATCAACGGGAACTGGACGCGAGCCAACCACGAGCTGTTCGATGCCGGCGACGCCAACCTCGACGGCCTGCGCGATGTCTGGGCGGTGAGCGATCCGTTCGCGTTATGCTACACCACCGGAGACTACCTGGACTCGCTGGCCGACGCGCTGTCGTACCTGCCGAGTTCCAACGGTGTGCGCGATATGGTGAACCTCGGAGATATCGACGGCAGCGGACGAGCGACGATCGCGATGAGCTACTACGCCACAACGGTGCTGTACATCCGTCCTGACAGCTCGATCGTGAGCAACGGCGAGGTCTTCCGCCAGCAGGTCCCCGGTACCGGGCCTCCCGTGGTATCGGTGCGCGCGGGTGAAACCGTGTCCGCCGGGGAACCGCTCAGTCTGACCGCCGCTCCGAATCCCTCCGGAGGAGATGTAACCCTCACCTGGAATCCGGCTGGCCGCGAGGGGGAAACGGCCCTTGTCACCATTGCCGACCTTGCGGGGCGGGAGGTTGCCCGGTTTTTCGCGCCGGCTGCCCGGGGAACCGCTCTCTGGCCAACCGCCGGGCTCCCGCGTGGCCGTTACCTGATTGCCCTGCGCATCGGCTCCCGCGCCGCCTCGACCGCCGTGACGCTCGAATAGCGGCGGTATATCATATTCCCGGCACCACTAGGAACCCCCGCCGGCGCGCCCGCGCCGGCCGCATCCGCGCGCGCATTCCCGTATCATCCACGTTCACACGCATGGAGGGACCATGGCTTGCATCATTCCGCCGCGGCTCTGGCTGGCGGCGCTGCTGACCTGTCTGTTGGCCTCGACCGCCTCGGCGCAGGGGCCGGCGTACGTCTACCGCTATGACTCCACCTTCTGGATCGGGGCGCATCTGGCGCGCCATCCCGAGGTGGAGAAAACCGAGCTCCATGTGAAAAAAAGACGACGGGCATCGGGAGAGTCGATTCTCTCGATGCCCGTCGCATATATATGGGAGCGATCCCTCGGTTCGACCAGCGGCCATGCAGCCAGAGGCTCCACGGCCGGCGGCTATCAGGAGGCTTTGGAGACCTGGTAGACGATCTTGCGGATCGTGTCGAACTGGAGATACGGGTGCATCTGCTGGAGCTTGTCGATCGCGTCGCTGGCCGACATCTGCTGCCGCATCTCGCGATACGACTTGCGGATCTGATAGTCACGGAGGGACTTCTGGTCGATCAGCTTGTGCTGCGTGAGCAGCGCATACGTCTCATCATCGATCAAATCCGCGAGCGGATTCAACCGCGCCTCGTTCTGTGCCACGGGGGCGAAGCCATCGTTCGCCAGAACCTGGTCGGCATTATCCTTTGCGGCCTGCGCAAGTCGGATCTTCGAACGAACAGTTGTACCAGGCATGTTGGGGTTCTCCTCTTCGAATCAGTTGTAGGGAAAACGTGACGCGCTTTGCGTAATCATCGTATCTGTTTTGCTCAATGCTCGATTCGATGTTGTTGATGAAAGAAGGTTTGAGTAACGGTTTGTCCGAATTCATCCCTCATCCCCTCCGCGTCTTCCCCCGATACCTCGGCCGTTCGCGCTCCGAACGTGACGGAAACGAAAAAGCCGAATCCACCATGTGATTCGGCTCAGATCTCACCGCGTATCGCGTGATGCCAGCCGAATTCACTTTGCTCTCACATAAGGACGCATGCTCCCGAAGAGGGACACGCGACGCTTCGTTTGTAACTCGAGAGAGCTCTCGATCCATACGCCCCTCATCGACGTTGCGACCGCCGGTATGTTCCGGCGACCTCGGGCGTTTCTGACGATCGATTGAAGTAACTCGTACCAGCGTTATACGATGCGACCTTCCTTGCTTGAGGAATTCAACAATGTTCCGGGTATCAACACAACACGGGAGAGAGGAGAATTGTTACATCGACTCAGGCTCCCGCGTCGATCGCCCCCTGTGAACCTATGAACACGCCAAACTCGGAAAAGTTAGCAGCGTGGCGAATGCCTCTTAACGACGTGAAAACAAGGGGGTAATTGGATGTTTTCCCCCCTCGGAGACTCCGCGGCGCCGATGCGAGCATCATAAAGACCCTCGATCGGCCGAAAACCGTACTCCCGTGCTGTAACGAATTGTACATGGAGGCGGTGCTCAGAGCGGAAGGCTCGCCAGCGCCTCCTCCAGAAGGGGATGGCGGAAACGATAGCCGAGCTTCAGCGCCCGCCGCGGATGCGCCCACTGCCCACCGACCACCGCCTCGGCCCCCTGGCCGAAGAGCAGCCGGAGCGCCAGCGGCGGCACCGGAATCACCGAGGGGCGTCCGAGCCGGCGCCCGAGCGCGCGGCTGAACTCGCGGTTGGTCACGATCCCCGGCGCCACCGCGTTGATCGGGCCGGAGGCCTCCGGGTTGTCGATCGCCCAGAGGAGAAGCTCGAGCTCGTCCTCGATGTGGATCCAGGGGAACGGCTGCTTCCCCGAGCCGATCGGGCCGCCGACGAAGAGGCGAAAGGGGAGGAGAATGCTCGCCAGCGCCCCGTCGCGCGGATCGAGCACCAGGCCGGTCCGCACCAGCACCACCCGCGTTCCGAGCGCCGAGGCTCGCTGCGCCTCGGCCTCCCAGTCCCAGCAGAGGGTGCCGAGAAAGTCGATGCCGGCCGGCGAGCTCTCGTCGAGCTGGCCGGGAGGGCAGCTCCCGTAGTAGCCGACGGCGCTGGCGTTCACCAGCACGGAGGGACGCCGCTCGGCGCGCGCGATCGCCTCCACGATGTTGCGCGTGCTATCGATCCGGCTGGCGCGGAGAATCTTCTTCCGCTCCGGCGTCCAGCGGGAGGCCACCGGCGCGCCGGCCAGGTTCACCACCGCGTCGGCGCCGTCGATCGCCGCGACCCAGGGGCCGTCGGACATCGAGCTGTCCCACCGCAGATGCTCGGCCGCCTCCGGCAGCTCGGTTCGCGCCCGCGCCACGTTGCGCGCCAGCACCGTTACCCGATCTCCGCGCGCGGCCAGGCGCCGCACCAGCTCCGAGCCGATCAATCCGGTGGCGCCCGCCACCACCACCCGCCGTCCGTTTCCGCCAGGCATGTTTCCTCCGTGGTTCCGTCTGAACGGACAACCTCGGAAATACCAGCGAAGTTCCCATATCTCCCGGCGGCGCGGCGCGGGGAGGGGGCCCCACGCCGGCGGTTCCAGTCCGATCGTCACCGCGCGATCATCACCGGGTAGCAGGCCGTTCCCTCGGCCGTCCTGAGCACCAGGAGCCAGGCCCCGCGCGCCATCCCGTCGAGCTCGAGGCGGAGCGGCGCCCCGCTCTCCAGGGGAGCGGCGTCGGCACGGGCCGCGCGCCGGCCGAGCGTGGAGTAGAGGGCGGCGTCGAGAATCGCCGGCGCGTCCTCCCGAGGGATCACCAGAAGGGCGTTGCCGCGGCGAGCTATCGCGTAGCGGAGATCGGTCGCGTCGCGATCCGTCATGGCCGGCACGCCGCTCGTCGCGCCGATCGTGGCGATGTAGATGTCGTCCCCGACGATGGTGCCGAGCGTGTCGCTCCCGACGCTCCGGACCACGAAGTCGCCGAAGGTGGGGGCACCGCCGAACGGGCCGGCCAGGAGCACGTTTCCCGCCCCGTCCACGCACATCGGCCCTCCCTGCGCGTCGCTGGCCGAGCGGCCCCAGCCGCTGGTGAGCTCCCAGTCGAGCTGGCCGGCCGGGGAGAGCTTGTCGACGAACACCTCTCCCTGGGGCAGATCCTGCGAGAAGCCGCTCACGTAGAGATTCCCGTCGGCGTCGGTGGTCATCCCCTGCACCAGCTGGAGCCACATGCCGGAGTAGATGTGCGTCCAGGCGCGCGAGCCGTCGGCGCGGTACATTACCACCGCGGCGTCCGCCTCGGAGGCGGAGCGGTAGGAGCTGTCGCCGATCCGGATCGTGTTGAGATAGGAGATGCCGACGTAGCTGTTGCCGGCGCGGTCGACGTGGAGGGTCATCGGCTGCCAGGTGAAGTCCATCGGTGGCCTGTACGATCCGCCTCCATCGGCCACGACCCCGTCGATGGAGCCGTCGGCGCGCCAGCGCGCCACGAAGTAGCTCGATGTCCCCCCCGCGTCGACCGTCTGGGCGCCGAAGCTCGCCTGTCCGCCGAACTCGCCGATCATCATCAGGCTTCCGGAGACGGTTGCGGCGAGCCCCTCGCAGATATCGGTGCCGCTTCCACCGGCGCGCACCGCCATGCGGAGCTCTCCGTCGGGGGCCATGCGCGCCAGGAAGATGTCGCTTCCGCCGGCGCTGGTCAGGTGCGACGGGCCGAGATCGATCGCTCCCCTGAACGAGCCGCCGAGCCAGATGCCGTCGGCGGTGAGGGCGATGGAGGTGGCCATGAGGGAATCGCTGGAGGTGACGATCTTGTACCAGTCGAGCATCCCGTCGGCATCGTACTTCAGCACGATGAAGTTCCCCCGGAGCCCCTGGCCGAGCTCGAGGAGCGTGTCGCCGCGATCGATCGTGAGCCCGCGTCCGACGAACGACAGCGCCACGTAGCTGTTGCCGTCGGCGTCGAGCGCCATCACCGCGCGCCGGCTCAGGTTCAACTGCGTGGTGGCGATCGACCGGCGCCAGCGGAGCGTGCCGTCCGGGCGCCAGCTGGCCAGAAGCTGCGTGAACACCCGCCGCGGATCGGTCTGATTGAAGTCGCGGGTGGTGCCGGTCATGTAGATATTTCCCCGGGCATCGAGGCCGAGCCCCGTCGGGATCTCCCCGCCGGCCATGCCGAGGGTCCAGACGTTGCGCCACGAGGGTTGCCCCGAGGGTTGCCCCGAGGGTTGCCCCGAGGGTTGCCCCGAGGGTTGCCCCGAGGGTTGCTGGGCATGGAGGGAGGCGGAGGCCAGCAAGAGGGCCACGAGCAGTATGACAGGTACGGTACGCATTGCAGGTCAGAAGAATAGGGTGAGGGGGCACGGCGCGCGCCGGGCGTTGCTTGCGGGAAAACATATCCGCGGGACGGCGGCCGGGACGAACCGATGTTGGGGCGGTTGTTAAGATTCTATCACACGCTACGATCATGGCTGGATCGCGAGACCTCTACGAGCTGATCGGAACGCTCAGCAAATCCGAGAAGCGTTACTGCACGATGATGCTCGAGGCCGGGGCGGGGCGGAAGGCCAGGTGCTGCCTGCGGCTGTTCGAGATCCTGAGCGGGATGCCGGAGCCGGACGAGGCCGGCGTGCGCGCGGCGGTGGCCGGGGAGCCGTTCGCCCGGCATCTGGCCGTGACCAAAAAGCATCTCTACGAGCATCTGCTCCGCTCCCTCCGGAGCTTCGAGGCGCACAGATCGAAGCGTCGCGTGGTCCGAGGCCTGATCGACGGGGCGGAGATGCTCCTGGAGCGCGGCCTCACCAGCCAGGCCCGCGGCCGGCTCCGGGAGGCGCGCGCGCTGGCCGAGCGCTACGAGCACCTGCCGGAGCTGCTGATCATCGTGAAGATGATCGAGCGGCTCGACATGCAGGAGGGATTCATCGGGCAGGACCCGGAGTATCTGCGGCGGCAGAGGGGGGAGGTGGAGGATATTCTCGGGCGGATCTCGAACTACTGGGATTACCTCCACGCCTGGACCACCCTCTCCTGCATCCTGATGCGGAACGGGCCGGTGGTGGAGGATGGCGAGCGCGGAGAGGTCGAGCCGCTCCGGAATCCCTTCCTCTCGCTGGCGCCGCCGATGTCGCTGCAGGCGCGGCGGGTGCGGCTGGAGGGGATGCGCACCTACCACCTGCTCACCTCGCGCTACGATCTCGGCTACGAGGAGTCGATCGAGGCGCTCAGGTTCGTGGAGTCCTTTCCGATGGAGGACCGGATGGAGCGCCTCAATTACATCTCCCTGCTCTACAACCACGCGATCATCGCCATGAGGGTCGGCCGGTACGCCAACGCGCGCCGGTCGGCCGCGAAGCTCCGCGCGCTCGAGCCGCGCGGACGTCTCGACCGGATCCACCACGCCCGCGTGGAGTTCTGGCTGAGGTTCGATCTCTATCTGCTCGACCTCGACCACGAGGCGATCGCGGGAATGAAGGAGGAGCTGGAGCGGATCTGCCGGATGGAGAGCGAGGGGCACGCGCTGCAGATGCGGATCGGCTACACGATTCATCTGGCCATCGCGCAGTACGCCAACGGACAGGCGCGCGAGGCGCTCGGCACGCTTCATCCGCTGATCAACGACTGCCGTCCCGGATTCCGGAACGACGCGCTCTGCATGGCCCGTCTGTTCCGCCTGATGATCACCTTCGATCTCGGGGATGTCGAGACGCTTCCCTACCTGATCCGCTCCACCTACCGCTTCATCTCGAAGTACCGCGGCGTCTCCCGCGCCGACGGCATCGTGCTCCGCTTCATGCGACGCCTGACGAACCTTCCCACGCGCCGCGAGCTCGTCGAGGAGCTGGTCGGGGTCCGCGCCGAGCTGATTGCCGCCACCGCGGAGCTGGGAGGGCGCGCGCCGCTTCTCTCCTGGATTCTTCCGTGGCTCGACGCGAAGATCACCGGACGCGGCTACGCCGAGCTCGCGCGGGAGTATCACCGCGCCATGGAGGTCGTCGATGATCCGCCGGAGCGGCGGGCCGAGAGAGAGGATGGGAGCCGGGGAGAGACCGCGCTGGCGGCATGATCGGGGGCGTGGCGCGCGGATCCGTTCGCTCCTCTGGCATGGCGCCTGTATATTGCCGGCTCGTACCGATGAACGTGGGATGAAAGGATCATGGCGTCGAGCTCTTCACGCGGCGGAAAACATAGCAGGTTGCGGCGGGCCCAGAAGGACTGGGTCAAGGGGAATCGCGAGCGCGCGCAGCGGATCGATCCGGAGGCCGAAGGGGCCGCCGCCGGCCGCGAGCGGATGAAGCCGAAGGCGATCACCCTGGAAGCCGACGGGAACGTGATAGCGCTCCCGCGCGGCCGCGTGATGCTGGCCGAGAGCGGACGCTACGATGTCCGGCTCGATGAGGGAGGAGAGGTGCTCAACTGCAAGGTGAAGCGGGGCGCCTCCACCGAGAACGAGCTCTCCACGCTCGTCGTGGTGGGGGACTTCGTCCGCGTGCAGCCGCTCGAGGATGGACGGGGGCTGATCCACCATGTCGAGGAGCGGGCCACCCATCTGGGGCGCAACGCCGCCGGCCGCGAGGGGATGGAGCATGTGATCGCCGCCAACGTCGATCTTCTCGTCTGCATCGTCTCGGCCGACCGGCCGAACTTCCGCCGCACGATCATCGACCGCTACATCGTCTCGGCGCTGCTCGGGCATGTGAAGCCGCTGGTGGTGATGAACAAGATGGACACGGTGGAGGGGGAGCTGGACGAGCTGCTGCGGGAGGAGATGGCGATCTACGAGGATCTCGGCTATCAGACGCTGTTCACGAGCACGGTGACCGGTGAGGGAATCGACGAGCTCGCCTCCGCGATCGCCGGCATCACCACGGTGCTGGTGGGGCACTCCGGCGTCGGCAAATCCTCCCTGACCAACGTTCTGCTCGGCCGGAACGAGCGCCGCACCGGCGAGGTGCGCGAGAAGGACCGGCGCGGCACCCACACCACGATCGGCTCGGCGATGATGCCCCTGCCGGATGATGGCGGCTACCTGATCGATACCCCCGGCATGCGGGAGTTCGGTATCTGGGATCTGGAGCCGGAGGAGCTCGACGGCTACTTCGTCGAGTTCCAGGACTATCTGCAGCAGTGCCGCTTCCTCCCCTGTACCCACACCCACGAGCCCGGCTGCGCCGTGATCGCCGCGGTGGAGGAGGGGGAGATCGACGAGGGGCGCTACGCCAGCTACCTGAACATCTTCGAATCGCTCAAGGAGGAGTCGGGACGCTAGAGCTCCCGACTCCTTCCCGCGCCAATCGGCTCGCGCGCGTCATTCGCCTTCGCCTGCCTCATCCGCGCGCGTCGCATCGCGCGCGGTACATCGCGCCGCGACCATCCTTCGCGATCACCCCTGCCGCTTCTTCTCCTCTTCCTCCGACCTCGGCTTCTTCAGGAACTTCGTCACGTCCAGCGCCTCCAGCGCGTGCTGCACGCCGTGGCGCTTCTTGATGATCGCCGGCTGCGGGCCGAGCTGCTCCTCCTGGATCATCAGCGGCAGCTTCACGATGAAGGTGCTCCCCTGTCCCGGCTCGCTCTCGACGGTGATCACGCCGCCATGCGCGCCGACGGTCCACTGCACGATCGACAGTCCGAGTCCGGCGCCGCCGAGCTCGCGGCTGCGCGCCTTGTCGACACGATAGAAGCGGTCGAAGATCTTCTTCTGATGCTCCGAGGAGATGCCGATGCCGGTATCGCGCACCCGCACCTCGGCGAACTTCCCATCGCGGTGCTGCGTGATCGAGATCAGCCCACCCTCCGGCGTATACTTCACCGCGTTGTCCACCAGGTTGAGAAACACCTGATAGAGCTTGGCGCGGTCGGCCATCACGTGGAGCTCCTCGCTGTTCCGGTAGTTGATGAAGATGTTCTTCGGCGTGCCGAGGATCGTGGCCGCGTCGGCCAGATCGGAGAGCATCTCGGTGAGGTTGGTCTCCTCCATCTGGAGGGAGATCTGCGACATGTCGGCGCGGGAGAGGAGGAGCAGGTATTCGACCACGCGGGAGAGGCGGAGCACCTCCTGCAGCGCGCTCGAGAGGATATCCTGATACTGCTCCGGCGACTTTCGCGTTCTCAGGGCCAGCTCGAGCTCGCCGGTCAGAATGGTCAGCGGCGTGCGGAGCTCGTGCGAGGCATCGGCCGTGAACTGGCGCACCCGCTCGAACGAGCTCTCCAGACGGGAGATCATGTCGTTGAGCGTTTCCGAGAGGCGGCCGATCTCGTCGTTTCTGTTCGGCACCTGCAGGCGCCGCGAGAGATTCGAGGCGGTGATATCCATGGCCGTGCGCGTGATCTCGTCGACCGGATGGAGCGACGTGCGCGCCAGGAACCAACCGCCGAAGGTCGAGAGCACCAGCACCACCGGTGCCAGCAGCACGAGCGTGCCGAAGAACTCCTCCAGCAGCGAGCGCACCTCGTCGACCGGATAGGCGGCCGCGATCAGCGCCGATCGCGAGCGGGCGATCGCCACCCGGATCGACTGCGGCTCCTCGCTCCTGCGCACCACCTGCGAGGTGGTGGTGAAGTGCGGCACCGAATCCTGCGCCAGCTCGATGAAGACCCGCGGCAGGTTCAGCGAATCCTTCCCGAGGTTGTCCGAGCGGTAGACGATCCGTCCCGTGGTGTCCATGATCTGAATCATGAAGTTCCGCGGGTTCAGCACGATATGCTCGTAGATCGCCGACCAGACCGGATCGACCGACTCCTGCTCCGGCGTCCGCTTGCGCCCTATGATCGTCGGACGGACGGTGGTGATCGTGTCGTGGCCGAGCGAGTCCTTCCGGAGGAAGGAAAGTTGGTCGGCCAGCGCGCTGGTGTCCCCGTTGCGGTCGCGGCGATGCGCGGCGCTCTCGTCCTCCTTCTCCTTGTCGTCCGGCGTCTCGGCTTCCTTCCTGATGATCAGGTCGAGCGAGGAGACGACCTTGCTGAGGGAGACGTCGAGATTGGTCTTGAGCTCGCTGGAGACCGAGGTATAGGTGAGCACGCCGAAGACGCCGAGCGAGACGGCGACGACGAGCCCGAACCAGAGCGTGAGCCGCGCCCGGAGGGACATGCTCATTCTTTCTCTTCCTCCACGATGTTCTCGCGCATGACGTAGCCGACGCCGCGGATCGAGTGGATCAGGCGGGAGCCGCCGTCGACCTCGATCTTGTTCCGAAGCCGGTTGATGTAGACATCCACGAGATTCGAGTCCGCGTAGAAGTTGTAGTTCCAGACGTGCTGCGTGATCACCGAGCGGCTGACGACGCGGTCGGCGTTGCGCATCAGGTATTCGAGCAGCGCGTATTCGCGCGCGGTGAGCTCGATGTCGTTGTTGCCGCGGCGGGCCTTGTGGGAGATGGTATCGAGCACCAGATCGCCGACCTTCAGCTGGGTGGACTTCTCGACGCTGGAGCGGCGGAGCATCGAGCGGATGCGGGCCATCAGCTCCTCGAAGTGGAAGGGCTTGGCCAGATAGTCGTCGGCGCCGGAATCCAGGCCGATGATCTTGTCCTGGATGGTCCCCTTGGCCGTCAGGATCAGCACCGGGGTGTTGACGCCTCGGGCGCGGAGCTCGCGCAGCAGCGAGATGCCGTCGCGCTTCGGCATCATCAGGTCGAGGATGATGCCGTCGTACTCTCCGGTGAGCGCCTTTTCCAGTCCCTGCTCGCCGTCGTAGGCGGCCTCGACGCCGTAATGCTCCTCGCGCAGCCCCTGCATGATGAAATTGGCCACCTTCTTCTCGTCTTCGATCACTAAGAGCTTCATAGAGTCGTTCGGTTCTCCTGATAATTCCATAATCGCCGCACGGATCGTCGGAGCCTTGAAAATAGCGAATGGGGGAACGTCGGGCCGCATCCATCGCCGCGTACCGGGCCGGCCGACGCAGGGCATGTTCCGGTGCGCGCGGATATCGGATCGTGTCGGGATATCCGTCCCGTGGACGATGCACGCGGCGATCTGTTGCCCGCAACGGGGTGGTTGGCCATATTGGGCGCTTCCCGTCCCCTGGTCCACGGCCCTTCCTTCCATCCCCGTGGGATATCCCTTCTCGTGGTACGCGCCCGCCGCGCGCATTCGATATGTGCATGCGGCACACGCCCGTGGCTCATGCCCGTGGCTCACGGCGTGGCTCATTTCCGCGTCGCGTTCCGTTTCCGGCCCGCGCCATCGTGCAATCGACAATCAGTCAATGAACATAGCTGGAGCAGTCTCGATCATGATCCGATTCTCAACCTCGTCCCGCCGACGGCCGGGCGTGATGCCGCCGCCGCCGCTCGGAGCGCCGCTCCTGGCGCTGCTCGCCCTGCTGCTGGCGCTCCCGGCCGCGATGCCGGCCTCGGCGCAGGTCCGCGTCCTCCCGTTCCAGGAAATGGTCGCCTCGGCCGGAATGATCTTCATCGGCACGGTGAGCGACGTGCGCGGCGGAACCGATGAGCATGGCGATATCGTCACCTACACCACGTTCCGCGTCGAGCAGCCGATCCGCGGCGTCTCCGGGTCGACGATCACGGTGAAGCAGCTCGGCGGCCAGGCCGGCGGGCAGGGGGTGAAGATTGCCCACATGCGGTATTTCGCCGCCGGCGAGAAGGTGCTCGTCATGTTCTATCCGGTCTCGGATCTCGGCTTCACCAGCCCGGTCGGGCTCAACCAGGGAGTCTGGAGCGTGGCGGCGGACGGGGGCATCCTCGTCGATCCGGCGATGCAGGGTGCGCTCTCGCGGCTCGGACAAGAGCAGAAGGTGAAGATCGGCGGCGGGCGGGTGGTGCCGCGCGCGGCGATGGTTTCCCTGATCCGGAAGATCGGGAAGGGGGGAAGCGCCCGATGAAACGTGCAACAGCATGCGGGCTTGCCGCGGTTCTTCTGATGGCCAGCTGGCTCTATGCCATTGCCGGCGGCCCGCTCGGCGCCAGCGGCACCACGCCGTATCGTTATCCCGCCTCCGCGTTCCCGCTCACTTACAAGGTGGACCAGGGAGCGCTCGGCGCCTTCAGCGCCACCACCGCCCGCGGTATCGCCGATTACGCCTTCCAGCGGTGGGGCGCCGTCGCCAGCGCCAATCTCTCCTTCAGCAACGGAGGCCAGCTCGCGCGGAACGTCACCTCCGCCAACGACGCGTATATCTCCGGCACCACGCAGTTCTCCGACGGCGTCAACCCGGTGATCTTCGACTCCAGCGGCGCCATCACCGACGGCAAGCTCGGCATCGGCGCCAAGTCCTCCGTGCTCGGGTTCGCCGCCTCGGCCGTGAGCGCGGGGAACTACACCGAGGGCTTCGTGATCATCAACGGCTATCTGAGCGGCAGCGGCACCACCTACGATCAGGATGTCTACAAGGCGGTGATCACGCACGAGGTCGGGCATTTCCTCGGCCTGTCGCACAGCCAGATCTCCATGCACGGGGAGTTCCCGACCATGTATCCGACGGCGATCGACACGGCGATGAAGACCCTCGCGCCGGACGACACGCTGGCGCTGACGCGGCTCTATCCGGTCAGCGGCTGGGCCTCCGGCGTCGGGACCATCAGCGGCACCGTCCGCCGCCCGAGCGGCACGAACCTGAGCGGCGTCAACGTGATCGCCGTCGACTCCGCCTCGGGTACCGCCTACAGCACTGTGGTCGATTACTTCTCCGGCACCGACACCTACTTCACCAACAAGCCGACCGCCAGCGGCGGATACTCCCTCTCGGGACTCTCCCCCGGCACCTACTTCGTCAGGATCGAGCCGATCAACTCCGGCTTCTCCGGAGGGTCGAGCGTCGCCAGCTACAGCACCCCGACCAACACGAGCGTGGCCCGCGAGTGGTACAACGGCGCGAGCGAGGGGGGAGACATGCTGACCGACAACACCAACGACAAGGTCGGCGTCCGCGTGACCGCCAACTCCACGACGAGCGGCATCAACATCACGTCGAACGAATCGACCACGCTCGGCTCGATCACCAACGACAACGGATCTCCTCTCTCGCTGTTCCTGCTGCCGAGCAGCGCCATGACCCGTTACGCGGTGAAGTTCAACGCTCCCTCCAACGGATCGCTGCTCGGCGTCAAGTTCCGTCTCGACGCGGCCAACTCGCGGCTGCCGCTCAACGGCACGCTCACCATCACGGTGCACGCCAACGCGGCCGGGAGCCTCGCCGGCGTGCCCGGCACCGCGCTCGGCTCGGTGACCATTCCGTTCAGCGACCTGGCGACCGATCAGGTCAACGAGATATGGCTGCGCGGCCTCGGCACGGCGGTGAACTTCAACGGCGGCGACAGCTTCCACGTGTCGTTCCAGACCAACGGCGTCGGCGCGCTCGGATTCTTCTCGGACAACGGCTCCCCGACGGCCAACAGAAGCTCCTACTATACCACCGCCAACGGCTGGCGGAACTTCCCGCAGGGCTTCGCCAACGGCACCCCCGGCTACAACCTGATGGTGACCGCGGTCTACTCCAGCTCCGTCTCCGGCAACCCGCAGCCGGCGGTGACCGTTGCCCCGGCGTCGCTCGACTTCGGACGCGTCCGCCCCGGAAGCACGGTCGATACAACGATCACCATCTCAAACTCCGGCACCGCCACGCTGAACGTGGCCGGCACGGCGATTCTCGGGAGGGATAGCGCCAGTTACGGCATCACGCGGAACGGCGGCGGCTTCTCCCTGACCGCGGGATCGTCGCGGACGCTGACGCTACGTTTCGCTCCGACGAACGCCGGCGGCTCGAAGTCCGCGACCCTCTCGATCGCCAGCAACGCGGCCACCTCGCCGAACACCGTTCCGCTGGTCGGCATGGCGGTGGCGCCGACGGCCTCGAAGCTCCTGCCGTCGATCTCGTTCGGACAGCGGCGGACCGGCGGCACCTACAACGTGGCGTTCGCCCTGCTCCGGAATACCGGCAACGACACGCTCCACATCACCGGCACCTCCCTCACGGGCGCCGATGCCGGCGTGGGGCTGATTCTCCTGTCGAGAGCCAGCGCGATGATTCTTCCGCCGGACTCGACCGACACGGTGGTCGTCAGCTTCCTTCCGCTGCAGCGTCGGACCTACAACGCCACGCTCACCATCGCGCATGACGACACCAGCGGGAGCACGTCGTTCGCCGTGGCCGGCACCGGCATCGCTCCGGTCTTCGCCACCGTCGCCGACACGCTCTCGATCGGCAACGTCAGGGTGGGGACCACCGCGAGCGCGCCTCCCTATTACATCGGCAACGCCGGCGATGCCCCGATGACCGTCACCAGAATCGCGGTGGTCGGCGCCGACAGCGCGAACATCTCCGTGGCGTCTCCGACCACGTTCCCGTTGATCATCGCGCCGGGGGATTCCGCGGCGGTGCAGCTCCGGTTCGCGCCCGATCAGCGGCGCGCCTATCAGGTGAAGCTCCGCGTGACGCATGACGCCGCCGGCGGCCCGACCGACAGGATCGTGACCGGACGAGGCATCGCGCCGGTGCTCGTGGCGCCGGCCGCGTCCGCCATCGGGAGCGTCCGTGTTGCCTCCTCGATCGACGGCGCCGTGACCCTGCAGAACACCGGCGACGCGCCGCTGGCGATCGCCGGCGTGGAGATCACCGGAACGAACGCGAGCGAGTTCACCCTCGTGAGCCCGACCGCGTTCCCGGTCCAGGTGCCGGCCGGCGCGGGAGGATCGCTCCCGCTTCAGGTGCGGTTCCATCCGAACGGTCCGGGACTCAGAACCGCGACGATGAAGATCACCTCGGACGATCCGGCCCTGCCGACGCGCGAGGTGCAACTGGCCGAGACCGGACTGCAGGGCGTGCTCTCGCCGCAATCCGGCACCGTCGACTTCGGCGACGTGCTGGTGACCTCGAGCCAGGTGGCCACGCTCGGCCTCACCAACACCGGCACCGACACGCTGACGATCTCCTCGGCGAAAGTGACCGGCGGCGAGTTCTCGATCGAGGGGGCGGACCCGGCCGGCATCAGAATCGCGCCGGAGATGACCGCGCAGCTCCACGTGAAATTCCTGCCGACCACGACCGGCATCAGGAGCGGTCTGCTGACGATCGCGACCGATGCCTCGATCGTCCCGGTCACGACGGTGCTCACCGGGCGTGGCGTGGCCGCGGGGCTCGCCGTGAGCCGGAGCGCGATCGATTTCGGCACGCTCGGCAGCGGCACCGGCGCTCTCGATTCGTTCGTGGTGAGGAACAGCGGCTCGCTTCCCCTCGCGGACGTGACGGTCCAGCTCGGTGGACCTTCAGCCGCCGCCTTCACGATCGATGCCCCGACGACCCCGTTCTCGCTGGGCGTGGGCGAAGCCAGGACGGTTCACGTAACCTTGAAGCCGCAGTCGGCCTCGGCCCAGCTCGCCGCGACCGTGCAGGTGCGGGAGGGGAGCGGCGAGACGCGGCAGGTGGATCTGACCGCGCGCATCGTGACCGGCACGCTCGCGTTCCCGGCCACGATCGACTTCGGCACGCACGCGGCCGCGAGCTTCCCTCGCGATACGACCATCACGCTCTGGAACCAGGGGGCCTCGCAGCTCCATCTTCTGGCCGCGACGACGACCGGTAAACGCTCCGACGGCGCGACCGGGGAGTTCTTCCGCGTGACGTCACGGTCGATTCCGATCGACCTCGGTCCCACGAGCGGGCTTCAGGTCACCATCAGGTTCGATCCGTTCGTGCTCGGCGATGCCTCCAGCGCGCGCGACTTCACCGGCACGCTCACCATCCAGGAGCTGACCCAGTCGTGGACCATCGACCTGCTCGGGAGCGTGGAAGCCCCGGTCTCGGCGGTCCGCTCCGGCGCGGTCGCCGCCGGCGGGATGTCGCTTGCCATCGATGTGGTAATGCCGAACCCGGCCGCCGGCCGCGCCGAGGTGCGCCTGACGGTCGACGGCGTGGGGCGGATTCCGGCGGCGATCTACGTCGTCGATCCGCTCGGCAACCGCGTGGCCGAAGCGTTCGACGGCACGATCGAGGGATCCGGCGCGCGCGCCGAGCGGCGCTTCGTCATCGACGTGACCGGGCTTTCCTCGGGCGCCTATCGCGTGCTGCTGGTCACCGGCAACGGGACCATCTCACGTCCGCTGGTCGTGGTTCGCTGATTCCGGCGACGGGCGCGCCCACCGCGGCGCGTGCTTCATGAATGCGCGAGGCCGCACCCGGTACCTGCCGGATGCGGCCTCGTTCGTTTCTCACGCTCCTCTCCCGACGCTCAGGGCTGGAGCACTTCCTTCGGGCTGCCGTTGACGGTGATCGTTACCGACGTCACGGTGGGGAACTGGCGGAGCGTCTGCTCGATCTGCGATCTGGCGGCGGTGACCGCGCAGGCGCCGGCGATCCTGTTCAGCTCCGGGGAGAAGTCCGCGACCGCCCTGCCGTTCTCGATGGTGATATCCCGAAGCCTCGTGCCGGCGGGGATCTCGCTGCCGTATCCCTCACGTCGCTCAGCGTCGCTCGGTCCCTCCAGCAGCGCGTTGAGCGCGCGCTCGGCCACCGCCACCGTCTTCTCCACCTGTCGGTTCCTCGCGAAGACGGCGCGGCAATCCTTGGCGGTTCCCTTCGCGGCGTTGGTCAGATAGATCCGGAGCGTCATCAGGCCCGCCGTGCCGTCGGAAACCACCCTGATCGGGATGGAGACCTTGTCGATCTCGCTTCCATCCTTGGCGGAGAACTGAAACACTTCCAGGAGCGCGTCGCCGGTGTAGCCCGGCTTCAGCGGCACGCGGAGCGAGTACGGATTGAAGTGCCCCATCTCCCCCTTCGCCATCGAGTGTCCCTCGGCCAGGATGCCGCCGTCGCCGCCGGTGACGCGATAGGCGAAGGCGTTCTCGAACGTGCGCGCGGTGCCTGAGAGCGTGAGAGCGTTGCCGGTGATCGCGTCGTCGGGCCGGGGGGAGGAGATGGTGATGTTCCGGCTGGCGGTTGGGATCCGGTCCGACGATCTGCGCGAGGTATCGCGGGTCGTGCCCGGATCGGACTTCGACGGATCGCCGTGCGTGTCGATCCATTCTCCCCGCGGAGCGGATGTATCGACGGCGCTCGTCGAATCCCGATGATGCTCCACCTTCACGTCGCGGCCGCAGGCGGAGAGAAGAATGGCCAGCAGAAGCGCTCCCCAGAAGGGGATGGCGCGATGCGTGAAGATCTTCCGTGTCATGATCTGATTCCTCCCGAATCCATTCCGATACTCATATGCCGTTCGCCACTGCATCGGACATGCCGGAGCCCGCGGAGTTGAAGGGGCGTCCGGCTGATTCCGCGCCCCGGGCCGGGCGCTGCTATCGATGCGCCGCGATCAACAGGAACATCGGACGATGGCGCTCGACGCTCCACTCCGGATGCGCGGCGATCTGCTCCGCGGTCGGTCCCCACTCCTCGAGATGCGTCACCGAAAAGCCGGCGCGCGCCAGCAGGGCGATGTGGGTGCCGATCGTGCGATGCTGTTTCACCACTCCCGGAGCAAGCCAGTCGGTGATGCGCGGACCTTCGTTCAGGTAGTTGTCGACCGGCCACGTGACGTCGCCGTTCTCCCCGGCCGACCAGCCCGGACGCGAGGGGGCCGTGTAGATCGGGTGCTCGGTCGAGAAGATCCATGCTCCTCCGGGACGGAGGGCGCAATGGATGATGCCGAGCAGCCGTTCCAGATTCTCGACGTAGTGAACCGCGAGGGAGCTGAAGACGAGGTCGCAGGAATCGGCGGGGAGATCGAGATGCTCCAGATCCGACCGCTCGTAGATGATGCCCGCGTCCGATGTCATCGATCGCGCGCGCGTGAGCATCGCCTGGGAGATATCGTGGCCGCGCACGCTCCGCGCGCCATGCTGGCGTGCCCAGCGGGCGAACCAGCCGAAGCCGCAGCCGAGATCGACGATCTCGAGGCCGCGCGGGTCCGGCAGCAGCGCCCGGAGCGCGGGCCATTCGGCTGCGCCGGACAGGCCGTTCACGGAGCGCTCGAGCCGGCTGTACGCCTCGAAGAACGCGGGGTCATCGTAGATGTTCTGCGTCATGACGTGTCGTTGTCCCAGGGCTCAGATATAGCCGCGCTCGCGCAGCGAAACGTAGCTGTCGCCGGCGATGATCACGTGGTCGTGGAACGGGATGCCGACCACGCGGCCGGTCTCGACGAGCTGCTTGGTGATGGCGATATCCTCGCGGCTCGGCATCGGGTTGCCGCTGGGGTGATTGTGCAGGCCGATGATGCTCGCCGCGCTCTCGACGATCGCGGTGCGGAACACCTCGCGCGGATGGACGATGGAGCTGTTGAGATTCCCCTCGGAGATCAGCTCGCGGCGCACCACCTGGTTGGCCGTGTTGAGGATCAGCACATAGAACTGCTCCTTGCGCGCGTCGCGGAGGAGCGGAATGAAGATCGAGGCCACGTCCCCCGGCCCCTCGATGCGCGGCCTGTTGGCGAACGGCTCTATCTCGATTCTGCGGACCAGCTCGAACGCGGCCGCGAGGGTGACCGCCTTTGCCGGGCCGATCCCCTTCACCTTCTGCAGCTCGCGGACATCGCGCGCGGCCAGCGCCGTGAGCGATCCGAACCGGTGGAGGATCTTTCTGCTCACCTCCACCACGTCCTCTCCCTGCGTGCCGGTGCGCAGCAGGATCGCCAGGAGCTCGGTGTCGGTGAGCGCGCGGGCGCCACGCTCCACCAGCCGCTCGCGAGGCTGTTCGGCGGCATTCCACTCCCGGACGGTCAGTCGTCGCTCCTCCCGTGTCGTTTTGCCGGGAGCATCGGCCGCGCTTCCGTCGGCATCATCGTGCCGCGCGCTCCCTCGCTCGGCCACCGTCGGGGTCGCCATCGACGGGACCTCGGAGGATGTCGCTTGCGATGAGGAGGGGAGGGGCCACGAGAGCTGCAGCGCCTCGCCGGCCACGTAGAACGATCCGCAGATCATCACCACCTCCTCCGGACGGGCATCGGCCACGGCGCGGAGTATCCCCTCGCGCACGCCGCCGGCGAGTACCGTCGGGATGCCGGCGGCCGCGGCGCGGGAGGAGATCTCGTCGGCCGGGAGGGAGCGGGAGCTGTCGGCCCGCACCGCGTAGAGCGCCACGGCCTGCGGCTCGAAGATCTTGACGATGTCGGTGATCTCCTTGTCCTCCACGGCGCCGAAGACGAAGCGGATGTGTCGTCCGCCGCCGGTGAGGGAGGAGAGCGTATCCATCAGCACGCGCGCGCCGTCCGGGTTGTGCGCCACGTCGAGCAGCACGCGCGGAGATGCCTGGAGCACGCCGAAGCGTCCGGTGATGCCGCTCCGTTCCCTGACCGAGCGCATCCCCTCGCGGATCGCCTCGTCGGTCACGCCGAAGCGCGCGCCGATCAGCTCGATCACCGAGAGCGCGGTGCGGGCGTTGTCGATCTGATGCCGCCCGGTCAGGCCTATCGCGAGCCGGTCGAGCTGGTGTCTGCCGGTGATGAAGGAGGCGGTGACCTCCTCGAAGCTCATGTCGTGATAGATGGCGCGGCAGTACTGCTCGGCGAAGATGATCTCCGCGCCGACGTCGTGTCCGCGATGGAGGAAGATCTCCCGCAGCCTCGGTGCGATCTTGCCGATGACGGCCGGCACGCCCGGTTTGATGATGCCCGCCTTCTCGCCGGCGATCTCCTCGAGCGTGTTCCCCAGGTGCTTCATGTGATCGTAGCCGATCGAGGTGACGGCGCAGGCCACCGGACGCGCCACGTTGGTCGCGTCCAGACGCCCTCCCATGCCGGTCTCGATCACGGCTACGTCCACGCGCTCCTCGGCGAAGTGGCGGAAGGCGATGGCGGTGGTTCCCTCGAAGAAGGTGCAGGCGAGGCGCTCGATGGCCGGGAGCATCTCGCGCGTATAGCGCGCCAGGCGCTCGTCATCGATCGGCCGGCCGTTGACCCGGATCCGCTCGCCGAAGTCGACGAGATGGGGAGAGGTATACAGCCCGACATTCAGCCCGGCGGCGGCGAGGATCGAGGCGATCATCGAGCTGACCGATCCCTTGCCGTTGGTGCCGGCCACATGGATGGCCGGGAAGCGCAGATGCGGATCGCCGAACTCCGCCAGCAGCGCGGTGATCGGTTCCAGACCGAGCTTGATGCCGAAGGTCTGGAGGGAGAAGAGCCTGTCGAGCGCCGCGCGAAGCTCCGGATCTCGAAGGGTGGGGTTCGTGGCCATGGACCTGAATTCCGAGCTGAATGAACAAACGACGCGCGGAAGATACGAACGTACCGGCGCCCGGCGGGAAGCGGCGCCCGGTGGGGCGCGGCGCCCTCCGGCGGGACGGCGATGATCGGCGACGAGCCGGGTGAGGGGAGGGGATGAAAAGTGACGCCGCCGGCCGCTCCCCGGAGGGAGCGATCGGCGGCGTGCGCGTCGTCGTGATAACCGCTACGAGCGTGGATCTCAGGCGTTGTCCATGCCGTCCCGGGACTGGTTGTCCTCGGCGGCATTGCCATTGGATCCGATGTTGTCGAGCTCCGGCATCTGGCCGCCGTTCATCGGCGGCATCTCCGCGGTGGACTGAGTGTCGGTCGTCTCCGGCGGCGCGGCCGGGGTCGAACGACGGCTCGCGCCGCGCTTCGAGGATGCGGAAGTGGAGCTCGATTTCGTAGCGGCACCTCTGGAAGAAGACTGCGATCCGGCGGCCTTTCCGGCGGCGGGGCGCCGGTTGGCCGTCGATGCCTTCTTGGTGCCGGAAGCTTTCGACGTGTCCGAGCCTTTCTTGCTTGCAGACTTGGAAGCCGTGCCCTTCGCGGTCGACTTCGTGGCGCCCCCAGCCGCCTTCTTCGCGGCGGTCTTGGTGCCGGTCGACTTCGTGGCGGCGCCCTTCACGGCGCCCTTCGCCGTCGACTTCGTGGCGCTCTTGGCTGCACCCTTGGCAGCACCCTTTGCGGCGCTCTTCGCGCCTCCCTTGGCAGCGCCCTTGACGGCACCTTTAGTGGCGGCGCCTCCCTTGGCGGCACCTTTAGTGGCGCCCTTCGCGCCTCCCTTGGCAGTGCCCTTCGCACCACCCTTCGCGGCGCCTCCCTTGGCGGCACCCTTCGCCGCTCCCTTGGTGGCGCCACCCTTGGCGGCGCCCTTCGTGGCGCCCTGGCGCGCGACCGGTCCCTTCGACGGAGCCTTCTTCGCGGCCGACTTCGCCGTCGACTTCGTGGCGGCTCCCTTGGCGCCGGCCTTCTTGGCTCCGGCTCCGGTCTTGGCGGCCGACTTCGCGGCCGACTTCGTGGCGCCGGCGGCGGACTTCGTGGATGCCTTGCCTCCACCCTTCACGGCAGCCTTGGTGCCGCCGACCTTCGCGGCGCCTCCCTTGCCCGCGGTCTTCCTCGTCGTCGAAGCCGAACCGGCCTTGGCGAGGCTCCGGGTTCCGCCCTTGGCCGAGCTCTTCGACCCGCCCTTCGTCGCTCCACTCTTCGTGGCTCCGCCCTTCGCGGCTCCGCTCTTGGCGCTCCCCTTGGCGGCCGATTTCGCCGTGCCCTTGGCCGCGCTCTTCGTTGCCGACTTCGCGGCACCCTTGGCCGCCGTCTTCGTTCCGGCCTTGGCCGTTCCCTTCTTGGCGGCCCCCTTGGTGGCGGTCGACGTCGATCCGGCCTTCGTGGTGCCGGTCTTGGACGCGCCGGTCTTGGTAGCGGCCTTCTTCGTGCCCGCCGCCTTCGTGCCGCTGCTCGTCTTCGTGCCGCTCGCCTTGGTCGTCATCCCCTTGGCCGCGCCCTTCTTCGCCGTCGAGGAAGCGGTCTTGGCGGCGCCTTTCGTCGCCGTCTTCGTCGCACCCTTGGCGGCACCCTTCGCCGCCGTCTTCGTCGCACCCTTGGCCGCCGTCTTCGTCGCTCCGGTGGCGGCCGACTTGGCCGTACCCTTGGCCGCTCCCTTCGCGCCACCCTTGGCGGCGCCCTTGGCTCCGGTCGACTTCGTGGTCGTCGCGGCCGCCTTGGCCAGGTTCATCGTCGACTTCCTGCGCGTCGTCGATGCGGCTCCGGCGCTCTTGGTTCCGCTGGCCTTGGCGCTCCCCTTGGCCGCGGACTTCTTCGCGCCCCCCGTGGAGGAACCTTTGGCCGCGCTCTTGGCTCCGCTCTTCGCGCCGGTCTTGGTAGCGGTCGTCTTCTTGGCCGTCGCGCCGGTCTTGGTGGCGCTCATCGTCGACTTCTTGGCCGTGCTCTTCGTTCCGGCCTTGGCTCCGCTCTTTGTCGCCCCCTTGGCGGCGCTTCTGGTCGTGGCTTTCGCCGCGGTCTTGGTCGCCGTCTTCGCCGCGGCGGACCTGGTCGTTCCGGTCTTTGCCGCCCCCTTGGCGGCGCTCTTCGCGCCTCCCTTGGCAGCGCCCTTGGCAGCGCCCTTGGCAGCGCCCTTGGCGGCGCCCGTGGCGGCACCCTTTGCCGCTCCTCTGGCGGTCGACTTGGTCGCCGTCTTGGTCGCGGTCTTCTTGGCGGCCGCTCCCTTGGCCGGGCTCTTCAGAGCGCTTTTGGCAGTCGCGGTTCTTTTGGTCGCCGACTTGGCCGCTCCGGTTTTCGACGCAGTCTTCTTGGCTGCGGTTGCCGGTTTTTTCGTGCCGGCAGTCTTCGAGGTCTTCGTGCTCGTGGCCATAGTGTTCTCCAGTATTGTGAATACACAACAATTACGTCCTCCACTCACCCAGGCCGGGGGCGAAGTGAAGGGGCGCTATACTATGTATCGATCATGAGCGGCCGGTGGCCGCCCATATAGTGATAGCCGATGCGAGTCGGGGAAACGCGGGCACATCTCAGGTTGATCCTCCCTTCGATTCATCGTACATGCGCCTGAGCATCTGCACGTCTTCCCAGGTGGATCGTTTCCACTGCGGGTTCCGAAGAAGCGCCGCGGGGTGATAGGTCACCACCATCTGGATCCCGAAGTAATCGTGGACGGTTCCCCGCAGCTCACCCATCCTCGCCTTTCGGTCCAGAAGAGTGTTGGCCGCGGTCAGCCCCACCGCAAGGATGAAGCGGGGCTTGATGAGATCCAGTTGTTTATATAGATACGGTTTGCACTGTTCGACCTCGAAGCGTTCCGGCGTCCGGTTTCCCGGTGGCCGGCATTTTAGGATGTTACAGATGTAGACCTCCTCGCGCTTGAAGTTGATCGCCGCGAGGATCTTGTTGAGGAGCTGACCGGCCGCGCCGACGAACGGCTCACCGGTGGCATCCTCGTCCGCCCCCGGAGCCTCGCCGATCACGACGAGGTCCGCGTTGGGATTGCCGACACCGAAGACGAATTTCGTCCTCGTCCTGCCCAGCGGGCACTTCTGACATCCGCATATCATCTGATTCAGAGAATCGAGCGACGTGGTATGCGTCCACGGCTCCGAGATCAGAGCAAGGCTCTCGGTAAACGGAGAGCCCTCCTCTGGTCTCAGCGGCGTGGCGGCCGCGGCTTGCGCCGGAGCCGGATGCGGGGCATCCTGCTCGGGAGCATGCTCGACCGGTGACGTCGGCTCGGCATTCCTGTCGGCATTTCTGCCCTGGATGATATCGCCGAACAGCTCATACTGCTGTCGCGCGAATGCCTTTGCCTCCTCCTTCAATGACTTGCTCATCTCGGCGCTCCGCTGGCCATCTCCCGTCCCGCCTCGTCCGCGAGCAATCGCTCGATCGCATCGAAGATCTCGGCGGCGCACTCACGCTTGCTCATCAATGGTAGCTCGCGAAGCTCGTCGTGCATGACGAGCGTAATTCGATTCGTATCGACCGCAAAACCCGCGCCTACTTCGTTCGCGGCGTTCGCCACGATCATATCGCAGTTCTTCTCGATCAGCTTGGCCCGCGCGGAATCCAGCATTGATGCGGTCTCCAGGGCAAAGCCCACCAGGATCTGTCCGGCTTTCTTTCTGGCTCCGACCGTGCGAAGAATGTCGCGCGTGGGCTTGAGCACGAGCTTCAACTCGCCGCCGTCCATTTCACGACGCTTCAGCTTCCCGGTCGATGTCGTCGTCGGCGTGAAGTCCGCGACCGCCGCGGCGGCAATGGTGATCTCCGCTTCGTCGCTGTGGAGATCGACCATCGAGCCCATCTCCTCCGCGGTCGTCACGCGCAGCACATCCACCTGCGAGGGATCGGCCAGCGCCGTCGGTCCTGCAACGAGCGTTACCCGCGCGCCGCGGTCGCGCGCCTCCTCGGCCAGCGCGAATCCCATCTTCCCGGACGAGTGATTGCCGATGTAGCGCACCGCGTCGATCGGCTCGTGCGTGGGCCCGGCGGTGATCAGCACGCGACGCCCGGCAAGCGAGGTCCGTCGCCGGAAGTGACGCTCGAGCACCGCCACGATATCCTCAGGCTCGGCAAGCCGTCCGACGCCCGAGAGGCCGCTGGCGAGCTCTCCCTCACCGGGAGGGATCACCTCGGCGCCGAAGGATCGGAGCGTGGCGAGATTGCGTTGAAGCGTGGGGTAGCGATACATGTCCAGATCCATCGCCGGAGCAATGAAGAGCTTGCCGCGCAGTGCCGTCGCGATCACCGTCAGAGGGTTGTCGCTGATGCCGACGGCGAGCTTCGCGATCGTCGACGCGCTCGCCGGAGCGATCACCATGGCGTCGGCCCAGAGAGCCCAGTCTATATGCCATGATCCGCTCGCGGGCTCGGCGCCCGGCGCCGGGAACATCGAGAGCGCGACGGGGAATTTCGAGAGGGAGGCGAAGGTGAGGGGAGCGATGAAGCGAGAGGCGGCGTCGGTCATCGCGACTCGGATCTCCGCGCCGCGCTTGATGATCTCCCTGGCGAGTACTGCCGCTTTGTATGCGGCGATACTGCCGGTGACGCCCAGTATGATTCTTCTGCCTTTCAGGTCACTCATGCAGCAGAACGATTAACGGCGGCAAAGTTATGACATGTCCTGTACGATTGCACCACTTCGCCATCGAGAGCACCAACTTTTTTTTGATGAACGTGATGTTAGCCTCGTCGCTCCCGATCGATCGACGCGAGCATGGCGCATGCCCGCGAAGCCAGGTTTCATGCGGGTTCGCGGGCCGCGACGCGATCGCGTGCTCGCGCTTCTTCATCGCTCGTGATGTCGGTGAGCACGACTGCGTGTCCGATGATGATCCGATCGTCGCGCGCGCCGATAGCGAAGACGACGCGAGTGCGATCGAGCGTGGCACGTCGTGGACCCTCGCGACGCGGTGGTGATCGACGCCGCGAGGTCGCTTGCATCCGGTTCGATCGCTCCGCTTCCGCGTCTCGATCGCGCGTTGATGAGGTGATGGGAAGGATGATCGGAGGTAGTAGAACGCCGACCGATCGGTACCCGTTCGCGGATCGATCCCGCTGCGAGTGCATGCATGCGACGTGGTGGTGGAATGGGACGAGAGGGAGTCGCGTCGCTCGTGATTGGACTCGTGTGAGCAGCGCGGCTCGTCACGTGTCGTGGCTATCTCTCGGAAGGGCGCGCATCATGGCGGGTTGGAGGTGATCGCGATGCTCCCACGATGCTCCCACGATGCTCCCGCGATGCTCCCACGATGCTCCCGCGATGCTCCCGCGATGCTCCCGCGATGCTCCCGCGCCATGCAGAAACGACGGAGCCCCGGGGCATTGCCGCCGGGGCTCTTCGTGCTCGATCATATCACGGCCGCTCGTGCGGCCCATATTCTCGCGCCGCGGTGCGGACGTCGCTCAGCCGGTGACCGCCGACTCCAGTTCCGGGAAGACCGTCGATCGATCCTTGATCACGCCGAGGAGGTAGGCCGCGCAGCTCGGGTGCTTCGCCTCGTGCGAGTCGCTGGTGCCGGCGGCATGCTCGCCGACGGTGAAGACGGTGACCTTGTGATGGTTCAGGCGGAAGTCGAGGATCGCCTGCTGAAGGTCGCGCGCCGCCTCGGCGAGCGCCACCAGGTCCTCCATCTCCTCGCGGTGCGCAAAGAGCCATCGATACGCCTCGGCGCCGCTTCGTCCCGTCTGCTCCTCGGTGAGTCGGAGCATGGTGCGGCGGAGGTTGTTCTCCTTGGCCGTGTCATAGTCCACGAGAAGCTGCTCGCGATACTTGTCCATGAACATCGAATAGGTAACGCCGGCCTGGACCGCGCTCTCCCAGTAGAATCGCTCCTGCTCCCCCTGCTCCCGCGACGTGACCCGCTCGATGCCGACGAGGATCTCGATCACCCTAAACTGCGATGACTGGAAGCCGCTGGCCGGATGAAGCGCGTCGCGAAACTCCATGTATCCCTGCATCGACATCGTCATCAACGGCTCGAAGCCATGCAGCGCGGTGCGGAGGATCACCGCGACCCGCTTGACCAGACGGGTGCCGCCGGCCACGTCGCCCGCGGCAAGACGGGCGATCGCCACGCGCAGCTCGTTGATTGCCAGCTTGAACCAGAGCTCGAACGTCTGATGGACGATGATGAACTGCAGCTCGTCGTGCGCTTCGGTCAGCGGCCGCTGAAGCGAGAGAAGCGCGTCGGTGTTGACGTAATCCCAGTAAGTGACGGGGGTGTTGGATGGAAGCTCAGACATGGTTGTTCGTATCGCTAGGTTGGAGGAATCGAGACGGGAAGTCGCACAATATCCCTCAAGTCCAAGGCAATCACAAGGAGGCAGCCGCATCGACGCGCGAACGCGGCGGATGCTCGAGGCCGCGCGCGCACCCGCGGCCGGGGCCCAGCGGGAAAGCGGGTGCGGAGCTGGCAAGGGGCGCGGGTGGATCGCGATGCGATGGATGATCCTCGATTCGGGATGGGGCGGAGGAGGGAGCGTTGTGACGGATCGTCCCGCCGCGGAACCGCATGGGATCTGATCCGAGGGCGTGGAGCCGGCGCGCGCCTGGCGATCGGGAGCGGGCCTGAGTCCGCGCCGGGAGGGGAGATCGCCGATGCGCTCTCACGCGCGGAGAAATGACGGCGAGGCTCGCAGGAGGCAGGGGGAGCGGAGATATGCTCTCGAGCACACACTAGCGGGACCGGGCAAGCGTCTGTAAGGAACCGGCCATCCGGCAGGCATCCATCGCTTCTCGATAACATCCCGATACAGTGGGAACGGGTGAAAACAGTTGCCCAGGGCTACCTGGCGGCGGTATGTTCGCAGCCCTTCTTTGACAACCGGCCGGTGACACGCTTCCGCGAGGAAGACCGAGAGCACGCGACACATCGCGATACAACTGACGCGATGGAAAAAGCTTGCTCCCGGGGTGTCCGAAAGGGTATGTTCGCAGCCCTTCTTTGACAACCGGCACGGACGACGCCTCCCCAGCGGAGGTCGGGATCGCGACACATCGCGATACAAGTGCAGCGATGAAAACCGCTTGCATCCCGGGTTGGGTCGGCTGTATGTTTGCAGCCCTTCTTTGACAACGGAACAGCACGTCAGCCGCAATGGCTGACACGATGTGATCATCATTTCGGTGGTCGTCGGCGAATCCGCCGAACGTCGTGATACAAGTACCGACAAAGTAAACGCTTGACTTCGCCTCTCCGATCGCCGTATGTTTGCTGCCCTTCTTCGATGGACAGCCCGCCCGGTCGACGCGAGAGTCGACAGACCCGCCGGCGATGAGTCGCCGAATACGGATGTCTGGTGGCGGTGAAAAGATCACCACTCGTTTGACAGACTTCACTCGCAATAGACTGCGATGTCGTGACGTCACTGGGTGAAACCGCTTCGGTCGAAACAAGAATGTGTGAGCTCTTCTCGAATGCTCGATGGCGAGCCGATGAATTCGGTTGCCTCGGAAAGTTCGGATGAGCGATGTGGCGAGGAGATGAATGGCGAGGGCTGACGCGATTGCGTCGCCGGCCGTTCGAGGTGGAGGGGTTGAAAAGGTTGATGGATTTCCGACAATGAGCGCCCGAGGCGCCGCGTCGTAGAATCAACCGCCTGCAACTTCAAAAAGTTGAAGCGCAGAATAAAAAAGCTTGACAACGGGGCCTGATAAACTTTAAGTTTGTAGGCTCTCTTCGACGAGGCGCCGCGCAAACGGCGAGCCAAGACGAAGGCGAGAAAAGAAGAAAAGTTCCTTGACAATCTGAGTGATCGAAGACGATCGGTCGCCGCTTCGGCGGGATCGAGAAGGCTTCGAGGTTGAACAAAAGAGACAATTAGCACACAGCACATGACAGGTAGCTAAGGTTCTCGCTTG